>NZ_JAUNKC010000004.1 GCF_030532965.1 Corynebacterium sp.
CCCAAAACCACAGGTCAAAAATTCACACACATTTCCCCGGTGAGAAAACCTCAATATTCGCAACAACCAACGTCACCGAGGCTGTATTTCATCCTGGAAGGCTACGGACAATCTTCTATGATGCAGGTGGCTTGAGCACCAAAAAGCCATCTTTTACGTATCCCGTGCAAAAACGACAGCCGTTTTATTGCCAGTTCCAACTCCTGGTTTCCTTCTAGCCATCTCATGAGGGAACTTCAGCGTCCAACACAAATCACTAGGACTGTGCACACAGCACAAAAGACTCGCACTATAGGGGAAATACTTCCCAATTGGGGTCATTAGGGATCAATCCCTTGTGACTGGTGGAATTGGTTGAGCCTCGTTTATCCCTGGTACACAATCTCCCCTGCGCGGATAGTGCACCACGTGTGCGGCATACCGGGCCGGTAGGCCAGATTAATTGCAGTGTGGCTACTGAGTACATGCAGATCCGCCGCCGCCCCAACAGCAATGACACCTTTGGCGGGTCGGCCTTTGGCGTCCAACCCACCTTGAACGGGGTGTCGTCGTAAAGCTTTAGCCCCGCCTAAGGTTGCGGCGGCGATGGCCTCCTCCAAGCTCAGGTGCTGCTGGAGCACCGCCGTGGCCACACAGAAGTTCATTGAAGAGGTGTAGCTAGTTCCGGGGTTGAGGTTACTTGCGATCGCCACTGAAACTCCGGCATCAAGCAGTCGGCGGACTGGGGCCAAAGGCTCCCGAGTGGAAAGATCACAGGCGGGAAGAACCGTGGCCACAGTATCGGATGCCGCTAGGGCAGCAATGTCTTCATCGCTGACGTAGTTGACGTGATCGACGGAGGCAGCGTTCATTTCCACAGCAAGGCGCACCCCCGGGCCGGGGCCGAGCTGGTTGCCATGAACCCTCAGTCCAAGACCTTTCTGCCGCCCGGCGGCTAACACGCGACGCGATTGTTCCTCAGTGAAAGCTCCCCGCTCGCAGAACACATCGATCCACCCCACAGAGGATGCCACTGCCTCAAGCATTGGTCCAGTTACCTCATCCAGGTAGGCTTCCGCGTCTTGCCCTGGTGGGACAAGGTGGGCGCCGAGGAAGGTCACCTCGTCCACATATTGGGCTGCGATGCGGGCGGCCATTACCTCAGAAGGGACGTCGAGCCCATAACCAGTCTTAGTTTCGATGGTGGTCGTACCACCGGCGTGGGCTTCGGCGATGCGATCCTTAAGCAGTGCGGTCAGGCGGTCTTCACCGGCAGTGCGGGTAGCTTTCATGGTCACGGCGATCCCGCTGGCGGCATAGCTTTCGCCAGCTATGCGTGCCTCAAATTCGGCGGCACGGTCGCCATCGAACATCATGTGGGTGTGGGAATCCACCCAGCCGGGTAACACGGCTCGGCCACCTACATCCAGCGCGGTGTCGGCGGCGGGAGCAGCGTCGGCCGCCCCTATCCAGGTGATGATTCCGTTTTCCATGACGAGGGCTGCGTCCTTGACAGTGCCACGTTCGGTGACGGTTCGCAGCTCACTGATGCCGGTGACCAAGGTGGACATGTATTAATTCTCCCGGGAGTTGAAGGGCAGAGGTACGCGCACGCCACGCTCGATGGCGACCTCGTTCGCGCGGTCATATCCAGCATCAACGTGGCGGATGACACCCATGCCGGGGTCATTGGTCAGCACTGTACGTAGCTTCGCCTCCGCCAGATCGGTGCCATCGGCTACTGTCACTTGGCCGGTGTGGATGGAACGGCCCATCCCCACTCCACCGCCGTGGTGAATGGACACCCAGGTTGCTCCGCCGGAGACAGCAGTCATGGCGTTGAGAAGCGGCCAGTCTGCGACCGCATCGCTGCCGTCAAGCATGGATTCGGTCTCCCGATACGGGGATGCCACTGAACCAGAATCGAGGTGATCGCGCCCAATCACGATGGGGGCCTTCACTTTTCCGTCACGGACAAGTTCATTGAATTTCAGACCCGCTAGGTGGCGCTCACCGTAGCCCAGCCAGCAGATGCGAGCGGGCAGCCCTTCGAACTCGACGAACTCTTCGGCCGCGTCCAGCCAGCGGTGCAGGTGCTCGTTGTCGGGGAATAATTCCTTGATTGCCTGATCCGTCACGCGGATGTCTTCTGGATCTCCAGACAGGGCTACCCAACGGAAGGGGCCTAATCCTTCACAGAATAGTGGCCGGATGTAGGCAGGCACGAAGCCGGGGAATTCGAAGGCGCGGGAGTATCCAGCTTGGCGGGCCTCGTCGCGGATGGAGTTTCCATAGTCAAAGACCACTGCTCCTTCATCTTGGAATTCCACCATGGCCTGCACTTGTACAGCCATGGATTCCCGGGCTTTCTTAGTGAAGGTGATTGCGTCCTCTTTGGCGGCTTGATGCCACTCAGCCACGGTGTGTTCGAGTGGCAGGTAGCTAAGTGGGTCGTGGGCTGACGTCTGGTCAGTCACAATGTCCACGACGAGTTTCCCCTCGCGGTGGCGGCGCAGCATCTCCGGGAAAATAGCAGCGGCGTTACCCACCAGCCCCACGGACAAAGGTCGATGCTCCTCTTTCGCAGCCATCACCAAGGCGATGGCTTCATCTACATCTGTTGTGACCTCATCGAGATAGCGTTTGGATTGGCGGCGCCGGAGGCGACTTTCGTCCACATCCACAATCAGACACACTCCCCCGTTAAGCGTAACGGATAGTGGTTGGGCACCGCCCATACCACCACATCCGCCAGTCAAAGTTAAGGTTCCAGCCAGAGTCCCGCCAAAGCGCTGGCGGGCCACCGCAGCGAAGGTTTCAAAGGTGCCTTGGAGGATGCCTTGGGTTGCGATGTAGATCCACGACCCGGCGGTCATTTGGCCGTACATCATTAGACCTTCGTCCTCCAGCTTGCGGAAGTGTTCCCAGTTAGCCCAATCGCCCACCAAGTTGGAGTTGGCGATGAGCACGCGGGGGGCCCACTCGTTGGTACGGAAGACACCAACTGGTTTTCCGGACTGCACCAACAGTGTTTCGTCGCTGCCGAGGTTGGTCAGTTCTTCCACGATGGCGTCGAAGCATTCCCAGCTACGCGCCGCTCGTCCGGTGCCCCCGTAGACCACCAGGTCCTCGGGTCGTTCAGCAACCTCTGGGTCGAGGTTGTTCATCAGCATCCGAAGTGGGGCCTCCGTCTGCCAAGACTTCGCGGTTAATTGGGTACCACGGGGAGCACGAACCTCACGGGGTGTAGACATAGGCAATCACGTCTCCTTCTTGAACATGACCCCACGGTGGCGCGGAGGTGCGTGGGCCGGATGCTGATGCCCCGGAGCTGTCCCCCTTCCCCGCGCCACAGGAGGTAGCCACTGACAAAGTGTTGGGTTTCACCACAATCTAACACCCAAAAACCCGGGTGGGAAGGAAAAATACTTCCCAGTTGTCCCAAATATGAGACTGCAGGGTTTGCCCTAGTGCAACTTTCCGACGGCTGCCTCTACAGCCTCGGTGATGGCACCGCTGACAACGAGTTCTACGGCATCTTCAATCTCCGGAGAAAGATACCGATCCACACCCGGCGGGGCAATGCGAGAACGCACGACAGCCAGGGCTGCGCCAGTACCCACAGCAGGTGTTCCTTCACGCATATTGATGGCGCGAGCGGAGGTAAGGATCTCAATCGCTAGCACCCGCGCCAGCCCGTCTACAGCTCTACGCAGCTTTCGTGCCGCCGACCACCCCATGGAGACGTGATCTTCCTGCATCGCTGAGGACGGAATCGAATCTACAGAGGCTGGCGTCGCCAGTCGCTTGAGTTCACTCACTATCCCCGCCTGGGTGTATTGGGCGATCATGTGCCCCGAATCCACACCCGGATCATCTGCAAGAAATGCATTTAACCCTCGGTTACGGGCAGTATCCAGGAACCGGTCCGTGCGCCGCTCAGATATGGAGGCAAGATCCGCAACAACGATCGCCAGGAAGTCCAGCGCATACGCCACGGGTGCGCCATGGAAATTTCCGTTGGATGTCACTCGTCCATCGAGTGCCACGACCGGATTGTCCACCGCAGCGGCAAGTTCCCGATCCGCTACCTGTGTGCAATAGTCAAGGGTGTCCCGGAATCCGCCAGCTACCTGCGGAGCACAGCGCACCGAGTAAGCATCCTGAACCTGGTTTTGTTTAAACTCTGTTTGTGCGTTCTCCAGGATCGAGGAGTCTGCTGCCACAGTGCGGATATTTCGAGCTGAATCCGCCAGGCCTGGATGAGGGCGCAATTTTTGCAGATCCTCATCAAACACAGTGAGGGTGCCTAGGAGCCCTTCCACAGTCATTGCGGTGGCGATGTCCGCTACCTTGCCCAAATCTCGCAGATCCCAAATTGCCAGGCAAAGCATACCCAGCATGCCATCGGTGCCATTGATTAATGCCAAGCCCTCCTTTTCTTGGAGGACTAATGGATCGATGCCAGATGCCGCTAAGGCATCCGCAGCATCATAAAGCTGCCCATCAGCGCAGCGCACTATACCCTCCCCCATTAAAGCTAGGGCGCAGTGAGCCAAAGGCGCCAGATCCCCTGAACAGCCCAAGGAACCGTACTCACGTACCACCGGGGTAATGTGCGCATTTAACAACTGTGCGTAGGTTTCAACCACGACAGGCCGTACCCCGGTGCGACCTGTACACAAGGTGGAAAGGCGCAGTAACATCAGCGCCCGGATGACCTCGGTTTCTACCTCAGGGCCGGAACCCGCCGCATGGGAGCGCACCAGAGAACGCTGCAGCTGACGGCGCAACTCCTCAGGGACGTAGCGGCGGGCTAGGGCTCCAAAACCGGTGGATACCCCGTACACGGGCACGGGATTGTTGGCAAGATCTTCGATACGTCGGCGGGTGTTATCTACTGCAGCTAACGCATCCAGTGCAATATCCACGGTGGCCCCATACCGGGCCACGGCCACTACTTCTTCGATACTTAAGGGCCCGATGCCAACGGTGATCTGGCTTAGGTCGGTAGACATGGCAAAATTGCTCCTTCAACATGATTTAGGATTTCAGGGGCATGCGCGACAGCCAAACGCACTGGTCACATGCTAGCTGAGAATGTGTTCCCTGTCACCTAGTTTGCCGCCCATATAACTTTGCACTCATCGATGCCGCCGAATCCTTTAGATGAGCCACCAGCGCAGCGAATGTATCAGGACTTGCGGTTCCCACCGGATACGTCACCGCCAAAGCGGCCGCTGGCCTGCCTAAATGATCCGTAATCGCCACAGCCACACTTTCCTGACCGCAAGTAACCTCCTCGTACTCAGTGGCGTACCCTACGGCCTGCGCCCCTTCCAATAATTCCGCAGTCTCTGGGGCTGGACTCAGCGCCGCAACCCTCTCCTCTTTAGGTAGGTGAGCCAACATTATTCGCCCCGAAGCAGTACCCACCGCGACCAAACGCACCCCCACCTGAGTGGTCAGCGAAGGCGCTCCGGGCGCCCGCACCTCAGCCAAGTACACAATCTCCTGCCCCGATAACCGGGATAAATGCCCGCTACCTCCCACCATGCTGGCAGCCTTAAGCAAAGGGGAACGGCTAAGACGGACCAGTGGCTGTTGAGTAGTGTAGGCACTGGCCATCTCATAGGCAGCAAGACCTAACCCGTACTTCTTCTCATCCACTAAGTGCACCACAAAGCCCAGATCCACCATCTCCCCCAACAACCGATATGTAGTAGAACGCGGTATCGACAACTCCTGGCTGATCCGCGCAGCCGACACCGGCACATCTATCGTCGACAGCAAACGCAAAATCGCTAAAGTCTGGCGCACTGCGCTCATCAGACCCACCTCCAGACAGAACCAATTTTTCCCACTACCCTAAAACCATGGCGCTAAATCTCACGAACCCCTCCGAAAACTGGTCCGGACGCGTCGATGGCCCCGGACCCGACCACGCCCGCTGGCATTCGGCCATCGCAAGTGACCTCTATAGACCTGGTATCACCCTAGTTGGATTCGCATCCGATGAAGGAGTCCGCCGCAACCAGGGGCGCCCGGGGGCCGCGCAAGCAACCGCGGCTCTCCGCACCGCCCTTAGTTCCCTCGCTATCCACGAAACCCTACCGCTTACCGATGCAGGTACCATCACCGTCGACGGCACAGACCTTGAGTCAGCCCACGACCGCCTCAGCGACATAGTCCACAACCTGATCAACAAGGACCAACTCGTCGTAGTACTCGGTGGCGGGCACGAAACCGCCTTTGGTAGCGGGCGAGGCGCCATTCGGGCTTTGCCAACACCACCTAAAATCATTAACCTCGACGCCCACTTCGACCTCAGGGAAGCACCAGAAGCCACATCTGGCACCCCGTTCCGGCAGCTAGCGAATGAAGCAGGCGAACAATTCGCCTACCACGTGCTCGGAATCTCAACACCTAATAACACTAAAGTCCTTTTCGATACCGCTCGCACCCTTGGCGTGGGATTCCACACCGACACTGAACTCCTCCGCATGACCCCCAGTGACGCCGCGGAACTAGCGACCTCGCTCACCGAAAACCATGAACACATACACCTCAGCATCGACCTCGATGTTCTACCTGCAGCGGTGGCCCCAGGAGTATCCGCCCCCGCTGGACTAGGTGTGGAGCTGCCCATCATCCACACCATCTGCGTGGCGCTCGCCAAAACCGGCAAGTTACGCCTCGTGGATGTGGTGGAACTCAACCCCACCTACGACGTTGATGGGCGCACCGCCCGCGTCGCCGCCAGGCTCATCAACGACATCGTGACCGCCCACCACCGCGCTACCAACTACGCCCCATAACTTAACAAGAACAAAGCCTCCGCAATAGCAATGTTTTCAATCTCAGTGGGGTCCACAGACTCATCGACCGAATGGATAGTGCACAACGGTTCCTCAATGCCGAAAATCGCAATCTCCGCTTGGGGATGGGCATCCTGTAACTCCACACACAAGGGAATCGTCGCACCCATACCAATATGAGTCGTGTCCACCCCATACGCCGCAGAGAGACAATCGGTGAGCAAAACCATACCCGGTTTAGTCGGATCCGTATCAAAACCCCGATTCACATCATCAATCTCAACCTCAACAGTGGCACCCCACGGAGTATGAGCTTTGATATGCTCCGCCACCAGGGTAGCCACCCGATTCGGATCCAAAGCCGCTGGAACCCGCAAATCCAAAACAGCCTTAGCCGTAGGGTTGATCACGTTAAAAGCATTTTCCACCGGGGTAGCACTGACACCTGTTACCGCAAAGGAACAATTCGCCCACACAGCGTCGGCGATCAACGCTGGATCGGTAGTGATCTGCGCACCGGGAAGTAACTGGGCATCTGTAGCGAATTGCTCCGATGGGTAAGGCGCGCCGGGCCAATGAGCATTAGGGAGTCCTTCAACTTGCAGCCGACCGGTTCCATCCTGCAAGGAACTTAGCACGGTCATCAGCGCAAGTACTGCGTCCGGAGCTGCGCCACCGTACATGCCGGAATGTACTGGGGCGGCCAGGGTGGACACGGTTACCTTCAGTCGGGCATTACCCCGCAACGATAGGGTGAGCGAGGGTTGGCCCACCTGTGCGTTTCCGGCATCGGCGATTAGGATCATATCGGCGTCGAAAAGCTCTGGGCGCGTGCGAATGAGTGCGGAAAGTCCCGCGCCGCCGGATTCCTCCGAACCTTCCACGACCACTATAAACCCGACTTCCGTCCCGCCTGCGGCGGCGACCGCTCGTAGCGCCGCAAGATGCATAATCAGGTTGCCCTTGCAGTCCGCAGTACCCCTGCCGTACCAACGTCCGTTTCTTTCCGTCAGAGTCAAGGGTGGCGAGGTCCAGGCCGCAGGATCCCCGACAGGTACAACATCGTAGTGGGAGTACAGCAATACAGTTGGGGCACCCGGTGTGCCTTCCTTCGTGCCGATGACAACTGTGGAGCCATCCTCGGTGACAATGGGAGTTACTTCTAATCCCGCCTCTCTAAGGGAATCGATAACCCATTCTGCTGCCATATCCATTTGGTTTGCCAATTCGGGCTGGCCAAAGACAGAATGAAAACCCACTAATTCCTTCAGTTGCTGAAAGATACGATCCCGATCATTGCGGATCGTCTCGGAAACAATATGTGATTGCTTCGAATCAAGCATTTTTGAGGTTCCTCCTTATCGGACATCAACAAATTTCCGCACAACCCAGCGTGATACTGCCAGCAATGCCACACCAAGAACAATGGAAACGATCCCAAGGTTAAGGAAGAAGGACCGTTCCACCCCGGCATCTTCAGGGTTGTAGTAGTTGGCTAGGGACCCGGCTAGCGCCACTCCCATCGCAACCGCCATCTGCCAGACCGCCATCATTCGAGTGGGGAACGCCACCGGAGAAACCTTTGTTGTTACGGAGTTGCCCACCGGGGAGAGCAACAGTTCAGCGATGGTGAACATGAACAAGATCCACACGATTGCCACCAGCGGAGTGGAGTTAGCCGCACCACCGGCGAAGGGAATAAAGAAGAACAACGAGATTCCAATGATGATGTTAGCGACGCCGAATTTTACCGGAGTTGACCATTGCCGCTCCCCTAGCTTCGACCACATTGCGCTAAAGACACCTGCCAACAGGACGATAAAAATTGGGTTAATGGCCTGGATCAAAGAAGGTGGGACTTCAACGCCAAATACCATCCGGTCTAGGCGAAAATCGGAGTAAATAGCCAACACGGTGTACTGCTGGTCGAAGATCGCGAAAAACAACACCCCGGAAATAAACAAGGGGATGAAGCCCAGCAGCCGTGATTTTTCTTTTGCCGACACCAGGGACGAGAAGTACATTTGGCACCACAGTACAACAGCAGCGACAAAGGCAACGCCGGTAACGATATTTGATAGCCAATCGACTTTGATGATTCCAGTAGCCACGAGCACGACAAACAGCGCCACCACTGCGAGGAACCCCACCGCCACCGCAATACGTTGGTTGGCTGGCAGAGGGTTGGGCACCTCCGAACCAATTGTTCCGAAGGAGGTTTTCCGGGTGTAAACATATTGCGCTAACCCGAAGAACATTCCCACGGCGGCAATACCGAAGCCCGCATGAAAACCCCAGGCGTGCCATAGATACGTGGTGATCAACGGGCCGCCGATAGCACCAATATTGATGCCCATGTAGTAAATGCTGAAACCGCCATCCCGACGAGGATCCCGCCTGCTGTACAACATGCCAAGCAACACTTGGGAACAGGTTTTAACCCCGCCCGAGCCGATAGCAATAAGTATGAAACCCACGGCGAGGCCCGCAACACCGGGGATAAACGCCAATGCAATGTGACCTACCATCACGATGATCGCCGCATAAAAAAGCGTACGCTCCGGGCCGAGGATTTTATCGCTTATGAATGCAGTGATAATGCAGGCTACGTACACAGAGCCGCCGTATGCGCCGACAATGGAGGCTGCCACTGTCTTATCAATCCCCAAACCACCATCGGTGACGGCATAGTACATGTAGAACAGTACAATGCCTTGCATGCCGTAGAAGCTAAACCGCTCCCACATCTCCACGCCGAAAAGGTTCGCCAACCCCCAAGGATGTCCAAAGAATGTCCGTTTGGTGGGAAGCTGCGGCGCGTCTTCGTATTCGATTTCGTGTGTGTCTTGATTCATAACCTGCATTATTATGTGTGCTGTGCCACTATGGCAATGACTTTTGCCTAATTCTGTGTATTTTTTAGGGTTTCGAGGTGTATCGCAGGTTTCGTCTGAGAACATCTATATGAACTGCACTGATACGCCACAGAATACCGGCTAAAGCTAGCTTTGCGACGGCGCCGATGTGGTTATCGTTAAACCCGCTATGCTAATTGTGTTTGTTTTTGCCCACCAATAATCCGAGGGACGAATCGTGTCAGGCTTTACTGAAGAAGAACTTACCATCGCGTTGAAAGTCATAGAATCAGCCGGTGAATTAGAGCCAGATGATCCCCGAAGTGTGGCATTACGGCACGCGGTTTCCAAGCTATTCAAAACGGTTAAACGGAATCGTCGAAAAGCAGCTCAGGCAGCCCGCCAAGCCGAGGATTCCGCCATCCTTGCTGCGACCGCGACAGCAAACCCCTCTCGAATCGACGACGAAACGGCTGGTCTATTACCCAAACCTGCCTCAGACAAACTAGCCATAGCGACGCCGCATGGCTGGGCGGGGAAACTGCATCGACCGGCTCGGTGTTATATCTGCAAAAAGCAATATCACCTCGTTGACTCGTTCCATCACCAATTGTGCCCGTCTTGTGCCGCGGATAACCGCACGCACCGCGAAGCTCAAGTCGACTTAACAGGGCGACGAGCCTTACTTACCGGCGGACGCGCAAAAATTGGGATGTATATTGCGTTGAAGTTGCTGCGTGACGGCGCCGATCTCACCATAACTACGCGGTTTCCCAAAGATGCTATTCGACGTTTTTGCGCAGTGGCAGACTCTCCAGACTGGATTCACCGGCTCCATGTGGTGGGCATCGACTTGCGTGATCCCACCCAAGTTATCGCGCTAGCGGATTCGGTTGGACAATCCCCACTCGATATTCTTATCAACAATGCGGCGCAGACGGTCCGTAGGCTACCAAGCGCATATTCCGGATTATTGGATGCTGAGCGCGCTCCACTGACCGGGATTGAAAAAGACGTCGAAGTGACTGAATTTGCGCGATCTATTCCGGGCAACCCGCTGCCGTTGCTCCCCTCTACCGAAAATCCGGAATTGGAAGCGCAACCCTCCCCTGCTGACCCAGAACGGGCAGCAAGCCACATTCACGCTGCCCGTTTAGCTGCCTTGGCAATGACCGTTGGGTCCGCCGCGCTGGCGCGAGTGCAAGAAGGCACCGCCATTGATGCGGGTGGCCTTATCCCCGACGAAGTCTCGCATAATTCGTGGATAGCCAAAATCGGCGAAATAGACCCCCGGGAACTTCTGGAGGTTCAGCTCTGCAACTCAATTGCCCCGTTCATCCTTATCGACCGGTTACGACCCGCATTGGAAAAATCACCCGCACGACGCAAATACATCGTTAACGTATCTGCAATGGAAGGAGTCTTTCACCGTGGATATAAGGGGCCTGGGCATCCGCATACCAATATGGCTAAAGCGGCACTTAATATGCTCACCCGAACGGCTGCAACAGAACTATTCGAGCACGGAATCCTCATCACCGCAGTTGATACCGGATGGATTACCGATGAGCGCCCACACACGATGAAACAACGGCTTGCCGAAACCGGCTTCCATGCGCCATTAGACCTAGTAGATGGGGCCGCACGAGTCTACGACCCCATCGTTCAGGGCGAAAACGGCCTTGATCTATATGGTTGTTTCCTGAAAGACTTCAAACCACATCCTTGGTGATACGAGTTTTCGCCCTACCACGGGACTAGTGCTGTTCGTTCGGATCGTTATCCGCGTCTTCCTTCGTGGCATGAATGGTGCCTGGTAGATGATCCGGAGCCGCATAAATAGAATAGAGCTTGATGGACTCATCGCCAACGTTCAGGACATTATGCCATTTACCAGCGGGAATGAAGACTGCCCAATCGCTCGAAACTACCTGGTCAATATCCAAATTCTGCTCGGAATCACCGATCATCACATGGGCTTTGCCCTCTTCAATGCGTAAAAACTGATCGTGATCGTCATGAATTTCCGCACCAATTTCACCACCGACGGGAATGTCCATGACAGTCATCTGTAGGTACTTGCCAGTCCAAACGGTTTCCCGAAAATTGGAGTTTTCAACCGTCTTATTTTCGATATCAAGAACATATGGGTTAGGACCAAAATCGCTCATTTAACAACACCTTTCTTTAACCGCTAACGAACGCCCCCATTCTAGCGCCGTTACCAAAACTATGCCTGCGGCGACCGCGCTGAACAGCGAACCAACGACATCATTCAATCCACCGGCAAGGAGGATAGCACCCAACACACACTCAACTATTAACGCTATTTTCAATGGACGTGAATCGAGCACGAAAAAAATTACTGCAAACAAGGCGACTGCCACAATGATTCGGAAAATTTGAACACCGAAGCTCTCATCAGCTGTCGAATTGTAACCAAGCGGCCACCCCAAACACCGCGTGAATGAGCCAGGACCCGCTACAAGTACGCCCGTGCCGTGCAATACAAAAAGCCCGATAATAGTGCTGGCGTACCACACTGATCGGTCCTTTCGATCCATAACAGTTGTTTCAGCCGCAGTGCCGGTAGAACGTAGAACCATGGCTGTTATCGAAATCGCCGTCAATGCCATCAGTGCACACCAAAGATCAATCATCCCTTCTGCTGCGGATAACCCTCGCTTGATAGTAAGCATCCCGAAAACACCGGCACCTAATGCTCCTACTAGGGAGACCCACGGCAACCAGCGGACAAGTGGATGGGAATGGCGTCGCACGAGAATTGCGGTGAGAAGTACCACCGGAGCGGTGGCCATGGAAAACACCCGGTGCACGAATTCGATCATTGGGTGCAATTGGAACTCGGGAGCAAACTGATCCGTGTAGCAACCAGGCCAATTAGGGCAAGCTGCGGAGGAATCAGTGACGCACACAATAGAACCTAATACCACAGCGCCGAATACAACAAATGTGGCAATACGAGACACAGTTTCCACTTGGAAGTTCCTTATTGAGACAATCATTTAATTTTAAAATGGCAGGAAAAGTCGATAAATGTGGTGTTAATGTAGCGAGGTTTTCGTGGCCAGTTGTCTAAAACAACTGGCCACATCAGGTGTTATTTCTTGTCGAACGCGGACAAAATCCGTTCTGCCGCAAGCGTTGGAGTAATTTGCGCTTCTCGTAACTGCGCTTCCACCAATTTCCGCGTTTCGATCACATCCGGATCGGTATTCAATCGTTGCAATAACGTTTCGTGCACCATGGACCACATCCACTGAACCTGCTGTTCACGGCGGTTATGCTCAAACTTTCCTGACTCCAGCATCGCCGTGTGATGGTCTGTCACATGCGTCCAGAATTCCTCAATACCTTCGTGTTCCACCGCAGACATTGTGATGGTTGGTGGATGCCATAAGGAATCTTCCGGGCGAACCATGCGCATAGCGGCAGCCAGTTCCCTGGCAGCACGCTTGGCGTTCTTAAGGTTTGGTCCGTCGGCTTTATTGATGGCAACAAGATCAGCCATCTCTAACACGCCTTTTTTAATTCCCTGGAGTTGGTCACCGGCACCTGCTAGTGCCAAGAAGGTAAAACAGTCGACCATTTGCGAAACTGCGACTTCGGACTGGCCAACGCCCACGGTTTCAACCAAAATGACGTCGAAACCGGCAGCTTCAAAAACAACCATCGATTCTCTGGTTGCCTTTGCTACGCCGCCAAGCGTTCCAGCAGACGGCGAAGGGCGAATAAACGCATTGTCCTCCCGTGCAAGTTTCGCCATCCGGGTCTTGTCACCCAAGATAGAGCCCCGAGTTTTGGTCGATGACGGATCGATGGCTAAAACCGCTAGCTTGTGCCCATCCGCGATGAGCTTCATCCCCAGGGCCTCAATGAACGTCGACTTGCCAACACCTGGAACGCCGGTAATTCCTACCCGCAGTGCATTTCCGGAAAACGGAAGTAGCTTAACAAGCAATTCCTGCGCCAAAACGCGGTGGGCTGGTGCCGTGGATTCCAAGAGCGTAATGGCACGTGACATTAACGTTCGATTGCATTGCCTGACTCCGGTAAACAACTCGTCGACGTCAATTCGACGTCGGGCGCGTTTGACTACCTCAGGGGCGACAGCGGTTTGTTCACCAAGATCGGTACCCGCCGTCGTAAGCAATGATCCTAGGTGGTGCTCAAGGTATTCATTGTCGTTGACCATGACGCTCCTCTATCGCAAGAAAATAATGAAACACCGGCCACAGTGCGGGCAAGTAAAGCCTGTGGCCGGTGTTCGGTGCAGGTTTTATGACCCTACTTAGAACCGTTAAGCATCAACATCAACGTTGAGATCGAATCCCAACTGAGCTGACAACTTCGTCAACATGTCGATGGCGGAATCTGCGATTACGGTGCCAGGTGGATAAATCGCAACGGCGCCGTCGTCGTAAAGTTCCTGGAAATCGCCAGGCGGGATAACACCACCTACAACGATCATGATGTCTTCTCGACCAAGTTTGGCCAGTTCTTCCTTCAGCGCGGGAACCAACGTTAGGTGGCCAGCTGCCAAGGAAGACACGCCCACTACGTGGACGTCAGCGTCCACAGCTGCACGAGCTGCTTCGGCAGGAGTCTGGAACAGCGGTCCGACGTCGACGTCCATGCCCAGGTCGGCATAAGCGGATGCGACGACTTTCTGGCCACGATCGTGACCATCCTGCCCCATTTTCGCAATGTAGATACGTGGACGGCGGCCTTCTTCTGCTTCGAATGCGTCGGCCATTGCGATTGCCTTTTCGACGTTGCCCACGCGGCCTTCCTTTCCTACCTCGTCCTTATAAACGCCGGAAAGGGTGCGGATTTCTGCCTCGTGTCGGCCGAATACCTTTTCAAGCGCGTAGGAGATTTCGCCAACAGTTGCCTTTGCGCGGGCACAGTCAACCGCGAGCTTCAACAGGTTTTCGTCCAAGTTACCTGGCTCTTTGGTTTCCTTCGCAGCCGCTGCGGTCAACGCCTCCAGTGCGGCCTGGCAGGCTTCTTCGTCGCGTTCCGCACGCAGCTGTTCTAACTTGGCTAACTGCTCTGCGCGCACCTTCGTATTATCGACCTTCAGGACTTCAATCTGTTCGTCTTCTTCAACGATGTACTTATTTACACCGATCAAAGCCTGACGACCGGAATCGATACGTGCCTGAGTGCGCGCAGCGGACTCTTCAATACGAAGCTTCGGAATGCCCTCAATGGTTGCTTGTGCCATGCCACCTGCGGCCTCAACCTCTTCAATGTGGGCGCGAGCCCGATCAGCCAATTGCTGAGTCAACCACTCGATATAGTACGAACCAGCCCATGGATCCACTGGGCGAACCGTACCGGACTCTTGCTGCAACAGCAGCTGAGTGTTACGGGCGATGCGAGCAGAGAAGTCAGTTGGCAGCGCCAATGCTTCGTCAAGCGCATTTGTGTGCAGGGATTGCGTGTGCCCCTGAGTCGCAGCCATAGCCTCAATACAGGTACGAGGTACGTTATTGAAAACGTCCTGGGCGGTCAAAGACCAGCCAGAGGTCTGCGAGTGGGTACGTAGCGACTGAGACTTCGGGCTCTTTGGATTGAACTTTGCGACGAGTTCACTCCACAGCAACCGGCCAGCACGCATCTTGGCGATTTCCATGAAAGTGTACATGGAAATACCCCAGAAGAATGACAACCGAGGCGCGAACTTATCGACGTCAAGGCCCACTTCTTTACCTGCGCGAATATACTCAACACCATCGGCCAAGGTATAAGCCAATTCCAGGTCAGCCGTAGCACCAGCTTCCTGAATGTGGTAACCGGAAATGGAAATCGAGTTGAACCGCGGCATCATCAACGAGGTGTACTCGAAGATATTGGAGATGATCCGCATTGAAGGCTTAGGCGGATAGATGTAGGTGTTGCGAACCATGAACTCTTTCAGAATGTCATTCTGAATAGTTCCGGCAAGGCGATCAGGCGTAACGCCTTGTTCTTCCGCGGCTACGATGTAGAGCGCCAAAACGGGAAGCACTGCACCGTTCATGGTCATCGACACGGAAACGTTTCCGAGGTCAATGCCTTCAAACAGCTGACGCATGTCAAGAATCGAGTCGATGGCCACACCCGCCATGCCGACATCGCCTAATACGCGCTCATTGTCCGAGTCATATCCGCGGTGGGTCGCGAGGTCGAATGCAACCGAAAGACCCTTCTGACCAGCTGCCAGGTTACGACGGTAGAATGCGTTAGATTCTGCTGCGGTGGAAAAACCAGCGTATTGACGAATGGTCCATGGCTGGTTGGTGTACATAGTCGGGTATGGACCACGCATAAACGGTGGCATACCGGGGAAAGAATCAAGCTGGTCGGCTTCGACTGCTTCGTTTCGATCCGAACGATCAAAAACGCGAGGCACGTCGATGCCTTCAGGGGTATTCCACACCTGAGCGCGCAACTTGGAAGCATCTGCCTCCGTTGCCAGTTCAGATTGAGCGGAATACTCAGCAAAATTAGGGATAGTGCTCATTGTGGCTTATGCTCCCAACTTCTCAAGCAGACCGTCAAGAGTTGCGGCTGCGTCAATCTTGAGGTTTAGGTATCCGTCTGGTTCAAAATCGTGACCGGCGGCACCAGCCAACAAGATTGTTTCGACGCCAAGATCACGCAAAGCGGTTACGGCAGCCGCGCCGGACTCGGCGTATTCCTGATCTGTTCCGCATAGAACAACGATTTTCGCTGCGGTGGCAGCGGCTTCAAATTCCGCAGTACCTGGTACGACTTGGCCCGGGTTAAGCGCTTCAATACCGCCTGAAGCTAGAAGGTTTGTAGCAAAACCAGTGCGGATATTGTGCTTAGCCAGTGGCCCCAGCGGGATTAGTGCGACAGCTGGTCGGACGCCTTTAACTTCCATGTACGCGTCGGAGCGGTTACGCAACGACTCAAACTCCGCAGCCCAGCGACGTACACACGTCGGTTCTACCCGCAGATCCGCAGGAAGTGGTGCCTCCAGGAGATTCGGGAATTCGTTAATTGCAGTTACTTGCTTCACCCGATGCGCAATGTCGTTTCGAATCGCCTCGTGAGAAGCATCGAGAAGCTTCTTCACCATTCCGGATTCAGCCGCTGCAATGAGTCCGCCTGCTGCCTCTACATCGGTAAATACCTTCCAGGCCTTTTCTGCCAGTTCAGTGGTGAAGGCTTCGATAAAGTAGGAGCCACCACCTGGGTCTACGACGTGTCCCAGGTGGGATTCTTCAAGAAGCAGTAGATTGATGTTTCGCGCCATGCGAGTAGCGAATGTACGCGAGGTATTCAGCAAACCGCCTGGAATTGCCCAGTCGAATG
Organism: Corynebacterium sp.; assembly: GCF_030532965.1. GTDB lineage: Bacteria > Actinomycetota > Actinomycetes > Mycobacteriales > Mycobacteriaceae > Corynebacterium. The sequence goes on from NZ_JAUNKC010000004.1 coordinate 17,003, forward strand.
TCAATACTTCAACATCGCTGGCGCCGCCGACACCACCTGCAAATGCGGCAACGGTGCAGCGCAACATGTTTACCCACGGATCACGTTGTGAGAACATCACTGGTGCGGTGATGGCGTGCTGTGGGCAGCTTCCGTGTTCGGGTGCGCCAACAATCTCGGCGACGCGCGCCCAAAGTTGACGGGCTGCACGAAGCTTAGAAAGTTGGGCAAATTGATCATCGGTCATAGCAAACCGGAACGACAATTGATCCAAGGCCGCTTCGATGCTCAGGCCTGCGTCGACAAGCTTACGTAAGTACTCGACACCGGCAGCGAGAGCCAAGCCGATTTCTTCAGCATCAGTTGCACCTTGGTTCGAGAATGAAACCGCATCAACCATGATTGCCCGGGTATTAGCCCGCTGTGCGGCTTCGGTAGCAAGCTCAATAGCAGTCGGTAGATCAACCGAAGCGGAACCATCGATAGCGGAGGTTAATGGCGAAGCACCGAGTTCAACTAACTGTGGTTCACCATCTTGAGAATCGACGACCTCATAGAGCGCTTTGGCCGCAGCTGCTGTGTGCTCGCCGGCATTAAGCCGAATTGGGCACAGTGACAAATATACATTTTTCAGCAAACCTGCAATGTTGACATCGCCCTCAAGCACAAGGTTGGTTGTGCCGTTTTCCAGAGCAAACAGAATGTTTTCATTAGTTGCATCAGCGCCAAAAGACTCGGTTACACCCCAGCCTTGGTGTTCTGCTCCAACACCTGCCGCACCACGGCGGAATGGGAAAACACCAGGGATTGCGTCTTCGCCCAATTCATCGGCACGGGTGTACAGCGGATTGATATCGATGCCTTCATATGTGGTTTTAATCAATTTGCGCCATACATCAAGCGGCACATCAGCCACATCTTTTTTCTGAATACGCGCAAACACGCCAGCAACTGACTTATACCAAGCCTGCTGACGCTCATCAAAACCTTCAATTAAGGAATTTCGTGTGTCAGTCACGAGTGGGACCCACTCCCCTCATTTATACGCCCCTACCTGCTTTTATAGCCAGAAAAGGGAATACACTGTTGATAATTAACGGAAGTATGAGGTGATTTGTTGATAACCACCTCACAACCAGTAACTAGTCTAGACCTATTTCACTACAGTTACGAACAGTTGAAACAACAGTTTCAATTTGGTTACACCTGCTAGTTGACTAGGCTGTTGACGTGGCTCAAATCAGTAATTTCGTGCTCAACCTGCTCAAGGATGCATACCGTCATGTATGCAGGTGGTCGTTACCCAAGAAAACTGCCGGTGTGGCTGGGATAATCGGCATGATAATTATCACGTTTATTATTGATTCCCCCAGTCTGCACATGTTAAGTGAGGTATCCCGACAAACAGGGCCGTGGTTCACCGTGGTATTTTTCGCACTATACGTCTTCATCACGCAGTTTCCGGTTCCACGGACGATCTTTACGATTAGCGCAGGAGTCTTTTTCGGACCTGTAACGGGCATCTTGATTGCGCTATGTGCCACGACCTTGTCAGCCGCGTTATCGTTGACCATCGTTCGCCATTTACTAGGCGATTGGATTAGACCCAGATTAACTCACCCTACAGTGCGAAAAATAGATCACAGGCTGCAACAACGAGGTTGGCTTGCGGTAACCAGCCTGAGAATGATTGCTGGAGTTCCGTTCTCGATTCTTAACTACGTGGCTGGGCTCACGTCGATCTCACTAATGGGATTTACTATCGCAACTTTTCTGGGTTCAGCCCCAGGAACAATAGCCACCGTCGTATTGGGTGATGCCCTCACCACTGAAATAAACGGTAAAACTATTGCTATCACAGTGTTTTTAGCGTGTCTTGGAATATTCGGCTTGATCGTGGACAATAAACTTCCAGTCAAGGCTTAAGACTGGAGGTTCTCATGTTCGCGATACAAGCTCGCTACCGCGGAAACGCACGCAGGCGTGCCGATTTGGTTCGGGAATCCGCCGCTGCGCTTTCCACTCTCCCTGGAATCGAAACCTTCGATGTCTTAGGTGTTGAAGACATCGCGTCTGTCATCGAAACGGCAGAAGCCTGCTGCGACGCTACGCTGGCGCTAGTGTCGCATGGTGATTGGGCCGTCGCGATTGGTGTCGCGGCAACCGCAGAGATAGCTATCGATTTAGCAGCGAAAAATCTGAATGATCGCGCCCGTGCAGGATCAGTCAAAGCTGGTGTCTATCGCAACAAGGCTTCAGGTCAAGACATCAGTGATGTTTTCGGCGTCTTAGGGTTTATTTTGGCCAAGCGAACAGCCGAAGGTCGAGAAGCCACAAACCTCATGCGAACTGGCTTGAATCAGATAGAAGCCGCGGAAAAACTAGGAATTTCTAAACAGGCGATGAGTCAGCGTCTTCAGGCTGCAGGCTGGCAAGCAGAGTTGTCTGGCTGGCGACTAGCCTTGCGGGTGTTAGACCAAGCAAATACCTTTGCTTAGCGTACTGTGTGCCCTGGTCGATCGAAGTAGACCTTTATTTTCTCAGCCCAGAAGATTGAATAAGGCATAAAAGAAGACCGAAGCGAAATTCACGCTTTCGGTCTTCTTTTACGCCTGCCCAATCAAACAGCGGCTTAAGAATTAGCGCGCACCTGGGATTAATGCTGCTAACCCTGGAATGAACTTGGAAAGGAAAGGCACTGCCGCTGCCACCAACGCTGCAACAGCCGCAAGCACTCCGACCACTATGCCTGCGATTGCACCACCGCCAAGCTTTTTGCCTTGTGAGCTATCGTTGTCGGGTTTCTGGTTGTCTCCAGGGTTTTGGTTATCTCCTGGATTTTGATTTCCGCCTGGATTCTGACCGCCGGTTTCCTTATCCGGCGCTGCATCAACCTTGGCCTTGATGTCTTCTGCTGTCTTCTTCAAAGACGCAATGTTCTTCTTCAATTCTTCGGTGAGTTGTTCAGGAGTGGTCACCTTGTTCAGGGCTTCGCGAGCTTTTGCAGTATCAGCAGCGAGTTTATCCAAAGCATCCTTTACACCTTCGACGGCTTTAGGGTCTTTTTCCGCCAACTTATGTGGATATACCCGAGCAATTGTCTCCGCTGCCAACAGCTGGTCAGCTTGCTCCTTCACCAGTTCGTATTGCTGTTGTTTTGCTTCCAGCTTTTTACGGAGTTCTCCGGATTCCCGAACCAGTTCGTTTGCCTCTTCTAAGAGACCATTTGCCACATTGATGTTCTTATTCTCGGCGCTACGAGCTTCCTGAATTTTTGTGCCTAACGCATCGGTCTTACCGCGCAAAACTGCAAGCTCCGAGAGAAGTCCGAGATTCTCAGCACGACTCTCCCACTCATCAACAACAGAATGTGCTTTGAATTTTGCGGTGTTTGCCGAATCGAGGATTTTGTCGTACTGCTGGCCTTCGGATTCCGGAGCAGGGGTTATTGGCCCAAATTTCGATCCAAAGTGACGAGCATTTGCCTGGCCGTTGGCATTTACTGCATTGGCATCAACAGTAGATCGCTGATCCTGATCATTGAACTCGGCTTTATAAACGTCAACGCCGGCGAAATCGGAAGGCTGGAAACCGGAAGTCCCCTGAGCTAGCCACTCATCCGGCACACCGTAGTTAATAACTGCCATTGCTGGCAGCGCTGTAGAGAATTGATCCTGCTTAACGTAACGATCAACAATGGAACGAGCAGCTGTCACAGCATCCACACGCTTCTTAAGCGCTGCCGCGCGCTCTGCGTTATCGCCACTTTCGGCCTGGAGCCCTTCAAAATGAGTTGCTGCGGCATTAAGTACTGCAAATGCTTTTTGGGCTTCCGGCTGGTTGTCACCCAGCAACGCCAGGTTGACGGTCCGAGCGTCGCCAAAATTCTCAGCCTGGAGCACTGCAATCAACCGTGCCGCTGCTGAAATACCTGCAGCGTTTTCAGCCCAGTGACGACCGGACCAGGAACCAGATGGACTATTTCCGAGAGGTCCTCGTGTGAACCACCGTTGTGCACCGGATGCATAATAAGCGCGAGCCTTATACACCTGGTCAAAAGTGGCGTATGCTGCGGCGTAGCGCTGCGCGTCCGCTGGTGCGTCAATGAGTTCCGTCGCAGGGATGCTCGCCCGAGCCTCTTGGGCAAATGCGATGCCCCCTGCGGGGATATCGGCGGGTGCTACTACTGCAGTACCGCTAAAAGCTACTGCTGTTGCCACGGCAAGTGCTGGCAAGCGAACAAGCTTGTGCATGTGTGTTTCTCCTGAGCATGAGGGTTCAAGCATGTGATGTGCCAGTACTTGGTTGACACCGACACTCTTCAAAACCGTACACAATAACCACAGAATGTTATAAGGCTTGCCTTAACTTACCCCCATTAACCTAGCTTTAGCTAATCAATTAGATAACCGCCGTAACTAAAATTCCACCCCCGCCCTGCTTTGCGACGCACACGCCTACCGTCGCAAAGCATAAACCACACAAGCGGCGGTTGCCGTTTTACCTAGTTGATTAGCAATTTTGCGGCATGGACCTCATGAAGCATAAGCCATATCCATCCATGCGAAAACGCGCTCACTCTATCTTGTACAAATAGAGCAAGCGCGTTTTTGATTGCACCGTTATTGCTGCGGTGGCTGAATTTCGGTTAGGGACTGGTTCGGCGGAATCTGGTCGGGTTGTTGAACGCCGGGCAACGGATCGTCGTCAAGCGGTGTCTGGGCTACCGCATTCGCTGCGGCAACCGCGGCCTCGATTTCGGGATTGGCAGTAGCGGTGAACCAATCCTCCGTCTCCTCTTCGTCGGTATCGACGGCGCTCGGCTTGACAGGCTCGTACCGGAAAACACCATCGTCGCCTTTCTTTGCCAATGCACGTGCGAACTCTTCCAAGGAATCGCCAAATTGGCTCGGGATCATCCACATCGTCGAAGCCTGCCCCTCGGCCATTTTCGGCAATTTCTCCAAATACTGGTACGCGAGAAGTTCCGGGGTGATCTCAGACTTGCGGATTGCGGCATTTACTCTCTCGATCGCCCGGGCTTCACCCTGCGCCTCGAGGAATTTGGCGGCTCGGGCACCTTCGGCGCGGAGGATATCTGCCTGACGCTCAGCTTCCGCGCGGAGAATAGCTGCGTGTTTTTCACCTTCGGCCGCCAAAATGCGAGCCTGTTTCTGTCCTTCTGCTGTACGGATGTCAGATTCGCGGCGACCTTCAGCCGTGAGGATCATCGCGCGCTTTTCCCGATCGGCTTTCATCTGCATTTCCATCGACTGCTGGATGGATGGCGGCGGATCAATTGCTTTAAGTTCAACTCGGGAGATCCGCAGTCCCCATTTGGTGGTGGCAGCATCAAGCTCACCTCGAAGGCGACGATTAATCACTTCCCGGGACGTCAGGGTTTCTTCCAAGGTCATGCCACCGACAACATCGCGCAGCGTAGCGACAGAAATCTGTTCTACACCAACAATATAGTTGTCCACGCCGTAAATTGCTCGCGCAGGATCGTTGATCTGGAACGTGACTACCGTATCAATCGCAACGGTCAAGTTATCCTGAGTAATTACTGCTTGGGGTGGGAAGCTGACAACACGTTCACGGGTATCGACCCGCTCACGCACACGGTCGATGAAAGGAATCAAAATGGTGATTCCACCGGATACTGTGCGGGTGTATCGCCCCAATCGTTCAATAACCGCTGCTTCACCTTGCGGAATGAGAACAATAGTTTTTAAAACAGTTACAACTACAAGTAAAAGGACAAGTAGAAGAAAGATTAGGAATCCTAACGACATCAGATCTCCTTCCAGATAATCGCCGTTGATCCATCAATAGAAACAACACTGACCCGCTCCCCTTCAGAAAATGAATGATTGGGGTCGAGGCTGCGGGCGGACCAAATAGAACCGTCAAGGCGAATTTGTCCGGAGTCACCAGAAACGGTTTCTAGCACCACTCCGGTGGTACCTTCAAGGGCTTTCGCACTCGTATCAAGAACAGGCTCTGTCACCATGTGCCGCTTGAGCATCGGTTTGACGAAAAACAAAAACGACAGTGACAACACGGCGAAAACGGCTACTTCTGCGCCCACCGGGATATCAAAGGCAGCGACGCCTGCGGTTCCGAGGGCTGCGAGCCCCAGCATCAACAGCGTCAGCTCACCCACAAGTAATTCCGTGCCGATAAGGATCAGACCAGCTATCAACCAAATTAGTACGCCCACGCTTGCCTATCTTATAGCAAGTCTTCCTTGGCGAGTTCAGGTGTGGTGACAAAATCCACCAGGCGCTCGACCGCACCAATCAGCGTCGAATCAATGTCTTTATAGGTTTTCACTGCGTTATACACCCGGTTCCACCCCTCGCGAGGGTCTGACCAGCCTAACCGGGCGCATATGCCAGTTTTCCAGTCTTCGCCTTTGGGGACTTCCGGCCACGCTCGCAACCCTAGACGTTCCGGTTTCACGGCCGCCCAAATGTCGATATACGGGTGGCCCGTTACTAAGACGTCGGGGCCAACGTCTTGCGTCAACCGTGTCTCTTTGGAGCCAGCAACTAGGTGGTCGGCAAGAACACCGACACGTCGTTGCGGGTTTGGTTTAAATTCCGCTAGTTGCCCAGGTAGATTATCTAAACCTTCAAGATATTCAACCACTACGCCTTCGACTCGCAGGTCGTGGCCCCATATTTTCTCCACTATCGCAGCATCGTGCACGCCTTCCACCCAGATACGTGAGGGGGCGGCCACCTTTGCCTGAACGTTAGCTACCCGAGTAGAACCCGAATTTGATCGTTGGGGTTGCTGGGGTGGGATGTACCGCGTGAGAGTGAGGCGGTTACCGTCGATGAGAAAAGCACCAGGTCGTAACTTGAATAGGCGTTCAACTCCGCGTCTATCCTGCAGCCGCACGAATTCTCCGTCGTAAGTTTTTTCGTAGTTGATAACTGCACCGACAAATCCATCAGCTAGAACTTCAACTACCTCGCCGGGTTTCGCTGCAACTATTGGGTAGCTCGGTTTTTGGGGTTTAGAAAATATGTCGCCGTAATCTCTCACGGTTGGCTAATCCTACTAGAATTCCGTGTGTGATCGACTTTTACTCGCCGCTTCAAAACGCAACAATATGGCTTGGCGCTTGGCTCTATGGATACGAATCATACGACGACGTATCTGAAACCTTGACCCAGTTGCAGTTGCGTCCAGAAGATGCCTCGCTTTTCGACGAATTGGCACGCTTGCGCGCAACAGTGCAGCTTAGTTCCACCACTCCAGCCCTTTCTGTTTTGCTATCTGGCCCGGCCCACCCCCTCCCCTTTGGTATAGCCGAGAGTCATGCCGACGATGGGGTGATCGTTATTCCGGGCGAAAGCAGCTTCCTGGCGCTGTCACTCAGTAGTACAACCTGGGGTTGGAGTGAGCATGCCGGGCATCCACCTGCCGAAGTTTATTTATCGCCAGGCGACGCTGATACGCACCTGCGGGAAGCTTTGAATTCTGCAGCTTCTGCTATTGAAGCCGAACTTTCGGGTCCTATTCCAGTTGTCAATCCTCGACTGCTCGTTGGAACCCTAACCGATTTTTATGAGGCGCCCGGCCTACCTGCGTGTATACCGAAAAAATCCGCCCAGTTGATCGCGTGCGCTGATCGAGCAACTGCGATAGTTGAGGCAGTGACCCAACGACTTGGCGAACACAGCTATGATCATTACCTTCTGGAATTGTCTCGACACATTCGGCAGGCACGAATGGCAGCAGTAAGCTATGCGCTTGCTGAATGGGGGCGACGCGTCGGTGGCTGACAACAGTCGGTGCTGCATGGCGCACCATTTGAGGTGCATCCTTTGCTTGGGATAGTGCCCATATGGCGAGCAGGCTCCAACCCTAACGATTCCGGAATTAGATCCACAATCATTTCGGCGAACTCCTGTGTGTGTCCCACCGTTGCAGCCCTAATAATCGTTAGACCGACAGATTTAGCGAAATCTTGCAGCTCATGATCGAGGTCCCACACGACTTCCATGTGGTCTGAGATGAATCCGATGGCAGCAACGACGATATTTTTTACATCTTGACGCTTCAAATCCTCAGCGTGATCCAAGATATCCGGTTCGAGCCACGGTATTGAGCCGTCGCCGGAAGCGGATTGCCAAACCACATCAAATTCCGGCACCTCAAGCTCAGCCGCAATTAGTCGCGCTGTTTCTTTGACTTGACGCGAATAGAGTGCCCCGTCTGATTCCACCCCAGAGCGTTCATCAGCGACAACAGGGATGGAGTGCGCTGTAAAAACCAAACGAATCTCTGACTTTTCAATCCCTTGATTGGCGAATTGAGCATAAGCGTCTCGAATTGCATGGGCATTTGCCGCGATAAATTCAGGATGGTCGAAAAACTGCCGTAGTTTAACGAATTCAATATCAGCTTCGGTTTGATTCCGAATGTGCTGGAGCATCTGATCAATATCTTCGCTGTATTGACGGCATCCGGAGTAACCACCCCACGCAGACGTGGCAAAAACGGCGACTTTTCGATGCCCAGCCGCAGCGATTTCTAATGCGACATCGGTCGCGAACGGCTTCCAATTTCGATTTCCGAAATAAACCGGTATCGCTAGATCCTTTTTGCTCAACACGGATTCAACGTTGGCAATTATTTCTCGATTGCAATCGTTTAGCGGGCTGTAACCGTCAAAATGATGATAGTGGACTGCAACTTCGTCTAATCGTGAGTCTGGTATGCCCCGTCCCCTTGTGACATTTTCAAGAAACGGACGAACATCCTCCGGTTTTTCTGGCCCCCCAAAGCTTAAAACTAGTAATGCGTCGACGGGAATTGATGCGGCTGAGTCCATAGGTGTTAAGGCTATCAGGACAATGACGATAAGACGAAGAAACCCAGCCTCCTTAAGAAGGCTGGGTTTTTCTTAGATTAACCGTACTGCGTGTGGGCTCATTCCAGACCACCGTACCGGAGAAATCTTTACAGTGGAGCCGGATTGTGGCGCTTCGAGCATCGTGCCGTCACCCAAATAGATAGCGACGTGATGTTCCGCATTCGGGCCGTAGAAAATCAAGTCACCACGCTGGATTTCCTGCGGACTAATCTTTGTGCCCCGTTGATATTGGTAACCGGTGTAGTGCGGCAGTGCGATTCCGACGCCGGCAAATGCGTATAGTACGAGTCCCGAGCAGTCGAAACCGATCTTATTAAAGTCACCATGAGAGTCAGCGACACCGCCATCTCGAATTCCTCGAGTGGGACCGTTTGCGTCACCGCCACCCCAAGCATAAGGGGTGCCAATCTGAGAACTGGCTCGTGCGATTACAGCCTCGATTTTTGTGGACCGATCTGCATCACCTAGCTGAGAAGAAGCCTGCTGCGAAACGGAATCTAAGTTCTCCAGGCTGACGAACAAGTCGTCAACAATGCTTGCCGAAGCCCCGTTATCTGCTGGTGCATTTGGGTTTTGAATCGCATTTAACGTACCAGAGTCCTCAACGCTAGCGTGGTCGGGCTGGGTTGCAGCAATCAAAGCCGCCGCGGCTGCTTGAGCCGCATCGGTAGCATTCTGATTGGTTTGGGCTGCCGCCTGCGCGTTTTCGTTTTCCGTTGTCAGGGTAGCTTCAGCGGCGTTAGCTTCCTCAGAAGCCACCCGAGCTTGTTCCTCCGCGTCAAGGCGTCGTTGCGCAGCCGCAGCTCGCTCGGATTCCTCTTGTGCCGCTGCTTCAGCTTCGGCAGCTTTACGAGCCTCTTCTTGTGCGGCGGCCTGGGCGGCAGCTTTCTCAGCTGCCTCAGCCTCCGCCGCTTTACGTGCTTCCTCGGCAGCCGCAGCTTCCGCTTCCGCTGTCTTACGAGCTTCTTCTGCTACCTGATAATCTTCGAACTCTTTACGCTGTCCCTCTAGCGTTGCCGCTGTACCACGTGCTTCGTTGAGACGGCTTTGGGCATTGTCCCGCTCCGATATCAAAGATGCATGTTCTGCTTTTCGACGTTCCAGTTCGGCAGAATTAGCCTCGATAGCGGATTGAGCGGCCGACTGGGCCTGACTTGCCTCATCTTCTCGCTTCTCAGCGATGTTGCGCGCTTCCCGCAACATCGATTCCTCGTTAGCCTGTTGCGTCCGAAGCCGATCAAGTTCTTCAATGATCTTGCGTTGCTTAACGGCATTGGTTCGCAGGTAAGTTTGACGATCCAACGAGTCTTCTGAAGCCTCTTTACCCGAAACACCATCTACCACAGTGGTGGAGCCACGGCGGTAGGTGGTGCGGGAAATCTCATCAAGAGTTTGCTGTGCTTCAACAATGGACTGTTGAGTGACATCCAGTTTGTCGCGGGCAGCAGTAACCCCCTGTCGGGCCTGCTCTGCGTTCGTTTGAGCATCGTGTAAATCCACCAATGCCTTATTGACGGCTTCTCGCAATCCGCCCATTCGCATCTCTAGTGTTGCGATTTCCGCATCAGATTGAGAAATGGTGGAAATTAAGGACGCTACATTGGTTTCGGCAGTTGCCACTTCACCGTTGGCCTGCGCTATCTCACTATCACTTGGATTGATAGGTTGAGCGAGCACCGGGGTCGATGTGGCGACGCATGCGAGCGCGCACGTAATTGCCATGGCACGGCGGAATTTAATCACAAATGCTCCTGAATGTACCTCGGAATACCCGCAACGTGCTTCCCCACATGTTCGAGTATCAGTCAAGTTTCAAGCATCGACCCTTGAGTCGATAATAAAACCATAGTGCACTTTGACCCCTTTTTGCACTATTCATTAACTATTTACCTTTAATTAACGCAAATAACACAAGTAACATTAACCCCACTGACCTTGACGTTAGCGAAACGGTAACCCGATCTGTGATATTCGACACAAAAACGAGTAAATCGGCGTGTTACGCGAAGCCTTCCACATAATCACGCCGATAAATACGATAAATCAAGCGTCAGATCTTGACTTTTACAGCAGTAGCGGCCAACCCCACCAGAAACAATCCAACCAGAATCGCCAAAAACGAAACCGTCGGAACAGCATTAGATGTCAAGTCGTCAAAGAACATTCGCAATCCGGTGCTGAAATCAACTCCCGAAAAAAGGCTCGCTTCTGCCGCCTCAAGCTCTGCACGGCTTAGGCTGTGCGCTACCGCTGCACCTCCGCCTGGGGACTGGACGATCACGAGGTTAAGATCTCCGCCGTTCAATAACTCTTGAGCGATATCGCGATGGTCCGCGGGTTGCGCCAACGCTTCAGGCAACACCACTATTCCGGCATCATCGATGCCCACCGATTCGGCATACTTAAGTGCCGAGGCCATTTCCTCATGCAAAACGGGATCGGGTGCGACCATCCCGACGCCGTCTTCTGAAAGTTGGGCGCTTAAATCTGCGATATGGACATTTTCTGGAATCACGCCTTATTCCCTTCACCTTCGCGTGTTACCCCCTTTAAGTGGGTAACAGATATAGCTTTCAATACTAAACCCTGGCCGGCTTCATCCAAGACAAAACCATGCAACGCCACCATAATTGCAGCTAATTTGCCGTCATAACGCCACAACCGCGCATGGAAGTCGTTAAAAACCCTCGCAAAATTAAGCAACAGAACGCCCGTACTGTTAGAATGAGCGTCAGGCGACGGGCGGTTAGCTACGTCCGTCCGCAACTTCACCCAGTTGTGGCGTAGAAGCAACAACTTAAATATTAAGGAATCGGAGCTCAACGTGACTGAAAGCAAGAACTCCTTCAACGCTAAGAGCACCCTGCAGGTGGGCGACAAGTCATATGACTATTTCGCTCTCAATGCAGTGCCCGGCATGGAGAAACTGCCATACTCCCTTAAGGTTCTTGGCGAGAACCTGCTTCGCACCGAAGATGGTGCAAACATCACCACTGAACACATTGAAGCAATCGCTAACTGGGATCCAACTGCGGAGCCAAGCATTGAAATCCAGTTCACCCCAGCCCGGGTGTTGATGCAGGACTTCACCGGTGTACCATGCGTGGTCGACTTAGCAACCATGCGTGAAGCAGTTAAGACCTTAGGCGGTGACCCCGATAAGGTTAACCCGCTCAATCCCGCTGAAATGGTCATCGACCACTCAGTCATTGTTGAGGCATTCGGTAACCCAGAAGCGCTGAAGCAAAACGTTGATATCGAATACGAGCGCAATGAGGAGCGCTACCAGTTCCTTCGTTGGGGTGCAGAGAACTTCTCTAACTTCCGAGTTGTCCCTCCGGGAACCGGCATCGTTCACCAGGTAAACATCGAGTATTTGGCACGCGTTGTCTTTGATAACAATGGTTTGGCGTACCCAGATACCTGTATTGGTACCGACTCTCACACCACCATGGAAAACGGCCTCGGTATCCTCGGCTGGGGTGTGGGCGGCATTGAGGCCGAAGCTGCGATGCTCGGCCAGCCAGTATCTATGCTTATTCCAAAGGTTGTCGGCTTCAAGCTCACGGGCGAGATCCCGACCGGCGTGACCGCCACCGACGTGGTGCTCACCATCACAGAAATGCTGCGTGACCACGGCGTGGTACAGAAGTTCGTGGAATTCTATGGCAATGGTGTGAAGTCCATCCCATTGGCTAACCGCGCGACCATCGGCAACATGTCCCCTGAGTTCGGCTCCACCTGTGCGATCTTCCCAATTGACGAAGAAACCACCAAGTACCTCCACTTGACTGGCCGACCAGAAGAGCAGATCGCTCTCGTTGAGGCATATGCCAAGGCACAGGGCATGTGGTTGGAATACGATGCTCCGGAACCACAGTACTCTGAGTACCTTGAGCTGGATCTGTCCACCGTTGTTCCATCTCTTGCTGGCCCTAAGCGCCCACAGGACCGTATCCTGCAGTCGGAAGCCAAGGTGCAGTTCCGCAAGGATCTTCCGAACTACACCACGGATACCGAGACCGTAGCTCCAGTGAAGCTGGCTGGCGACTTCGCACCTAACTTCAACTCCTCCCAGGCTGGAAACGGTGAATCCGCAGCAGACGGGGCTGAAGGCCGTCCGTCGCGTCCAGTTGTCGTCGAATCGCCTAACGGTGGCGAGTACACCCTCGACCACGGCATGGTAGCCATCGCCTCCATCACATCCTGTACCAACACCTCCAACCCATCCGTTATGGTTGGTGCTGGTTTGATCGCCCGCAAGGCAGCCGAAAAGGGTCTGAAGGCTAAGCCATGGGTTAAGACCATCTGCGCACCTGGCTCCCAGGTTGTTGACGGCTACTACCAGCGCGCGGACCTGTGGAAGGACCTCGAGGCTCTCGGTTTCTACCTCGCTGGCTTCGGTTGCACCTCCTGTATTGGTAACTCAGGTCCTCTTCCAGAAGAAGTCTCTGCAGCCATCAATGAGCACGACCTCACCGCGACCGCAGTTCTGTCCGGTAACCGTAACTTCGAAGGCCGTATTTCGCCGGATGTCAAGATGAACTACCTGGCATCCCCGATCATGGTTATCGCTTACGCCATCGCTGGAACCATGGACTTCGATTTTGAAACTCAGCCGCTTGGCAGGGATCAGGATGGAAACGACGTTTTCTTGAAGGACATCTGGCCATCCACCCAGGAAATCGAAGACACCATCGCTGAATGCATCACTCGTGAGCTCTATGAAGCTGATTACGCTGACGTATTCAAGGGGGACGCTCAGTGGCAAGCACTGGAGATCCCAACCGGTAAGACCTTCGACTGGGATGAGTCTTCCACCTACATCCGCAAGGCACCGTATTTCGATGGCATGACCATGGACCCAGAACCAGTCACCGACATCAAGGGCGCACGCGTTCTGGCAAAGCTGGGCGATTCTGTCACCACTGACCACATCTCCCCTGCTTCTTCCATCAAGCCTGGCACGCCTGCTGCGCAATACCTGGACGCTAACGGTGTTGCTCGCCAGGATTACAACTCGCTGGGTTCCCGCCGTGGTAACCACGAAGTTATGATGCGCGGCACCTTTGCAAACATCCGGTTGCAGAACCAGCTTGTCGACGTCACTGGTGGCTACACTCGCGACTTCACTCAGGAAGGTGCGCCACAGGCATTCATTTTCGATGCATGTGAAAACTACAAGGCCGCAGGAATTCCGCTGGTTGTTCTCGGTGGTAAAGAGTACGGCACCGGTTCTTCCCGCGACTGGGCAGCGAAGGGCACCAACCTGCTTGGTGTTAAGGCTGTGATTACCGAATCCTTCGAGCGTATTCACCGTTCGAACTTGATCGGTATGGGCGTTATCCCACTGCAGTTCCCTGCTGGCGAATCCCATGAGTCTTTGGGTCTCGACGGTACCGAAACCTTCGACATCACCGGTATTGAGGAGCTCAATACCGGAGTCACTCCAAAGACCGTCCATGTGACCGCCACCAAGGATTCGGGTGATGTCGTTGAATTCGACGCAATCGTCCGCATCGATACCCCAGGTGAAGCTGATTACTACCGCAACGGTGGTATTTTGCAGTACGTTCTGCGAAACATGGCTAAGAGCTAATCTTTAGCCCGCAAGGTATGGGGCTGCACCTATTCTAAAGTGCAGCCCCATCGCCATTACCGCGTATTAATGCAGTAAAAAGGAGCCGTTTCGGAAAATGCCAGTTGTCAGTACAACGGAGCTTGTTCAGCGTCGCCAAGAAATCTTGGATGGTGCTCGTCGCTGCTTCGCAGAACACGGATTTGAAGGAGCAACCGTTCGGCGGTTAGAGGAAGCAACCGGTAAATCTCGGGGCGCTATCTTCCATCACTTCGGCGATAAGGAGAATCTCTTCCTTGCCTTGGCCCGTGAGGATGCAGCTCGCATGGCCGAAGTAGTCGCAGATAACGGACTTGTGGAAGTAATGCGGGACATGTTGTCGAGGCCCGAGCGTTACGACTGGTTGGCCACACGACTGGAAATAACCAAAATGCTTCGTACCGATCCATCGTTTCGTATGCGGTGGCACGAACACCAAAAAATCCTCGATGATGCGGTACGTGCCCGCCTGAAAGCAAACGCCTCCCGGGGCGAAATGCGCGACGACGTGGATATATCCGTCATTCATACCTATCTAGAAACGATGCTTGATGGTTTCATCACCCGGCTAGCCTCGGGAGCTGAAACGAAAGACCTCGAAGAAGTACTTCATATCGTAGAATCCAGTGTGCGTAATCTCTCACAATCTCAATCGTAGAAGCCAACAGACATGAACCAATTCCTCTTCGTATCCCTCCGGGAAGGCACAACTGGACGAGCTATCGCGGAGTCCGAATTAGGCGATATTATTCGCACAACTGGCATTTCACCTGCGGAAATTGCTCATATTAATATTGATTCCACCGCGGTTAGTGTCCCAGATCCACAAAACTATCTCGGCATCATTGTCGGCGGCAGCGCGCTTAACGTCACAAACGAAACCTATGACGAATATCAACGCCACGTCCATGCCCAATTACGTTCACTTATTGAATCTGCCACTCCCACCCTTTTCGTGTGTTTTGGCCTTGGGTGGTTAGCAGCAGAAACCGGTGGTTCGGTTGACCAATCTCACCCGGAAGAAACTGGGGGTTCGACGATCACTTTGGAAGAAGCCGCCGGTACGGATCCGCTGTGTGTCGGGTTGCCCCAGGTCTTCCAGGGGCTTTCTGGGCATAAAGAATCGGTGGCTTCCGTTGGCCCTGAGGTAACTGTGCTGGCTTCCGGGCCAACCTGTCCCTATCAGTTGATTCGGTACCGTGATAACATTTGGGCGTCGCAGTTTCACGGTGAAATGGACGCTCATGCGATGGAAGTGCGGATGAAATTTTTCATGAATTCCGGTTATTTCTCGCCGGACGATTATGAAAAAATCGTGGCTACTCTGCCAGGCATCGACACCAGTTCCGCGCACCAATTGGTACGCAATTTTTATGCCTACTGTCGGCGTTCTGCAGCGTGATTGCGTCGAAAAGCAAGCATCAATTGCTGAAAACCGCACGATACGGCGTACCATGTAATCCATGTTTGCCATCATGACAGTGACCGGCATTGACCACACAGGTATTATCGCTGCGGTATCGACCGCCTGTGCGGAACTCAATGTCAACATCCACAACGTTTCCCAAACTCTCATGGGTGATTATTTCACCATGATCCTTCACGTCGCATTCGACGAAAACGACGTCGATATCGCCACCATTCAAGAAAAAATGGCCGCCGTTGAACAGCAAGAAAAGCTGGTTATTAGGATCCAATCGCAGGCTATTTTCGACGCAATGAATATTATCTAAGACGCATCATGGTTTTTCATCACTCTTCCGCCAACATCATTGAAACGATCGAAATGATCGAAAAATACCGGCTGGACATCCGCACGGTAACAATGGGAATTTCCCTCTTAGATTGCGTCCGCGGCACCATGGAGGAAACCTGCGACGCCGTTATCGCGAAGATCTCCACCCAGGCGCAATCGCTGGTGCCGATCTGTGAAGACATTGAACGGGAACTGGGCATCCCGATCGTTAATAAACGAATCTCCGTCACCCCGATTTCGCTGATCGCACAATCTGTTCCCGGCTCCCCCGTCGCCCTCGCGCATGCCCTTAATCGTGCGGCAACCAACGTTGGGGTCAACTTTATCGGGGGTTACTCCGCGATCGTCGAAAAAGGAATGACGGAAGGTGATCGCCGCCTGATCGCGTCCATTCCCGAAGCTCTTAGCGAAACCGAAGTTGTGTGCTCCTCCGTGAACATCGGCTCGTCACGCGCCGGAATCAACATGGATGCGGTGCGCACCATGGGGCATGTTATCAAAGAAGCAGCAGAGCTGACTAAAGATAACTCAGCTATCGCATGCGCCA
The DNA here is from genome assembly GCF_030532965.1 of Corynebacterium sp. Classification (GTDB taxonomy): domain Bacteria; phylum Actinomycetota; class Actinomycetes; order Mycobacteriales; family Mycobacteriaceae; genus Corynebacterium. The sequence goes on from NZ_JAUNKC010000004.1 coordinate 33,795, forward strand.
AACTCGTCGTTTTCGCCAATGCTGTCGGTGATAATCCCTTCATGGCAGGAGCTTTCCACGGCATCGAGGAACCTGATTGTGTGGTTTCCGTCGGAGTTTCTGGACCCGGCGTAGTCAATCGCGCCCTGGGCGATCTCGACGGTGCCAGCCTCGATGAAGTCGCCGAAGCGATTAAAAAAGCAGCATTCAAAATCACTCGAGCCGGCCAACTAGTCGGAACCATGGCGTCGGCACGGCTCGGCGTGCCATTCGGTATCGTCGACCTTTCGCTAGCGCCTACCGCGGAGTTAGGTGACTCTGTCGCACACATTATGGAGCATATGGGACTGGCACAGGTAGGCACCCACGGTACCACCGCCGCGCTCGCGCTGCTTAACGACGCCGTCAAGAAAGGCGGAATGATGGCATGTTCCCGGGTTGGCGGATTATCAGGTTCCTTCATCCCCGTCTCCGAGGATAAAGGCATGATCGATGCGGTACGTGCCGGAAACATCACCATCGATAAGTTAGAGGCTATGACCGCCATCTGTTCGGTGGGGCTCGATATGGTGGCAATCCCGGGAGATACCAGCGCGGAACTCATCGCAGGAATGATTGCCGACGAAGCCGCAATTGGCGTGATGAACCACAAAACCACTGCTGTTCGCGTGATTCCGGTTCCTGGCACGAAGCCTGGCGACGAAGTAAATTTCGGCGGATTACTGGGATACGCTCCGGTTATCCCCGTCTCAAATGTCGATAATTCCGACTTCATTAACCGAGGCGGATTCATTCCCGCGCCGGTCCACGGTTTCCGAAATTAGTCGCTACCCTCCGAGAAATTCTCGGAGGGTTTTCTTCCTGCGGCTAAGAATGCAATCGGCCCGACCACATCAATGAGAGTGATCCCAAACCACTTTCGTTTCGACCCCTTGATACGTTCTTTGGGCAGATGATAGAGAAAGTGCCACGCCGCAAGCTTTGCGACGATATCCACGATCGCGACGCCGATCAAAAACTTCTTCATAGCATTCCAGTTTAATGGCTATGCCAGCTCCACCAGTTCCAAATACTCGTCATTCCACAAATCTTCGTCCCCGTCCGGTAAAACGATAACACGCTCGGGCTGTAATGCCTTCACCGCGCCCGGATCGTGGGTCACCAACACCACCGCGCCCGTGTAGGTTCGTAATGCGTCAAGAACCTGCTCTCGCGAAACCGGATCGAGGTTATTAGTCGGTTCATCCAACAGCAACACGTTTGCGCGTGAGCTGACCAATGCGGCCAGAGCGAGCCGAGTTTTCTCACCTCCAGAAAGAGTTCCAGCTGGCTGGTCCAGTTGCTCACCCGAAAACATGAACGCCCCCAGCAATCCACGTAAATCCTGCTCGCCTGCCTCCGGACAAGCTAAAACCGTGTTCTCCCAGACCGATTTGTCCGGGTTAATCGTGTCGTGTTCCTGCGCAAAATACCCAATTTTTAGCCCGTGCCCGGTGACAATTCCGCCCTCGCCATCCGTGCGCTCCACTCCAGCAAGCAACTTCAATAGCGTCGTTTTGCCCGCACCGTTGTAACCCAGTACGACGACCCGTGAGCCCTTGTCGATCGCCAAATCGACACCGGCGAAAACCTCAAGCGACCCATACATTTTGGTCAGCCCCGTCGCATGGAGTGGGGTTTTACCGCAGGCTTGCGGCTCCGGGAATTTGATGTGTGCCACGCGATCTGCGACCCGGACGTCGTCAAGCAAATTCATCATTCTTTCCGCACGAGCCAGCATCTGCTTTGCAGCCGCAGCTTTGGTTGCCTTAGCGCCCAAGCGGGCAGCCTGGTCTTTCAGCGCCGCCGCCTTCTTTTCCGCATTCGCCCGTTCGCGCCTTCGACGGGCCTCATCTGTTGCCCGGGCATCAAGATACTTTTTGAAACCCATGTTGTAGACGTCTGCCTCAGCTCGTACTGCATCCAAGAACCAAATCTTGTTACATACTGCGTCAAGCAAATCCACATCGTGGCTGATCATGATCAATCCACCCTCGTGCTTTGACAGAAACTCTCTCAGCCACGTAATGGAATCAGCATCGAGGTGGTTCGTTGGCTCGTCCAAGAGCAGAGTCGTCTGCGATTTACCGGAACCCGCCGAAGCAGCAAAGAGAATTTGCGCCAGCTCCACCCGTCGGCGTTGCCCACCAGAAAGAGTCTTTAGTTTCTGGTCTAGCACTCGCTCTGGAAGCCCCAAGCTATCGCAAATCTGCGCACACTCAGCGTTGGCTTCGTAGCCGCCCAAGGAATGATAACGCTCCTCCAAGCGGGCATATTTCTTGATCGCCTGATCTCGCTTTTTATCGTCAACAGTCGTCTCCATGATCTCCTGCTGACGATCCATATTTCGCAAGATCGAATCCAGCCCACGAGCAGACAGCACCCGGTCACGCGCCGTTTGCTCAACATTCCCCTCCCGGGAATCCTGCGGCAAATATCCGATCTCGCCCGACGAAGTAACCGAACCCCCATACGGTTGAGTCTCCCCTGCCAGCACCCGCATAGTCGTGGTTTTACCCGCACCATTACGGCCAACCAAGCCAATTCGGTCGCCTGGCTGAACCCGCAGTTGTTGACCAGGTGCCTGCAACAACGTACGTGCACCGACCCGGACCTCAAAGTCATTCGTCACAATCACAAGCGGAAATCCTATCATCGATTGCAAAAAGGAATATAAAATACCCACCGAGAGCATTCGTGTCAAGGAAAAAGACTGCCAAGTTGCAAAATGTGGATAAAATCCGCCCCCTCCGAGAAAAACTCACAGGCTGACACTACCCGATGTTGCGGTGCAGAAAATTCCGGCTTTAAGCTGGAAATATGACCCCGGTGCAACAGATCTTGGAAAGGCGAGCTCGCGAAGAAGCGGAGCTTCTTCTCCATGTTGCCCAACAAAATTTATCGGAAACTGACCTTATTCGTTGGGGAAAAATGACCCCAGCGCACGCTCGTCGATTCATCTGGATCACGACCGTTCTCGGAATCGACACCCTCCGAGAAGCGGTGGCACATCAAACAAGCTTTGATGAATTAGATATTATTGCTTCCGGGATCAATAGACTGCGCGCACCGGGCGTCGACAAGCAAAAACTGGGCAAAGAACTCGTTAGCCATGCCACAACGACCAAACCCCACGAACTAAAGAAACACGTGACGACGACGATCGCTACGCTTAACGACGGACATTCGCGCCCCCACAAACCGAGGTTAGCTTTTAACCGCACGCCAGACCCCAACAACCTCTGCTATCTCCAAGGCGCGGGTCCCGCCGAGCTCGTCGCCGCGATTGAAGCGGAACTGGTAACCGTAGCGCAACGGATCAGAAAACCACACATGAAGCCCTCCGAGGCCATGTTCTATGCCCTCTACAACAAAGTATGCGGCAACAAAACCACAACCCCAACCGACGCAGACCCATACCTTCCCTACCGCGATTGCTTTGTCATCCCACTCGACCCCACATACCGGTACTACCAAGACGGAAAAGTAGCCACAACAACAGGAGCACTCGTTGACATGCAACAACTTGTCAACCGCCAACTCCAACCCTACGGCTACGCAGTTGCATACTGTCTCACGGAACGCGGCCACTACCAACACGTAGCCACATATGCCACACAACGGTTCTTTGACCAACACCAACGCTTCATCGGGACCATCGAGCATCCCCTATGCGCCCACCCCGATTGCGACAAACCCGCAAAAACCTGCCAAGGACACCACATCGAAGCAGCTTCCAGAGGTGGACCTACCATTCAAGAAAACTATGCCCCACTATGCGCCACCCACAACGGGCGAAACGACGATAACCCGAATAAACCCAAAAACGGTCGAATAGAAATCGACCCAATCACCGGAATCCTCGGATATCGCCGCAATCCAACCAGCCCATTGGAATTCAACCGAAGTCCGGTGGCGCTCAAAGGAATACGGCGCTGGCTCGCATATCTCAGAGCTGAGACCTACTAGCGCCAAAACGAAAGGGCCGCGCCCGCACGGACGTGGCCCCAATAGCCATGCACTTTTACACGCTGAATCCCATGGCGCGCAGTTGCTCGCGCCCTTCCTCGGTGATCATGTGTGCACTCCATGGCGGTGACCAAACCCAATGAAGCTCGACTGAATCAACGATTCCAGAACTGCCGACCGCCATTTGTACTTGCTCCTCCAAGACATCGGTGAGCGGACAAGCTGGACTGGTCAACGTCATATTGACGTGAGCTTTCACACCATCTTCAATCCAAATATCGTAGACGAGACCCAGGTCAACGACGTTAATGCCCAATTCCGGATCGATGACATCACGCATATATTCTTCAATGTCGTAGATTTTCGCGAGATCCTCCGGAGTTTGTTCTGGTTTCCCCTCCGAGAAATCATCTTTTAATTCTTCACTCATTTTCCTTCTCCAATGCTTCTGATAACGCTGCTTCAAATGCTTTCCAGCCGAGTAGTGCACATTTCACCCGAGCGGGGTACTTGGAAACACCACCGAAAGCGATTCCGTCTCCAATGATTTCATCGTTGCCTATGTACTGGCCCCGAGAAGTAATCATCTTTTCGAACTCTTCGAGTTTCGCTAACGCCTCTGACACTGGCTTTCCGATGATCTCTTCTGCCATCACAGAGGTTGATGCTTGAGAGATGGAGCAGCCTTCGGCATGGTAAGAAACATCAACGATTTCGGAGAAGTCATCTGTCAGTGTCAGTCGTAACGTTAATTCATCGCCGCAGGATGGATTGACATGGTGAACCTCGGAGTTAAATGGATCTCTTAGGCCAGAATGACTGGGGTTTTTGTAGTGATCAAGAATAACCTCTTGATACATTGACTCAAGATTCACTTTCCACGTACCTCCTCGGACATCTCAGCGACTCCGAAAAACTCCCTCGCCTTAAGGATTGCCGCAATGAGCGCATCTATTTCTTGGAGGGTGTTGTAAACATAGAACGACGCCCTAGCCGTTGACTGTGCCCCCAAGCTTCGATGAATTGGCCATGCACAGTGATGCCCAACTCTGATGCAGATTCCGTGGTCATCTAACACTTGGCCAAGGTCATGTGGATGGATGCCGTCGACAGTGAAACTTATTGCACTACCACGGTCATCAGCCGTTGTTGGGCCGATGATTTTGACGCCAGGCAGCGTTGACAGTTTGTCTAATGCATAGCTGGTCAGTTGTTTCTCGTGGCGGGCTACGTTTTCCATCCCGATTTCTTGGAGGAAGTCGACAGCTGCACCAAGAGCTACGACCTGACTGGTCATCTGCGTCCCAGCTTCGAAACGCTGCGGCGGGCTAGCAAACGTAGTTTTTTCCATCGTGACTACTTCAATCATTGATCCACCGGTAAGAAATGGCGGAAGAATGTTGAGTATTTCGTTTCGCCCATACAGGACACCCACACCGGAGGGGCCGCACATCTTGTGCGCGGAAAATGCCGCGAAATCCACGCCTAACTCATGAAAGTTCACTGGCATGTGCGGCACTGATTGGCAGGCGTCTAGTACTGTGACTGCGCCTACTTTTTTCGCTTCAGCCACGAGCTTTTCGACGTCCGACACCGCCCCCGTTACATTGGATTGGTGGGTAAAAGCGACCACTTTCACAGAAGAATCGAGGGTAAGCGATGATAAATCAATCCGGCCGTCGTCTGTGGCTTTGAACCACTTGAGGGTTGCTCCTGTGCGCTCACAAAGTTCTTGCCAGGGAACCAAGTTTGCATGGTGCTCAAGTTCCGTGACAACCACTGTGTCTTTCTCCGAGACCCGCAATTGTTGCGCCCGAGGATCTCCGAGAGTGAATGCCACTAAGTTGAGCGCTTCGGTGGCGTTTTTCGTAAAGACGATTTCATCCGTTTCTGCACCTACGAATTCCGCGATTTTCTCGCGGGCGAGTTCATATTGATCCGTTGCTTCTTCGGCAAGTTGGTAGGCACCTCGGTGAACAGGCGCGAAGGTGTGCAGGACGAAGTTTTGTTCAGCGTCCCAGACAGACTGTGGACGCTGACTTGTCGCCCCTGAGTCTAGGTAGATCAGCGGCTTATTATCCCTAACTGTTCTGCTCAAGATGGGGAATTGTTCACGAATGGCGGTGGTGTTCAATTCACCATCGTTGAGGAGATACTTGGACATGTGCGTGCGGGTCCTTAATTTCTCGGAGGGTTAAACCAGAAACTTGTCGTAGCCGTGTGCTTCGAGTTCGTCGGCAAGCTCCGGTCCGCCCGAGGTGATGATTTTACCGTTAGCGAATACGTGGACGTAGTCTGGTTTTACGTAGTTGAGGATGCGCTTGTAGTGGGTGATCATGAGAATGCCGCCGTTGGTTTCCGCCTGGTATCGGTTGATTCCTTCGGAGACGATTCGTAGCGCGTCAACGTCAAGACCGGAGTCGGTTTCGTCCATTACTGCGAATTTTGGTTTGAGTAGGTCGAGCTGCAGGACTTCGTGGCGCTTCTTTTCACCACCAGAGAAGCCTTCGTTGACCGAACGCTCGGAGAAGGCCTTGTCGATGTGAAGCTTGTCCTGGGCTTCTTTTACTTCTTTGATCCAGGTGCGCAGTTTGGGTGCTTCGCCCCGAATCGCGGTTGCAGCGGTGCGCAAGAAGTTAGCCATGGAAACGCCGGGGATTTCAGTCGGGTACTGCATCGCCAGGAAAAGTCCTGCCCGAGCGCGTTCGTCGACATCGAGCTCCAGGATGTTAGTGCCGTCGAGTAGCACTTCGCCTTCAGTAATTTCATACCGTGGGTGGCCTGCAAGGGTGTAGGCGAGCGTTGATTTTCCGGATCCATTAGGCCCCATGATGGCATGGGTTTCGCCGGACTTGATGGTGAGGTTTACGCCTTTGAGGATTGGCTTTGGTTCCGCGTTTTCGTCGGCGGGGATTACCTGGGCGTGAAGATTTTTGATTTCAAGAGTGCTCATGGACGTTCCTTTATTTGTTTGTACGGGTGGTGAGGGTTTCGAGTTCCGCTGCCACGCGATTTTCGAGTTCGTCGCGGATGCTTGCTACGGGAATGCGCCCGATGACTTCAGAGAAGAAGCCACGAACGATAAGTCGGCGTGCTTCTTCCGGTGGGATTCCGCGGGAGCGAAGGTAGAATTCTTGCTCGTCGTCGAATCGTCCTACTGTTGCGGCGTGGCCAGCACCTGCGATTTCACCGGTTTCGATTTCAAGGTTTGGAACTGCATCTGCGCGAGCACCCTCGGTGAGAACCAGGTTTCGGTTCGCTTCGTAGGTGTCGGTTCCTTGGGCATTCGATCGAATGAGTACATCTCCTACCCAAGCGGTGCGGGCTTCTGGTTTGTCAGAGTGGGGATCCGCTTGGAGGGCGCCTTTGTAAAGGACATTGGAGCGGCAGTTCGGCACTGCGTGGTCGACGAGGAGTCGTTGTTCGAAAAACTGCCCATCGTCGGCGAAGTAAACGCCGAGCATTTCTGCGTCACCACCGGGAGCTGTGAATTTGACGCGTGGAACGATTCGGACGACGTCGCCACCGAATACCGCGGTTGAATGCCGAAGAGTTGCATCGCGGCCGAGGATTGCGGTTTGACCGGACAGGTGCACGGTTTCGTCGTCCCACGAAGCGTCAACGATGACTGTTAGTTTTGAATTGTCTCCTAAGACAAATTCAATGTTGTCCGCGTGTGTGCCCACCCCTTTGTAGCGAAGGTCCACCACCGCTTCGGCACCGACTTCAGTTTCAATGATGATGTGGGCAAACGAGGTTCCGTCAAGACCTGCACCGAAGGTAGTGATTTCTACAGGTTCGGTGTGGGTGGTGTCTGCTTTAAACGTGATGAGGTGGGCGAAGTCCGCAGAGGTGAAAGCTTGCGCACTGGTGCGATCGACTGCCTTTCCGGCCCGGCCCACCCGAGGATCGGTCTTTTCGATAGTCTCTGTGGTTATCCCGGCTGCGTCTGCTGGCAGGTCAATCGTGATGATGGGAGCTGTCGCTGGGGCAAACGTGCCGTCGTGCAATCCTCGGAGGCGGCGCAGCGGTACGAATTGCCACACTTCGTCCTTGCCGTGCGGAACTTCGAAATCCGCAACGTCGAAAGATGTGAACAAGTCGCCTTTTGTATTGTGGACCGTCGCGTTTTTGACTGTTGTTGACATTGGGGCTAGCCCACCGATCCTTCCATTTGAAGCTCAATTAAGCGGTTGAGCTCAAGTGCATATTCCATTGGGAGTTCTTTTGCGATTGGTTCGACAAATCCACGTACGATCATCGCCATCGCTTCGTCTTCTTCAATGCCGCGCGACATGAGATAGAAAAGCTGTTCCTCTGAGACTTGGGAAACGGTTGCTTCGTGCCCTAGGGACACGTGATCGTTGCGAATATCGTTATATGGGTAGGTGTCTGACCGGGAGATGTTATCGACAAGCAATGCGTCACATTCGACGTTGGAGGTCGAATGGTGTGCGTTAGCCATGATCCGCACCAACCCCCGGTAGGCGGCACGGCCCCCACCACGCGCAACTGACTTACTGACGATATTCGAGGAGGTGTACGGAGCCATGTGCACCATTTTTGCGCCGGTGTCTTGGAATTGGCCTTCGCCAGCGAATGCAACAGAAAGTACTTCACCTTTGGCGTGTGGTCCGGTCATCCATACCGCAGGGTATTTCATGGTGACCTTGGAGCCGATATTGCCGTCGACCCATTCCATGGTGGCGCCTTCTTCGCACTTGGTGCGCTTGGTCACCAGGTTGTAGACGTTATTGGACCAGTTCTGAATCGTCGTATAGCGGCAGCGTCCGCCCTTTTTCACAATGATCTCAACCACCGCGGAGTGCAGCGAGTCGGATTTGTAGATAGGCGCGGTACAACCTTCGACATAATGAACGTAGGCATCTTCATCAACGATGATGAGGGTACGCTCGAACTGTCCCATGTTTTCGGTGTTGATGCGGAAATACGCTTGGAGAGGGATGTCGACGTGGACCCCTTTGGGTACATAGATGAAGGAACCGCCCGACCACACTGCGGTATTGAGGGCGGCGAACTTATTGTCGCCAGCTGGGATAACGGTACCGAAGTATTCGCGGAATAGCTCCTCGTGTTCTTTCAGCGCGGTATCGGTGTCCAGGAAGATAACACCTTGGCGCTCGAGGTCTTCCCGGATTTGGTGGTATACAACCTCGGATTCGTACTGTGCGGCGACGCCCGCGACCAGGCGCTGCTTTTCCGCCTCGGGAATGCCAAGACGATCGTATGTGTTCTTGATGTCTTCTGGAAGGTCTTCCCAGCTGGTGGCCTGCTTTTCGGTGGAGCGAACGAAGTATTTGATGTTGTCGAAGTCGATATCGGATAAATCCGCTCCCCAGGTCGGCATGGGCTTCTTGTCGAATATTCCCAGCGCCTTTAGGCGTTGGTTAAGCATCCATTCCGGCTCGTTCTTTTTGGCGGAGATATCGCGTACTACTTCTTCGTTAAGACCGCGGCGGGCTTTTTGTCCGGCTTCATCCGAGTCGTGCCAACCGTAGTTGTAGGGACCGATGGACTCAATGATCTCGTCATCTGTTATTGGTGCTTGAGTCATGAATCGCTCCTTTCGTTGGGTGAGTGTATGGGGAGTAATGGGATATTAGTGGTGCAGACGCCGTGGCCGTCGGCTATTGACGCCAGCGGCTGCACGTGATGCCCCAATAATTGTGCTATGGCTTCGTGTTCCGCCTCGCATAGTTCCGGAAATTCGGCTGCTACCTGGGATATCGGGCAGTGATGCTGGCAAATTTGTACGCCGTGTCCTGCGTTGTTAATGGTCGCTGCGTAGCCGTTGCGGGAAAAGGCGTCAACGAGGGCTTCGGCGACTTGTTCCAGGGGAGCGTCGTCAAGCTTTTCGACGTCCGCGACGATGTCCGCAGCGCGTTTTCGCGCGAACGCCCTGACTGCCTCGTCTCCTCCGGTTTCCCGGAGGGTGGCTAGGGCTTGAGCCGCTAATGAGTCGTAATCATGCCCGAAGGTTTTTTTGCCAGTTTCGGTAAGCCGAAATGCTTTTGCTGGGCGGCCACGGGAACCGTGGCTGGTTTTCCGAATCGGCAAGAGCTCTGCTTGCCCGTCTTCTATAAGTTTGTCTAGGTGTCGGCGAATGCCTGCCGGCGAAAGCCCGAGGGTCTCCCCTAGTTGGGTCGCGGTGATGGTGCCAGCACGCAGCATGGTTAGCATGATTGCTCGCCGAGTTTCCCCATCGGTGGAACGTGATTCCGATTGGGTACCGACCATAGCACCTCCCTTGGTCTTATCGTTTTAGACAACACTAGTGTTCCCTAAATGTAGCGTCGTTTACAAGCCGGAATTTTGCTTATGGCTACTACCTTTATTATTTAGGACACCCTTTCTATTTTTCGGGTGAGAAAATAGGTTGAATTATGTTCAAAAGCGCCTCTAGTTACCGTGGGCGGGACGCACGGCTATTAGACTCACCTTTATGAGGAAAAACCGGATGCCGTTGTGGCAGGCCGCACGAAGCATTCTGCCGCGCATGGGGCAAGCGGGGTCCCGGTCTGCGCTACTTCATAATTCTGATGAGGAAATCGGCTCCGATTACAGCCAAGCCTCTCCCCTTGTCACCGCCGTTACTGGTGTTGATTTAATCACGCCCAACACCGACGGTTCGGTTAGTGTCGTTGGCGATAGCGCACCTCGCAAATCCCCAGGCGCAATTTTCCATCTACCAACCCTGGGATACGCGGAATTGCGACGTTTCGCTTTTCTGCGCTGGTTAGGAACCCTTGGAGCGCTCGTTTTGGGCTTCGCCGGGTTGGGAGCTGGAGCCGTTCCGGTAATCGATAACCCGTACCGCGATTTTCCGGGCGGCTCGTTAATTACCCGAATGCTGCAAACTTCGACGTCGCTAGCATTCATCGGCATTGGCCTCATCGTGGTTGCGTGGCTATTCATGGCTCCGTTTACCGGGGTTGCTTTTCGACGCGGACACACCGGCGCCGGAGTCATTTCGATGTCCATGCTGCGCCGGACCTTCTTAGCCTGGAGCCTGCCCATCCTCATCAGTGCACCAATGTTCACCCAGGATATCTACTCATATTTGGCCAACGGTTCAATTGTGATGCAGGGGCTTGATCCGTATTCTGCTGGCCCCGTTGACCTGCTCGGAACTGAACATCACCTAGCTCGTTCGGTTCCGTTTATTTGGGCTCACTCACCGAGTCCGTACGGGCCAGTTGCGCTGGGCTTAGCTGCGATAATCAGTTGGATCACGAATGACAGCATCGTTGGTGGCGTTTTTGCGCACCGGTTATTAGCCATCGCCGGAGTCGCGTTAAGCGGATGGGCCGTCGTGCAGTTAGCACAACGATGTCGCGTTATACCCCAGGCAGCACTATGGCTGGGAATACTCAATCCGCTGACCGTCTTGCATTTGATCGGCGGAATCCACAACGAAGCAATACTTTTGGGCTTGTTGTTAGCCGGCATTGAGATCGGCCTCAAGGCGGCAGATTACGCGAAGGTGGGACTATGGACCAAAGCGTTACCGCTGATTATCGCTAGCGGTTTTCTGATCAGTTGTGCTGGCATGGTCAAGGTAACCGGCTTTATCGGTCTCGGCTTTACAGGAATGTCGATCGCGAATGCGCTGCGACTATCCGAGCGCTCCACCGCCGTATCGTGGACCATAGCGGTTCTTGTCCAAAGCATAATCTTGGTGTTCTCAGTGGCGGTGGTCACTGTGGTCAGCGGCATCGATCTGGGGTGGATCAGTGGTCAAGGCGGAGCCGTTACCATCCGTAGTTGGTTAAGTTTCACCACTGCGATCGGCGTTATCTTTGGTTGGATTGGCCAGCAGCTTGGATTGGGTGATCATACAGAATCTGTGCTCGTGATCGTTCGTGCGTTAGGAATACTAGTCGCTGCGGTGTTTATGGTTCGAATGCTGATTGCAACTTATTTGGGCCGGATATCACCAGTAGGGGCGTTAGGAGTATCCACCTTTGTCATGGTGCTATTTTTCCCCGTTGTACATCCTTGGTACATGTTATGGGCTATTCTTCCGCTGGCAGCGTGGGCAAATCGTCCGTTATTTCGAGGCACGGTAATTACCTATTCCACAGTGTTGTCATTTTTCGTACTACCACGCGGTTTGGCATTGCAGCCAGGAACTGTACTTTCGATTTATATAGCATCCATCATTGGTTTCGGATTTATACTCGGCGTTTCCTTTGTTATTTTGAAACGTCGCGGAATTATTGGCCTACACTAGTTTCTCGTGACCTTAACCGATAACGTTTACGCCCTCGAATTACACGATGTTGTAAAACGCTTTGGCGATAAAACCGCAGTCGCAGGTTTAACCTTAAGTGTTGAACCTGGCATAGTTTTAGCGCTACTCGGCCCAAACGGTGCTGGCAAAACCACAACGATCGAAATGTGTGAAGGTTTTGCATCCCCCACATCAGGACGGATATCGGTTTTCGGCATCGATCCGGCACGTAACCCCGATGCGGTACGAAGCCAAGTTGGAATCATGCTTCAGGACAGCGGCTCCTATTCCGGTATCAAGGTGCGGGAATTACTGGAATTAACCGCAAGGTACAGTACAGATCCGTTGGACATAGACTGGCTACTGAAGCTGGTTGGGCTGGAAAACGCACAATCCGTCACCTATCGCAGATTATCTGGCGGGCAAAAACAGCGTCTCAACCTCGCGGTCGCTTTAATCTCTCGCCCCCGACTGGTCTTTCTCGACGAACCAACCGCAGGAATGGATACCCAATCCAAATTCATGATGTGGGACCTGGTTCATGCCCTTAAAGCTGACGGCGTTACCGTAGTTCTGACCACCCACCTCATGGAGGAGGCGGAAGCGCTCGCCGACCGAATCGTTATTCTCGACGCTGGCGCAATAGTAGCTGAAGGCACTTTAGAGCAGCTTCGGAACTGTTCGAGCCCGCATATCAGTTTCCACACAAACAGGGAATTGGATGTTTATTCGTTCCCTGGGCCCGAAATCATCGCCGTTAAACCCGGCATGTATCGGATCGCTGCCTCGCCGACGCCTGAACTCGTCGAAAAGCTAGCGGCATTTGCTAGTTCGCAATCAGTTCTCATAACGCAACTCGACACCCACATGCAGAGTCTAGAAAATATTTTCCTCGATATAACCGGTCGGAGTTTAAGGAGCTAGTTTATGGATACCACTGAACGCCACGTGGCTTTTCCGCCGGGAACGTTTAGCCCCCGGTCCACACGCTCCAGCTGGCAAACAATGCTGCGAGCTCAATCTGCTATCGAGGCAAAACTGTTTTTGCGACATGGTGAACAACTTTTACTCAGCTTCATCATTCCGATTGCAATGCTAATTATTGTTGGAACTGTAAAAGTATTTCCCCAACCCCAACCACTCAGCATCGGATTCCCCTTCGTCTTGGCTATCGCCGCCATGAGTTCGGGCTTCACTGGCCAAGCAATCTCTCTCGCCTTTGATCGACGCTATGGTGCGCTCAAACGGGTTGGCGCTTCGGGTGTTCCGACGTGGACGATCATTCTGGGGAAAATTTGCGGGTTGGTGATCGTTTCGACGCTCCAAATCTCAATACTGGTGACAGTTGCGACTGTCCTTGGGTGGCGCGCTTCGGTGGGAAGCTTCCTCCTCGGAATCCTTTTGTTTTTCCTGGGAATAGCAGCATTCACCGCTTTGGGAATGTTGCTTGGTGGAACGCTATCCTCCGAAATCGTACTAGGGCTTGCAAATCTTTTATGGGTAATCCTGGTCGGTGCCGCAGGCTACGTCATGTTCTCCCTTCCCGAACCGACAGCCTGGCTTACTCTCGTCCCCTCCATCGCCCTGGCAACTGGCATCCACACGGCTTTCAGCGGTGGGTTTCCGCTGATAAGTATCGTTGCGCTTATCTGTTGGACGGTGATAAGCGTCGCAGCGGCAATAAAGTGGTTTAAGTTCACTGATTAATCGTCACTTAGAGTCTGCCCCAACTAGCGCTACTATTAGGTGCTGTGACTACCAAAAATTCGAAACCTGATGCACAATCGCGGTTCAGATTCCGCTTCAGCATCGTTGTTCAGCGCCGTCTTGCGTTACTTTTGCTCATTGCACAAGGCGGCATAACCGTCACCGGATCGATTGTTCGCGTTACTGGCTCAGGTTTGGGCTGTAATACGTGGCCAAACTGCCACGAAGGATCGTTGGTTCCGGTTCAAGGTGCAGCCCCCGCCGTGCACCAAGCAATCGAATTCGGTAACCGCCTTCTGACCTTCGTTCTTGTTGCTGTCGCGCTCGCGGTCTTCGTGGCTGTGGTGGTAGAAAAGCGGCGTCGTGAGATTATCGTTCATGCCGTTATCCAGGGGCTGGGCATCGTCGTTCAGGCAGTTATCGGCGGCATTTCGGTACTGCTGGATTTGAAGTGGTGGTCTGTGGCTCTCCATTTCTTACCATCAATGCTGTTGGTGTGGTTAGCCGCCATGCTTTACATACGTATTCAGGAAGATGACGCATATCCCCCAACTCGCACTTATTCCCGGAGCATGCGTTTTATCGTTTCCCTCTTTGCGGTCGGTATCGCGGCAGTGCTCGTGACCGGCACCATGGTCACCGGCGCTGGTGTGCATTCCGGAGACTCTGGGGTTGGAATGGAAGGCCGTCTGGAAGTAGATATCCAATTGATGGCGTATATTCACGCGGGCACCATGTACTTTTTCCTTGCTGTGCTGCTCATCCTTTTCGCTGGGCTAGTGCGGCAAAAAGCCCCTCTTCGAGTGCGCCGAACTGGATGGATTCTCATCGGAATGATTCTGTTCCAGATCGCTGTCGGTGTACTGCAGTTTAGGATGGGTGTCCCCCGGTGGACAGTTCCTATCCACGTCGCTATGAGTTCGGTCATTGTGGCTTTTTCCTCGTTCTTGTACACCATCGGTATGGTTCGAGAAGCGCCGCAGGATCTGGCCTCAGCGAATAGTTCCATTGCTGGCGGCACTCAATACGATCCAACGCATTTGCCAGCTTCCAAATAGAACCCTTCGTTAGGAATATATGCCCAGTTTTCGTCAAGAATTCATCGCAACAACTCAAAAAGCGGGCGCAGTCTGGGCAGGTTTCTTCGCCATGGCGATCGGACTCGGCGTTTTGGTCGTTAACGCCGGTCTGCTGTGGTGGACGGCACCGTTACTGTCTGGTTTGATCTTCGCAGGCAGTCTAGAATTCATCATGATCGGACTGTTGACCAGTACTGCGCCGATAGCCACGATCGCGATCACGACTTTTTTGACCAACTCGCGCCACGTGTTCTACGGCTTGACGTTTCCCATTCACGCCGTTTCCGGCGGATTGGCGAAGTTCTATTCCGTCTTTTCCTTGTGTGACGAGTCATATTCGATAATATCGGCGACCCCGCAGCGGGAAATCACTGCGAACCGGATATTGATAACCAACGCGGGCCTTCATCTTAGTTGGTGCTTTGGTTCAACCGTAGGCGCGCTTTTTGCCACGTTTGCCCTGGGTGAGATCCCCGGTTTAGATTTCGTTTTAATTGGTTTGTTCACGGTTTTGACTATCGACGTTCTCAAACAGACAAATGATGTCCGAAGCGCGATTATTGCTGTTGCTTGCGGCGCAATCGCCTTAATGTTTAGCCGCGATCATATGCTGGTTCTCGCGATGACTGGTTACGCTTTCGTCCTGATAGCGCGATTTTGGCTGACAGAAGTTATAGCAGGTGATAACGATGCCTAGTTCCGGTTACATCATTACGGCCATCCTGGTGGCAATGCTGATCACTTTCGCGACACGGGCGATTCCGTTTCCGCTGCAAACCCGATTGCGCAACAGCGCCTTTTTGTTAAGTTTCGGACGTTGGATGCCGGTCGGAACAATGGTCATTTTGCTTATCTATTCGGCGACCACGGTACCGTGGGCGGCGGGCTATTCGGGGTTCCTGCCGTATCTTGCCGGGTTCATTGTGACTAGCACTTTACACATCTGGCGCGGCAATACCTTTGCTTCTATCATCGCAGGAACGACTGTGTGTGTATCGCTCGCAGTATTGCTTGGCTAGTTAACGTCGCTTTTCGACGCCCCACTGCGCGACTGATCGCTGAAGGCGGCTAGAAACCGATGAGGGCGCCAATCGTCTCTAAGCCCATAACCGCATCGATAGAAAGTCCGACGAACAGCAAAGCCAGGTAGTTATTCGACAAAATGAACAGGCGCAGCGGTTTAACTTCTTTTCCGTTCTTCACGCCATTATGGAGCACAATGGCCATAATCAAGAACCACAACCCTGTGATAACTGCGGTTGCTGCGTAAATCACCCCGGCGGCGGGAATAAGAAGCGCTGTCGTGATGACGGTTGCCACGGTGTACCAGACGATTTGCCGAGTTACTTGCTCTTCCGTTCGCACTACAGGCAGCATAGGTACGCCTGCCGCTGCGTAATCCTCCTTATATTTCATGGCCAACGCCCACGTATGTGGTGGCGTCCAAAAGAAAATAATGAGGAACAGAACCACGGCTTGCCACCACTGTGCCGGAACTCCCTCCGGCAGATGGTCAGTGATTACCGCCCACCCAACAACGACCGGCATACACCCGGCTGCACCACCCCACACGATATTCATATGGGTTCGTCGCTTAAGGAACTTCGTGTACACGAATATATAAAACAGAATGGTTATCATGACGAACACGGCAGCCAAAAGCGAACCGCATAGTAGCCATAACCACAAGAAGCTCGAAATCGTCAGTATCCAGGCGAAAATGGTGGCATTTTTATTGCTGACCGTGTGGCGCACAAGTGGACGTGCCCGAGTTCGACCCATTTTTTGGTCAATGTCCGAGTCGGCAACCATATTAAACGTGTTGGCAGCAGCGGCTCCCATCCAACCACCGATGACGGTGAGCAGAATTAGAGCAATATTGTTCTCGCCACGCTCCGCCTGCAACATTGCCGGGATGGTCGCAACGAGGAGAAGTTCGATAATCCGCGGTTTCGTCAATGCGATATAAGCCTTGATCGTCTCCAAGGAATTCCTCCACCTCATAGATTTAGACAACCATTGTGCGCCGTTAGTTTTCGCAATTAAACCACGGGGCACGTTTCATACTAGTCGGCCAGAGCCTCGCTTAACCTGCGCATCCAAAAAGACTCCTGTGCACAATCCGCACAATAGTCCGTTGGCAGATTCCACTTTCGTTCTGACGCAACTCATCAATGGTAGCCCCAGTTGCGACTTTTACCACATTTCGCCAAGGCATTTCGGCAATTTAGCACCCCCATTTTCCACAATCGGCTAGGCCAACGGTTGTTTTCCCGTCGTGATGGCACGCTCCTTCTACCGCCACAGGCACGCAGCGTTGCGCTTTGAAACCAAACCGCTCGGCTTAATTTTCGTTTGGCGGCTAAAGTAGTAGGCAGCCTTTGTGGCCCAAGTACCTCTCCCCTACCATAGGACGGAAATTTCACAGTGACTCTCACCCCAGAACTTGCTGCCCACACGGTTCGAAACTATCCCGGTGATTGGTCCGAGCTTGACACCAAAGCCATCGACACCGCGCGTATTCTAGCTGCGGACGCGGTGCAGAAATGTGGCTCGGGGCATCCCGGAACCGCCATGTCATTGGCACCACTTGCCTATCTGTTGTATCAGCGGGTCATGAACCACGATCCATCCGACACTACGTGGGCGGGCCGCGATCGATTTGTCTTGTCATGCGGGCACTCCTCATTGACCCAATATATTCAGTTGTTCTTGGGGGGATTTGGCCTGGAGCTGGACGATATTAAGGCGCTGCGTACCTGGGGCGCGCTAACCCCCGGCCATCCTGAGTATCGGCACACCGATGGCGTCGAAATCACCACCGGCCCACTCGGCCAGGGCCTCGCCTCGGCAGTTGGCATGGCAATGGCTGCACGAAAAGAGCGGTTCCTATTTGATCCCGAAACCCCTGTCGGTCAGTCACCATTTGATCATTTCATTTACGTCATCGCATCTGATGGTGATCTGGAGGAAGGTGTCACTGCAGAGGCAAGTTCTCTGGCGGGTACCCAGGAACTCGGCAATTTGATCGTGTTCTGGGATGACAACCGCATTTCTATTGAAGAAGACACTCAAATCGCCTTCACAGAGGATGTGTGCGCTAGGTACGCGGCGTATGGCTGGCAGGTTCTTGAGGTCGAAAGCGGCGAAGACATCGTGGCGCTGGAGGCTGCAATTGCCGAAGCTAAGGCCGATACGAAGCGGCCGTCGTTCATTCGTATGCGCACAATTATTGGCTATCCAGCGCCAACAATGATGAATACTGCCGCGGTTCACGGTGCCGCTTTGGGTGCGGAAGAAGTTGCAGCAACCAAAAAGGAATTAGGATTCGACCCCAACGTTGATTTCCCAGTCACCGACGAAGTGTTGGCTCATACTCGCCAGTTACAACAACGCGCCAAGCAGAAGCATGCTGAATGGCAAGAGAAGTTTGATGCTTGGGCAAAGGAGCATCCAGAAGAAAAGGAACTATTCGACCGGCTAACGACCCGCAGCCTACCTGACGGCTTCGACGCAGATCTTCCGGTCTGGGACGCTGGTGATAGCGTCGCAACGCGTAAAGCCTCGGAGGCGACAATCCAAGCGTTAGCCGCAGCATTGCCGGAGCTGTGGGGTGGCTCCGCCGATCTTGCAGGTTCGAATAACACTGTCATCAAAGGCGCACCGTCCTTTGGACCTGAGCGCATTAGCACTGATACTTGGCAGACGGAACCAGGCGGCCGAAACCTTCACTTCGGAATCCGCGAGCATGCAATGGGCGCGATCGTCAACGGTATTTCGCTCCATGGTGGCACACGTCCCTATTGTGGTACCTTCCTCATCTTCTCCGATTACATGCGCCCGGCTGTGCGTTTGGCTGCGCTGATGGAGACTGACGCTTACTACGTCTGGACTCACGACTCCATTGGCCTTGGCGAAGACGGGCCAACCCACCAACCTGTGGAGCAATTAGCTACCTTGCGGGCTATCCCTAATATGTCGATGCTGCGACCTGCGGACGCCAACGAAACCGCTGCAGCGTGGCGGGCAGCGTTACTGTACAAAGAAGGCCCGAAGGGCATCGCACTTACGCGACAGAATGTCCCGGTTCTACCAGGAACTAAAGAAAAAGCCAAGGAAGGCGTTGAAAAAGGCGCATATATCCTGATCGAGAGTTCAACCCCGGTTCCTGACGTGATCATCATGGCCACCGGATCCGAGGTTCAATTGGCCGTAGCCGCGGCAGAACAGTTGGAAAGCGAAGGCATTGGCACCCGGGTTGTATCGGTACCGTGCCTCGATTGGTTTGAAAACCAAGACCCGGAGTATCAAGAAACGGTGCTTCCAAAGGCTGTCACAGCGCGGGTATCTGTTGAGGCGGGCTTGGCCCTGTCGTGGTACCGCCACCTGGGCTCGCAAGGTCGAGCTGTTTCATTGGAGCACTTCGGTGCTTCAGCCCCGTACCAAAAGCTTTTCGACGAATTCGGCATCACCGTCGAAGCGGTGGTTCAAGCCGCTCACGATTCACTGAAAGCGCAATAGTCTTTCATGCGATGGCTGCAACCAGGCGTGGTTGCAGCCTTGCCCGCTCCCACACATTGAGGAAAGTTACTACGTTATGAATGCCATCGAATCTCTCGCCCAATTGGGCACATCTACCTGGTTG
Organism: Corynebacterium sp.; assembly: GCF_030532965.1. Lineage (GTDB taxonomy): Bacteria > Actinomycetota > Actinomycetes > Mycobacteriales > Mycobacteriaceae > Corynebacterium. Next base: position 53,467 of record NZ_JAUNKC010000004.1, read on the forward strand.
GACGATTTATCCCGAGATCGCATCGAATCTGGAAACCTCGCAGAGGTAATCGCCCAGAAATCAGTCGTAGGAGTGACGACTAATCCGGCGATTTTCGCCGCGGCAATGTCCAAAGGCACTGCTTACGACGCCCAGATTGCACAATTGCGCGAAGCAAACGCAACTCCGGATGAAGCCGTTTATGCAATGAGCATTGAGGATGTCCGCAATGCCTGCGATATTTTCGCGGAGATCTACCAGAAGACCAACGGCGTTGATGGCCGAGTATCGATCGAGGTGGATCCACGTATCTCAGAAGATGCAGACGCGACGTTGGCTCAAGCACGTCACCTGTATCAGGAGGTCGGCCGGGAAAATGTCATGATCAAAATCCCCGCCACCCCCGGCTCAATCCCTGCGATTGTCGCGGCCCTTGGGGAAGGTATCAGCGTCAATGTCACCTTGATTTTCTCGGTAGCGCGGTACCTGGAAGTCATTAATGCTTTTATTGAAGGCATCCAATTGGCAGCCGAAAATGGGCATGACGTTTCCACGATCCACTCGGTGGCGTCGTTTTTCGTTTCCCGCCTCGACACGGAAGTCGATGCCAGGCTATCGGAAATCGGCACCGAAGAAGCATTGGCGTTGCGTGGAAAAGCTGGCGTCGCAAACGCTCGCTTGGCCTACGCAGCATTCACGGAGCACTCCGAGCTTGAAAACCTGCCTGCTGGGGCCAATATTCAGCGTCCCCTGTGGGCTTCGACTGGGGTAAAAAACCCGGAATACTCGCCTACCTTGTATGTTTCTGAATTGGCCGGTGAGAACACGGTAAATACCATGCCGGAGGCAACGATTGACGCGGTTTTAGCTGCCGATGATGTCCACGGCGATACGCTCAAAGGCACCCGAGCTGAAGCTGAAGAAGTTATGGCTGCGCTTTCGGAGGTAGGAATCGACTTCGCAGATGTCTTTGCGGTATTAGAGCGCGAGGGTGTCGAAAAGTTCGTTGCCGCCTGGCAAGATTTATTAGATTCGATGGAACAGAAGCTTAACTAGCGGCTGTTTTATTCTCACGGTGCCATCGTCGTTCCTCGGTGGCACATACGTGTCTTTTTAGGTTCTTCATTTTCACAACCTGTAGGATTGGCTGGCGTGAGCAATCAAGAAGAAGCACAACCTTTTCCCACGACCGTTTGGGATAATCCGTTACGGAATCCTTCGGATAAACGACTCCCCCGAATAGCTGGCCCGTGCGGCATGGTAATTTTCGGTGTGACCGGCGATCTGGCCCGCAAAAAACTTCTTCCTGCGATTTATGACCTCGCAAACCGTGGTTTGCTGCCTGCCGGATTCCCTCTTGTCGGATATGGTCGCCGAGATTGGTCAAAGTCTGATTTCGAGGATTATGTGCTCAGCGCGGTCAAGGACGGCGCCCGGACAGAATTTCGGGAGAATGTCTGGCTACGGTTGGCGGAGGGAATGCACTTCGTTAAGGGGAATTTCGATGACGATGCTGCTTTCGATACCCTCGCCGCGACATTAACCGAACTTGATGTTTCCCAAGGTGCTGCTGGAAACTGGGCGTTTTACTTGTCAGTTCCGCCAGATTTCTTCTCGGATGTATGCCACCAATTGCAGCGAAGTGGGATGGCGACCGCACCAGAACATGCTTGGCGACGGGTGATCGTCGAAAAGCCCTTCGGCCACAACCAAGAAACCGCATGCCAACTTAACAACCTCATTAATTCGGTGTTCCCGGAAAAGTCTGTGTTCCGTATCGATCATTACCTTGGTAAAGAAACGGTGCAGAATATCATGGCGCTTCGCTTCGCCAACCAGCTTTTCGATCCCCTCTGGAACAGCCACTATGTCGACCACGTCCAGATCACGATGGCTGAAGACATCGGCTTGGGCGGCCGGGCTGGTTATTATGACGGAATTGGTGCCGCCCGCGACGTCATTCAAAACCACCTCATTCAGTTGCTTGCGCTTGTCGCCATGGAGGAACCCATCGATTTCACCCCCGAGGAACTCCAGGCCGAAAAGATCAAGGTTTTACGTGCAACGTCGCCGGTAAAGCCCTTCGCTAAAACAACCGCTCGTGGACAGTATGCCGCCGGCTGGCAAGGTTCGGAATACGTCAAAGGACTCCGGGAAGAAGAGGGCTTCGATCCCAATTCCACCACCGAAACGTATGCAGCCTGTACCTTAGAAATCAACTCGCGACGGTGGGCAGGAGTTCCGTTTTATCTTCGAACCGGAAAACGACTCGGTCGTCGCGTTACAGAAATCGCGCTCATTTTCAAAGACGCACCACATCAGCCATTCTCCGAGGGCTCCCGTCACGCTCAAGGACAAAATGTAGTGGTTATTCGGGTGCAACCGGATGAGGGAATGCTCATGCGGTTTGGTTCTAAAGTGCCTGGCTCGGGAATGGAAGTTCGCGACGTCAACATGGACTTTAGCTACACGGAAGCGTTCACTGAAGAGTCTCCTGAAGCATACGAGCGGTTGATCTTAGACGTTTTGCTGGACGAGGCTTCACTCTTTCCAACGAACGAAGAAGTCGAATTGTCCTGGAAAATCCTCGATCCGATCTTGGAGTACTGGGCTAACCACGGGCGTCCTGACGAGTATCCTGCGGGTACGTGGGGTCCGGAATCTGCTGACCGAATGCTAGCGCGGGTCGGCCGCACGTGGCGTCGTCCCTAATCCGAATTTGAGGTAAGAAACTGATGATGATTTTCGAACTCCCTGATACCGACACCAGGGAAATAGCAAAAACATTGGTGCGAATTCGTGATACCGGGACGTTGGGCACAACCTCTCGGGTATTGACGCTCATTGTTGTCGCAAAATCTACCGATGACATCTCCAAGATTTTCACGGCCGCAAACGACGCTTCCCGTGAACACCCTTCCCGTGTCATCGTTTTAGTTACCGGCGAAGCTGATTGCCCAACCCGGCTCGATGCTCAGGTAGGCATTGGCGGCGATGCTGGTGCTTCTGAAGTTATTGTTATCCGCCTTGAAGGTGAGGTAACTCGACACCTCGTGCACGTGGTCACTCCCCTGCTGTTACCGGATACCCCCATCGTTGTCTGGTGGCCATTCACCGCACCGGTTAATCCCAGTGAGGATCCGCTAGGCAAGATTGCGCAGCGCCGGATCACCGACGCTGAATCTGATCCGATTGTTGACGCGCTCTACAATCGACGCAGTTCCTATGAACCAGGCGATTCCGATTTCTCTTGGGCACGTTTGACCCCGTGGCGCGGCGTTCTAGCATCAACCCTCGACCAACCGCCGCACGAAATGATAACCGAAGCTACCGTTTACGGACCGGCGCACTCGTCAAGCGTTGACCTTGCCGCTGGGTGGTTGGTTGATCGGCTGGGCGTATCGGTTACCCGTATCGCCACTGGCACGAATTCTCTCGGCGCTATCCCAGTCACCCGGGTGGAGTTAGTGCGTCCGTCTGGAACCATTGTCTTGGAGTCTCTTCCGGATAACCAAACGATCGAAGTTTCAATCCCGCACCGTCCCACCGCACGGGTTGCGGTTAATCTGCGCACAGAAGCAGATTGTCTTGCCGAAGAATTGCGCCATCTCGACCCAGACGAGGCATATGCCCAGGCACTGCGGGGATTAACTCGAGTTTTCTACCCCATTGTTTAACCAGCAGCCGTTGCTTTAGCATGTTAACCATTCCTGTATCCCAATCGAGGAGTTTGTGACCAGCGCTTATGCTCGAAATCGTCAAGACTAAATCTCTGGAAGATGTCTGCGCCCAAGCTGCAGACGACTTCACGGCAGTAATCCGAGACATCAACCAAACCGGTGGCGTTCACGGGGACGGAATTGCCCGAGTGGTTTTAACCGGCGGTGGCGCTGGTATCGGGGTGCTTCGAAACCTGATTGATGCAGATATCAATTGGGAATTGGTTCATATCTTCTTCGGAGACGAGCGCAATGTGGAAGTAACTCATCCGGATTCCAATGAGGGTCAGGCTCGTGAAGCGCTGTTGGACCACATTCAGATTCCGGAGGCGAATATTCACGGATTGCGCCTAGGCGGCATTGAGCTCGCTGGCGCTGCGGAGGAGTACCGGGCAGCGCTACACGATTTCGCCCCTTCAGGTTTTGACATCCATTTGCTAGGAGTTGGCGGTGAGGGGCATATCAATTCCATCTTTCCCCATACTCCGGCGGCTGAAGAAACAGCGGCGTTGGTTCTACCTGTTTATGATTCTCCAAAACCGCCAGCGGAACGAGTTACTTTAACCTTCCCCGCCATCGCTTCAGCTCATCGGGTTTGGATGCTTGTGGCTGGCGCCGAAAAGGCGGAAGCCGTAAAGAATATCGTCGAAGGCGCACCCGCCATTGAATGGCCTGCGGCTGGCGCACGAGGGGCGAACGAAACCAAACTGTTTGTTGCAGCGGATGCGGCAACGCTTATTTAAATACCGGAAGGCGCTGGAAGTAATTCCAGCGCCTTCTTGCTTCACCTTATATAGCCTGCGATCCCGTTGGTCGCTTATGGCATTACCGATGTGGTAAAAGGTGGCACGTTTTTGTTAACCAAAGTATAGCACAAAACTATCGGTGTGGTTCTTTTACTAATTAAAAGCTTGAAGTAGATTCAGCGCAATGATGCAGATAATCCAGATCAAGCCGGTAATGATGGTAAACCGGTCCAGGTTTTTCTCCACAACGGTGGAACCGGAGAGGTTCGACTGAACGCCGCCACCGAAAAGACTAGAAAGGCCGCCGCCCTTTCCCCGGTGCAAGAGAACGAAAAGGGTCATCAAAACACTGGCGAGAACCAGCACGATTTGGAGGGCGAGTTCCATTGAATATAAACCTTCAATCTATTTGGCCATGAGCAACTTGTTTCCAATATTGCTTTCTTAAATTTCTCAACAAATAATACACTAGCAGCCGAAGAAATCCCCTATCGCTCACATCGCGTTCGGGGATTTCTTCATCGTGCTCCATCGGACCGAGATTGCCTAGCCCGAATTACGTAACGCAGTAGCCAGGCCGTTCATGGTCAGCCGAATACAATAGCCGACGTTTTCATCGTCCGAGCCTTCCCGGTAGCGCCTCAACAGCTCCAACTGGATGACATTGAGCGGGAGCAGATATGGGTAACGACGCCGAACTGAGCGAGCCAACTGCGGGTTGTCGGCCAATAAATTATCTACGCCAGTAATCGCGAAGAACATTTCTTGGGTTAAGGCAAACTCTTCCGTGATCGCAGCAAAAATACGGTGCGCAGCTTCCCTGTCGGTTACCAGTTCCGAGTAAAGCTGCGCCAAGGTTAGTTCAACTTTGCTCATGACCTGCGCCATATTCGAAAGCACAGAATTGAAAAACGGCCAGGTTCGGTAGTATTGCTGCAATTGTTGCAATCGTGCTTCATTGTCTGGCCCGGAATTGATCCAGTTATAAAGAGCTGAGCCCATACCGTACCATCCCGGTAACATGACCCGAGACTGCGACCACGACAATACCCAGGGGATGGCTCGTAAATCGGAGATCGCGGTTGTTTGCTTGCGCGCCGACGGCCTGGAACCGATATTCAGCGCACCGATCTCAGCCAACGGTGTTGATGATGTGAAGTATTCGATGAATCCGGGGTCGTCGTGCACCAAAGCCGTGTACTTTTCCCGGCTCAACCGCGATAACTCGCGCATAACTGTATACGCTTCGGTTTCGGCTTCTGCAAAATCCTCAACTTTCAACAACGAGGCTTCAAGGGTCGCGGACACCAAGGCTTCTAAGTTGCGCTTGGCGGAATCAACAGTGCCGTATTTCGCGGAAATGATTTCCCCTTGTTCGGTGATCCGCACCGCACCTTGTACGGCACCTTGGGGCTGCGCAAGCAGGGCCTCATAGGATGGACCGCCCCCTCGACCAACCGTTCCGCCGCGACCGTGGAATAACCGGAGCGCGATATTGTGTTGTTTGCTTAAGGACACGAGTTCTAGTTCAGCGTCGTAAAGCGCCCAGTTCGCAGCGAAATAGCCGCCGTCTTTATTGGAATCGGAATAGCCGAGCATGATTTCTTGGCGATCTCCTCGTTGCCGTAAATAATTTCGGTACAACGGAATTTCCCATAGCTTTTCGACGATCTCTGCGCCTGCACGTAAGTCCTCAATTGTTTCAAATAGCGGGATTACGTCGACCGTGCCAGTTGGATTATCGCCGTCAGGTTTAATCAGCCCAAACTCGGCCAACAACACCATTGCTTCCAACACATCTGATGCGCTCTGAGCCATCGAAATTATGCTGTGGGGAACCATGTCTGGCCCAAAGAAGTCGACGGCCCGTTGTGCTTCGGCCAGTAAATCTAACTCACGCTGAGTTGCCTCGCTGAACGACGCCGCATCGCGGGAAATGAGAGGGCGCGGGCTTTTTAGTTCCGCCACAAGCACCGCGATCTTTTCCTCTTCCTTAAGGCTTCTGTAATCCGGATGCACATGCGCGTGAGCGAAGATCTCCGTGATGAAGTCTTCATAGCTCTCAGAATTTTGGCGCAAGTCCATCCCGTAGAGATGGAAACCAAAGGTAGCGATCGCTATACGAATCCGAGCGAGCCGGTCATCGGCGATCAAATCATCGTTGCTGGAGCGCAGTGAGTCGTCGATTATCTTTAGATCGTCCAGAACTTCTTGGGGATCCGCATAGGGTTGGTGGGCGGTGAACCAGGTTCCCTCCACCGCTGCACCACCAATCAATTCAGCTAACGTCGCCATTACCCTGCCTCGAATGCCGTGCACCGCGCGGCGATACGGTTCATCGACGCGCGAAGGGATGTCATTAAAGCCAAGTTCCGCAAGCGAAAGCAATTCCTCCGTGACCGTCGATAGCCGATCAGAAAGCGATAATTCGTGCTCTAACTGGTGCAATTGGGAAACGTAGTACTTCAGTGCTGTTTCTGCAGCCCGGGTGGTGGCATACCGCAAGGTTGCGGCAGTGACATACGGGTTTCCGTCATGGTCGCCGCCAATCCAGGAACCAGGCTTGATAATTGCAGTTAGCTCATTCTTTAACCCAAATTGAGCCGTGAGTGCTTTGGATACCGCACTATTGATTTCCGGGATAGCTTTTAGCAACGAGAGTTTGTAATAACGCAAGCCAACTTCGATTTCATCCTCAATACGAGGGCGCGCTACTCGGATAAGCGCGGTTTGCCATAGCAGCGTCATCCACCGCCTAATCTGACGCGAGATTTCATCGATCCGGGTGTCGGTAAGCGCATTCTTCGGTGCTGCCAAAATGTGGTGACGTTGTTTCAGCAATTGCGTGATGTGTTCTTGGACATCGAAAACAGTTCGACGTCGCGTTTCCGTCGGATGCGCGGTAAGAACTGGCGCTACCTGTGCATGGGTTAAAAGCTTTTCCACCGTTTCTGGAGCAACCGCGCTGGATTCCAGCTTGCGCCACGTTGCCTCCAGGGTGGAGTCCGGTGCCGGTATACCAGCTTCCCGATCAGCGAGATACGTAGCTGTGTCGTGTAAATCCTCAACGAGGTTTGCCAGCAAAGCAAAATGGTTGAAAGCGCGGGCTATAGGGAGTAGCTCTTCGGCTGAGCGTGTCCGGAATTGATCGACCAAAACGTCCATCGAGCAATTGCCCTTAGCGACGTCAAAGGCTAATCGCCGCGCGGTTTCGACACGCTGGAATACCTCTTCTCCTTCTTGGTCAGCAATTACGTTCCCTAATAGACTTCCGAGATACCGTATATCGTCTTTTAGCTGATCTGTCATTGGTTTTTCGTCGTCCTCTACCAAAAATATGGAAATGCGGATACTGCCTGATGCCGCTTGAAAAACATGCAAGGCCGCTGTGTGTTCCACAGCGGCCTTGCGTTATCCGTCACCGTAGTAGGTAACGAATCCTAACTAGAATGGACCGCCAGCTGCATTCGCCGCCAGCTTGGCAAACTCTTCGCCATTCAATGAGGCTCCGCCTACCAATCCGCCGTCAACATCAGGTTGGCCGACGATCTCCGCTACGGAATCAACTTTTACGGAACCGCCATAAAGGATCCGCATCTGCTCAGCAACAGCATCGCCAGCGAGTTCCTTCACAAGCCCCCGGATCGCAGCGCAAACTTCCTGCGCATCCGCAGCGGATGCTACCTTTCCAGTACCGATTGCCCATACTGGTTCATACGCAATGACGGTGCGAGACAACTCTTCCTCGCTTAAACCAGCCAGGGAATTTCTGGTCTGGGTCACCACATAGTCAACGTGAGTGCCAGCTTCCCGTATTTCTAGTGGTTCGCCGACACACACGATGGGGCTGATCCCCTCTTTCAGTGCCGCTTTCGCCTTGGCCGCAACGAGTTCGTCGGTCTCCCCGTGATATTCGCGTCGCTCCGAGTGTCCGACGACCACCCAGGTGCAACCAAGTTTTGCGAGCATGGATGCGGCGATCTCGCCGGTGTATGCGCCTGATTCGTGCTGGGATACGTCCTGTGCACCATAGGTGATGTGAAGTTTGTCCCCTTCAACCAGAGTTTGTACGGTACGAATGTCGGTAAACGGCACTGTCACTGCAACGTCAACCTTGTCGTAGTATTCTTTCGGAAGAGCAAAAGCTAGTTTTTGTACAGTAGCTGTTGCTTCCAGATGGTTGAGATTCATTTTCCAGTTGCCAGCAATAAGTGGCTTACGAGCTGCCATGTTAAGGCAAGTTCCTTTCTTTTAGAACTATATGATCCACCGCTATGGATAACTAACCGTTTTGTCCTTACCCATAGCATGGACGGATCTTGGTGGTTTAGCTTTCGAGAACCTTCACGCCAGGCAGCTCTTTGCCTTCCAGGAATTCCAGGGAGGCGCCGCCACCGGTTGAGATATGGCTGAAACCATCTTCGGGTAAGCCGAGCAGACGCACAGCGGCAGCGGAGTCGCCGCCGCCGACTACAGAGAACGCACCAGCGGAGGTTGCTGCAATGATTGCTTCTGCGACACCACGGGTTCCAGACGAGAATGCTTCAAATTCGAACACACCCATAGGGCCGTTCCAGAAAACTGTTTTCGCGGTCCCAAGAACCTCAGCGTACTTCTTGACGGTTTCGGGGCCTACATCCAAGGACATCCAGCCAGCAGGAATCTCGGCGAGGCTGACGACCTTATTTTCCGCATCTGCAGCAAAGCCACTTGCGGCGATCAGGTCGACTGGGAGAACCAGTTTGTCGCCGAACTTTTCCAGCAATTCGGTGCATTTTTCGATTTGTTCTTCTTGAAGCAGAGATTCCTGAACGTCAATGCCCTGGGCGGCAAGGAAGGTGTAGCACATGCCACCACCGATGATAACCTTGTCAGCTTTTTCTGCCAGTGCTTCGATAACACCAAGTTTGTCTGACACCTTGGCACCGCCAAGAACGACGACGTATGGGCGAGCCGGGTTTTCTACCATCTTCTTCAAGACTTCGATTTCTTTTTGCACCAAGCCACCTGCGTAATGTGGCAGACGTTTTGCCACATCGTAAACGGATGCTTGCGCCCGGTGGACGACACCAAAACCATCCGAAACGAAAGCACCATTTTCGGCGGCGAGTGCTACCAATTGATCTGCGAAAGCACCGCGTTCAGCTTCGTCTTTGGAGGTTTCGCGTGGATCGAACCGAACGTTTTCCAGCAGCAGAACGTCGCCGTCATTGAGTCCGTTTGCCCGTTCGTGGGCGTCTTCACCAACAACGTCGCCTGCCAGTGCTACGTATTGTCCTAGCGCTTCGGAGAGTGCTTCAGCTACAGGTGCCAGGGAGAATTTTTCGTTGACCTCCCCTTTGGGACGACCCAGGTGGGCCATGAGAATTACCCGGGCACCGGCTTCAGACAGCGCTTTAATGGTGGGAAGCGAAGCCGTGATGCGTCCTGCGTCGGTGATTTCCCGATCGTCGTTGAGGGGGACATTGAAATCTGAACGTACGAGGACGTGACGGCCTTCAACACCTTCATTAATAAGATCTTGCAAAGTCTTGACAGACATGTAGGTTGTACCCTTTCGCTAAGGACAATCAAATTCAGATCACACGCTCAAGTTGCCTTCATGGTTTCACGACAAAAGCGTGGTCCGTTATTTAGTGTATGCAAAAGTCCCGAGGTATTCGTGTGATATTCCTCGGGACTTTCATCTATGTTTCCCCACGAAGAGATACCATACGAATCAGCTGTGCTGCACGATTGTGGTACCTATCGTTGGGCATAATCTTAGAGGCGCTCGCCTACATACTCGGTGATGGTAACGAGCTGGTTGGAGTAGCCCCATTCATTGTCGTACCAGGAAACGACCTTCACCTGGTCGCCCATGACCTTGGTCAGCCCTGCATCAAAGATGGAAGCGTGTGGATCGGTGACGATATCGGTGGATACCAGTGGCTCCTCCGAGTATGCGAGCACGCCCTTCATTTCACCTTCGGCTGCCTTCTTGATGATCTCATTGACCTCTTCAACGGTGGTTTCGCGAGAAGCGGTGAAGGTCAAGTCGGTTGCAGAACCGGTTGGAACAGGAACACGCATTGCATAGCCGTCCAGCTTGCCCTTGAGCTCTGGGAGAACCAGCGACACTGCCTTTGCTGCGCCGGTGGAGGTAGGAACCATGTTGATGGCAGCTGCCCGTGCGCGGCGAAGATCCTTGTGAGGTGCGTCCACCAGGCGCTGATCGCCGGTGTATGCGTGGATGGTGGTCATCAGGCCTCGTTCAATACCGAGGGCATCGTTAAGTGCCTTGGCCATTGGAGCAAGGCAGTTCGTGGTGCAGGAAGCGTTGGAGATGATGTTGTGCTTCTCTGGGTCGTAGTCGGTGTGGTTGACACCTACAACGAAGGTTGCGTCTTCGTTCTTGGCTGGAGCAGAAATAATGACCTTCTTTGCGCCAGCGTCGATGTGTGCCTTTGCAGCCTCTGCGTCAGTGAAGAAACCGGTCGATTCAATAACGATATCGACGCCGAGATCGCCCCACTTCAGGTTCTTTGGATCCCGCTCTGCGGTAACGAGAATCCGGTGTCCGCCGACGGTGATTGACTCATCATCGTAGGTGACGTCCTCGTTTAGACGGCCCAGAACCGAGTCGTACTTGAGCAGGTGAGCCAACGTGTGATTGTCGGTCAAGTCGTTCACTGCAACGACTTCAATATCGGAGCCCCGCTCTTTCAACGCCCGGAAGAAGTTACGACCAATGCGACCAAAGCCGTTAATACCTACGCGAATTGCCACTTGAATGTCTCCTAAAACTAGAGTGCTCTTGGACAAGGCGGAACACTTTGAATCGGTTGGGTTTGTTTTGTTTTATATCCGATTTTCTCGGCTCGCCTTCGTTCTCAAGTGTAGCCACCCAATCCAAAACCTGCACTACCTACAGCGCAACTTTCCGGTTTTTGGGCGGTTACACTGGGGCAAATGGGGGCAGTGTAGAAATTTTCTACCGGTAAACTTGGTGGCCTGAACCGGAAAAGTGCCAGTTCAACCACGTTAACCACCCCCGTTTGGGAAGAGTTACCCACATCATGAAGGCAGTTTCCTATGTTTACTCGCCGCACCAGCAAGCAGTTTGTGAATGTTGTCACAATAAGGTTTCCGGTTGTTTCTGCATCTCTTTTTTCAACTTGGGAAGACACCCTAATAAGACACACAACCAAACACAAAGCAACATTTCCGCCTTGCGCCCATAGCCGCGTCGAAAAGCGGCCCCGTGATCAACCCGAGTGCGGAAGGATTATTACACTTGGTCAAGCAGTTCGTCGGTCACGACGGCTTGAGTGTCTGGAATTCCCAATTCCTTGGCTCGTTTATCAGCCATCGACAGCAATCGTCGGATACGGCCAGCAACCGCATCTTTAGTCATTTGCGGATCAGCCAACCGACCTAGTTCTTCTAACGACGCCTGGCGGTGCTGCACCCGAAGCTGACCAGCTTCTGCGAGGTGGTCGGGTACATCGTCACCCAAAATAGTCATCGCCCGTTCCACCCGAGCCGCAGCCGCTACCGCTGCCCGAGCAGACCGCCGTAAGTTTGCATCATCGAAATTTGCCAGCCGATTCCCACTCGGCCGGGACTCCCGCCGCAATCGGCGCTGATCCCACTGCAACCGGGTCGCATGTGCCCCCATGCGGGTGAGCAAAGCGCCGACGGCATCCCCATCACGGATGCTAACTTTCTCGACTCCCCGCGATTCCTTTGTTTTCGCCGCGATTCCCAACCGGCGAGCGCACCCAACGAGCGCTAACGATGCTTCTTGTCCAGGACAGCTCACTTCCAATCCGCTGCTCCTACCTGGATCCCCCAGTTGCCCTGCTGCTAAGAATGCTCCCCGCCAGGCAGCTTCGGCGTCGATGACGGTGCCGCTGATTATTTGGGGTGGTAATCCTTTCACTTGGTGCCCGGATCGGGTCACGAGCCCAATTCTCCGGACGAGCTTGTCGGCATCGTCAGTAATCCGCAGTAAATACCGGGCTGCCTTTCTCGATGACGGAGCTCCCAATTCCAGCAGCGTCACGTCGTTGCCGAGCAATTCCTCAATGCTTTCTTTTAACCGCTGAGCTACCTCACGGAGCTCCAGTTCCACCTCAACCACCAGTTTGTTCGCAACGATATTAAATTCCCCGGCAAACCGAATCATCGCGGCTACTTCTGCGATGATTGCCGTCTGTTTAGTTTGGGTTACTTTGCACAGCTCTTCTTTGACCTGAGTGGAAAGACTAGACACGGTTGCGAATTCCTTACAGTTGGGGGTTTATTCAGTATCGAACGGCCAATACTCCCAGTTGGGTTGTCTCATTCTAACGTTGCGACAATGCGTTTGTGTCGTACGACAGCACGACAACGGCTAAGTCGTTGAAATGACGCCGAGTTTAACCAAAATACTCCTGTCGCAGCGCGGCGGCGAGTTTTTCCGGATCGTGCCGGGATGTATACACACCTCGTGAATCTTCTTCTCGCAAATCATGGAAGGCAATTCGCGCGCCGATATTCGCCGCGGCTCGTTCTAAATGCACCCGATCCGTTGCAATTGGTAGCGCACTTGAATCAGCAATCACCACATCCGCCGCAAAATCCTTAGCATGTTGCTTGAGAATGTGTATGTGACGTTCTGCGGTGAAACCGGCTGTCTCGCCAGGTTCCGCATCCAGATTAAGAACAACAACCCGCATCGCATCGACTGAATTGAGCGTGTCCACGATTCCTGGCACGAGCAAGTGCGGCAACACCGACGAAAACCACGAGCCTGGGCCGAGTGTAATTAAATCCGCTTGCTGCAGGGCGGTAATTGCTTCGCCACAGGGCGTCGGATTGTCCGGAATGAGGCGAACCCGACGCACGTTTCCAACCGTGCTTGCAACTGCTACCTGCCCGCGAACTTGTCGGATGATACGAGGGTCAGCATCAAGACCCGAAACATCCGCTTCAATGTCAAGGGGTTGTTCGCACAGCGGAAGTACCCGCCCTTCGGCACGCAGCATTTTCGCCAATGCGTCAAGGGCGGCTACTTCGGATTGCAGCACCTCAAAAAGCCCCGCGATAAGCATATTCCCTACCGCGTGTCCGGCCAACGCACCGTAACCGCCATAGCGGTGCTGCAAAACTTTCTCCCACATACGTCCCTCGGAATCATGTGGCGCTAAAGCAGCGAGTGCCATCCTCAGGTCGCCGGGAGGAATTTGGCCGAGCTCTCGGCGGATTCGCCCCGATGAGCCGCCATCGTCGGCAACCGTGACAATTGCGGTAATTTGTTTTGGCGATAAAACCCGTACTGCGCGCAGCGTCTGGAATAAGCCGTGCCCGCCCCCGAACGATGCCACTTTAATCGGGCTTGGGATTTTATTTTCGCGTGCAGGATCTACAAATGAGTCGTTCACTTAAAACCTACCGACTTAATGGCGATTGATGTCGCGGTGCGAAACTGTGACGTCTAGGTCATCGTGGCTGGCTAACCGTCGACCGATTTCTTCAGCAATAGCGACTGAGCGGTGATGCCCGCCGGTGCAGCCGATCGAGACTGTGATAAATTTCTTCCCCTCGTGTTTAAAGCCATCGCGCATGTCCATAAGCATGGTGTAGAAGTTATCCAGGAACTGCTGCGCAGATTCTTGGCCCAAGACGTAGTCCGAAACTGGCTTGTCTACCCCGCGGAATGGCCGCAGTTCAGGCACCCAGAATGGATTAGGCAAAAATCGAACGTCGACCATAATGTCGGTGTCTCGCGGGGTGCCGTGCTTGAACCCAAATGATTGCACGGTTACGTGTTGTTGCTTTGCAGCGAGATTTTCAAAATTAGGTTCAATCGCACGGCGCAAATCGTGGATAGACAAGTCAGAGGTATCAATCACCACGTCTGCCGATTCCTTGATGCTTGCTACCAATTCGCGTTCGCGCTCAATCCCGACCAATAATGTCCCAGATCCCTGGAGCGGATGCGTCCGACGCAGATTATCGAAGCGTTTAATGAGGACATCGTCCCGGGCGTCCATGAAAAGCACCAGTGGCTTTATGCCTTTCTCCCCAAGGATGGTGATCACGGCGTCGAGCCCGTAGGAGAAATCCAGCGACCTCACATCCGAAACGAGCGCGACTTTGTCAACTGGTGATGAATCCGAGGCACATAATTCGAACAGTTCAACCGCTAGTTGCGGTGGCAAATTTTGTGAGACGTACCACCCCATGTCCTCCAACACGCGGGCAGCCGAGCTCAAGCCGGCACCGGACATTCCGGTGATTATCACAGGTGGGATTTCGGTGACTGGTTCGATGGAAACTGGTTCGGAGATCATGCCCGTCATTGTAGCGGGAACAGCTGACCGAGCACCTACTTTTTGCTTTTCGACGCCCCACAAGCGGTCACGAGCACCTGTTGCCCGGTGGCAGCAGGGCGTCGAAAAGCTACGAGTGCAGGGTCTTGTAGACGGACTGGGCGAGTTTCTTGCCGAACCCGTCTACCGCCATGATTTCTTCCACGCTGGCCTCCTTCAGCGCTTTGACGCTGCCGAAGTGCTTGACTAATGCTTGCTTGCGGTGCGTCCCAAGCCCGGAAACCTCGTCCAAAACACTGCGTTTCATGCGGCGCGAGCGCTGCTGGCGATGAAAACTGATGGCAAAGCGGTGTGCCTCGTCCCGAATGTGCTGGAATAAGAACAACGCCTGGGAATTGCGCGGCAGAATAACCGGGTACGGGTCATTCGGCAACCAGATTTCTTCCAATCGCTTCGCAATGCCCACCACCATAACGTCACCGATGGCTAATTCGTCGAGCACAGCTTGCGCCGCGTTGACCTGCGGTGCCCCACCATCAACGATGAAGAGCTGCGGTGGATATGCGAAATTCTTCGGTGCCTTCTCCACCGTCGGCTCATCAGAAAACTGCAGTTCAGCGTCGGTGTCGCTGTCGGGTAGCTGCTGGATATTATTCTTATACGCTTGAAACCGACGTCGAGTTATTTCGGCGATGCTGGCCACATCGTTTGAATGACCATCACCGGCGGCTTCTTTGATTTTGTAGCGACGATAGTCTGATTTCTTTGGTAACCCATCTTCAAAAACAACCAGGGACGCGACTACATCGGTACCTTGGATGTGCGAAATATCGGTGCATTCCATGCGCAACGGCGCGTCATCCATTCCCAACGCATCCTGGATTTCCTGCAACGCCGCAGACCTGGTTGTTAAATCCCCGACGCGTTTAAGCTTGTGTTGTTTGAGCGAATCTTCCGCATTGCGACGAACGGTCTCTAGCAGGGCGCGCTTATCCCCTCGCTGAGGAACCCGAAGGGAAAGATGACTGTCCCGCAACGTTTCTAAAACCTCGCGAGTGTGGTCAATATCTGTCGGAGGAACCGAAACGAGGATTTCTTTCGGTATTACCGATGCCGCGACATCACCACGCGCAGCGGTTGGTTCATACCCAGCGTAATTGTCCACACCACGCCGCATGATTGCCTTTTCTTCCGACGCTAACGTCTCGGTTTCGTGTTCCACTGCTTCCGAATAGAACTGAATGATGAAACTTTGAACCAGATCTTGAAGCTCGGACTCGGTATCATCACTGCGTTCTACAACCCAGCCGCGTTCGCCACAAACGCGCCCTGCCCGAATATGGAACATTTGGATCGCGGCTTCTAACGGGTCAGCCGCGATCGCTATGACATCGGCGTCGGTGCCGTCGCCAAGAACGATCGACTGCTGTTCGGTGATCTTGGTTACCGCCGCGAGATCGTCACGAAGCCGCGCGGCCTTTTCGAAATCTAATTTATCCGCGGCAGCAGTCATGTCTGCTTCCAGCTGCTTGGTAACCGTGTCGGTCTGGCCAGCCATAAACGAACAAAAACCCTCGACGATCTCGCGATGCTCCGCATCGGACACCTTTCCGATGCATGGCGCGCAACACTTGTCTATGTAGCCCAATAAACATGGGCGCCCCAAAGATTGATGGCGATTAAACACCCCGGTGCTACATGTCCGCATCGGGAAGACACGTGTCAGGAGATCGAGGGTCTCGCGTACCGCCCATGCATGGGAATACGGCCCAAAGTATCGGACACCTTTTCTCCGTGAACCACGGTAGAAAAACGCACGTGGAATTCGCTCACCGACCGAGACCGCCAATAACGGATAGGTTTTGTCGTCGCGATACTTGACGTTGAATTGCGGATCAAATTTTTTAATCCACGTGTACTCCAGCTGCAATGCTTCGACTTCACTGGCCACCACCGTCCATTCCACGGCGGAAGCGGTGGTCACCATTTGGCGGGTACGCGGATGCAGCTGGCTAAGGTCTTGGAAATAATTACTTAACCTGGCGCGAAGGTTTTTCGCCTTTCCTACATAAATGACCCGTTTATGATGGTCTCGAAATTTATAAACACCCGGCTCAGTGGGGATGGTGCCCGGAGCTGGCCGGTACGTACTAGGATCTGCCACGCACCAGTCCTAATCTTCTGGCATGTATTTCGCCTCAAGCTCGCGGAACTTCTCCACAGCCGCGATACACTTCTCGCCGTCGGCAGCAATCATCGCCCACAACGGAACATATTCGAACTCGGGCAACTCCAGTCGTGCGACTCGAGCACCTTCAGGGAAATTCAATCCGTATATAACTAACCACGGATAGAACCGCGAACCAATGAAATTGCGAACGTCTACCCCGTCTTCGTTTACCCGTACCCGGGGTCGAGAAAGACCGATGAAAAATACTGCGGCGAATATCAAACCGACCAGGAAGTAACCCCATTGGTCGATGATGGTGACTGCAGCGCCGGTATCCCCTACCGCCACGATGAATGCGAGGAATGTATGAATCGCTATCGTAATCCCGGCCGCCAACCAGGCGTAAAGTTTCATCCGAGCCGAAGTAACCACTAATTCCCAAGGCTTCGTCGTTGTTAATGCGGCATCGGCTGCGACATAACTGTGCAGTTCAGCATCACTCAAAGTTTTTGGATTCTCGTTGTTCACGTTTTCTTCCATCTAGTTTTGGTACCAACTATTAGTCGCAGCCACCGCCCGAATAGTTCCCAGCGCATATCCGCGCCAAACTAACCAGCTTGTTTGTCGCAGTCTAGTACACCGCCATGAAGGGTGACGTATCCCGGTGAAAATTAGTGGCTCAAGTGCGTCGTGGCAATCTCACGTAACTGTGCTACTGCGGAAGCCCGATCCGGTTGGCCAAAGATAGCTGACCCTGCCACAAAAGCATCACAACCTGCCTCTGCTGCAGCTCCAATGGTATCGGCTGAAATTCCACCGTCAATTTCAATCAGTGTTGACAGGTTTTTCGAGTCGATTTCCGCCCGCAGCAACCGCACTTTCTCCAACATTTCCGGCATGAATTTCTGCCCCCCGAAACCAGGTTCGACGCTCATAACAAGCACCACATCGAACTCAGAAAGTTGCGGCAGATATGGTTTAATTGGGGTTCCAGGACGCAGTGAAAACCCAGCCCACACGCCCTTGGATCGAAGATACCGAGCCAGTGCAACTGGGTTTTCTGTGGCTTCCACGTGGAAAATGATGCAATCAGCACCCGCGGCAATGTAATTATCGACCCACTTTTCCGGATTTTCGATCATCAGGTGAACATCAAGGTGCTGCTCGGTGACACGATTAACCGCTGCGGTAACGTCGGCGCCGAACGAAAGGTTCGGCACGAAGTGTCCATCCATCACATCGACATGAATCCAATCAGCTGTGTCAACTGTATGCACCTCCGCGCCGAGATTGGCGAAGTCAGCGGCGAGAATGGAAGGAGAAATGATGGGGCGAGAAACGGCGAGAGACATGGTACTCATTCTATCCTGCATTCTGTCGCCACAAAACCAATCGATTCCCTGTAGTTGTGCGCTTCGAGGCTCATGAAAGTTTCCATTGCGGAATCCAGACACCTGTGGTGAATTGGTTTTCAACTGTGGTTCTAGGTTTCCTATATAACTTCACCGGCTTTACCTATCAAATGTGCTCCGAATGTGACCTAAACTAAGGTACGATCACTGTTTAGAAATTAAGGCGTAATTGATACCTCATTTCTTTAACCGACTCCCCAACTCGTGCGGGCATTGCCGAAAAGTAGTGTGGCATTGATTATTCATTGGTGTGATATTTCCGAAATGAAAGGTGGCATCCAGGGTGAACGATCTAGCAACGTTCAACTTTGAAGGTTTCTGGCGAGAGAGCGATTGGTCCAAGAATTTTCAATGCGAGCCACTGACTGACAGCATGATCGCCGAGGTAGAAGCCGAATTAGGCTACAAGCTACCGCAGTCCTATATTCAACTTGCGCACAACCGTAATGGCGGCGTCCCAGTCAATGACTGCTACCCCACCGACTCACCAACCGCCTGGGCAAAAGACCACGTTGCCGTAGACGGCATTTTTGGCATCGGCGCTTCCGCTCTTTACTCATTGCTTGGGCCAGCCGGATCTAAGTACTGGCAGGACGAGTGCGGCTACCCGGATTGGGGCGTGTACTTCGCCGCCACTCCCACGGCAGGCCCGGAAATGTTCCTGCTGGACTATCGGGAATGCGGCCCGGACGGGGAACCTCGAGTGGTCTATATAGATCAAGAAAAAGACTACGCCTGGCAGGTCATCGCACCCGATTTCGCCACGTTTATCTCGGGTTTTGCCAATCAAGACCTTTTCGACGACGCCCGGGAAACCATCAAAGACGCCTTCAATTCCGTATCTAATGGTTCTTTTTCACCGATAATTGATCGGGCTTTCACAAAGGTTCCAGAAGCGCGGGCGCATATCGAAACGCTCCTGCGCACCGTGGGAAATCGAATCGTGGAGGATAAAGGCTACTTCGGTTTGCACGACGATACAAACTCGCACCAGATATACGATGCGATGTTTTGGCTGCTCAGCCAGCTAAAAACCCCGCAATCAATCGAGGATTTTCTACTCCGCGCACCCGACCAATCGGATTATTCAAACCCGTGTTACGAGCTCATGCTTCCGCTATGTTTTAGTCACGAACCATTTGGTTTTACCACCGACGGCTGGAACAGCAATTACTTGCACTGCTGGTGGGACTCCCGGCTTTCAAGCGGGTATATCGTCAAAACTGACGAGGGGTTCCAGTGCAGCGAGTCTTTCTATACCGACTTGCTTCGCCTGGAACCCATTGACGGCTAGTGTGAAGAATCCTCGTTCTTCCTCAGCACCGCGAAAAACATGGCGTCAGTGCCGTGGCGGTGCGGCCACATTTGCACAGATTTATAGTCACCGGTGTTGGTCATGCCACCGGTGAATTCCGCGGCGTCTAATTCCACCACCGGTAACTGCTTGGTGGCTTTCTCCACGATGGCGCGGGTTTCGCGAAGATCCGGTGAGCAGGTTGAGTAGATTATAACGCCGCCTGGCCGCGTCATAGCGATCGCCGATTCCAGTAGTTCGTACTGAAGAACCGTCAAATCCGCAATATCCGATTCTTGTTTACGCCACCGGGCTTCTGGCCGTCGCCGTAACGCCCCTAACCCGGAGCATGGGGCGTCGACAAGCACCCGGTCGTAACCCGGTTGAAGCGACAGCTTTCTGCCGTCCTCATTGTGAACCGTCACGGGAAGATCCGAAACGGTTTTTCTTATAAGCTCTGCCCGGTGCGGCTGGATTTCAACAGCATCAACGGTGGCGCCATCGATCCGGGCCAAGCATCCAATGAGCGCCGCCTTGCCGCCAGGGCCAGCACACAGGTCAAGCCATCGGCCGTTATCGGTTCCGGTTACCGGCGCTTCGACCAATGCCCGGCCGATAATTTGGGATCCTTCGTCTTGTACTGCGGCAAGTCCATCACGAACTGGTTCGAGCCTGCCTGGGTCACCACCGGGGAGGTAGACTGCGTAAGGCGAATACTGTCCTTCTTCGCCTTCAGTCATGAGCGCAAGCTCCTCGGCTGTGATCTCCCCTGGTCTAGCAACAAGGTGAACGGTGGGCCGTTGAGAATCCGCTTCTAATGCCGCAGCAAGCTCGCCGATACCTAGGACTTGTGCGAATGATTCCGCAATCCATTCCGGGTGGGAGTATTTAAATGCAATCGCCGGTATTTCGCCGGACGGTTGCAATTTCTGGAACCATTTTTCCGGACTGGTGCGCGAGATTTTTCGCATCACGCCGTTGGTGAACCCTTTGGCTTTTCCCTGGCCGATGGCGTCCACGAGATTGACGGTTGAGTCGACCGCGGCGTAGTTATCGACTCGGGTATAGATAAGTTGATAAGTCCCGATACGAAGCGCATTGAGCACTCCAGGATCGATGTCGCTAAGCGGTCTGGTCGCGGTAGCCGCGATAATCCTGTCAATAACACCTTGGTTTCTCAAGGTGCCATAGGCAATCTCGGTAGCAAAAGCGGCGTCACGGCGTTTAACTTTGTAGTCCCGCAGCATCTTCGGCAGCACGAGGTTCGCGTAAGCATCCTGGGTATCAACTCGGTAGACTACGTCAAAGGCAACGGCCCGGCCAAGATCGATTGTCCCAAGCTGACGGGGGTCACCGCCTGGTTGATATTCGGCGAGATGCTGCTGTTTCTGCGGCGTCCGACGTTGCGGTTTGCCGTGGTCATTGGGTGCTTTACGACGCCTATCTGCTGGCCGGTCTGGCTTACCGTCTTTTTTATTTGACCGCGATCGGAAACCACCACTTGCAGCTAATCCGTTGTTCTTATCAGATGTCATTGAAACCGGAGTCCTTCCGTTGTAGCCAACCCGCGTCCCCAATCGGCAGCATTCATCATTTTCTTTCCGGGTACTTGAATCTTGCTTAGCTGAACAGCGGCGGTGCCGGTTCCGACCAAAACTGCCTTCTTCTCGACTGCAATTTCGCCAGGCTGTAATGCGTTATCGGTTGAAACAGGGCTAACAGGCTCCAGTTTTACCCGATTGTCGCCCAGTGTCGTCCAAGCGCCCGGTGCCGGGGTGACAGCTCTGATATGACGGTCAATGGTTTCTGCTGCGTCGGACCAATTGATGCGAGCATCAGCTGGGGTGAGTTTTGTGGCATAACTGGTCTCACCGGTTTGGGGTTGGGGTGTGATCGTATTGCTTTCCAGCCCCGTGATCGTACGCTCCAATAGCCGCGCACCGGAGTGCGCCAATCGCCCAAGAAGGTCTTCTGCGGTATCAGTTGGGTTGATGTCCTCGGTTATGGTTCCTAGCACCTCGCCGGTGTCAAGGCCGGAATCGATACGGAAGGTAGTGGCACCTGTCGTTGAATCCCCCGCCGCGATTGCTGCTTGCACGGGAGCCGCTCCCCGCCAGCGTGGTAGCAGCGAAAAATGCAGGTTGATAAAACCATGCGGAACCAGGTTAAGGACGCTTTCTGGCAGTAAATTACCGTAAGCCACAACGGGCACGCAGTCCGGCGCTAATTCGATCAACCGTTGACGAAACGCCTGACCTTCCTCCGTATCTGGGTTCAACGTTGTTGGTTTTAGCACCTCTATCCCTTCAGCCTCTGCGAGTTCTGCAACTGGCGAAGGATGCAGGCTTCGCCCCCGCCCTTTGGGGGCATCGGGACGAGTGACTACCGCAACTATCTCGTGATTGCTTGATAGTAGGGTACGAAGCGCGATTACAGCGGGTTCTGGGGTTCCAGCAAATACTAGTCGCATGACCGTTTTCTCTTTCGTTGGCGTCGATTACGTTACGAGCGGTTAAACCATTCAGAATTCCTGATATGAGCCATCGCGGTTTTACGGTCGGCCGGTTCTAGTTTCCGGATAAATAGCTGGCCATCAAGGTGGTCAGTTTCGTGCTGGATGCAGCGAGCCATAAGGCCAGAAGCAAGAATAGTGAGTGGTTTACCATGAAGGTCGAATCCGGTCAGCTTCACTGTGTTATATCGGGTGACATCGGCACGGATATCGGGGATAGATAAGCAGCCTTCCGGGCCGGTTTGGGTTTCCTCGGAAACAGGTTCCCAGGTCGGATTGACGATGTGTCCGCGTAAACCGTCTTCGGTGTGGGAACAATCGAAAACGAATACCCGCCGTAGAACTCCGATTTGGTTTGCGGCTAGACCCACGCCACCGGCATCATCCATGGTTTCAAGCATGTCGTCGACAAGCGTCTTTAGGTGCTCGTCGAATTCGGTCACTTCGGTTGCTCGGCTGGTTAGAACTGGATCGCCGAATAGTCGGATTTCTCGGATGGTCATCGGTTTTCTAAGTTGTTCCTTGCGTAGTCGTCTGAAAATCGTTGGTTGCCATGCGGCTATTAAAACGTTAATCAGACAGTCTAGTTAGTAAAGCGGATAACGTTAAGTTACCCGATCCGGATCGGGTCGATCTGAACCCGTAGCGGAACGGTGTCTTTTCTAAGCGCCCGCGCCCGTTGGGCTGCCCGTAGCGCATGACCCAATTGGCTTCGAGGTCCCAGCGGTGTGCGAATCAAGATGCGTTGCGGAGGGCCATATTTCGTTTCGTCGTATTCGCCGGGCAGCGTAACCCCTGGTGGTAGGTCTACTGGGCCGAGAATCTCGGCGTGTTCGGGCAGCGCTGCAAGCTCCAAGAAATTACTAATGGCTGCGGCCGCCCCATCTATGGCTGCCATGTGAACGGTGGGCGGGAACCGGACTTCTCGACGTTCCAGCAACTCGCGTTCGGCAGCTCCAACGACGTCCCAGCGTACAAGGTGTTGCACCACCGGCAGCGATGGTTCTGCGACAATCACCACTTCGCCGCCTTTGGAGTTGCTTGCCACTAGATGCGCTGCGTGCAACCACGCGGCTAACGCGTCTTCAGTGGCGCGCAGATCTTGGCGCCCCAGCATCGCCCAGGTATCCAAGAAAACTGCAGCACCATATTTCCCACCGGAGACCAGCGGTTCGGCACCTGGCGTGGCGATAACAATCGCGGGTTCTGCGGGTATGGTCTCAAGGATTCGATTACCGCCAGACGCGATTATCCGTACTTTGGGAAACGCCCGCCCGAACTCTTCCGCCGTCCGATTATGCCCAAGTACCACGGCACGCACGGTCGATTTACCGCAGCTACCGCACCGGTAGTGATTGTCTTTTTGGCCGCACCACCGACAAGTCGGAACGCTTGCTGCATACGGATCCCCGGCAAGCCCCGCCGATTGGGGCCGGTTCCGCTGATTCTGCGGCCCAGGAAACAGTGACTGCGCGGTTCCGGAATCCAACCCCAGGGGCCCGTTGCAATGCCGACACCTGGCAGGTGAACCGCAGCTTTTGCATGCCAATGTCGGAACGTACCCGGTTCTGGGCACTTGAATCAGCGCGGGAGTAGATCTGTCCAATGCGCTTTTAATAGCTTGATAAGCGCTACTAGGTAACCGAGAATGCCGGGCAAATCTGTCGCGTTCGAGTGCGATTTCGCTATCGCCAGCTGCGGTTATTCTAGGCATCCGGGTGCGAATCGTATCGCGGCTTGCGACAAGATCATGCGCCCAACCGGATTCCACCAGTAACTGTGTCTCCGCGGTACGCCCATGACCTGCAATTATCAATGAGCATTTTTCCTGGGTGGACCTCGTCGTAAGTACTTCCCGGGCATGAACATACGGAGCACGGGGATCGACAAGGCTATCATCACCATCGTCTTTAATCACGGCCAGCCGAAGTCCGCTGACCGGCGCGAAAGCCGCGGAACGAGTGCCGATCACCAACCGCCCCTGGCCGTTAAGGACACTTAAGAATCGGCGATATCGGGCTTGCGGCCCTAGCGAGCTATTAAGCACGGTAATTTGTTTGGTCGAAACCCATTCTTTAGCAGCGGATACGAGTTGATCGACATCCTTTTGATCCGGGACGATAATCAACGCCCCGTGTCCGTCTTTGACTACTTTTACGGCCAAGGCGCTGAGCGCAGCCGCCCAGTCGTCGCCAGGCGCTATCTGCCATGCGGCCCGAGCAATTTGTCCATTAATAACAGCATCGACAAATGATTCGCCATAGTGGTAGCTCGACCAATAGGACAAATCCGGCTCTTTGGCCTGACCTAGTTCCTCCCAGGGAATGGTTGCGTCCGACTCTTCGGCTTTTGCGTGTCGGGATGGTATCGCAGCACGTATGAGGTCACTGGTGACTCCGCCATATCGCTCTGACAGCGCTTCAATGAGCAGCCGCGTTTTCTCGGGGTAGACAATATCGGAAGAAATCACCCGATCAAGCCATTGCAAAGCGCCGGTATGCTCTGCCGTGGAGCTGCGCTCAAGCAGGATTCCGTCGATAAGCCGACCTGCGAACCGAATTCTTACCCGCACCCCCGGTTGCGCAAGCGAGTCTTGTTCCTCGTCAATCCGGTACTCAAATATTCGGTCAAGATGGCTAATTCCCAACAACGGCAAAACCCGCGCAACAGGCGCAGAGGCGGCTGGTTGGCGGGTTTTAGGCATGGTTACGATTCTAGCGACTTATCTTTCCTTCTTAACGATTGACCGGCTCAATTACTGTAGACCGACGGCAAGGCGTAATTGCTCTGTGCGATCCAACCGTTCCCATGGCAAGTCGAGATCGTCGCGGCCGAAGTGTCCGTAAGCCGCAGTCTGCGAGTAAATCGGGCGCAACAGGTCCAGTTCCCGAATGATCGCGGCGGGCCGGAGGTCGAAGACTTCGCCCACCGCTGCCTGGATTTCGGCGTCGGTGAGTCCGTCACGGGCGGTTCCGAACGTCTCAACATACAATCCCACCGGTTTCGCCCGACCGATGGCGTAGGCGACTTGCACCTCGGCACGATCCGCAAGCCCCGCGGCCACGATGTTTTTAGCTACCCACCGCATAGCGTAGGCAGCCGAACGATCCACCTTACTCGGATCCTTGCCGGAGAAAGCACCTCCGCCGTGACGAGCCATGCCGCCGTACGTATCGACGATAATCTTTCGTCCGGTTAAACCGGCATCCCCCATTGGCCCACCCAAAATAAAGGAACCGGAAGGATTAACAAGAAGGTTATAGTCGCCGACCTCTAAAATGTCGGCTAAGCCTGCATCGTTAATCACCCAGTCAACCACATGCGTCTTGATCTGATCGCGTAACCAAGCTTGAGTTACGTCTGGATCGTGTTGGGTGGACATGACGATGGTATCGAGGCTGATTGGCTGCCCAGCGTCGTTATAACCCAAGGTGACCTGGGTTTTTCCGTCAGGGCGCAGATTACTTACAATGCCTTCTTTGCGCACCTGCGTCAACCGCCTAGAGAGTCGGTGCGCAAGGGAGATAGGCAATGGCATGTACTCAGGAGTCTCGTTTGAGGCATAACCAAACATGAGCCCTTGATCGCCCGCACCAGCCTGGTCGTCATCATCGGTTCGCTGACCGTCACGTACCTCCTGCGAAACGGAAACCGAGTCCCCGATTTCTGCTGATTGCTCGCCGATCGCAATATTGACGCCGCAGGTTCGTCCGTCGAAACCGACATCGGAAGAGGTGAAACCGATATTGACCAGTGTTTGCCGCACCAGCGTCGCAATATCAATATACGATTCGGTGCGAACTTCCCCCACCACGTGAACCTGGCCGGTAGTGACGAGAGTCTCCACCGCCACCCGCGAGTGTGGATCTTTTTCTAACATGGCGTCCAAGACGGCGTCGGAGATAGCATCACAGATTTTATCTGGGTGCCCTTCGGTTACGGATTCGCTAGTAAATAGTCGCAACCTGGTGGTCGCAGCCTCGTTGGACATGAATGGTTCCTCATTGGTGAAAGTAGCGTTTTAACTATAGTGAGCGCATCGGTTGGCCAGGATTTATTTAGATGATAGACCTGGGCTGTTGCGTTGAACCAAATATAGACCAAGCTGTCTAATTCGGCAAGTCCGCTTAGTTTAGTTAAGCGTCAAACAATCGCTTTTCGACGGCTCCCAGGATGCGCGCAGCCACTTGATGTTTAGAACCGACAGGAATCTCCTGTACGTTTCCCGCAGCATCAATGAAGAAACCTTCGTTCTCGGCTTTTCCAAAGACCTTGTCAGCACCAACCTCATTACACATGAGGAAGTCGCAGCCCTTCTTGGCGATCTTCACCTTTGCATAATCAAGCGCCGAATGGTGATCGTCACCGGTTTCAGCCGCAAACCCAACGATGATAGTAGAAGCAGGAATCTCCCCCGCCATGCGACGTTCAACCAGCCCCTTGAGAATGTCTGGGTTTTCAACCAACTGAATGTTTTTCAACCCGAATTCGGCGTCACTTCCCTTTTTCATTTTCGCTTGAGCCGCCTCCATCGGGCGGAAATCAGCAACCGCGGCAGCCATGATAATTATGTCCATGCCAGCTGCTAGATCGTAAACCACACGTTGCATATCACGGGCTGACTGGACGGTAATCACCTCAGCTCCACTTGGGGTTAAAAGCTTCTCGGTTGCCGCAGCAACGATAGTGACCGTAGCGCCACGGTGCGCAGCTATTTCGGCAAGCGCATAGCCTTGACGCCCAGACGAGTGGTTGCCAATAAACCGTACCGGGTCAATAGCTTCCCGCGTTCCTCCGGTTGTCACTAATACCCGTTTTCCCGCCAGGCTGTGTTCCAGCTTCTCCCCGCCCAGCACCACCCGTGCCAGATCGGCGATCTGTTCTGGTTCCGGGAGCCGACCAGCACCCGTATCCTTTCCGGTGAGACGACCGTGCGCTGGTTCTAGGACGGTGATTCCGCGTGCCCGTAGTGTTGACACATTTGCTTGAGTTGCTGGGTTCTCCCACATTTCAGTGTGCATGGCAGGTGCCACAACTACAGGACAAGTCGCGACCAAGATCGTGGCGGCTAGCAAATCATCGGCGCGCCCGGCAGCAACCCGAGCCATAAGATCAGCCGTAGCAGGTGCAACAACGATCAGATCAGCGGTCTGACCGATGTGGACGTGTCGAACTTCATCGACCGCTTCAAAAACACTCGTCGATACTGGATTTCCACTAAGCGCCTCAAACGTAGCTTTACCGACGAAGCTCAACGCTGCCTCCGTCGGAACGACGACAACATTGTCGCCTGATTCGGTGAAGCTTCTAATTAGGTGACACGCCTTATATGCGGCAATTCCACCGGCTACACCAACAACAACATTCAGGCTTTTTTGATTCATGTACGTAAAATCCCATCACAACTAACAGCAAACAAGAGTCGCGTATAAAACCACCAATTGCTTAACATTGTGCCGTGCGCATAGTGATCGCACAATCGCAGGACAGCGGGTGGTGCAGATTCGAATGTGAGGTAGCAGTATTCCCTGCATAACAAAACCTCTATCGCGGTTCCGGTTTCCGGTCACGATAGAGGTTTCACAACTGAATCAAGCGTAACTTAGCCTTCTTCGTGGTCTAAAAGACCAGCTTCGATTTCACGCAGCGCGATTGATAACGGCTTTTCTTGGTTTTTCGGGGTAACCAACGGGCCAACGAATTCAAAGACCCCTTCATCTTCCTGCTGGAAATAAGAATTGATCTGCCGAGCGCGCTTCGCAGCAAAAATCACCAACGCGTACTTGGAGGACACACGTCCCAAAAGTTCGTCAATTGGCGGATCGGTAATACCGGTAGGGGTATCATATACGCCCTGATTACTTTCCATAACGTTGCTCACGTTGGTCACTTTCACCTTACGTTTAAAGTCCTTACAAATCGGCTACTTATACGCGTTGAGCACGCAAGTAGCCGTATAAAACCTGTTGGTCCCATTCATCATAGTGTATGGACCCTAGAGGTTTCGACCTAAGAGGATATCACTGATCGCAGCGACTGCCTCTTCCACATCGTCATTAACGACGACATGTCGGAATTCGTTCATGGCATCAAGCTCAGTCCGCGCGGTTTCCAACCGACGAGCTATAACATGTTCCGCTTCGGTGCCTCGGCCCGTAAGCCGTTCTACCAGCACATCCCACGAAGGTGGCGCCAAAAACACTGTTTCCGCCTCGGGCTTCAAGGCGGCAACATTGCGAGCACCAACCAAATCCACCTCGACTAGCACCGGGCGCCCGGCGGCCAAAGCAGCTTCAATTGGTTCCGCTGGAGTTCCTGAGCAATGCAGTCCGCCGTGAATATCTGCCCATTCGAGCATGTCACCGGCGTCGATTCGTCGCTGGAACTCTTCTGGCGTAACGAAGAAATAGTCGACTCCATCCACCTCACCCGGGCGAGGCGCACGGGTTGTCATTGAGACGGAAAAATACAAATCGGCAATATCTTCGCGCAGGCGATTAACCACCGTGGATTTCCCCACGGCAGAAGGTCCGAGCAAAACAACTAATTGGCCTTGACGGTTATCGCCGGTCATCCGCCTAGTCCTCGGAGAAGCCGAAACGCTCCAAGAGGGCACGGCGCTGGCGGTCACCGAGACCACGCAGGCGACGAGTCTGGGCGATCTCCAGCTCTTCCATGATTTCCTTTGCCTTCACCTTGCCCACCTTAGGCAGGGATTCGAGGAGTGCGGAAACCTTGGTCTTGCCAATGATCTCATCGGTCGAAGCCTTAGCGAGAACCTCCTTCAGGGAAATATCGCCGCGCTTGAGCTGTTCCTTGAGCTCCGCACGTGCCTTACGAGCCTCAGCTGCTTTTGCGAGGGCTTCCTTGCGCTGCTCATCGGTTAACTGTGGAAGGGCCAC
This sequence comes from Corynebacterium sp., assembly GCF_030532965.1. Classification (GTDB taxonomy): domain Bacteria; phylum Actinomycetota; class Actinomycetes; order Mycobacteriales; family Mycobacteriaceae; genus Corynebacterium. Next base: position 82,499 of record NZ_JAUNKC010000004.1, read on the forward strand.
GGGATTCCTCCGATTCAATAAAGTCTGGAAAATATTTTTTGATGAGTGATGGAGCGTTTCTCCACCTGCGGAAATCTACCATACACGCAGGATGCGTGTGTGGGCAGCACCCGGTAGATTCCGCATAAGTTTAACACTTAAATACAAAAACCTAGGTAACGGCGTGTTTATTTTAGAAAACCGCAGGTCACTTAATGAGCAACCTGCGGCGAACAAAACTGCGCTGAACTGGGAATATGAAGAATTATTAAAAATATCGCACAAGCGACACGTCCAGCGGTTTTCGAACAGTTTTTGGTCGAAAATCAAAATCAAGTGTCGAAAAAATCACGCACTTTCTTCCGGATAATCCTTCGCTACCTCGGTTACCGCTGCGGCGAGTTTTTCGGCATCAGGGCCGACCCTCAGGATCTCCCGCGACATATTAGGAAACGCCCAAGCGTTGGCCTCCTTGGCGATCCGGGCCACGTCAGCTGCATCGGCGCCTTGAGCACCGACACCAGGCATAAGAACCGGGCCATAAAGCCCAGTGACATCTGGCACTTGTTTAAGCGTTGCTCCTATCACGACGCCGACATACCCAAGTACCCCTGCTGCCTTATACGGCGCATTGCATGCCGAGGCTTCCGCAACCATCAGTTCATCCAGCCGCTCACCGCTGGTAGTGATGCTGCTTTGGACTTGACGTCCTTCTGGATTCGACGTCGCCGCGAGCACGAAAATTCCGCGACCAGTAGCTTTCGCCAACTCCAGGGCAGGCTGCAACGAACCGAAGCCCAAATATGGCGACACCGTGACTGCATCGGAACACAACGGTGATTCATCCGCCAGCCAGGCTCTGGCATAGGCGGTCATGGTGGAGCCGATGTCGCCCCGCTTCGCGTCGGCCAAAACCAGGGCACCCTGCGCACGCAGGTCTTGGATCGTCTGCTCCAAAACTGCGTACCCGCCTGAGCCAAACGCCTCATACATCGCTACCTGCGGTTTTACCAAGGCAGCTGTAGGGCCAAAGGCAGCAACGCAGATTTCTGAAAATGTTCGCAGCCCCATCAGATCCACGCTAAGACCCCAGTTTTTCAGAAGCTCTGGGTGCGGATCAATTCCCACACATAGCCGACCGCGACGCCGGGAAACGTCGAAAAGCCGCTCCCCAAAAGTTTCATGTTCGCTCACGTCATTACTCCTTAATTGGGCTGTGATCTAGTTCCTGTAACGCACGCACGCTTAACTCGCCGGTCTGTAGAGCCTCGATTCCCTGTACTGCGGCGGTAACACCCTGCACCGTGGTTACTAGCGGAATACCCACACTCACCGCAGCGGCACGAATTTCGTAGCCATCGTGACGCGCACCAGCGGATCCGGCGGGCGTATTGAGGATTAAATCAACCTCACCTGCCCGAATCAGATCCACGATTGACTGCTTTCCGACGTTGTCGCCTTCCTCAGCTTCAGAACGCTTCAATACCGTTTCGCATTCAACACCATTGCGGCGCAGCATTGCGGCTGTACCTGCAGTGGCGAGCATCTTAAAGCCCAGCGATGCCAAGCGCTGAATCGGGAAGATAAGGGTTCGTTTATCCCGGTTGGCCACCGAAACGAACACCGTACCACCTGTGGGTAACGCACCAAACGCGGCTTGTTCCGCTTTGGCATAGGCGGCACCGAAGTTGTCGGCTAAGCCCATAACCTCACCGGTGGACTTCATCTCCGGCGATAGAAGAGTGTCCAACATCGTGCCGTCAGGACGTCGGAACCGGTTAAACGGCAGCACCGCTTCCTTAACCGCAATCGGGCAATCCAATGGCAAAGAACCGCCATCATAGTCGGTAGGAATCATACCCTCAGCTTGCAGTTCTTTAATCGTCGAGCCGGTCATGATCCGCGACGCTGCCTTCGCCAGGTGCACCCCAGTGGCCTTCGAAACGAAAGGTACGGTGCGCGACGCCCGCGGGTTGGCCTCAATGACATACAAAATGTCGTCTTTGAGCGCGAACTGGACATTCATAAGACCTTTGACGCCGATTCCGTGTGCCAAAGCTGCCGTGGATTTCCGAACTTTTTCAATGTCTTCCGGGCCAAGAGTCATCGGCGGCAACGCGCAGGCGGAGTCACCGGAGTGAATGCCAGCCTCCTCAATATGCTCCATGACACCAGCCAGATAGACGTCCTCGCCGTCACAAAGCGCATCGACGTCAATCTCAATGGCGGAATCCAGGAAACGGTCAACCAAAACTGGATGGTCGGAGGTGATTTCCGTAGCGCGTTCGATGTAGTCAGCTAAGGAAGTCTCGTCGTAAACGATTTCCATGCCACGACCGCCCAGAACATAGGACGGGCGCACCAACACCGGATAGCCAATCGTTGCCGCGACCGCCTTCGCCTCATCGAAGGAAGTAGCCGTACCGAAGGCTGGCGCAGGAAGATTGGCCTTGCGTAGTACTTCACCAAATTCGCCGCGGTCTTCTGCAAGGTTGATCGCCTCGGGGGTGGTTCCGATCACCGGCACTCCAGCGTCCCGCAATTTTTCTGCCAAGCCGAGCGGGGTCTGGCCACCAAGCTGAACAATCACACCTGCAACCGTGCCGGACTGTGACTCGGCATGGTACACCTCCATCACGTCTTCGAAGGTCAGCGGCTCGAAATAGAGGCGGTCTGCGGTGTCGTAGTCGGTGGATACGGTCTCTGGGTTGCAGTTGACCATGACGGTTTCGTAACCGACACGCGACAGCTCCAAGGCGGCATGAACGCAGGAATAGTCGAACTCGATGCCCTGACCAATTCGGTTCGGTCCCGAACCAAGAATCAGAATCTTGTCCTTCTCAGTTTGTGGCTGTACCTCAGATTCAGCCGCCGGGTCAAGCTCGTAAGCAGAGTAATGGTACGGGGTTTTCGCTTCGAACTCCGCGGCACAGGTGTCAACGGTCTTGAACACCGGCCGGATTCCCAGCGACCAACGTAACCGCCGAATCCCGTCTTCACCCGCAAATTCAGGACGCAGCGCCGCAATTTGCCGGTCGGAAAGGCCGTAAAACTTTGCCCGCCGCAGCAGGGTTTCATCCAGGGTCTTGGCACCAATCAACTCTTGACGGAAGTCCACCAATTGTTTTAATTCGGCAAGGAACCACGGGTCAATGCCAGAAGCTTGATATACATCCTCAATGGACGCCCCCAGACGTAAAGCCAGTTCGGCGTCGTACATCCGGCCTTCCGTTGGCCGGTTAAGATCCGCTAACAACGCCTTGACGTCCTGGGCTTTGTCGCCCGCAAATGATTCGTCCGGAACAGTCCAGAACCCAGCCTGTTTGTTCTCCAACGACCGCATGACCTTGCCCAAGGCCGAGACGTAGTTGCGGCCCAACGCCATCGCCTCACCAACCGATTTCATCGTGGTCGTAAGCGTGTCATCAGAGCCGACGAACTTCTCAAACGCGAACCGGGGAGCCTTGACAACCACGTAATCGAGTGTCGGCTCAAATGCGGCCGGGGTTACTCCGGTGATGTCGTTGGTGATTTCATCCAAGGTGTAGCCAATGGCCAACTTCGCCGCGATCTTTGCAATCGGGAAACCAGTAGCCTTGGAAGCGAGCGCCGAGGAACGCGACACCCGGGGATTCATCTCGATGGTAATCAAACGACCGTCTTTAGGGTTCTGGGCGAATTGGATATTACATCCGCCGGTATCCACACCCACCTCGCGGATAATGGCAATGCCTTGGTCCCGCATCTTCTGGAATTCCCGGTCAGTCAGCGTCATCGCTGGTGCTACTGTTACCGAGTCGCCCGTGTGCACCCCGAGCGCGTCGACGTTTTCAATGGAACAGATAACAACCACGTTGTCTGCGCTGTCGCGCATTAACTCGAGCTCGTATTCTTTCCACCCCAAGATTGATTCTTCAATCAGGACATTGGCTTCCGGTGACGCCGCTAATCCGCCGCCAGCGATGCGCTCTAAGTCTTCGTCGTTAAACGCTAGACCAGAACCGAGCCCACCCATGGTGAAGGAAGGGCGCACCACCACGGGCAAGCCCAGTTCCGCCACGGTTTCCCGCACTTCGTCCATGGAATGGCACACCCGCGAGCGGGCTGACTCGCCGCCGATTGCTGCAACGATGTCTTTGAACTTCTGGCGGTCCTCACCGCGCTCAATCGCGTCGATATCCGCACCGATCAGTTCCACCCCGTATTTTTCTAAGGAACCACGACGGTCCAATTGAATAGCCGCATTCAGTGCGGTTTGTCCGCCTAGTGTCGCCAGAACCGCGTCGATCGGATGACCCTGCGCGATCTCCTTTTCGAAGATTTTCTCAATGACCTCCGGCTCGATGGGTTCCACGTAGGTGTGGTCCGCGAACTCGGGGTCGGTCATGATGGTTGCTGGGTTGGAGTTGATGAGGGTCACCCGCATTCCCTCTTGTTTCAGCACGCGGCAGGCTTGGGTGCCGGAATAATCAAATTCGCAGGCCTGGCCGATCACGATGGGTCCAGAGCCGATTACCAGGACGTGTGTGATGTCATTACGCTTTGGCATAAGTTTGTTCTCCCTTTTTCCTGGTGAGTCTTAGTTTTGGCCGCGGTGGTGCGTCATTAACGAAATGAACTGGTCAAATAAAGGGTTGGCATCGTTAGGACCAGCCGCCGACTCCGGATGGTATTGGACTGAGTAAGCCAATCCGCTGGTTAGGGCGACGCCTTCTACGGTGCCATCATTGAGGCATGTGTGGGTCACCTGGGCGGGGCCAAACGGCGTGTCGAAAACTTCGCCCGCCGCGCCTTTCAAGGCGAAACCGTGATTTTGGCTGGTTATGTCTATTTTTCCCGTGGTGTGGTTTAAAACCGGAACGTTGACGCCACGGTGGCCGAACTTCAGTTTGTAGGTTTCTAAGCCCAATGCCCGTCCGAGAATTTGGTTGCCGAAGCAAATTCCAAACAGTGGCAGTTTCGCCGCCAAGATTTCTTTAACGATCTCCACCATTGTGTCGGCGGTTGCTGGGTCGCCCGGGCCATTGGAGATAAACACCCCGTCTGGCTGATACTGTGCGATCTGCGCGAAAGGAGTATTGGCAGGCACAACCACGGTGCGGATGCCTCGTTTAGCGAAGTTACGTGGGGTGTTTGTCTTGATCCCCATGTCGTAGGCGACGACGGTAAATCGTTCTTCGCCTTCGGCTGGAACCTCATACGTCTCTTCGGTCGACACTTCTTGGGAAAGATCTAAGCCAGCCATCGATGGTTGGCTTCGGACGATTTCTAGCAGTTCATCAATGGGTTTCTCGGCATCCGTACCAGAGAAAATACCGGCCGCTACTGAACCGAAGTTCCTTAGATGCCGCACGATCGCGCGAGTGTCGACGCCTTTAATGCCGATGAGTCCTTGGGCCAGCATTTCATCGTCAAGGCTGCGCTTCGCCCGCCAGTTAGACACCTGGGTCGATAGGTCGCGGATGACAAGACCCGCGACCCAGATTTTATCGCCGTGGGATTCGCAATCTTCATCGTTCCAGCCGGTGTTTCCGATCTGTGGGGCGGTTGTCACCACGATCTGACGGTGGTACGACGGGTCTGTCATGGTTTCTTGGTAACCCGACATCGCGGTGGTAAACACTGCTTCACCGAGGGTGGTTCCGGTGGCGCCAAAGCCACTACCGGTAAAGACTTTTCCGTCGCTCAACACAAGCAGGGCTTTGGAATTTTGATTAGCGGAAGAAGATTGTGTCACAACATCACCTTTCTGATTTTCCGATGAGCTGGAAGTTTTTGTTGCGTTGGTGGTTAGCGGTTGCATTATTCTGCGCTGGTCCGTGGTTTAGTAGGCTGACCGTCAACGCAGGTTAACCGGCCCCGCAAGATTGTTGTCGTCACCTTTGCGTCAAAGGACATGCCGTCGAAGGGGGTGTTTTCGGATTTGGAGGCCAGCTCCGTGCTGTCGACGGTCCACGTGTGGCCGGGGTCGATGATTGTCAGGTTGGCAGGTTCGCCTACGGAAATTGGACGCCCATGGCCAGGCAGCCGGAGAATCTCGGCGGGCCGTTCACTCATGATCCTCGCTATGAAGCGCCAATCCGCCAGGCCCGTTGCAACAAAGAGCTTTGCGACGATCGCCAGGGAGGTTTCCAGCCCGAGCATTCCGGGTTTCGCGTGTTCAAATTCGCAGCACTTTTCCTCCGAACCGTGCGGTGCATGATCCGTTGCGATGCAGTCGATGGTGCCATCCAAAAGCGCATCGCGTAGCGCCAAGGTATCTGATTCTTCGCGCAATGGTGGATTGACACGATTGACTCCGTCATAGGTGCGCAACCGTTCGTCGGTAAGTAATAGGTGATGTGGCGTAACCTCCGCGGTTAATGGGATTCCTTGGGATTTCGCCCACCGGACTAGCTCCACCGTCCCGGCAGTCGATGCATGGCAGATGTGCATGCGATTGCCGTAATCCCGGCACAGCAATGCGTCACGGGCCACGATGGATTCTTCCGCCACCCGCGGCCACCCGCGCAGCCCGAGTGTGGCTGCCACTTCGCCTTCGTGCGCCACTGCGCCTTCGGTTAGCCGCGGGTCCTCGCAGTGCTGTGCCAAAAGCACATCAAGGCCTTTGGCATATTCGATCGCGCGACGCATAATCAACGGATTGTCGACGCATTTTCCGTCGTCGGAAAACATGCGAACCTTGGCATCTGAATGAGCCATCATGCCAAATTCTGTGAGTTCCTTGCCCGCCAGCCCTTTCGTTATGGAGCCGACGGGATGGACGTCGCATAGACCGACCTGTTGCCCCTTGTACCACACCGATTCGGCGATGACTGGCTGGTCCATAACTGGCATGGTGTTAGCCATGGTGAACACGGCGGTAAACCCGCCCTTTGCTGCTGCTGCGGATCCGGTTGCGATGGTTTCGGTGTCTTCGCGGCCGGGCTCACGCAGGTGAACATGCATGTCCACTAAACCGGGCAATAGCACCCCACCGCGGCCATCGACCACCCGATCGGCGTCGAAAAGCTCAGTCCCGACCTCGGCGATAACGCCATCAATGACGAGCACGTTGACGCCCTCGCCCTCACCGTACGGTTTAACATTCGTGATTAACAGCGAACCTGGCTCTACCGGCCCAAGCTGTCCTGTTTCTGGATAATCCAATTTTTCAGTCATTTTCTTTCCTACAGTTACACCTTTGGTCGAATTAGAAGCCTGGGTTCTCGGCGCCAGCGATTAACGTAAACAGCACCGCCATGCGAGTGTGCACGCCATTTGATACCTGCTGCAATATCGCTGAGCGCGGCGCGTCGGCAACAGCATAGTTAATTTCCATTCCGCGCAACATCGGCCCCGGGTGCATGACAATCGCCCCGTCTTTCATCCGGGATTCCCGCTGCTTACTCAGGCCGTATAACGTCGCATACTCCCGATGGGAGGGGAAGAATCCGCCGAGCATTCGTTCTTGTTGCACCCGCAGCATCATCACGACGTCTGCGTCTGGAATTTCCGGATCCATGTCATAGTTGACTCGAACCGGCCAGTTTTCCACCCCTGGTGGCAGCAACGTGGGGGGTGCGACCAACACGACCTCCGCGCCGAGGGTGGCAAGCAAATCAACGTTGGAACGAACCACCCGAGAATGCAAACAGTCGCCAACAATGACGATCTTGCGTCCAGCGATGTCGCCGATCCGTTGCCGCATCGTCACCGCGTCCAGCAATGCTTGTGTTGGATGCTGATGCGAACCGTCGCCAGCGTTGATAACCGAAGGCCCTACCCCACCTGGAGCTACCCACTGCGCTAACTGCTGCGCCGCGCCGGAGGACGGGTGGCGGATAATCAACGCATCCGCGCCGATAGCTGACAGGGTGAGTCCCGTGTCTTTCAACGATTCGCCTTTTTTCACCGACGACGAGGAAGCGGAGATATTGATGACATCCGCGCTCATCCATTTACCAGCGGTTTCAAAAGACGAACGGGTGCGGGTCGAGTTTTCATAAAAAACGGTGAAGATTGTTCGCCCCCGCAAGGTGGGAAGCTTTTTTAATTCCCGTCCTTCAAGCGCTTCCCGGAACCGGTCGGCTTCGTCCATGAGGCCTGTGATTTCGTCTTTCGATAGATCTGCGATGCTAAGCAGGTGTTTCATCTATTCCGTCACCTCGGGTTAACACGATGGCATCTTTGCCATCAATATCGGCAAGTAAGACTGCAACATCTTCGGTGCGGGAAGTAGGTAGATTCTTACCCACGTAATCCGCCCGAATCGGCAATTCCCGGTGTCCCCTATCCACCAACACCGCTAATTGCACAGAAGCCGGTCGCCCCACATCGCGCAGCGCATCAAGTGCTGCTCTGATGGAACGACCGGAAAACAAAACGTCATCAACCAAAATAACCGTCGCCCCGTCGACCCCGCCGGGAGGGATACGCGTTGGTCGGAGGGCGCGATGCGGCTTCGACCGCAAATCATCCCGATATAGTGTGATGTCTAAACTGCCTACCGGTACAGTAGCGCCGGTGAATTGCGCAATCTTGTCCGCCAGCCGGTTAGCCAGTGGCACTCCCCCCGATGGAATGCCGAGCAACATCACTGACTGGGTTGCCTGGTTTTCGGGTGCGTCCAGGGCAGTTTTTTCAATGATCTGGTGCGCGATGCGTGCAATAGTACGAGACACGTCGTCGCTGCTTAACAACTCGACTGTCTCGTGCCGATTCTCACTCATCGTGACCTCCTTCCCCGCCTCACTGTGCGGTCCGTTAAAGGATGTCAAGCATGACGGCTACAAAATGTAAAGCCCGGCTGTAGGAAACTTAAGGCACTAAATTTTGTGGGGTCATACTTTTCTAGTTGAGATTAAATTAGGTGGTGATTCTGCACTCTATTCACCTGGCGATGATCAAGCGCAGCACTGCAACAAACTTTATCACCTTAATCCCGGGTTTAAGCCATCCCCCAGCTCAGCTGCGTCCATCCGACAGCAATCTATCTGATTCTTCCCCATCTTCTCATTGCCGCCCAGTACCCCATCGCCCGTCTATCGGTTTTTTCAAAAACCATACCCACGTATCCAGGCGAGAGGTCGCAGCGGTAAAAGTTGAACATTTTTCGTACGACCACTACATCGAACCCGCCGCGGGCTGACATGAAGCACCCAATATGAAACACCGGCATGTATTTCCCCGACACATTAACTAACACCCAATAAGTCAAGAATCCAAAGCAGCTTCCAACCAGTGCCGCAAGTTTCACTTATGCTTGTCAACCAGAAGCACAATTCCCCAACCATTAACGACCACCACCTTAGGTAGCGGTAATTTCCCGCAGCCAAAGGAATCTAAGAGAAAACAGGATCGCCATGAGCCTCGTAACCAGCCACATTGTCCCAGGTTCCCGTGAAGATGTGTGGAATTGGCACAGCCGCCCGGGCGCGGTTGCAAGGTTGACGCCGCCGTTTTTCCCGTTCACGCCTATTCAGGAGACTACTGATTTGGCGCGGGGTACGACGGTATTTTCGTTACCTGCCGGGTTGCGGTGGGAGGCGCGTCACGATCTTTCTGGGTACGTTAAGGGGTTTCGGTTTACTGATGTGTGTGTGACCGCGCCGATTCGGGCATTGGCTAATTGGCGGCATAGTCATGCGTTTTGTGAGGTGGAGGTTGATGGGGTTGCGGCGACGCGGATTACGGATGAGGTGCGTACCCGGTTGCCAAAGGCGTCGCTTGCGCCGATGTTTGCGTATCGGCAGCAGCAGTTGATTCACGATATTAAGAAGATGTCAGAATTTGCAGAGTTAACGGAGAAGCCGTTGCGGTTTGCCGTGACGGGTTCGCGGGGGCTTGTGGGTCGGGCGTTGGTGGCACAATTGACGACCTTGGGTCACAGTGTGGTTCGTTTGGTGCGTGAGCAGCCTGGCGATGGGGGGTCGCCGGACGCGGTCGTTTCGGAGCGGTTCTGGGATCCGGAGAATCCTGACGCGGGGCTTGTCGCTGATGTGGATGTGTTGATTCATTTAGCTGGTGAGCCGATTTTTGGTCGGTTTAATGATGCGCATAAGAAGGCGCTTCGGGAAAGTCGGGTGGGGCCGACATCTCGGTTGGCTGCGTTGGTTGCGGCTTCGGATAAGTGCCAGGTGATGGTCTCGGCTTCTGCGATCGGTTTTTATGGTTTCGATCGTGGCGATGAGGTATTGACGGAGGATTCAGGTTTAGGTTCGGGTTTTTTGGCGGAGTTAACGCGCGATTGGGAGGCGGATTGTGCGCCTGCAGTATCTGCGGGTAAGCGGGTCGTGATGGTGCGAACTGGGGTGGTTTTGAGTGCGCGGGGTGGTATTTTGCCGGTTTTGCGTACAGTGTTTTCGACTGGTTTGGGGGGAAAGTTTGATGACGGCGCGGCGTGGTTTTCGTGGGTGTCCTTGGATGATTTGACGGATACGTTGATACGTTCTGCGGTGGATTCGCGGCTGGTTGGTCCGGTGAATGCGGTGTCGCCTACTCCGGTGACGAATGCAGAGATGGTGCGGGCGTTGGGTGCGCAGTTGCGTCGCCCTGCGCGGTTTCCGATTCCAGCGATTGGCCCGAAGGTGTTGTTGGGTGCACAGGGAGCGGAAGAACTGGTATTGGCATCGCAAAAGGTAATGCCGGAGCGGTTATTGCGGTTGGGGCATGAATTTCGCTATTCGACGATTGAGCAGGCGTTGGCGCATGAGTTGGGTGGGGAGAAGCTTTTCGACGCTCCGTAGGACGGGGCGCGTTGTCTGCGGGGTGACTTGGGGTAGCAAATATTAAATTTCTTTCATATTTGCACTTGGGTTGCACGTCTTTGCTGTGTCGCTGTTCCGCTACCTGCTTGGTCACCCATATTTTTAAACTATGTCTGCGAAGAACGTTGCGGAGAAGCTGACGGTTTGTGGTTTTGCGCTGCCCGACGTGGCTGAGGTTTTAGCTGCTGAGGGGCTGGAGTTTCTCGATGAAGGTGACCGAATAGTCACCGGATTCGTAGATCAGGCCGTATTTTTCCAGGTGAAGGGCGATTTCTTGGTTGTGTGTTCCGTGTGGCGTGGCACGGTTCCGGTCGCGAAGGCGACCCGGTTACTGTCGTTGTGTTATGACTGGAATACGATGCACGATGCTCCTACCTTGCAGTTTGAGGAGACGGGCTCTGGTTCGTTGGAATTGCGGTGTCGGCGTAGTTTGCGGGTTGGTGACGGGGTTAGTTTTAACCAGTTAGGGGCGTTTGTGATCACTACCCTTGATGCGTTTATGGCATGTTGGAATTATGTGGCTGGCGAGTTGCCCTATTACGTGAATTGGCCGTTGCCGGGTGTTAATGGGGTTTCGTAGGAGGGGTGTCGTGGTGAGGAAGTCGCGTAAGCCAGCGGATTCGCAGCATATTCCGGTTGCGGTGAATTTTGGTATGGTGATTGCTGCTATGTCGGAGTTGGGGATTGCGATTCATCCGGCTTCGCAGAAGGCCAACAGAGGTCGGGCCAGTATTAATGGCGTGCCGTTTTTGTTTGCGTTGCTTCCTACCGCCGCTATTGTGCGGGGTGTGGTCGAGTTTCCGGATCCGAGCGCGGCTGATGATGTGATTCCGCATGTGTCATGGTTGTTGGCGTGTAATCAGGTGAATGTTTCGCTTGATTGCGGTCGCGCTTCGGTCGTTTCGGTTCCGGATGGATATCAGTTGCGTGCTGAGGTGGAATTGCCGCTGGCAACTGGGTTGAGTCGTCGCCAGTTGCGCTCAGGGTTGCAAGCTGCGGTGGATCAGGTTTTCAGCATTTTGGAGGAGACTGAAGCGGCGCAGCTTAGTACCGGTTCTCGGCCTTAAGCTGCGCCGCTTGTGTCTAAGGGATAAGGCACAAATATTTCTTTAGCGGCAACCTGTCGCTGCCGCTTAAGTCGGGCCCGAATTTAGTCCTCGACTCCTGGTTGCACGTCATTGCTGGGTGGCTGCATGGACGCATCGTTTTCGGTATCGACCAGGTCAGCTGCTGTCGATGACGACATGGTTTCCTCAAGCTGATTGCCAGTCGCTTCAACTGCTGACGTCGTTTCTGAGTCGTTCATGACCTCCTCGGCGCTGGCCTCTTCCACAGCCTCGTTTGCGATGAAGGTCTCGCTATGAACAGTGTCGTCATCGTCTGTGTCCTGGGCATCGACGATGGAGGTTTCCGCTGCCGCGAGTGCCTCCTCGAACGATAACGCTAAGATCCCATCGTCGCTAAGCTTTTCGACGTCGCTTGCCGTCGCGGTTTCCGAATCAGACTCAGCATCTTCATCGGATTCAATGTCGTCGCCAAGCTCCGGCGTTGGGGAGCGCAGTTCGTCGATGTTTTTTAAGGCGGAGTCTAAAACGGCGTTGATGTATGCCGGTGCGGTAGCGCCAGAATACTGGGCTGCCATTTCGATCGCCTCGGTCATTGCGGTTTTCAGCGGAACGTCTTCGTTGAAGATCATTTCCCACACGGCCACCCGCAGGATAGCCCGGTCCACCGCTGAGATCCGATGGAGTTCCCAATCTTCTGACAGGTAGGAGGCAATAACATCGTCGATGCGATTGAGTTCCTCCGCGGCGCCAGCAATGATTTCACGGGTGTATGCGGCGACTGGAGCAACGATGGATTCGTCGATTCGGGACAAATGTACTCGGTCTTGCACGATAGCTACCGGATCGACGTCGCGGGCTTCGGCTTCGTACAGGATATCAACGGCACGGCGGCGTGCTTTGAAGCGGGATCCGTGCCGTTTCCAGTTTTTCGCCTGGTTGCGCGGTGAGTGTGATGTGTTCGAGTCAGCCACGATTAGTTGTTCACGCGGGAGAGGTAGGAACCATTACGGGTGTCGACTTTGACGACGTTGCCGGTTTCAATGAACAACGGCACCTGAATCTCAGCACCGGTTTCAAGGGTTGCAGGCTTGGTGCCGCCGGAGGAGCGGTCGCCTTGCAGGCCTGGTTCGGTGTGGGAAACGGTGAGGTCCATGGAAATCGGAAGCTCCGCGAATAATGGTTCGCCGTCGTGGAAAGAAACCTGAATGGTGGTGTTTTCCAACATGAACTTTGCACCGTCGCCGACGAGGTGCTCGTCGAGTTCGATTTGTTCGTAGGTTTTATCGTCCATCACCACGTAGGAGGAGCCATCGTGGTACAGGTAGGTCATGTCGCGGCGGTCGACGGTAGCGGTTTCGACTTTCACACCGGCATTGAAGGTTTTGTCGGTGACCTTGCCGCTGACAACGTCCTTGAGTTTGGTGCGGACGAAAGCTGGGCCCTTACCTGGCTTTACGTGCTGGAATTCGATGATTTGCTGGAGCTTGTTGTCGATCTTGAGTACAAGACCATTTTTGAAATCAGCTGTGGTTGCCACGACAGGTTACTTCCTAACAGGTTTGAATTTTTCAAGGGTTTAACACAAAAACCGCAATCTGGTTTTCTAACTGTGCAAGGGTACACCACTTTAGCAACGATGCGCTAACCCGCAACGACGCAATAAGGAAGAAATCTTGGATATTTCATCACACGCAACCACAGCATCTATCTGTTCGACAGCTGAAAATTTTCGTACAATGCCTTAAACTGCAACGACCACTGGCCCACCGACACAAGCTGTAAGCTGCGTGTCGGCGGGCCAGGTAACCAGCGATAATGGTTGCGCACCGGGTGCGTTACTACACGATCAGTAGGTCTTTCGGTAACCGGGTGAGGTTTTCGGCAACACCGCTGGTGATCAGAAGCGTATCCTCAATGCGCACTCCCCCCTTACCCGGAACATAAATCCCCGGCTCGATGGTCAAGGTCATGTTCTCGGCCAATTCACCAGAACCGGTAACTGCGGCCCACGGAGCTTCGTGCACATCCAAACCGATCCCGTGGCCAGTGGAGTGAACGAAATAGTCGCCGTAACCCGCGTCGGTGATGACATCGCGACACGCCTTGTCGACGTCGACAAGCTGCGCCCCAGGAACGGCGGCCGCGCAGCCTGCTAATTGTGCCCGCAACACGATCTCGTAGATTTCTTGAGCAAAATCGGAAGCCTCGCCCACCACGACCGTACGGGTCGTATCGGAATTAAAACCTCGATCATGGGCACCAAAATCAATAGTGACCAGATCCCCTACCTCAATAACCCGATCAGTTGCGCTGTGGTGCGGCTTGGCGGAATTCGGCCCGGAGGCAACAATCGTATCGAAGCTTGGCCGTTCCGCGCCCTTGACGCGCATCCTGTATTCCAAGTCGCCCGCGACTTCGCGTTCGGTGCGGCCAGCCCGAATGAGGCCAGCATCGACGATTTCTTGGAACGCAGAATTTGCAAGCTCCGCCACCGCGCGTAGCCGTTCCCGTTCCAATGGGTCCTTGGTTATCCGAATCTCCTCAATCACCCCGGAGATCGGCACCAAGGTGACGTCTTCGCCGCAGACCTCTTCGAGTTTTTTAAACTCCGCCACCGAAACGAAGTCCGCTTCGAAACCGACCCGGCGCGGCCCCGTAATCTTCGATAATAGGGTGGTTGCGCAGGCACGGGCGTTGATGGCCTCAATATCAGGGACTTCTTCGGCGATTTGGGTGGTGTATCGACCGTCCGTTGCCATCAAGGCGGAGAGGTCTTTATACACTGTCAACGCCGCATTGGAGCCGGAAAAGCCGGAGAGATATCGAACGTGGGTGAGATGGGTTACCAGCATGACGTCTACGCGTTGGGCTGCTAGTTTCGCCGCCAGTGCGCGACGCCGGGTTAAGAATCGAGTATCCGATAAAGCCACGATGAATCCTTAAGATCGCAAGTAGGCTGAGGTCAAAGACTTCAACCAGTTATTTTATGTGTATGTGTCACCCGCCTACCGGCCATTCATAACCGGTAGGTTGTGCTGGTGAAAGGTTGTGATTTTTATAATAAGCGGTTTAGGGTTTCTGGGTGCTTAATGCATCAATGGCGAGTAGATAACCGTGAGTTCCTAAACCTGCGATCACGCCGATCGCTAACGGCGACAGGTAGCTATGGTGGCGGAACGGTTCCCGCGCGTGGATGTTGGAAATGTGCACTTCGATGAAACCAGCGAGATCCGCAACCTCGGCTAGTGCGTCGCGTAGTGCGACGGAGGTGTGTGTGAATCCGCCTGGGTTGATGATGACTGGCCAGTTATTATCTGCTGCTTCGTGGACCCATTCGATCAATTGCCCCTCGTGGTTTGATTGCCGACAATCTAGCGTAATGTTCCGGGATGCGGCGTGGCGGGTGATTTTTTCTTCCAGGTCGGTCAGTGTAGTTGAGCCGTAGATTTCCGGTTGTCGTTTGCCCAGGCGATCTAAGTTTGGGCCGTTGAGAACCAAAATGTGCATGAGGACTCCTTGCGTTAGGCTTCCGATAGTGCCTGGTAGGCGGCTAACAGTTCGGTCTGGGTGGCATCTTCCAGGCGGGTGCATTCGCCGACGGATTGAAGCGCCACGAATCTAATCTTGCCGTCCCGATTCTTCTTGTCCTTGGTCATTGCGCCGTACAGTACGTCAAATTCTCCGGCCTTATAGCTCGTTGGAAGGCCAATCGATGCCAAAATGTCGTAGTGGCGCTGTAGCAGGTCCGCGTCAATCAAGCCGCGACGGTGGCTTAATTCGGCGATGAAGATCATGCCCACTGCTACGGCGCATCCGTGGCGCCAATGGAAGTTTTCGGCTAATTCGATGGCGTGGCCGAAGGTGTGACCGTAATTCAGGATTTCCCGAAGTCCTGATTCTTTCAAATCTTGACCGACAACGGAGGCTTTCACTCGCACTGACCGGGCTATCAATTCGGGGAGATGCCCGTCTACGTTTAAGCATTGGTTGGGATCTTGTTCGTAGAGTTTGAGGATTTCTGGGTCGGCGATGAATCCGGTTTTGATAATTTCTGCCGAGCCTGCGACGAGTTCCTCGCGCGGTAGCGACTGTAATAAATCGAGGTCAATGTAGACGCCTCGGGGTTCGTGGAATGCCCCCACGAGGTTTTTTCCGGCTGCGGTATTGATCCCGGTTTTTCCGCCGACTGCGGCATCAACCATCGCCAACAGTGTTGTTGGCACCTGAAGTACTGCTATTCCACGCATCCAGGTTGCTGCGACGAATCCGGCAAGGTCGGTGGCAGCGCCGCCGCCTAGGCCGATTACTAGGTCGCGTCGGCCGAAGGATTTCTCCCCCAGTTGATTCCAACACGTTTCTGCGACGCTGAGGGTTTTTCCGGCTTCGGCATCCGGAATCGTGATGATGTGAGTCTCGATACCGTTTTCTTCCGCGCGTTGTGCCACTGTGTGTGCGTAGTTTGCCACGACGTCTTGGGTGATGATTGCCACTTGGCTAGGTTTTATGTTTGTAATATCGTTCAGAATCGTGTCAATGAGGCCATGGCCGATATGTACGGTATAAGGCTGCGCGCTAGCAACAGTAACTGTGGTGTTCATAGGTGTCTTTCGTGTTCAAGGTGCCATTTGTTGAATGATCCGAAACCGAAATCTGCGTGACAGTGGGTAGTTTTCTTAGTGCGGGTTAGGCGACAGTTGTCGGTTAAGCCTGTTTGTTGTTGTCGATTACAGAAAGTATATCGGCCACCGCTTGCTGTGGGGTACGTAGATCCGTGCGGATTTTTTGGTCGGCAACCTCGGCGTACAGGTGGTTTCGGTTATC
Organism: Corynebacterium sp.; assembly: GCF_030532965.1. GTDB lineage: Bacteria > Actinomycetota > Actinomycetes > Mycobacteriales > Mycobacteriaceae > Corynebacterium. The sequence goes on from NZ_JAUNKC010000004.1 coordinate 99,114, forward strand.
AAGTAATTCTTGATATCGCGCATGGGGGTTTTCCGCGTGAAGAATTGGGCGGGAATCATCGTGGCTGGTTCGACGAACCCCTTCATCGGCGGGGATATCTAGCCACACGACAAACACGTCTAAAAGTTTCATCCGGGTAGAATCCGTCACCACCGCGCCGCCGCCGAGACTGAGCACTGCATGTTGTGTCAAGGCCGCGGCGACTTGTTCTGCTTCGACCCGACGGAACTCGGGTTCACCAGCAGCGGTAAAAAACTCACCACACGCCATACCTGTCGACTCTTCGATAAGGAGGTCGGTGTCTAGAAACTGCACGCCCAACGCCCGGGCGAGCCGCCGACCGATGGTTGATTTACCCGAGCCTGGTGGCCCAACGAGGACAACTGCGGGTTCTGCCATATGCTTCCTTTTAAACCTAGGTGACCGTGACGATTAAAACTGCAGCCGCTTTTCGACGCGCTCAAGGTAGCCTGCGATGTTACGTTTGGTTTCCGACAGGCTGTCGCCGCCGAATTTCTGCAACACCGCCCGGGCCAACACCAACGCCACCATGGCTTCGGCCACTACCCCGGCCGCTGGCACTGCACACACATCAGAGCGTTGGTGAATTCCGGTAGCAGGTTTTCCGGTAGCCATGTCCACTGTTTTTAGCGCACGCGGCACGGTCGAGATGGGCTTCATAGCGGCGCGCACCCGAAGCGTTTCACCGTTGGTCATGCCGCCTTCAAGACCACCGGCCCGATTGGTGGTTCGCCGGAGGATGCCGTCTTCACGCACCATTTCATCGTGCGCCTCTGATCCCCTGCGCCGAGCCTCGGCAAACCCGTCACCGATTTCCACGCCTTTGATTGCTTGAATGCTCATTACTGCGGCCGCGAGCTGTGCATCTAAACGGTCCTCGGCCGAGATGTGAGACCCCAAACCAATCGGTAATCCGCTGACCAGAACTTCAACGACGCCACCTAAGGTGTCGCCTTGTTTCTTCGCGGCTTCGATTTCAGCGATCATGCTAGCCTCTGCTTCCGCGTTAGCTGCCCGAACTGGTGATGCATCAATGCGTTGCAGATCGTCAAAAGTCGGGTCGTCGCCATCGGCGGGTTGAGAGGCACCAATGGAGATAACATGGGAAAAGACTTCCACTCCGAGAGTTTCCCGGAGGAAATTCCGCGCCACAGTTGCCGCCGCAACCCGGGCCGCGGTTTCACGTGCGGAAGCGCGTTCCAAGATTGGGCGAGCCTCGTCCAGATCGTATTTCAACATTCCGGCGAAGTCCGCATGGCCAGGCCGAGGGCGGGTGAGTTTAGCCGCACGGCCGGAGCTCATCGCCGAGGCGATCTCCGGATCATCGAGATCAAGCGGGTCGGCGGACATGATGGTCGTCCATTTCGGCCACTCGGTATTGCCGATCATGATGGCGATCGGACTACCCAGCGTCTCCCCATGGCGCACACCGCCTAGGATGGTCACATCGTCTGCTTCAAATTTCATGCGCGCACCGCGACCGTAGCCCAGTCGGCGCCGGGCTAACTGATACGAAATATCATCGCGGGTGATGGGCACACCTGCGGGCATGCGCTCAAGCATTGCGACCAAAGCTTGGCCGTGAGATTCTCCTGAAGTAGTCCAACGAAGCATGTTGGCAATTATGACACGCTGAAGCGGAAAACTTGGCTTTTACCCCCGGTTTATGGGGAGAAAATACGCGCCTCGGGACACAGCACCATAACAACAGCAGTAGCCACTAACATTGCGGGACCATGCGGAACTTTCACTCGACCTAGACGGCGTGCCTGATAATACGAGCCGTCGTTATTTATCACATCTGAAGTGCCCACCCAGGCAGGATTGTTCTCCCGATACTCTTCCAGCGTCACGGGCGTCTTTCGTAACCACCTATTTGCAATAACCGCTGAACCGATGCTGAGTAATTGCGCCAGCAGCACGGCACCAAACACTGGTACAAGACCAGCTTTTCCAATCAGTGTTCCCGTGACCAGGGCAAGTTTTATATCCCCACCACCAATTCCGCCTGTGGCTTTGGCACTCAATAGCACTGCAACAATATGGCTTAAGAAATACAATCCTGACCATACCAACCCGCCGAGGATAGCCTTCGCCTGGCCAGTGAGTACTGCCAATACCACGATCACAACTACGCCGGGCACAACCAGAAAATTAGGCAGCCGGTAGTGCCGTAAATCCCACCAGCTAAGGGCAATCGCCCAACTACAACACGCGATATACAACCCGACAACAGCTACTGACTCCACGAAACCTCACCCCACCGGAGTCGCTACATATCAAGGGCTTGGCACAACGCCTGCCACATTGCTTCCTTCGGCGCCGAGTGGCCGGTAAATTGTTCAAACTGACCGTATGCCTGATGAGCCAACATCACATGCCCACCCACCGCGGGAATTCCGCTGCCGTGAGCGTGCGCCACCAACGGAGTCGGCCATGGGTCATAGATCACGTCAAGCAGGGGTGCTTCGGCGATAAGGTGTACGTAATCAGCCAGTCCGGTAGAGGGCACAGTGGACACAATCAACGTGGCGTTGGCGCATATTGCTGAGATGTCTGCATCGAAACCCTGGAAATCCACCGTCACACCGCAGGACGCGGCCAATGAAGCAAATTCGCCGCTTCGATCGGAACGGTTAATGATGACGATTTTTCCCGCCCCCAACTGCGCAGCCGCCCACACAGCAGGGCGCGCCGTACCCCCAGCGCCGATGATTACCGCATAGTCCGTTTCGGTAAAAAGCTTCCCTCCGACATCAGATCGATCGAACAGCACCTTGACCGCGCCGATGATCCCGTCGCAATCGGTATTATCCGCAACCCATTGAGATTCATCACGTCGAACCAATGTATTCGCCGAACCAATCACCCGGGCTCGTTCAGTTGCTTCATCCGCCAACGCCAGTGCCTCGAATTTGCACGGCATGGTCACCGAGAAGCCTCTATAGTCGCTACTGGCTTCGGATAGGACGCCTGCGAGATCAGACTCACCACATTCGATCCTCCCGTACTGCCAATCCCTTAACCCAAGGGCTGCATAACCCGCATTGTGTAAAACCGGGGACAAGGAATGTTCAATGGGCTTACCCAATACCGCTGCGCGAAAACCAGTCACGGTTCCCCTTTCCTGCCGATAGAAATTAGTTGCGTCGCAAAGCAATAAACCCGCACCACCGTTACAAATAGGCGCGGCTGCTCTCTAACGCTAAGCTGCTTTTCTTCTCAATGCAACACACTTCAAAAACTACGACAATCGTGCCCCAAACCAGCTGTACCCAAAAGTGTTCAGCACAAAGAAAACCCACCACCCGTGGCATAATCATTGCCTCGCGTGGTGGGAAACAAAGCTACCGGTTGGAATCCAAAACCCCGTTTGCCAGCGACTCATCAACTGCCGCTAAGTGTTCATCATAAGTATTGGTGAAAACTGTGGTTCCTTGTTTGTCGATAGTGACGAAGAACAACCACTCACCTTCCGCAGGATTCTCCATCGCCTCAATGGCTTGGATCGATGCCGCGGCGATCGGAGTCTCCGGCAAGCCTTCTTTAGCGTAGGTGTTCCACGCGGTTTCGCGCTTGCGATCTTCTTCAGTGGTGGCAACTTCAACGGTTGTCAGGTCGTAATTAACAGTCGAATCAAATTCCAAGCGCATCGGTGCATGGAGCCGGTTGAGAATCACCCGGGCAACTTTGTCGAAGTCACCAGCCGGTGCCTCCCGCTCGACCAGCGACGCCGCGGTGAGCAACTCATATGGAGTTAAGCCGATCGCCTGGGCGCGTTCCTCAATCTTTGTATTGTCGAAGTTCTTCGCCGAGCGAGAAATCAAGTCCGCCAAAATCTCCTGGGCATCACTTTCTGGGTCGACAACATACTCACCCGGAACAATCAATCCCTCCAGTCGCTTCGGGTCGTTCCCCCGCGCACGCACTTGCTCCGCTGCCCAGGTTGGAACCCCTAGCTGCTCCGGATCAACGGTGGCCGCCACCTGCTGGAGCGCCTGAACGCTAATGCAATTGGTCGAACCTTCAGCGCAGGTGACCTTAGAAATCTGCGAGAAGATACCATCACGGGTGCCACCAGCCACGACATTGACGTCCATCAAGGTGGCGCCACCAGCGATATCTAGTAACTCGACTTGATTAGCCGGATCCAGCAACGCGGCCACTGCGGCGGTAGCACTCATTTCCTGCTGCAGCCGGTACACGCCAGGTTTAATGTTATGCGCCTTGGGGTTACTTAATGCAGCCGCTTGGAAGACCTGTTCAGTCGCCACGATGTTTCGTTGAACCAGTTCGGGTCCAAGTTCGGAAATGGTGGAACCTTCCGCAATCGTGACTAATTCCACCTGACCATTTCCGGTGCCTTCGTAGTCAGACGGACCCCGGTTAAACACTGTCACCCCGATATACGCCGTTGCCCCAATGAGCAGAACCAAGCAAGCAATAAGAACCGCTAAGCCTCGTTGCCGCCGTCTAACGTACTTCCGTTCCATACGCATAATCTTTTAGGATTCTCCTTGCCATAGGGACACTAACGGCAACCAATTTTACTAATCTTGGGGACTAATCGGGGCGTGACGCTCCATAAAAGACCGACGTCCATCTAGCCAAGATTGGAGGATTTCCACTGCGGCTGCTTGGTCGACAACTTTGCGGCCCGCCTTTTCGCTTCGCCCGCTGGAACGTAACGCGGTAGTTGCGATCACCGTTGACAAGCGCTCATCGCCCATGCGCACCGGAATTTCGTGTCCGGCATTTCGAAGCCGCCTGCGAATCCGAAACGCTATTTCCTTAGCATGTTTAACGCTTTTCGAACCGTTGCCCTGTAAATCCCTAGGCAAACCGACGACTACTTCCACAACATCATTATCGACAATGAGCTCAATGAGCCGATCAATATCGGCCTTATCGGAATCCTTAAAACCCGTTAGCCGGGAAATGGTCTCCAACGGCATCGCCATCGTGGCTTCTGTCCCCGACAATGCCACCCCAATACGCACACTGCCGACATCTACGCCTAATCGCCGACCCGGACCAGGATCGTCAACACCGGGTTGATCTGGTTTCACTTCAGCCATAGTTTTCGCTAATCCATTTCCTCAAAGGTGCTAGGCACAGTGTAAATACGACACCGGCTGGCCGGTTTCTCAGCTAGACGAAGCCGTAACCTGTCCCCACTATAAAACAAAACAATGAAGTGGGCTTTCGCGCTTAGATCCGCAATGCCACTTCTATTAAGAAACACCAATTAAGAGTGCGGGGGCATAGTCATACGATCGTCAATAAATATCGATGGACTAGTCGCCTAAGGCGTCACTTTAAAATTTAGACACCTGCTCGTAAATCGCCTTGAAGCCAGCTTGAATCCCGTCAGCGTCTGTTCCGGAACCTTGAGCCATATCAGGCTTACCGCCACCGCGTCCATTGACGTATTCGCCGAAGCTCTTGACCAAATCACCGGACTTCACACCCAACGCCGTGGCTGCCGAAGTAGCACCGACAACATACGGAACCTTGCCGTCGGTTACGGCGGTTAACACCACAACCCCTGGTTCAGAGCCGAGTTTCGCTTTAATATCTGAAGCCAAGGAACGGAGATCACCCGCAGTAGTTCCATCATCCAACCTCACGGCGATCACCCGAATCTTGCCGGATACCAAAGCACTGGAAAGCAGCTTAGCCGACTGTGCCAGCAACTGTGCTTGCCTGAGATCAGCGATCTGCTTCTCTGCTTCTTTCAGCTTCGCAGCCAATTGCGCAACCCGGTCTGGCACCTCTTCCGCTGGTGCTTTCAACGAGGTAGCCAACCCTTCAACAAGCGCGCGTTCCTTAGACAGGTACCTAAACGAATCAAGGCCGGAATATGCCTCGATACGTCGAGCACCGGATCCGATGGACGATTCGCCCAACACCGCAACTGGTCCGATCTGGGACGAGTGATCCACATGGGTGCCGCCGCACAGTTCCATGGAGAACGGCCCACCGATCTCCACCACGCGCACAAGGTTGCCGTAGTTTTCGCCGAACAACGCCATCGCGCCCATTTTCTTGGCTTCATCAAGAGTGGTTTCAATGGTGTTGACCTGCCAGTCGGTATCAACAGCCTCGTTGGTGATCGCCTCGATCTGCTCTAGCTGATGCGGCGTCAAAGCCTCGGTGTAATTGAAATCGAACCGCAGGTAGCCCGGCTTATTCATCGAACCAGCCTGAACAGCGGTAGGTCCCAGGACTTCCCGCAGCGCCGCATGAATCAAGTGCGTAGCCGAATGCGCCTGGCGTGCAGCATGCCGCCACTTCGGATCGACCGAAGCTGCGACCGTATCGCCAACACCCAGGCCACCGGTTTCCACCACAGCCCGGTGGACCCACAGCTTCTTACCCACCTTCTGGACATCCTGCACATTCAGCCGCGTGTCGCCCATCGTGATAAGACCCCGGTCACCGATCTGGCCACCCGATTCAGCATAGAAGCTGGAGGCATCAAGGATGACCTCAACCTCCTGGCCTGTGTGAACCTCATTAACCTTTTGACCATCAGCGATCAAACCGATGACCTTAGATTCGGACTCAAGATCATCAAATCCAACAAAATCAGTCGGATGCTCATCTACCCACTGCCGATAGATCGACAAATCCGCATGCCCGTGTTTTTTCGCCTGAGAATCAGCCTTCGCCCGGGCACGCTGCTGCGCCATCAACGCATCGAAGCCTTCGGTATCTACTTCCAAACCAGCTTCAGCCGCCATCTCCAGCGTCAAATCGATCGGGAAACCGTAGGTGTCATGCAGCGCAAAAGCATCCGCACCGACTAAGGTTTTTGAACCTTCAGCCTTAACCTTTGCCGCTGCGTCCTCAAACAGCTGAGTGCCGGATTCCAACGTCTTCAAGAAGGCATTTTCCTCAGTAACCGCAACCCGAAGAATCCGCTCCCGGTTCTCGGCGATCTCAGGATACGACGGCGTCATGGTATCCATGATCGTGTTCATGAATTTCTCCATGGTTTTACCCGTAGCACCCAACAACCGAGCAGAACGAATAATACGACGCAACAACCTTCTAAGGATATAACCCCGACCCTCATTACCTGGAGTAACGCCGTCTAGAATCAGCATCATCGCGGTGCGGGAATGATCGGCGATCACCCGGAACCGGATGTCTGATTCCTGATCCTTTCCATAGGTCGCGGAGGTTACCTCTTCAGCGGCATCAATGACCGGACGCAGCAAGTCAGTTTCATAGACGTTATCAACGCCTTGCAGCAGACATGCAACACGTTCAACCCCCATACCGGTATCGATATTCTTCTTCGGAAGCGGCCCGATTATATCGAAGCTATCCTTGCCGGTTCCCTCGCCGCGTTCATTTTCCATGAACACAAGGTTCCAGATCTCCAAATAGCGAGAATCATCAGCGATCGGCCCACCTTCCTTGCCATATTCTGGACCACGGTCGTAATAGATTTCCGAACACGGACCACACGGACCAGGCACGCCCATGGACCAATAGTTATCGGCCATTCCCAGCCGCTGAATCCGCTCAGGTGGCAAGCCAATTACCGTCTCCCAAATCTGTGCAGCCTCATCGTCATCTAAGTAAACGGTGACCCAGAGTTTCTCCGGATCAAAACCGTAGCCGCCTTCAGAAACCGGCTTAGTCAATAGTGACCAGGCGTATTTAATAGCGCCTTCCTTGAAGTACTGGCCGAACGAGAAATTGCCTGCCATCTGAAAAAACGTATTATGGCGAGTGGTAATACCCACTTCCTCGATATCCAGCGTGCGAACACACTTCTGGATACTGGTGGCCGTACCACTAGGAAACGGCGGGTTTTGCTGACCCAAGAAATACGGTTTGAACGGCACCATTCCGGCGTTGACGAACAACAAGTTCGGATCGTCCAGAATCAATGACGCTGACGGCACATATTCGTGGCCAGCAGAAGTATAGTGATTAATAAACCGTTCCCGGATTTCATGAGTTTGCACGACAAACGTCCTTAAAGTTTCGTTAAATAACTCGGTGAATCTATACCAAAGCGTGGTTGATTACGCGATGGCACACAATTTGCTTACTTTAGCACTTCGCCCCGGATTAATGCGCGTAGCTTGTCGACGACCCCACGAAGCCGCTTCTCATTGCCGTGATTAGAGGGACGATAATACTCCGCTTTACCCAACAACGTATCCGGCAAATACTGCTGCGCGATCACCCCAGCCGGATAGTCATGTGGATACTGATACTCCACCGCATGTCCTAATTGCTTAGCACCCGAATAATGCCCATCCCGAAGGTGCGGTGGCACCACCCCGGCCTTCCCCGCCCGCACATCAGCGATGGCTGCATCAATCGCCCGATACACAGTATTGGACTTCGGGGCGGTAGCCAGATAGATCGTCGCCTCGGCCAGTGGAATCCGTGCTTCTGGCAAACCAATAAACTGCGCAGCCTCCGCCGCTGCGACCGCGATTGGTAGTGCGTGCGGATCAGCCATACCCACATCCTCAGCCGCATGCACAATCAACCGGCGCGCAATGAACCTAGGGTCCTCCCCGGCCTCAATCATCCGCGCCAAGTAATGAATCGCAGCGTCGACATCCGAACCCCGGATCGATTTAATGAACGCGGAAGTCACGTCGTAATGCTGATCTCCATCTCGATCGTAGCGAACCACTGCCCGATCAATGTTGGCACTTATCACATCACTATCGAGGACACCACCATCAGCGACCGCTTCCGCGGCCGCCTCCAAATACGTCAGTGCGCGCCGGGCGTCACCGCCTGATAACGCTACCAATTGGTCAAGCGCTTCAGCCGTGACGCTAATACGATTAGCCAATCCCCGGTCATCGGAAATAGCGCGGTTCAGGACGTCCCGGATTGCGCCGTCGTCAAGCGGCTGCAGCTGCAGTAGCAATGACCGCGAAAGTAATGGCGCTACCACCGAGAAACTGGGGTTTTCGGTGGTTGCCGCCACCAAAAGTACCGTCCGGTTTTCCACAGCTGCCAATAATGCATCCTGTTGGGTCTTAGAAAAACGATGGACTTCGTCGATAAAGAGCACTGTACGAACCCCATCGATCAACGCCCGTCGCGCCTGGTCAATGACCGCCCGTACTTCCTTAACACCCGAGTTCAACGCTGACAGCCCAACAAACGTATGCCCAGTCGCCGAGGAAATCAGCGAGGCTATGGTGGTTTTTCCGGTTCCGGGTGGGCCATATAGGATAACGCTAGCCGCGCCGGAACCTTCAATGAGCCGACGAAGCGGTTTGCCGGGCGCTAAAAGGTGTTCTTGACCAGCAACTTCTTCCAAACTTCTCGGCCGCATTCGCGCCGCCAACGGCGCGTGGGAGCCCACGGTGAAGAATTCTTTTCCGTCACCGTCACCGCCCTGGGGTGCGTCGAAAAGCGTTTCGGCCACGATAATTACCGTTCTTGGACAGTGAGTCGGGAAACCACTTCACGCGCGAACGCTGCGATCGGCCCAAAGCTTGGGTTATTGCCACGGGCGGCGAACCGCTCTAATGCCTCGAAGGTTTCGTAGAGATCTAGCCGGATGAGCCGCATGTCGTCTTCTGGTTCCACCGGTGTGCCGCTGAGCAAGTCGATAGCCCACGGCGAGGCAGATTCCACCAGCTGTGCAATCATCTCTTCGTTCACATCGATGGCTTTACCGTTTGGCAGGATCATTTCTAGTATTTCCGGATCATTGATGTCGAAATGCATCAATGCAACCGAGGAGAACGACCAACCAATCATTGCGGCCACGATCCGGGCGTTTAACCGCTCCCGATTATTGACGTTCGGCCACATAGTGTTCACTTCCCGCACCCAGGAATCTATGAAAACATCCGCTTCTTCATCGGAGATTGGACGCGTAGAAAGATTCTGGGGGAACCCAGCCACCACGCACGCGACATCAAAAGCTGCGTCCCTAAACCCTGCCCATTCGTAATCCAGAAAATGGGTACGATCAGAAACAATCACGTTCTCGGGGGTCAGATCAAACGGGGTAAATGCCCGGTGGTGTCCGGAGCTCAGCCTGCGGGCAGCCTCAGTTGCAAAATTAATCACCTCATCGGGGATTTCTATTCCAGCGGCGCGCACAAGCCGTTCACCGATGGTGATTGCCGCCACCGGCATTTGCTCCCGAACCCGATGCACTTCTTTAATCCGCGGGTGCTTAGCCAGCATTCGTCCGAGCAAAATCTTAAAATCCTGCTCTTTAGCCGCAGTGCTGGCGTGCATTTTACCGATTGCTTTCCCCAAGGCACGCAGAATCTCAATGCGGTTAGATTGAGATGATCGCATCAAAAGCTCTGCGAATGTGTCACCATCGCCAGCATCAGTGATGACTAAAAGCTTCTTCTCGACGTCGTGAGTCAGCAATACCGGACCGGGCCTGACATCTTCTTGCAGGCTGGTGGTGAATTGATAAGCGACGATCTCCCGAATGAGATTGGCCTCATCGCCGATATTCCCGGCACCGGGAACGTATTTCAAAACGACAGACCGTTGCTGCAAAAACGGCGATGGCGCCACTTTCGCACGCAAGACAACAGCATTTCCAGATCCGCTTAATTCCTTGACTTCCGTTAACGACTGATTGCCGCCGAATCGTTGCGATAACAACCCTTCTGCAGTAATCACAATGTCACGAATTAGCTCTGGGCTTGGGCTGTTCATCTGAGCGTTTCACCTCGAAGTACATAAGTGAATAGAAGAAAACTAGCTAGCATTTCGCCAAAAAGCTGCTAGCTGGTTCTAGCGTTAAGCCTACGTTAGGTATGGCTACCGTGTAGGCCCAAACTGTTAAGCGTTACCGAATTGTAGGTTCAGTAACGCCGGAAATTAATAGCTACTTGGCTTCGGATTTCTTAGGTTTGAAATCCACGCCAGTTTCGCGACGCTGCTCTAACGGAATTGGCGCTGGTGCATCGGTCAATGGGTCGACACCACCGCCGGACTTCGGGAAGGCGATGACATCGCGAATGGAGTCGAATCCACCCAGCAAGGACACGATTCGATCCCAGCCAAGGGCGATACCGCCGTGCGGTGGTGCACCAAAAGCAAAGGCCTCGAGCAAGAAGCCGAATTTCTCGTTCGCTTCCTCCTCGGTGATACCCATGACTTTGAACACTCGCTCTTGGATATCCCTGCGGTGGATACGGATCGAACCACCACCAATTTCGTTTCCGTTGCATACGATGTCGTAGGCATATGCGAGCGCTTCGCCCGGGTTGGAATCGAAGGTTTCAACGCACTCTGGTTTCGGCGAGGTAAACGCGTGGTGAACCGCTGTCCAGGCTGAATGCCCAAGAGCAACGTCACCGGACGCGGTGGCATCTGCCGACGGCTCAAACATTGGAGCATCAACGACCCACGTAAACGCCCAGTCGCCGTCTTTAATGAGGTCGAGTTTCTTGGCAATTTCACCTCGTGCTGCCCCCAACAGCGCCCGCGAACTCTTGGTATCGCCTGCGGCGAAGAAGATGCAGTCACCTGGTTTCGCACCAACGTGTCCAGCGATTCCGGCACGCTCAGCATCGGAGAGGTTCTTGGCCACCGGGCCGGAAAGCTCGCCGTCTTCGCCCACCAGAATATAAGCAAGCCCTTTCGCGCCCCGCTGCTTTGCCCATTCTTGCCAACCATCTAACTGTCGGCGTGGTTGGGAGGCACCACCAGCCATCACCACAGCGCCAACATATTCGTTTTGGAATACCCTAAACGGAGTGTCCTTGAAGAACTCGGTGCACTCGACCAATTCGATATCGAATCGAAGATCCGGTTTATCTGAACCAAACCGGCGCATTGCCTCGTGGTAAGTAATCCGAGGAATCGGGGTGGTTATTTCGTATCCGATGAGTTTCCACAATTCCACCAGGATTTCCTCGGCAAGCGCGATAACGTCGTCTTGATCGACGAAGCTCATCTCGATGTCGAGCTGGGTGAATTCCGGTTGGCGATCCGCCCGGAAGTCCTCATCGCGATAACAACGTGCCAGCTGGTAGTAACGTTCCATGCCGGCAACCATCAATAACTGTTTGAACAGCTGTGGGGACTGCGGCAATGCATACCACGAGCCAGGCTTAAGCCGGGCTGGCACCAAGAAGTCACGTGCACCTTCCGGGGTGGAACGGGTCAATGTTGGTGTCTCGATCTCCACAAAATCATGATTGCCGAGCACTTTCCGAGCAGCCTGGTTGGCGCGAGAGCGCAACCGCAGGGCCTCGCCTTGGTGTGGTCGGCGCAAGTCGAGGTACCGATACTTCAGACGGGCTTCTTCGCCAACTTCACCGCCTTTGGCGGCATCATCGATTTGGAACGGCAGCGCGGCAGCCTCGTTGAGTACTTCGAGTTCGGTGACGTTAACTTCAACATCGCCGGATGGTAGGTTGGGGTTTTCCGAACCTGCCGGACGCAATTCGACCGTTCCGGTGACCTTGAGGCAAAATTCGCTGCGCAGGTGGTGGGCTTCTTCTGCCACTGCATTATCGCGGAAAACAACCTGTGCGATCCCGGAAGAATCACGCAGATCAATGAAGATAACACCGCCGTGGTCTCGGCGGCGGGAAACCCAACCGGTTAAGGTGACAGACTGTCCGGCAGTCTCCTTACGAAGTTCTCCTGCGAGATGAGTGCGCAGCACTGGCCTCAAATCCTTTCAAGAAAGCCATGCTTAACCCAAGAACCAGTTTCATTACGGTTTGTATCAATTCACCCTATGTCACTAGCTCAAGTAGGAATGCTTGGCGATTGTGCGGTTATTTGATTGTTATCAGACCCTAGAAGTCTACCGTTATCGGGGCGAAAAGGCGCATTCTGTGTGCTAAACCCAACCATCTACGGATCACTTGTCCCATTAAAGCTGGTAGCTACTGGTGGTCAATCCTTCACTGTCACAGCGTTTCATGGAAGAATATATAACTATGACATTCCGACCTGATGTTACTAGACGTAGCGATCGCGTGCAGCGCAGTGGCAGCGCTCGCGGCATGGCCGTTGGTGGCGGCGGCATAGGTATTTTGCTGCTCGCTGGGATCATGTATTTCATGGGCGCCGACCCTAGCCAGATTGCAGATGTTTTGGGCGGCAATCAACAAAACAATGTAGCTGAAGATCAAGCAGCGCGATTTAATCGCGATTGTAAGACAGGTGCTGATGCCAATGAACAAGCCGATTGCCGTGTAGCTTTTACGGTCGAATCTCTCGATCCCATTTGGGCAAAAATTCTGCCAGAACAAGCTGGAATCGCGTACGTTCCACCCGGAGTCCGTATTTTCGATAACTCCATCCAGTCTGGCTGCGGAATGGCAACTGCTGCCACTGGCCCGTTTTATTGCCCTGGCGACCAAACGACATATTTCGAAGTTTCCTTCTTCGAGAAGCTTCCGCAGTTTGGTGCTAAAAACACCCCGTTTGCGCAGGAATATATCGTGGCGCACGAATTTGGCCACCATATCCAGAAACTGCAGGGAACGCTCCATTTGTCCAATTACAATGAGCCGGGTGCCGATTCCAATGCGGTGAAGATTGAATTGCAAGCAGACTGCTACGCCGGTATTTGGGCGCATTATGCGGATAAGGGTGAAAATGCTTTCCTCCAACCCATTACCCAGGAAGAACTAGCAGGTGCTATCAACGCCGCCCGGGCAGTGGGTGACGATAATATCCAGAAGCGGTCCGGCGGCACTGTTCGCCCAGACCTATTTACTCATGGCACCTCAGAGCAACGCCAGCAGGCATTCCTCAATGGATATCAAACTGGTCAGCTGTCTAGCTGCCCACTATAAAGTTTGCTGTAAGTCTTTTTAGTGGTCGTAGGCACTGTCGTAGCCCAGGGGTACCATCGTTTGATGTCAGATGCACAACGTCCGGTCCAACGTTTTATAACGTGGGCCGGACGTTTATCTGATTTCGGCTTTCAATTTTACTGCGGTTTCCGCTTGTCGACGTCCCTGGGTCGCAACCCAATCACTGGATTGGTTGGTTACTGTCGTTTGTGGAATCTGGTTCTTGCGCGGGTATTGTTGCTGTTGCTGATTCGGATGTTTCGGATTCCGTTGCATCTTCCGCATTGTTAGTTTCTGTGTCGTCGGTGATTCCCAGGCGTTTGCGTTCGGCTGCGATGATGTCTGCGGCAAGCTGTGCTTCAGAAACATCGACGGCGTCGTGGACGTCGGCGGCTTCGGATTCGCGCGCGTATTGATCAAATAATTGCCGTTTTTCTTTGGTTATTTCCAGTAACCGTTCGTCGACCGTGTCGTCGCCGATGATTCGATGAACGTGCACGATTTCGGTTTGTCCCATACGGTGCGCCCGGGCGATTGCTTGATCTTCCAGGCTGGGCTTGACTTGTACCTCAGCCAAAACAACAATCTGGGCCTTTTGAATATTCAGTCCCACACCACCGGCACCGATTTGCGCCAACAGTACGCTACCGCCGACGCCGAGATCGTCGACAAGCAACTGGCGCTGGGCTGGTGGAACGTCACCGTTAATAACACCGACCGATTTAGTGGCGAATTCTTCTTGCAAGCGCTCCAAAACATCGCGGAAGTAACTAAAAATCAAGACATTCTTATTTTCAGTTTCCGCGTCGGCGACGATTTCCCGGATGCGTTCGACCTTGGCACACATCGGCGACTGGGCTTGAAATGCCGCCCGGCGAGCCCGCATCCAGTTGGAGTCGGTGATAGCGGCCGCGTAGTTCTTTTCGTCAGCGGAGCTAAGCGTCACCCAATCAAGGTTCTCAACCTTTTCTGGGAGTTCATCGAGCACGTCTTGCTGGTTGCGTCGCAAGTATGCGGGTGCCACCCGTACCCGAAATTGTGCGGGACGTTCGGCAGAATCCTCGGGGCTATCTGACAGCAATTCGGGCTGAACGTAACGGACTAGTTGTCGGAATTCCTTCAACCGGTTTTCCATCGGTGTACCGGTCATGAGCAGCGCATAGTCGGCTTCTTCGATGAGTTTTGCGACCGCTTTGGATCGAAGCGCTCCCGGATTTTTCACGAAGTGCGCCTCGTCAACTATCACCATCTCTGGCGCGGCGATATCCATACTGCGGGCACCATCGTAGGTGACTATGAGGAATCCCCCGGTTTCCGCCCAGCTAGAAACAGCCACTTCTTTCGCTTCACCGTGCCCAATGTGGACGGGAATATTGGTGAATTTCGTTATTTCGCGACTCCAGTTCACGATCAATGACGCAGGAACAACCACCGCAATTCGCGCGGCAGGCTGTGCTGCGGAAAGATGGGCTGCCGCAGCCAAAGCTTGCACGGTTTTTCCAAGCCCCATCTCGTCGCCCAGAATCGTTTTCTTGCGCACCAAAGCGAATTTGGCACCGAAGCTCTGATAGCCACGCAGGTACAGATCGTGGAGCAATTCGTCGTTGAGTTGTAAAGCGCGGATCGCTTCGATCGTGGATTCGTCCAGACCCGCCAGATTCGTCGCAGCAGCACTATTTTCTAGCAGCGCGTCGAGCAACGACTGATAATGCGCCGGTCGGGATAGATAATCCACCCACGCATCCTCGCTGAGCTGCCGTGCCGTCGCCAGGGTGTCTGCTCCGACCGGTATCGAGGTGGCCTGAGTCATCAATGACTCTGGTGCCGCGACTGCCCACGCAATGTCATCCAAAAACTGTCCGTAGCAATTCTCCCCTGCTTTCACTACAACCAAGGCAGTTCCAGCCGGGTTCATGTTCTCCGGAAACTCGGCGAAGTACCGAATCAGGCGTTCCCGCCGGTTTTTCTGATCGATCGTCAACGTATCGGTCAGTTCAAATACTTTCAACACACCGACCAGGTTTTTCGCTGCCGGTGACGCTTCGGTACCTATCGTGGCGGTATCAGCTGCCTGTGCTTCCGAAAGCAACGTTTGGGCGGCCGCCTTGAGCCGATTGGCGGTCTGGAGTCCAATGCCTGACACTTGGGTCAACGTCGTTATCGGTGTATGCAAAACATCGTGCACAGTCGAAATCCCGATTTCCGCTAATCCGGTAGTTCGGAGCCGGTCGTTCGTGACCGTTTTTAAATGATCAACGGGCAATTCCCGCATCAGTAGTTCGGCTCGTTCGCTCTGAAGCTGGTGCAATTGCCGCCTGGCTTCTTCGGTTAACTGCGGCTGGGCAAGCGGATCGTGGATTATACGTTGCACCAGCATGAATGTCGGATAGACGTAGTTCCGATCGAGCGTATCAAACCCAATTCCTACGGCATTTTCCAACCCCAGCTCCGCAATCAATGCGTTGCGGGCGGCAGAAATATACGAATCGGGCAGCCCATGGACGCCTGGGCTAAGGTGCACACCGCGAAGCTGAAGGTTATTGGCAAGCTGCGCCCGGTGCAAGACATCTTTAGCCACGGTTTCTAATTCGGAAATTGCGGGATCCGTCAGCCGAAGCTCCAGTTCCTCAGCCGCGGCCTGAGCCGCAGCGTTATTTGCGGCCGAAGAAAACAGCGAACCAAACAGACTTCCTGCTTTCTCACTCGCCCGATAAAGCTGGCCAAGCGGCGCGATCAGGTTCAGGAACTTTTGTAGGGATTCGAGGGCATCGGCGCATTCAACCCGAACGAACAGGCCAGGCGGCCACGTTATCATGGCGGGATCTATCACGTGGACCGATTCCGCACCGTCGATTAAGCCGATTTGCGTGGAAACACGGGCTGGAAGTGGTTCTGCCGTTAGGGTGGCAATTAACGCTTCGACGGTTGGAATGTAGTCGATTAACGCGGCGGCACGGTTGCGTAATGCATTGACTCGGGAACGATCCATGCCCTCATTCTAAACAGATACTTCAGGCCGGAAGTCTTTCATCTTCCAACGGCGATCCCGCCGGGCGGACAAACCAGAGGCGGTCAAGAATAACGCCATAACGACCACAAGGAAGAGCGCCGCTTCTATGGCCCGGTCGTCATAGGCAGCATCAATTCCAAAAATCATTTCTCGCGTTAGGTTCACTGAATAGGTCATGGGGTCAATGGTATGGAACCACCGAAGCGGAGCAGGCTGGGTTTCCGGTGGATAAAGCCCGCCGGAGGACACTATCTGCAGCGTCATTAATCCCAAACACAGAACACGGCCAACCGTTGCCCCAAAAATATTGTTCAAACCTTGAGTTATGGCGATGAACGCGACGGAGATCAGGCACATGCTCGCCCACAGTCCGAATTCGTGGACTGCATGTAGCCCCAGTGCGAATCGCTGGACGCAAAACATAATTGTGGCTTGGGCTATGCCCACCACGATCGCGGGCAAATACGATGCCATGACGCCGCGGATGGGAACCGCACCGGAGTCGATGGCGCGGCGCTGTGATGGGCGCAGCAGCATGAATATTACGGTGGCGCCCATAAACAGGCCGATGGAGATGAACATTGGGGCGAGTCCCACACCAAATAGCGAAAGTTCGTCTTTGGTTTGTTGTTCTTTAACCGGAGTGGCGAACGAGGCGGACGCTCCGTCCGCGAAACCAGGAACTTGTTCCGCACCTTGGTTTAATTTCAGCGCGAGTTCGCCACTGCCTTCGTCTAAGCGAACCATGCCGCTGGCTAGTTGGTTCGCGCCGACGGTTAATTGCTGTGCTCCTTGCGACAACTTAGAGGTACCGTCTGCCAGCTTTCGGCTGCCAACGACCAGCCGCTCGGACCCGTCGGAAAGCTTGTGCACGCCTTCAGATAGCTGACGAGCGCCGTCTGTTGCTCTGTTTAGTCCTGCCCGGTATTCGGCTGTCGGATCTGTTAGCTGCCGGTGTAATTCTTGCGCGCCAGCAGATAATTGGTTGAGTTTGCTGATGGCGTCATCACCGTTACCCAATCCTTGGTTGCGGATATTCCAAACGATGGCATCTGCTTGCTGTGCAAGGTCTGTTGCCTGCGGAATATTCAACGATCGCAGTTGCGCTGCGAGATTGATCAACGGGGTCAGTGCTTCTTCTTGTGCACCGGCCACCGTTGCTGCCGGACCAGTGAGCTTGGTTACCCCTTCACTGATTTGCCCAGCACCGGCACCTAATCGATCAGTAGCAGCGTTTAATTGGCTCATGCCGTCGGCTAGCGATTGCGAGGCCCCAGCTGCAGTATTCAGATTTGTGCTCAGTGTTTCAGACCCGTCAGCGAGTTGCTGGGCTGCGTCGTCTGCGGTGATCAGGCCGTCAGCTAGCGTGCCTGCTCCACCATCGAGTTTTTGGGCACCATCGGTTGCGGTGTGCGCTCCATCAGCGAGTTGCTGCGCGCCGTCTCCTGCTTTGCCAAGATTGTCCTTGATAGTGCTGAAGCCGACAAGCAATTGGTCGACAAGTTTCTCGCCTAGATTTTCATTGACAATCATCAACACTTGATTGACAACTTGATTGCCCAAAGCGGTACCAAGTAATCCATTGGTGTTGTTAAACACCGCATTCATCGTGGCGTGATGTGGATTATCGGTATTGACGCTAGAAACTGCTTGGGAAAAGTCTTCCGGAAATTCGATGGCAAAATAGTATGTTCCGTTCGCCACACCTTCTTGGGCTTCCTCGACCGTGGTTTCGTGAAAGTCGACAGCACCGGAGGCGAGTAGCTTTTCGACGATCAAATCGCCAGCGTTCAATTCTTCGCCATTAACTTCTGCCCCATCATCGGAATTGATCACCGCGACAGGCAAGTTATTCAGTCGCCCGATCGGGTCCCAGTAGCTCCAAACGAAGAGTCCGCCAAACAACAATGGAAGAAGCATGATAACTGCCAAAGCCAAGGGCGGCAGTTTGCCGCGAGAAAATCGCCGCAGCTCCGAGCCGATATGAAACGTGCTCATTTATTCCACCTCCCCGTTTCCTCGATGGTTATGCACCGCGACTACATGATGGCAAATGGCATCAGTATCCGGGTTAACGCTCATTGCGACAACCGGCATGGTGGCGCTGAGCGAACGTAAGTTACGCAGTAGGTTATTGCGCAATTCAAGGCTACGCAGTTGATCGATGTCATCGACCAATAGCAATGCTGCATCCGGCCGCGACATTATCGCCAACACGATTCGCAATACGAACCGGCGGTACGGGTCTAATTGTCCTACGAGGGTGCGCTTGGCGGCTTCATTATCCATATCAAACCCAAGCAGATCGGCTGCCTTGCGGTATGAGGCAATGGTATCGATGTTTCGCGGGGTTGGTTTCCACCATTTTTCATGCCACGCAGCTTGTTCTCTAATGACGGTCCGTACCGGCACCAGACGTTCGAGGGAGTCTATTTCTGGTACTCCGGCTATAGCTGTGTGCAGAAAACGTTGTTTTGGAGAGTGAAATTCCTTGCCATCTGCACCACATACAATCACCGAACCTGAGGCTTCTTTCATTCTTCCGCACAGTGTCATGCTGAGAGTAGTTGCTGCTTGTTCCCGATCGGTGTGGATAAGCGTCAAACCAACGGTCGGAACTTCGATATCGGGAAACTGCACACCGGAGATGACCTCAAGCCCGGTTGCCTTGATGCACATCGAAACTTCAGTTGGGGTTTCTACAGTATCCATATTCTTTCTTTGCTTTTTCGCGTTTCGTATTAAGGTTCATCAATTGTGATGAGGGGTGAATAAGCGGGAAAACGTTAATTGCCCCGCGAACAAAACGGACATTATTGCCCCATTCTTCGCCATTCATCCACGTTTGTCACGTTTTGCAATGTGTGCCAACATCGTGAAACTTCTATTTATAATTTCAGCATTAGCTAATTAGCTTTTTAAGTTTTTGCACATTTGAGTCCCCCTTTTTGGTAAAAATAACACCCCCTTGCCCCTACTTTTATCAGCGGAAATAAAGTTGAAGGCCAATTTCTGTTTGTTTTTAAAGATTTTAAGTTATCGTGTGAAGTGTTATGGCTACATTAACTATTATTTCGGCTGGGCTTGCATCGCCTTCTTCTTCCGTGGAACTGGGGCAATTAATCGCTGCCCCTATCCTTTCCGCGCGTGATGACATGGAACTAAAAGTTATTGAGATCAAGGATTTAGGCCACGATCTTATAGATTTCATGACGACGGGCGGAATTTGTACCCCGCAGCTTGAACAAACCATCGACACGGTCACCGAGTCCGATGCATTAATCGTGGTCACTCCCGTTTTTCAGGCTTCCTACTCCGGGATATTTAAGCTGTTTTTCGACGCAATCCCCATGGAATCACTCAAGAACACGCCAGTTATCCTTGCTGCTAACGCGGGTTCGCAACGGCACGCACTCGTCATTGAATACGCGATCCGGCCGTTGTTCTCTTTCTTCAAAGCCCGCATAGTCCCAACTGGCATCTTGGTTACTCCTGCCGATCGAACCCCTGAGGCCTGGCCGCTTCTACTAGAGCGCATTGATCGCGCCGCCAACGAAATGTGTTCGCTGATTAAGTAACGCAAATCGGTGATTGTCACATCACTCGCTGCTGTCATGAGCCAGATCGGCTCACTACTATTGGCGGTATGGACGTCGATCTTAACCATCACCGCGCGTTCCCGTTCCTCGCAGCCTTTAACGACATCGAGCGGCATCTCCGGCATCGGCTCAGCGCCCGACACAGCGATAGCTTTAGCAGAATGGTTCGTGATGCCGAGCGCATTCGCATCCTTGGTTCGCAGGAAGCGGAAACGTTGCTGGAGTACGCTGAGCTGCGCAACGCCATTTCACATGGTGAATACGACGAAAATTTCCAGCCAATCGCCGAGCCGAATGTCGATACGCTTCGGCGCATTGAAAAGATCCGCGACCAGCTACTACATCCGGCAACGGCACTGCAGGTATTGGGCGGACAACGAGTGGCAACATACTCTCCTTCCACGACTTTTGGTGAACTTCTCCGCGCCCGCCACGGAAAGTACCCGGTGTATTCCGAAGGCTCATTTATCACGGTTGTGCAGGATCAAGACGTGGTGCGATGGATTGCAACTCGTCCCCGGACAGACTCCCTGATAACCATCGATACTAACGACACCATCGACGAGCTTCTGCGCTCTGAAGTCATGGCTATCAGCCGAAAATCATGCGTTTTCCTAGGCCGCAACGCCACCCCAACCGCAGTTATAACAGCCATGACCACACCGCTTGATGGGCACCTGCCAAGTGCCATAATCATTAACGAATCCGGTAAACCGCATCAGAAACCGCTGCGGATCGTGACTGGTTCCGACGTCGCGCTATTGGTGGAGAAGCTTTCCCGCGCCTAACGCAGCCGCTTGTCGACGCCCATCAAGCGCCCGGTCGAGCCCCGCGTCGACCGTACCAGCCCCACGGTTAGCCCCACGGTTATGGCGGCATTGATGGTGTTTCGGTGGTTTTAAACTTTCTATATTTTCTACAAAATTTACGTTTTCTATAATATCTATCGATTCTTCGGTCTGAGCCGGGTACGATGGCGGTGACAGTTAAGCCATCAACACACCACCGGCCAGGAAAAGCGACAATAACTATGAATGCAGCACGCAAGAATCCATCAACACGCCGCAATGCTGAGAAGCCCCAAGCGCGTAATCAATTCCGCCCCAGTTTCGGGATGTCGCCGCTGTACCTAGCAGGTCGCGATAACTGGATTCGCTCTTTTCAACTCAGCTTGTTTGAACCAGGCAACCCGATCCGTGTATCACTCGTATCCGGTCCGCGCGGTATCGGTAAAACTGTTTTGCTTAATGAATTTGAAGACATAGCAACGCAATACGGCTGGATCGTGTTACGGGCAGACCCTCGCCCCACCATGATTACCCACCTGATGGAGACCGTCATTCCCGCCGCCGTCACTGCACTTCAAGACCCCGGCGATGGAAAGACCAAACGAAGTGACGGCACAAAACGCACCATCAGTGGCATCTCCATAGCAGGTGTCGGCGGAATAGACTTCGATATTTCTGCCGCAGCGGCTCCGGTTCCCACGCTCAATACGATGTTGCGTGCACTATTGACTGCCGTCGAAGGAGTCTTTATCACCATTGACGAGGTGCAATCCGTACCGACCGAACAAATGCGAGAATTGGCTACTACCATTCAGGATTTACGACGCGACGATCTTAATATCGCATTCGCCGGGGCCGGGCTCGCCGCGGGAATCAATGATTTACTCACCCACGAAGGCATGACCTTTCTTCGGCGCGCCGAATACATCGAATTAGGAATGGTCGATGCCAAATCCGCAGCCGCAACGTTGGAAGAAACCATGGCGGAAGGACAAAAACAGTTCGATCCCGACGCGCTGTCACTGGCTACGGAGATCACCAAAGGATATCCCTACCTGATTCAAACTGTCGGTTCCCTATCGTGGGCACAAGCAGAAATTGACCACAAAGACACGGTCGATGTTGCCACCATCGAAACCATCACAGCGGACGTCATCTACCGGATGGAGCAACAAGTCCATCGCCCAGCGTTTCTTGGGCTAAGCGAACGCGAGCAGGAGTTCCTGCACCACATGGCTATGTTAGGTCCGGAACCTGCCAGCACCGCGGAGATAGCCAATCGGATGGGATTAAAGGCAAATGTTGCCTCGCAGGTGCGCGCCAAGCTGATCAGCCGCGAATTAATATACCCGCCGGTTCGCGGCAAAGTAGATTTCACGCTACCTTATGCGCGGGAGTTTGTGCTTTCACATGGCAGCTAGATCCAGCACCAAGCCGTTGAAAAAACCAAAAAGTGCGCCGCAAGCAAAACCCACTGCGACGCACTCTGTTAATCGGATTCGGTAACTAGGCCTCGTTGTCGATCAAGGCGGAAATGGTCTCCACCGCACTTTCAAGCGCAATGGTTTCTTGCTCGTGATCGCGCAAATTCTTCACCGCAACCGTCCCGGTTTCCAGTTCGCTTTCGCCAAGAACTAATGCGAACTTTGCACCCGCCCGGTCAGCGCCCTTCATCGCGCCTTTCAGTCCCCGATCGCCGTAACTCATATCGGTACGGATACCGGCGGCACGCAGCGCGTCAACAAGCGTGACCATGCGTTGCTTGGCGGCGCTGCCCAAGGCGACGCCAAATACGTCCACCCGGCTACCATCCGAAGCCGATTTTTGTTCCGCCTGCAACGCTAATAATGCGCGGTCAACGCCCAACCCGAAACCAATACCGGAAAGCTCCTGGCCGCCTAATTGAGCCATCAAACCGTCGTAACGACCGCCGCCGCCGATGCCGGATTGTGCGCCAAGACCGTCGTGTACGAATTCAAAACAGGTTTTAGTGTAATAGTCCAGGCCCCGGACCATGCGGGGATTGACCTCATAGGCGACCCCTAGATCATCCAATAAACCAGTAACGGTTTCGAAGTGAGCTCGGCATTCATCTGAGAGATAGTCCAGCATGAGCGGGGCATCCGCTGTCATTTCTTTCACCTCGGGGCGCTTATCGTCGAGCACCCGTAGCGGGTTTATCTCCGCGCGGCGTCGGGTTTCGTCGTCAAGCGGTAATTTGAACAAAAACTCTTGCAGTTTTTCCCGGTAGGTGGGCCGACAACTGCTATCGCCCAAAGATGTCAGCTCCAGTCGGTACCCCGAAAGCCCGATGCTTCTAAAGCACCGGTCAGCCAGGGCGATTACCTCAGCGTCGAGCGCGGGATCGTCGACACCTATAGCCTCAACGCCCACCTGTTGCAATTGCCGGTACCGACCAGCCTGCGGACGTTCATAGCGGAAAAACGGCCCGTAGTAGCACAACTTCACCGGCAACTGGCCCCGATCCAGGTTGTGTTCGATAACCGCACGCATTACGCCAGCTGTGCCTTCTGGGCGCAGCGTAACCATGCGATCACCACGATCGGCGAAGGAGTACATTTCCTTGGAAACAACGTCGGTGGATTCACCAACACCACGGGCAAACAGCGCAGTTTCTTCGAAGACAGGAAGCTCAATATGGTCGTATCCCGCCAACCGAGCCTGATGCGCAAATGTATCCCGAATGTTAATGAACTCGGCGGATACTGGCGGGATATAGTCCGGCACGCCCTTGGGTGCCGTTATTTTAGAAAGCTTCTTGTCAGTCACGCTCTAATACCTTAGTAGGCGGAGGCCTGGTAATACCAGTATCGGTTAGGCAAAGTCCGCCAAAAATGGGTTGCCGCGTTTCTCAGCCCGCACTGTCGTCATCGGACCGTGCCCCGGCAGCACCTGGAGATCATCGGATAAGCCCATGACCTGCTTCTGCAGCGACTTCATCATGTCAGAATGCGAGGAATGCGGGAGATCGGTCCGCCCAATTGAGCCTTGAAAAAGCACGTCTCCGCTGAATACGATTTCCTCTCCCGCAATCATCACGCACCCTGGGGAATGCCCTGGCGCATGCTTTACGACGAATTCTTCACCGCCGATCTCAATCCGATCTTCATCCGAAAAGAACCGAAGATCCTTGATCGGGGTCATGTTTTCCGCATCGAATAGGATCTGTGATTCGCGGGACACCCCTTCCCCGCATTCCAACATAAATGCATCTGCTTGATGGATATAAACTGGAACCCCATAACGCGCCGCAAGAGTGCCCGCATCACGCGTGTGGTCGATATGTCCGTGAGTAAGGACGATTTGTTCGAGCTCAATACCATTTTCTGTAAAGTACTCCACCAATTGCTTCGCGGCATGCATACCTGGGTCGATGACCGTTGCTTTTGAATCATGAACAGCGACAAAACAATTAGTTTGATAAGGCCCCGCGGGGAAACCGAAAATCTCCATGGGCTTTACCCTACCCCAGACAAAGAAAAACCCAGCCGACTGAGCAATCGGCTGGGCGCTCGTCTTTCAGGACTTAGCTCAGTGCTGCGATAGCAGCATCGTAATCTGGTTCGTGACCGATCTCATTGACCAGCTGGGAATGAATAACTGTGCCGTCTTCGTCCACAACGATGACCGCACGTGCCAGCAAACCGGCCAGTGGCGATTCCGTTAAAGTCACGCCGAAGTCGGAGCCAAAGCTGGAGCGGAACGACGAAGCCGCAGTAACGTTTTCGATTCCCTCCGCGCCGCAGAACCGGTCCAAGGCAAACGGCAAATCCGCGGAGACACACACCACATTGGCGTTCTCCAACCGAGAAACTTCTTCGTTGAAACGTCGAACCGACTGTGCGCAAACACCAGTGTCGATTGATGGGAAAATATTGAGGACAATGCGTTTGCCAGCAAATGATCCTTCGGTGATGTCTGCCAAATCCGTTCCTACGACGGTAAACGATGGGACCTTGCTACCTACGGTCGGCAATTCGCCAGCAGTGTCCACTGGGGTGCCTTTGAAATGAGTTTTAGCCATGCCCATACCTTAAGTACTTTTTCCGACGTCCGCCACACTTACATGCACAGCACGGCCACACAAGACACCGTTAATGACCGTGACCATGGCTTTTAGAACCCCCTTTTAACGAAACGACGTCCCAGAAAACCACAACTGCTAGTTGTGGATTCGCTTTTCGACGCTAAAAGTTGCTCCCATCCCCGACCAAACACAACCACTGGCGCGTCTTCATTCGCCCGTTCTTTCGGCGAGCTTTGTCTATTTGGTTTTTCTAAGGGTTAGAATGGTCGCTGGTTCTCGTTCCGCATATCGTTGGAGCGACGTTATCGTAGACGCACATTCAAAGTGAGGAAATTAGGTTGAGCGACAACAAGCAACGCCGTCAAGAGGCAATGAGAAGCCTGGAGAAGGAAATCAATAGCCGCGATCGTTCCGAAAAGATGAAGCCACTCGGCGTCATTGTGTCAGCAGCATTGGCAATCGTGGTGATCGTCGTCGGCATCGTTTTCGCAACCAAATACAACGGAAGCGAAGAATCAATCGAAGCCTCTGCTGAACCCACATCGACTGAAGCTTTGCCGGAACAGAACCTCACTCCGCTGAGCCTCAGCCGCAAAAATCCGCTGCCAGAGACAGTCACCTGTGCATACAACGAGGATGGGTCGGAAGCAGCTAAGAAGGTCTCGCTCCCTCCTACTGAGAATGTCTCTACTTCTGGCACCGCGAAAGTAACCTTGCAAACAAACAAGGGAGCCATCGAATTAGAGCTTGATCGCGCCGTATCACCTTGTACGGTCAACGCAATCACGCACCTTGCTTCCGAGGGTTACTACAACGACAGCGTGTGCCACCGCTTAACCACTTCCGGTATCAAGGTTCTCCAATGTGGCGATCCATCAGGTACAGGCGCAGGTGGTCCTGGTTTCCAGTTTGCTAACGAGTTCCCAACCGATGAAGCCTCCGACGCCGAAAAACTGGCTCCTGTGGTTTACCCACGAGGCACCATCGCTATGGCTAATGCAGGTGCCGATACCAACGGTTCACAGTTCTTCCTCAACTACGGTGATTCGCCTCTTGAGCCGAACTACACCTACTTCGGCAAGATTTCCGAATCTGGACTTAAGGTTCTGGACGAAATCGCAGCCGCTGGCACCAAGGAAGGCAATGAGGATGGCAGCCCGGCCGAAGAAATTAAGATTGAATCTGCTTCGGTTAGCTAAAATTCACACAACTTAAGAAAAATGCCACGCTCGCCCAATTCCGGCTTTCGTGGCATTTTTTCTTTTTACGACCTAGTTTTGCAATTTACATGACCCAGCCTTGCGCAATATTTCACATCTCCACCCCACCCAATAAGGGGTAAATGCTCACTTTTAACTCATTATTTCAAGCTTTTTCTTCGTTTATATTTATATTTCTGTTAACTCAATGTAACATTTAGCCCATCAACTCAGTTGATATTAAATGAAGCCCTCAAGCTTCTTGCCAGCAACGGCAATAAAGCCTATCTTGTTGGTAGCGATCCGAAGGCCTCAGCCTATTTGCCGACTGCGGTTTGGATCGACAAAACCCGGATTCCCTCAAGGGCTTCCGACGATCTACACCCACCGTTTCGAAAGAAGACAAGTATGAAGCGCATTCTCCGCAATTCTCTTGTGGCAACCGTTGCTGCGGTTACCATTGCTACCGCAACCCCAGCCATGGCCCAGGAAGAAACCACCGAGGGTGGCACCTCGTTTGGTGACGTTCTCATCGGCATGTCATCGCTTTCCACCGATGAAAACGGACTTTTAAGTGCCACCAAAACGAAGGAATGGATCAATCTAATTGATACCATCATCCGAACCATCACCAATGCTTTCTCCCTGGCAGGCAACACCTTCACCCAATTCAATAAATAAGAACATCGCTTACCCTTCTACTTTCATTGCGCCCTTGGTTCTTCAAATACTGAACACCTAAACGTGACTGGGCTACGGATTATGTCGAAATCTGTCTTTAGCCACGAGGTTCAATGAAAGAAAACGGAAGTGACAAAGACGACACACAGGAAAATCCCATTGTTTTCCTTGCAAATGTCCAGCTCTTTCGTTATAGTAGTCGCAGGCTTGTTCCTAAAGATTCAAACATAAGGAAAATTCATGAAGCTTTTCTCCCGCAAAGCAGTCCTCGCACTAACCACCGCAGCAGCAGTTTCCGTTTCTGCATTCAGCCCAGCGATTGCACAGGAAAATGACTCCCAGAGCGGTTCCGGCAGCTCCTCGAGCAGCTCTTCCGCATCCGAAAGTTGCGAAAAGAAGCACGAGGGAAACAAAGAGGAAATCCGCAAGTGCAATGAAAACCTTTCTTTCGGTGAGCAGCTGAAGCAAGGCTCTCGGGACAAGGACGGAAAGATTTCCGCCAAGGGCATCGGCGAATGGATCGCTATCATCGGCACCATCATCACTGTGATGACCTCCGTTCTGACCTTCGTTTCCAAGGTTCCTAACCTGTTCAACAAGTAATTCGTTACATGTGTTTTCTTCCAATCGCCTCCCCCGCGGGAGGCGTTTGTTGTAGGATCACGCATGTATTTACGTCATTCTTTCGAATAAGGACATCCCACCACATGAAGCTAAAGAAAAGCCTGATTGCGATGGCAACAGCAAGCGCTGTTGTATTCAGTGGCACTATCTCCCCGGTACACGCACAGGAAACCACCACCACTGAGGCTGTCACCGAGACCACAACCACCACCGATGAAGTAGTTTCCGTCGAAACCGACTCGGACAAGACGGCAGCGAACACCACCGCAACGGAAAAGCCTGGTGATTCCAAGAAGGAAAGCACTGGTTCTTCCACCTCAAACGTGCTCGATACCATTCGGGGGATCTTCGGTTACAAGAAGTCTGATGACAGCACTTCTGATTCTGACACATCCGGCGAGGACAAGCCAGAATCCAAGACGGATACCATCTTGTCATGGATCAAATTGGTATCAGTCGTAATCACGACCTTGACCGGCTTGGTCACCTTGATCTCAAAGGTTAATAGCCTGAATTAAACAGAGATTAGCCAGAACTCAAAGGCGGTGCCAGAACTTGGTACCGCCTTTGTTTTACCCACCAGAGGTCACCCGGTAAACGTCAAAAACCCCTTCAGTATTGCGCAACTGGGTCATCAGCGACCCCAATTGCTTCGTGTCGGAAACGGTAAACGTAAAGCGCACGGTGGCGACATGGTCTTCCGAGCAATGGGAATTCATAGCTACCACGGATACTTGTTGTTCGTTTATCACCCGGGTGAGTTCCATCAACAGGCCATTGCGATCCAAGGCCTCAAGCTGCAAGGTGGCTTGGAATACCGAACCATGTCCTTCTGAAGCCCACGAAACATTAATCATCCGTTCCGGTTCTTCGGCAAGTTTCTCCGAATTGGTGCAGTCGGTTCTGTGCACCGACACCCCACCACCACGGGTTACAAAGCCAAAGATCGCATCGCCTGGTACTGGCATGCAGCATTTAGCCAGCTTCGCCATCACATCAGGGCTGCCCTCGACTAGCACCCCGGTTCCATCCGCCACTGCCTTGTGCTTGGCATTAACCAGTTCGCTAAACGGTGTACGGGCAACAAGAGTGTCAGCCGCGTCATCGGCATCACCGAAAGCAGCCATCAGGCGATTGGCAACATGCGCAGCTGATACGGAACCGGAGCCGATTGCAGTGTACAAGGCATCAACGTCCGCGTAGTGCAGTTCGGCGGCGACCGCCTTCATTGATTGTGCGGTAAACAGCCGGTGAATCGGCAATCCACCCCGTTGTACTTCAGCGGCTAAGGCGTCGCGTCCAGCTTCGAGGTATTCTTCCCGCCGTTCTTTTGCAAACCACTGCCGTATTTTGGCCTTGGCACGGGGAGAACGCACAAATTCCTGCCAATCCCGAGACGGTCCGGCATTGGGGTCTTTGGATGTAAAGATTTCCACCCGGTCACCCGATTTGAGCGTTGATTCTAAAGCAACGAGCTTGCCATTGATTTTCGCACCGATACAGCGGTGTCCAACCTCCGTGTGAACCGCGTAGGCGAAGTCGATTGGGGTGGCGTCCATCGGTAGATTAACCACGTCGCCTTTCGGGGTAAAGACGAAAATCTGTTTACTGGTTAAGTCGTACCGCAGCGAATCAAGAAATTCGTTGGGATCGGCGGCCTCTTTTTGCCAATCAAGAAGCTGGCGCATCCAGGCCATTTGATCGACCTCAGCCTGTTCGCCGCTGTGGCTACCTTTGGTCTCTTTATAACGCCAGTGCGCGGCGATGCCGTATTCAGCGTTGAAGTGCATTTCATGGGTGCGAACCTGGACTTCCAGTGGTTTGCCACCGTCACCCATCACTGTGGTGTGTAGCGACTGGTACACACCGAACTTCGGTGAGGAAATATAGTCTTTAAACCGCCCGGGCATCGCAGCAAACAGTGAGTGCACAACACCGATAGCGGCGTAACAGTTATTGAGACTATCGACTAGGATTCTGATCCCCACGAGGTCGAAGATCTCGTCGAAGTCTTTGCCCCGAACGATCATCTTTTGATAGATCGACCAATAGTGTTTTGGTCGTCCCATAACTTCTGCATCAATGTTGTTTTCCTTCAAACCTTGTTGCAGAATTGCCGTGATCTCTTTCAAATACCGATCCCGTGACGGTGCCCGGTCAGCAACTAATCGAACCACTTCGTCGTATTTTTTGGGATATAAGATCGCAAATGACAAATCTTCTAATTCCCATTTCACGCTGGCCATACCCAACCGGTGCGCAAGTGGGGCAATAACCTCTAAGGTTTGTCGTGCTTTCTTGGCTTGTTTCTCCGGCGGCAAGAACCGCATGGTGCGCATATTGTGAAGCCGGTCGGCAACTTTGATCACCAGAACGCGGGGATCGTGTGCCATGGCCACGATCATTTTGCGAATCGTCTCGGCCTCAGCGGCCGCCCCTAATGCGACTTTGTCCAGCTTTGTCACGCCGTCGACAAGCCGGGCGACTTCCTCGCCGAAGTCTTTCGTCAATTCCTCCAGGCTATAGTCGCAGTCTTCCACGGTATCGTGCAACAGAGCGGCAATAAGCGTTGTGGTATCCATGCCGATTTCGGCAGCGATAGTTGCCACGGCGAGCGGATGGGTGATGTACGGATCACCAGACTTGCGGAAAACTCCCTTATGCAGCCGCTCAGCGGTATCGTAAGCCCGCGAAAGCGCGTCCACATCCGCTTTCGGGTGGAACTCCCTGTGGATACTCAATAGCGGTTCCAGCACCGGGTTGATCTTCCCCCGGTTTCCGGTCAGGCTCCGGGCTAGGCGTGCGGACATGCTACGCATAGTGCTCGACTGTTTCATCGTTCGCTGCTGTGTCATGGTCACGCCTTTCAAAAGGAAGGTAAATTTTAATTTTAAAGCTTTCTACAAGCGGATGCAGCCGTTACCCGAATCACGCAAGGAAAAATCGCTTCGTATGGGAAGCCAAACCGTGTAAGGAGCTTCCCTTTAGAAGGAGGGCATTGCCTAAAGGAACAGCATCACGAAGCTTCGGCGTCATTGACGACAAAAACGGGCGCGCCCTGTAGTTTTTGCCGACCGTTCAAGTTTGCGACTTCAAGCACCACACCGTACCCGGCTACTTCCCCACCAAGCTGACAAATAAGATCCCTTGCTGCGACTAACGTACCGCCTGTTGCCAGGACGTCGTCGATAAGCACAACTTTCACGCCCTGTAAGTCGATGCCGCTTGCCGGAAGCTCTAATGCTGCGGTTCCATATTCCAACTCGTATTCTTTGGTATGCACCGGCGGCGGTAACTTGCCACGCTTGCGAATGGCTAAAATCCCGAGGCCCAATTTGTAAGCGACCGCAGAACCGAGAAGGAAGCCACGTGCATCGAGCCCGCCGATCATTTCGGCACCCATCTCTTGTGCTGCGGCGGCTAGTTCGTCGACAAGCAATTGAAATGCCTCGGCGTCTGCCAATACTGGCGTGAGATCTTCGAAAATAATCCCTTCTACCGGGAAACCTGGCACAAAGCGAGTTTTAATACGCAGTGCCTCACGAGCGTCGCAGTAAGTACTAACAGACATGAATAAAAAGCGCTTTCGTTAGAAACCGAGGGACAAGTGGTGGAGCAGTTCTCCCTCATAAAGGTATTTGTTCTTGACAGGCGACACCAAATTTTCGGTTGGTATTGCCCCCGGAAAAATAAGTGATTAATTGTGGATTACGTCTTCTCCCCACCGATCGAGGTTCCAACCGATTCCGTATAAATCAGTATTGTGAACAACATTTTTCACTGATCGATCAACAATAAACACCCGAGGTTGACTTGCCAATGGGATTGTTTCCACTTCGTCCCAGCTGGCGGCCTCCGCGCTCCGAACAGCGTCAATGTCGTTTGACACGTGTTGAACGGCGTCGAAGCTGTATTGCGGATCCAGTGCCTGCAGCATCGCATCGGCGCCGCCATCCGTAGTAAAGGTCGTGCCGTAGCTATTTTCAAACGTCCGCGGCAGGTTACCGATGGAGGCAAAATCAGCCGATACATCTTCCACGGTGATTCCGGCCTCCGCGCAGGAACTGCGGATAGATTCCACCATCGCAGCCTTTCGGGCATCAGGCGCAAAGTATCCGATCCGAACTGTCTTGCCCTCCAGCTTGCGCGCGGCATCAAAATCAAGTCCCAACCGCGGATCTGTGATGTCGGAAAGATGTTGATTGATGCTGTCGCGGGCACGGATTGTTCGAGTCGCCACAGGGTCCACGGTCACGCCTGAGCTTTTCGACGACGCCCGGGCGACGGCGGCTTGGTCCACACATGCCGCGAACGCTTGTCGGCTCTCCTTCGATTCAAAAACCCCAGCCGAGCCCAGAATCAAATGATCCGTTAAAACCCCGGCTGTAGCTTCAATATCGTAAATGTTTTCCGGATCATTGCGGTCGATCCATTTTGTTTCGGCAACACTATCGACTTCGGCAATCTGCAGATTGCCTTCAGTGGCTAACTTTTGTAGATCAGTGCCTTTCGGCCAAACAACGAGCTTATCAAGCACCGGTTTTTCGCCGTAGTACTTATCGTTGCGGCTTAAGGTGACCTCCCCTTGCGCACCTACCGATTCGATGAAAAATGGACCCGAGCTTACCTGCAATTGCGGATCAAACGTCTGAAGGTCGAAACCGGTATTCCATACTTGGGCAATATCCGGCAGGAGGTTAGCGTCGTAAGTCTGCAACGCTTGATTGAATGCTTCAAGGCTTAAGTTAAGCTTCGCTGCTATCGCGTGTGCAGGTAGCAAACTTCCGCCGCTGAACAGGAACCGCCAACGGTCACCGTAATCTTCTTTAAAGACCACGGTGGCTAGTTTAGAACCAGGGGTGCAGTCAACCCGTTCGACTTGATCCATCAGCGGAATGTATGAATCGAACAGCGGCCGAGCCGAAGCCGCAACGAATGCCAATAGAAACGAGTCGCACGTTATCGGCTGGCCATCCGAATACACCGCTTTATCGGAAATCCGATATTCCACTCGCTGTTGAGCACCTGGCAAGGCACGCACTTGAACGAGATCCGAGTTAGGAATACGTTGCCCCTTCGGACCGTTAACATAGACGCCCGGATACAACCGCCCCACCAATTGGTGGGCATTGCTGGAGAAGCCGACGGTTGTCGAGACATTCGTCGTAATCAAATAATCATCAATGGCATAGCCGAAGTAGTCATGTGAATTCGCATCGTCGGAGTTGGAACCGAATCCACAGCTTGTCAGTGTTAATGAGATTCCCAACATAGCACTCATCGCGCCTGTGCGTAGTTTCCGCGAAAAAAGTCGTTGCACGCTTTTTCGTATTGGCTTCGCCGTGGCGTGCAGCAATCGCGATTGAGTCATAGTGTCCAGGACTCCTCATTTTGTTATCAGGATGTTATTTACCTCATTGATTGTATCGCTAAATCTCTCAACCTCAACTTTCAACTTTGGAATTCAGCAATAAGAAAACCGCATCAGATCCTATGCCTGCTTTAACATGGAGAATCTGATGCGGCTTTACGTAAAAGATTACGATTGTCGATTCGGCCGCCAGCTAGTGCCAGTGGAGCTTGGCCCCTGCCCGCTAGGCCGGGAATCAGCTGGGCGCTCAAAACCTGAGACCCGGCGTTTAGCCTCAACGGCGCTGTCCTGAGGTGTATCGCCTCCGGAACGGAATGCAGCAACTTCAGCGTTATGCTGCTTTGTTTCCTTGCTGAGATTCTTCAGGGACACCAAGAACGGCGTCGCCAGGAAAATGGAGGAAACCGTACCCCAGGTCACGCCTATGAGCTGAACAAGCGCGAGATCTTTCAGCGTGCCTACTCCCATCAGCCACACGGCGATCACCATCAAGGCGAGGATAGGCAACACGGAAATGACCGTGGTGGAAATAGAGCGCATGACCGTCTGGTTAATTGCCAGGTTAGCGTGCTCGCCATAGGTCATTTGTTTATTTCCGAGATACCCTGCTGTATTTTCACGTACCTTGTCAAAAACAATGACCGTGTCATATAAGGAGAACGCTAAAACTGTCAGCAAACCGATCACCGACGCCGGTGTTACTTCGAATCCGATCAACGCATATAAGCCAGCGATGAACGACAGGTCCACAAACAACGCGGCTAAAGCAGCAACGGCCATTTCGCGTTGCAGCCGCAGCGCGATGTATACAAAGACCGCGAGCAAAAATACGCCCATGGACATCAACATGCGGTTGGTAATGGTCGAGCCCCAGGATTCACTGACTGTGGAATCACCAATCACGTCAGGGCTGGGCTTTCCGTCTGCATCTGTCGGCTGATACTTCTCGAAGATCGCTGCACGTGCTGCATCAATCTGATCTTGGCTTAACCGCTCGGAGTTAATTTCCAAGATCCGGGTGTCACCCGAGCCGACGATCTGCGCAATGACAGGTTCGACGCCAGTGGCGTCTTTAAAGGTTTCCGAAACAGCGGCGGTTTCTAACGAACCCGCTGGCATGTTGATCTTAGTTCCGCCTTCAAAATCGATACCAAAATTGAAACCGCGCACCAAGATACTCAGTAGGCACACTGCGAGGATGGCCAGCGTCACCCAATAGGAAACCCGTCGTTTGCCGACAAAATCAATGCCACCTTCACCGGTGAAGATCTTTTCCATAGTTTTAGTGGAAGACATTATTTCTCCCCTTCCGATTCTGATGGTCGAGATTCGGGCTGATCAGAGTTAACCGGATCGGAGATCAAATGCCCGTGGGTTCGCGCTAACCGCTGTTCCACATCTTCGACCTCTGGCTCAGCTTCCGCCTGGTCCCTTTTCCACTCCCAGCCGCGTTTAGGCTCGTTATGGAATTGCCGAGCAGCTCCTGTCTTTTCGGCTAGAGCGAAAACTTTTGCCAATCCATTGACAGATGGCTTGGCCGTCCATGGCTTACGCGATGCCAGGATGATAAGCGGTGCCGTCAGCAGGAATGTTACGAGAAGGTCGA
Organism: Corynebacterium sp.; assembly: GCF_030532965.1. Classification (GTDB taxonomy): domain Bacteria; phylum Actinomycetota; class Actinomycetes; order Mycobacteriales; family Mycobacteriaceae; genus Corynebacterium. The sequence goes on from NZ_JAUNKC010000004.1 coordinate 133,854, forward strand.
AAACCGTCGTAAGGCCCAAGGTGAAAGCAAATCCCTTGACTTCACCAACAGCAAGGAAATAAACAACCACAGCGGCAATCAGCGTGACGAAGTTACCCGTAATGATTGTCGACTTAGCACGCTCCCATGCATGCGGAACCGCCGACCGGAACGTCCGGCCGCTTCGGACCTCGTCCTTGATGCGTTCATAAATGACCACGAAGGAGTCCGCCGTGGTGCCAATACCGATGATCAAACCGGCAACACCTGCCAAGTCCAGTGAATAACCGATCAACCGCCCGAGTAAGACGAGAGAGCCATAGACGAAGACGCCTGAAAGAATCAGCGAGAATAAGGAGATGAGTCCAAAGTACCGATAGAAGTAAAGCGAATAGAGTGCCACGAGAGCAAAACCAACGAGGCCCGCAATCAAACCTGCTTTCAGCGATGCAACACCAAGGGAAGCCGGTACCGTGATGGCGGTTCCGCCCTGTTCCCCGTTTTCGCCAGCAAAGCTCAACGGAAGGGCACCGTACCGAAGGTTATTCGCAAGTTCCGTCGCTTCAGCCTGGCTAAAGTCGCCGGTAATTGAGGTCGCTTCACCCACCGAAGTTGCAGCCCGAATTACTGGGGCGGAAATAATCTTGGAGTCTAACGTGATCGCAACCTGCTGCTCCAAATACTGTTGCGTTAATGCCGCCCAGGTAGCCGACCCCTGATCGCCATTGCCCGCTTTGAAAGCAAACGTGATTTCCATTTGGCTGGTGTGCGGATTCAACCCACCAGTGATCGGACGACCGGTATCAATCTCATCGCCTGTTAACCTCTTGCCCTTGACCGGATCCGTCTGCCCTTGCAGCAACGGAACTTCGCCCAAGACATACACCTGCCCTTGGCTAGGATCGCAAGCTACGAGCGGTTTTGCAGGATCGTCTGACCCTTGCAGCGGGTCTGGAATGTCGTCGCATACTAACAGTGTGGAAGCCGCCAACTGCACTGCCGGATCGCTAGATTGCCGGTCAGCTTTCAGAACTTCCAGCGCTTTTTCCCGCTGCTGCGTCGATTCAATCGAATTGGCTGGTTCAGCCGGTGCGGATGCAGACACCTTTAGTTCGGGCTTTTCAGGAGCAGGCTGCTCCTTGTTTTCACCCTCCTCCGGTGCAGGTGGCGTGGCCGCTAAAAGTTCTTCCGCTTTATCTAATTGCTCCTGTGCTTTCTCTGGGGTTATAGCCCCCACTTCGACCCACCGGTTTGCCATCTTCTCAAGTTCAGGCACCACCGTTGCATTATCAACAGCACCAGGTACAGCTACTGGCCGGAAGAACAGTTGGGAAGTCTGTCCGACTGCCCGGGCTTGCGATGTGTCTTCGCCCGGAACTGTGACTACCAACGTGTCCCCGTCGATTACCACATTGGCTCCGGAAACGCCCATTCCGTTCACGCGGTTTTCCAGAATTGTGCGCGCTTGGCTTAGTTGATCGGGCGTTGGTTTTTCGCCTTGCGGCACAAGAGTTACTCGAGTACCGCCCTGCAAATCGATACCGAGCCGTGGGGTGGCACTACGGTCACCTGTGAAAAAAATAAGTGCGTATACCGCTAATAGAAGCAGGATAAACAAAGCAATAGCTTTCTTCGGCCATGTCTCCCATCGGGTACCGCCGCTTCGGAGTCGCGAAGCCAATGATCTATCTCCTCAAATACTGGTCGAACACGAGGGTGTTCGACTATTTAATGCACCTTTTCTAAGTCACCGTTAGCACAGGCTAACAGCCACGGTGTTTCCATGCCTTAAGAAAACCTCAAAACACACAACGAAATATGCTACGGCATAGGCTAGCTTAAGTGCGATGTGACAGGAAAGTTCCGCACTATTTTTGCAACCAAGAAGCCCCAATCCTCCCCTGTTGCAAAGGTCTTGATTGCGATGCACCTCATCTAGTGCGGTCCCCCGCGTTCGTTATGAGGTTGGCGTATTAGCGACCGGTTCCTGCGTGATATTGCGGAGAATTGCGTACTTTTCCCAGGTAGAAACAACGCCGGGTGCGATTTCCAATTCAACAGTGTCCTCGGAAATACCCCGAACCACCGCATGAAGTCCGGCCGTCGTGACGATGGTATCGCCGATAACAACGGAGTCTTGGATCTGGCGTATCTTTTCTAAGTGCTTTCGTTGTTTCCGTTGAATGATGAAGCTTGGAAGCGCCACCAAGGCAAGCACCACTATAAGGAGAAATACTGAATCAATCATGGTTGATAATATGCCAGAAAACCGCCGCTTTTGACGATTGCCCCACCAAAAACTCTAAGAGAATAGCGGTGCTGTACTCCCCTCCGGCGGCTCTAACCCCAGATGGTGCCATGCTGCAGCGGTAGCGACTCGGCCGCGGCCAGTTCGGGTAATCATTCCCGCACGCACCAAGTACGGTTCACAGACTTCTTCAACCGTCGACGGTTCTTCACCTACTGCAATAGCTAAGGTGGATACTCCCACTGGCCCGCCACCGTGACTGACAACCAACGCTTCCAGAACTGCCCGGTCCAGCCTATCTAGCCCTTTTTCGTCAACATCAAAGACGATAAGCGCCTGTTGCGCTGCATCAAGGTCGATATGCCCGTCAGAATGCACTTCCGCGTAATCGCGTACCCGGCGGAGCAACCGGTTCGCGATTCGAGGGGTGCCTCGTGAGCGAGAAGCGATTTCAACCGCAGCGTCGTAATCGATCGGTACCCCAATAATCTTCGCGGCGCGGGTTACCACCTGCGTCAAGTCGTCAGTGGCATAGAATTCCATTTGAGCGGTGAACCCAAAGCGATCGCGCAGCGGCCCGGTTAACATTCCGGACCGTGTCGTGGCGCCAACCAGTGTGAATGGTGCCAATTCCAGCGGAATTGAGGTGGCTCCGGGACCTTTGCCCACTATGACATCAATCCGAAAGTCTTCCATGGCCATGTACAGCATCTCTTCGGCAGGCCGTGCCATTCGGTGGATTTCGTCAATAAAAAGTACGTCCCCCTCCATGAGGTTCGACAGCATTGCCGCTAAATCACCCGCTCGTTCCAGAGCTGGGCCCGAGGTCATCCTTAAGCTGGTTCCCATCTCGTAGGCGATAATCATCGCCATCGTGGTTTTACCAAGCCCAGGAGGGCCGGACAATAAGACATGGTCAGGAGTGACGCCGCGGTTTTTGGCGCCGGTTAAAACCAAATTCAATTGGTCGCGAACCTTAGGCTGGCCAATAAACTCATTGAGGCTGCGAGGCCGCAACGTCGTTTCGATGTCGGTTTCCTCCGGCAAGGCATGCGCATTTATTGCGGCATCATCGCTGCGAGCTGGCGGTGTAGGAACCGAAAACTCTGTCTTTTCGACATTCGCCATAGTGTTAAGGTCCTTGTCTTATTTTTTAGCCAAAGCGCTTAGCGCCGCACGTAATACGGCGCTTGTGTTGGCATCAGGGTTCTCCACGATGACAGCCGAAACCACAGGCTCTGCAACTTTTTCGGTGAAACCTAATCCGGTTAACGCCTCCAAAACTTGCGCGGCGACAGCAACGTGGGCAGCCGAGGTATTAGCTGGTACACCGCCAGCAGTCTGCGCTGCAGTTGCGTCAAAGGCTGAGACTTTATCTTTCAGGTCGACTACCATCCGCTCCGCCATGCGCTTACCTACACCTGGAATCTTCTGCAGGGTTTTTGCGTCGCTATGGGTGATTGCATGAACCAATTCTGGGACCGAATACACCGATTGCGCTGCCAACGCTAGTTTTGGACCGAGTCCGGACACGGTCTGTAGCAGACTAAACATCTCACGGGATTCATCATCGATAAATCCGTACAACGTTTGTGAATCTTCGCGCACTACCATCGTCGTAAGCAGGAAGGCTTCTTCACCGCGGGTCAGCTGACCCAGCGTTCCGGCGGTGGCGAGCACTTTATAGCCAATGCCGTTGCATTCTAAGACCGCGTATTGCAACTGAATGTCCAAAACAGTTCCGCGCAGTGAAACAATCATTTCCTTACTTTCTCATTGTTAGATGGTGGTGCGTCGAAAAGCATTGCTTGCCGACGATTCTATGTCGCTTTTGCAATAAACCATAGGTCTATCCATACCCAGCGGACATCATCGTTTGGTCGGGAGGCCGGAAGTCCGAAATGCTTCTTCGCGCGCCCTGTTCGCCTGCTGCGATTGCGCCCGTAGGGATTGCGTTGCCAGTTGTTTGGCTTGCCCCAAAACTCCGTTCATATGTCGTGCTTGTGTAACAGCTAACCGCTCAGTTTCACGATGTTTGGCTAGTAGTGGCGCCCGCCAGCAATGGCAGACAGCAAGTGCAAGGGCGTCGGCAGCGTCAGCTGGCTTCGGTGGCTCAGTCAACCCCAAGATTCGGGTTATCATCGCGGTCATTTGTTTTTTGTCTGCCCGGCCGTTGCCACTGACTGCCTTTTTCACTTCGCTGGGCGTGTACAAGTGAACCTCAATGTCCCGCTGAGCGGCGGCTAGCATCAAAACCCCAACCGCATGTGCTGTATTCATCACGGTGGAGACGTTTCCCCGCTCAAATACGCGCTCAATTGCAACCACATCCGGCTTATAGGAGTCCATCCAGTCGTTGACCGCCTCGCTTAACTCCCGCAGCCGAAAAGCAATATCTACGTCTGTCGGGGTGCGCACCACCCCTACGGCAACTGGGATAACTGCACGTCCACGACCAGCTTGAATTACCGACAGGCCGCACCGTGTAAGGCCTGGGTCAATTCCCATGACCCGCAGCCCTTCAATTGAAACAACTGACACTTATATGCAACCTTCCCTAGCATTCGACATGGCAGAAACCGCAGACAGCAACCATATACACGCATCCGAACGAAAAGACTCACCGTAACTAAACATTGGTGACGCTCTATGCTCTGGCACGTAACCGCAGGACAATCATTCGGACATCGAACGTTATTTCTAATATAGTACCATGCACCCAGCGCCCACCACGCTACTTCCACGTTTGCCAGTAGCTCTATTGTCATGCCAGTGAGGAATGTAGCACATCGGTGCTAACAGCTGAGCAAGACACCGCCAGAAAACCAGCCATCAAATATAAAGACGGTGGTCGTATTGCTACTAACCACCGTCTTTTTTAAAATCACTGCTGCACAATCTGGCCACGCACCCACCACCTGGATGCACTGCGAGCCGACGAGTATTATTCTGCGTTCAGCTCTGCAATAACCTCATCGGATAAATCCATGTTGGTGTAGACGTTTTGAACGTCATCGGAGTCTTCCAACACGTCGATGAGTTTAAAAATCTTCTTCGCGTCAGCGGCTTCTAGTGCCACCTCCACCGAAGCACGGAAATCCGAGTCAGAATCTTCTACTTCGATGCCCGCATCGGCGAGGGCTTCTTTAACTGCGGTCAGGTCTCCCGGCGCGCATACGATTTCGAATTTTTCGCCGATGGTGTTGACTTCTTCTGCCCCAGCATCAAGGACTGCCAATAATACGTCGTCTTCGGTTAAGTCACCGACCGCTACTAGCACCACGCCTTTGCGGGTGAACATGTAGCTCACGGCGCCGGATTCCGCCATGCTGCCGCCGTTTTTGGTCATTGCGGTGCGGACTTCGGTTGCGGCACGGTTTCGGTTATCGGTGAGGCATTCGATAAGCACGGCGACTCCGTTGGGGCCGTAGCCTTCGTACATGATGGTTTGCCAGTCTGCACCTCCGGTTTCTTCGCCGGAGCCACGTTTGCGTGCACGTTCGATGGCGTCGTTGGGCACGGATGCCTTTTTGGCTTTCCGGATCATATCGTCGAGGGTGGGGTTTGCCGCCGGATCGCCGCCGCCAGTGCGGGCCGCTACTTCAATATTTTTAATGAGTTTGGCGAATTCTTTTCCGCGTTTTGCGTCGTTTGCTGCCTTCTTGTGTTTCGTGGTTGCCCATTTTGAGTGGCCGGCCATGTGTTTCCTTTCGTAGGCTTTTATGTTGTGCGCTGCGTGTTTGTCGACAAGCGCTACGTTTGTAGTTGTGTTTTGGTTTGGGTTTTAAAGTAACGCAGAAATTATACGGCACGTTGGGGGTACCGGAATAGTTGAGTGGTGTTGGGGTTCGGTTGTGGCTATTGCTGTCCGGTGGCGAGGTTTTTCAGCGGTAGGGCTCGTTGTCCTTGTTTAAGGTTCCTGGTCAGTCCTTCTTGGGTAACGATTGCAACGAGGTCACCTGTTCGGTTGAAGACCCGTCCGTGGGTTAGTGCGCGTCCTGCGTGTGCTGATGGTGAGATTTGGTCGTAGAGCAGCCATTCGTCTGCGCGGAAGGGTCGGAGGAACCACAGTGCATGATCGAGGGATGCCATTTGGACGGGGTGGCCGACGTGCGGTACGAGTGCAGTGTGCAGCAGGGTCATGTCCGACATGTATGCGAGGGTGCAGAGGTGGAAGGTTTCGTCGTCCGGTAGCCGGTTTTTGGTTTTGAACCAAACTAGTTGCTGGCCGTGGGTGAAGCGGTTGTGTTCGTAGCTTTCTGGTGGTACGCGGCGAATGTCCCAGTCGGCCCATTCTTCGAGAAGTGCGCGGCTGCTGGCGGGTAGGTTGTCGGGTTGTACTGAAATGGTTTCTGGGGCTGGGACTTCCCGCATGTCGTCGGAATGTTCGATGCCTTCGTCGGTGCGTCTGTGGAAGGAGCATTGCATGCTGAATATGGTTTCACCGTTTTGGATGGCCGTAACGTGTCGTGATGTGAAGGAGCGTCCGTGGCGGATGTGGTCGACGTTGTAGATAGTGGGTTGGGTTGAGTCGCCGGGGCCGACGAAGTATCCGTGGAGGGAGTGCACACCCATGTCGTTGTTGACGGTGCGGATCGCTGATACCAACGCTTGGGATGCTACTTGGCCGCCGAATGTTCGGGTGAACGTTGAAGGTATTACGGGACCGCGGAAGATGTTGGCATCGATTTGCTCGACGTCGAGGATTTTTTCGATTTTGCTACGTTCCTGTTGAGGAGTGTCCATGGGTTGGTTTCCTTAGTGTGTGGGTGGTCGTCGTGTTTATTTAAGCACTTTTGGTTTGTGTTGGGGATGTGGGAAATCAGTGGAACGGTTTTATCGGTTGTGTGGGTTGAGCGTGGTGCGCGGTCGTTGGGTTTTCAACCGGTTGGTTGATTGGGGTTTGAGGTCATTTGGTTGATTTTAGGTGCGGAGCTGGTGTGGAGGTGTACTTGCTTCAAATCTGTCGGTTACTGTTGGTGCATGGTTGATTACTCAGATTCTGCTGTTGGTTCGCATGATGGTGTCTTTGCCTCGCCCCGAAAGCTGCATAAGGTTGTGGCGTATATAGAGATGGGGACCTGGACATTTCTTATTCTCGGAATGGTGCTGAAGTACAGCGGTATCACTGAAGCGGTTGTTCCGATAGCTGGTTCGGTTCATGGCTTTGGGTTTTTGTGTTTTATTTTTGTCACCCTGGGTATTTGGATTAACGATAAGTGGTCTGTGCCGTGGGGCATCGCGGGTTTAGCGGTTTCGGCAATTCCGTGGGCGGCCTTGCCGTTTACGGTCATGGTCGATCGCCGTGGCATGTTAAGTGATTCGTGGCGGTTTCGTCGGGGTGATTCGCCTGCATCGTTTGCGGAAAAGGTGTTGGCAATTGTGGTGCGTAATCCAGTGAAGAGTTGCGTGGTTTTGGTTGTTGTCGTGGCTGTAGTGTTTTCCGTTTTGCTTTATCTTGGTCCGCCGGTTGATGTGGAGGGGGTATTAACTAATTAGGGATTAGTCTCTTCCAGATGGCGGTCTATCGCTACACTATGAGTGTTGTTGCGTCGGTTTTGTCGTAACAGCACTCTTTTTCATCGGTGTAAAGGTTTCTAAGATGTCTGGTGCCACTGGGATCAAGGTGGGCGAAGTGCAGCCGCGGGTGGTGCGACTATTGTGGCTGTGGTGGCTGATCGCACATGGTTTTTTGCTGCGGCTTTTGGTTGTCAATACTGTCCCAGATGGTGACGTCCGTTATTATTTTGACGCGGTTTCGGGGCTTAATCCGATAGCGATGCGGGAGTATCCGATTGTTGGCACGTGGCCGGCCTACATTGCGTTATGGGTGAGTAATGGTTCCGCTGACCACTACTTGGCGATGTTTTCGGTGGTGTGCTGTGTCCTTGATGCGTTGTTTTTTGCAGTGATCCTGCACGCTCGTATTGCTGTTTCTGCGCAGGCGAGAATAATGGCTGCGGTGTTTTGGGGTGGTTTTTCCCTAAGCGTTGGACATGTTTCCGTCTACCGGCTTGATATTTTTCCCTCGGTGGTTGTCGGTGTCGCCGCGATTTGTTTGTTTCTGGCGCCCCGGTGCAGCGCCGCGTTGTTGGCGGTATCGGTGATGATTAAATTATGGCCAGGGGTTTTAATCGTGGGGTTAGTGGACTCCATTCGCCGCAGCAGGACTTATGTGCGTATTGGCATTTTCGTTGCGGCTTTGGTGTTAATAACGGGGGTTGTTGTTCCGTTTTCTGGTATCGATCGATTGCTTTCACCGTTTTCGTATCAAGGCGAGCGTGGGCTACAAATCGAATCGATTGCGGCAACGCCTGCCATGTGGTTAGCGAACACTACTGCTGCTGATACCTACGTGGTGTTTTATGCTGCGTCGAAAAGCTATGAAATCAGCGGGCCGGGCGTTAATACCGCCATCGGGCTGTCTAGTATTTTGCTGTTAGCGACGTTGTTGTCTGCCGCCTTGTGGGCTTTTCGACGGCTGTGGGTGGGCGGTTGGAATCCGGATCAGACGGTGGTGCTGTGGATTTTCTTGATTTTGATGCTGATCATTTCCAATAAGGTGTTCTCGCCGCAATATGTGGTCTGGCTCGGGCCGATCTTGGCGGTCGCGCTGCTACGTGCTCGCAACCCCCAGTTTCCGGTGACGTTGGCGATCCTCACCTACTGCATGGCACTGCTTGGCCAGTTGGTGTACCCATTCCATTATCACGAGCTCACCGACAATGTCGGCGGTATCTCCTTAGGTATCTTCGGGTTGGCCGCGCGAAATATTCTCATGGTTGTGGCTACTATCATCGCCGGTATGTGGCTGGTGAAAACACCCGGGGGCGGAAAATCGAAGCAAGCTGTCCGGCTTCCTGAGCCCCAGCCGGGCCATTATTAACCCCTCGTCACATGGTTCGGTTAGCGCCTACACTGTCAGTTCGAAATACTCCGGTAAGCGGGCGGTTCCGCCGAGGCGGAGCAATCGGACGGCAGGGCGAACTCGCAGAGCACGGGTATCGCTGACCGCGTCATTATAAAACCGGTGCGCTAATTGCAGGCGTGCCTCCGCCTCGACGATGCTTATCGGCGGTTGGGGGCCTAACGCTGCAATTGCGGCGGTGATTGCCCGTTCTTTTTCCGCCCGGTGCGAAAACGAGTCGTATTCCAGCATCACAGATTCCGCGGAGTGCGCCATAGCACTAGCCGAGGGATCTACCGCCGCTAACACCGCTGCCCGACGATCGAGTGCTGCTTGCAACGCTAGTCGCGCAGCATCCGTGCGAACGTGAAGTCGGTGCAAGCGTTGGGCGGTACTTGATGCCCAAAAGACTGCTGCCGTTACAATGACGGCGATAATGACTGCAATTATTGTGCCCATTGCCGCCACTTCGATTCCGGTTTCGCCGCTAGCTTGACCTTGGTACCGTCGGAGACGGTCTCATAGACCCGCAACACAGATCTGGCCACATGATCCCAATCGTAGTTATGGCATCTTTCCGCGCCAGCCCGCACCAATTGCTCCCGCAATTGGGGATCATTGACGACGTGCTCAATGGCACGTGCTAAGTCCTGCGGATCGCCAGTTTTGAATAATAATCCGGCTGGGGTTTCCGAATCGGCGGCACAAACCGCGGCGAATGCCTCAAGATCACTGGCTATCACGGCACAGCCTGCTGCCATGGCTTCGACTAAAACAATGCCAAAGCTTTCGCCGCCAGTATTGGGGGCAACGTATATGTCCGCCTCGCCCAAAAGCCGTGCTTTCTTATCATCATCAACTCGGCCAGCAAAATACACACCACGCATCTTTCGTCTGCCTTTTCCGCCCCCAATAACGGTGATATCGCACAGATAGTCCGTCAATTGGTGTGCCTTTAATAAAACATCTAATCCTTTGCGGGGTTCATCTATTCGGCCGAGGAAAGCGATCCTCGGTTTCGTTCGTGGTTCTTCAGGAACGTTTATAGTTTTTGACGCCGCATGCTTAGCAAAAAACTCAATATCCACTCCGTTGGGAATGAGAACTGGATCGCCGCCTAATTGTTCCACCTGCCACCTGCGAGCCATCTCCGATACGGCAATTCCACCTCGGATGCGTTCTAAATATGGTCGCAATATCGGCAGGGCGAGTTTCAGCAGGATGGAACCTTGCGCCGACGCGTGATAGGTCGCTACGATCGGGCCTTCGGCGAGCATCAACGCGGCGAGCGAGAAACTTGGTGAATTAGGTTCATGGATATGCAGAATATCGAAATCCCCATCAGTAATGAACTTTTTCACCTTCGCAAATGTGCGCGGACCGAACGACAAACGGGCAACCGAGCCATTGTATCGGATAGGAAAACTCCGGCCACCGCGCACCACAAAATCCGGGACATCAGTGTCCGGGCCGCACGGGCCGATCACTTTCACATCATGCCCTTGTTCTATTAATTTCGTAGCCAGATCAAGGATATGGGCTTGAACTCCTCCTGGTTCGTCAAAAGAATAGGGACAAACAAAACCTATTCGCATAACTCTAAACCCATTCCATCCTCGTGCTTTTGCCTTTTCCATTGGCAAAAGGCAACCGCACAATGCCGTGACTTCGACACCCGATTGGCATCCGTGTCGACACGCATTGCCGCACCATCACTGAACTTTATTACCTATGTAGCATAACGGAGCTGCACCGTCATTATTGGCTTTGACTATTTTTTAACCGGCCCTGTCCGCGATCCAAAACGGTTGCAGCACATGCCAATCGGTCGGGTGACTGCGAATATTATCCGCCATGATCGTGCTGTACCTGCGCACAACATCAGCGACATCGTCAGTGGGATTCACCGGGATCGGCGGCGAAAACCGCATCCCCCACCCCGGCTCTAAGATCGTGCCCGTAAACCAATTATCAATCACCAACAACGTCGCACCGGTCTCCAATGCTAACCGGGCAGCACCCGTTGGCAAGGTCGTGACTTCGCCGCAGAATTCCACTTCCACGCCTCGACCGTTCAAATCCCGATCGCCGACAATAGCGACCGTTCCACCGGCAGTCACCACATCTTTCAGCCGCTCGTAAGGAGGGCGTTGTCCCGGCGTTCTGCTGTGCGCCAAAACATTAAAGCCCAAGGTTTTCCGGAACCGCACAAAAGCGTCGAAAAGCTTCTCCGGCTTTAGGCGTTCCGCGACTGTCGTGAACGTCCCGATCTGGGACGCTACGTACATTCCCGCCAGATCCCAGTTTCCACTGTGGGTAGCCACCACGATCGTTCCGGTTGGCTTCGCTACTGCTTCCAACAGATGCTGTTTTCCAATGACTTCACGATCGATCTTTTCGATGACCCCTTGGTCTTTCATTATCGCTGGTAGGCGAAACGCCTCGTACCAATAGCGTGCATAGGATCGCATCGAATCGCGAATCAGCTGACGGGTTACGTTTTCTTTTCCAACGACTCGGCTCAGATTCCTCCGCAGTTGGTTCATGCCAGCGCCGTTATCGCTAGCATGATCCGCACCCCAGAGAAATATCCGGGCGGTAAGACGCCTCGGCAGACGTGTCATGAGCCCCCAACCCGCGTAATACCCCCATGCGCTCATTGTTTCTCGGCTCGGTAGGGCCGTCGAAAAGCGTGAGAACACGGAACCCACCCAGTCAGGGACGCTACTACTCATTGTCACAGTCACAATTCCTTATACCGCTGTTACTGCTGCTGCGGCGTAATCGGCTCGCACTCTGTCGCCCCAACCGGTGCTGCAATCGCTTCGGCCGCCTGCGGGCTTTTCGCGACAATCAATAGACGCTGCCCCACCGTAATCACGCTACCCACGGCTAAGAGCCACAATGCGGCGTCGATGGCGTAGGGAACCCCTAAACCCGTCAAACCGATACCGGCAAGACCGATGATTAACCGTTCCGGCCGCTCAATCAACCCGCCAACAACTTCAAAACCCGAGGCTTCCCCGCGCGCTTTAACGTACGAGATAACTTGAGACGACACCAAAACGACGAAACTCGCCACGATCACACTGGAATGCGGCTTGTAGGTATAAATCAACCACCAAGTAATCGCCGCAAACAATGCCCCATCGGTTATGCGGTCACAGGTAGCATCCAGCGTCGCCCCGAACTTCGTGCCGTAGCCTTGCAGCCGCGCCATCGTTCCATCCACCATGTCCAACGCCGCAAAAACACCGGACAGAACGGCCGCTAAAACGAGATGGCCGGTAGGAATAAAAATCACAGCGATTGCCGTTGTAATCAAGGCACCCAGCACGGTCACGGTGTTTGGACTCAACCCCAATTTGTTTAAAAACCGCGCTAACGGTTCAATGACAACCGCCGCTGGTTTACGCCCGCTCACACTAAGCATGAGCGACCCCCGGAAACGCAGGATCGGTTGCCGCCAAATCAAACCATGCCGCAGCTAACAACCGGCGAGTTTCGCGTAACAACTGCGGCAGAACCTTGGTTTCGCCAAGGACCGTCATGAAATTCGCATCCCCATTCCACCGAGGAACAATATGCATGTGGAGGTGCTCCCCTACTGACCCACCCGCCGACCGACCGAGGTTGAACCCAACATTGCAGGCATCCGGGCGCGAAACAGTTTTGAGCACCCGAACCGCAGCCTGGGCAAATGCCATAAGCTCCGTCGATTCCTCCGGCTTTAAGTTTTCTAGATCCGGCTCCTGCCGATACGGTACAACCATCATGTGTCCCGAGTTATATGGAAAAAGATTCAATACACAATAGACGAAATCTCCCCGCGCCACGATAAGGCCATCCTCGTCCGATAACGAGGGAATTTCAATAAAGGGATTGGGGCGATGGCGGTCTCGCCTCGAATGGTTTTCGTCGGGATCGCCATCGGTTTTCGACTGCGTTGTTGTAACGTCGCTACTTTTAACTCCGTCATTGCGGATATAGTTCATCCGATAGGGCGCCCACAACCGTTGCAGCCGATCGGGAGTACCAACACCTTGATCGATGAAATCCTTAGAGTCACTCACAGCCGTTTTTCGTCCTCACGTAACTTTGCGGAGGTACCTGGTACATACCAAATACCTCCGGCGCCTGCTTTTCGACGTTTCCATCAGCGCTTCTACCCAACCTTAGTGAAAGCCCCACCCAAAGTGTTGACAATTTCAGGCGAGGCTTGCACTTTGTTATAGACCGGATATGCAATCTAAATGCAGATTATCCCGAGCTAGTGAGAAAAAGCGTCAGCGGATGGCTGTTCGTTGCGTTGGGCACGAATCCAGTTTTCAATCCGATCAACGGCCTCGGAAACGGAAACCCCATTGACTTGAGTCCCGTCCAAGAATCGGAAACTCACCGCATCCGATTCAACATCCCGGGCGCCAGCCAACAGCATGAACGGAACCTTAGCCTGGGTATGGTTTCGGATCTTCTTCTGCATCCGGTCGTCGGAGGTATCGACATCGGCACGTATGCCACGTGCCCGCAGTTGAGCCATAACAGCCTCCAAATGTGGACTGAAGCTATCGGCGACGGGAATACCGATCACCTGGTGCGGCGCCAACCATGCTGGGAACGCACCCGCGTAGTGCTCCAGCAATACGCCGAAGAATCGCTCAATAGAACCGAACAAAGCACGGTGAATCATAATCGGACGCTTCTTCGTACCATCCGAAGCCGTGTATTCCAGGTTAAAGCGTTCCGGCAGATTGAAATCCAACTGAACGGTGGACATCTGCCAGGTGCGGCCGATAGCATCACGCGCCTGAACCGAAATCTTTGGACCGTAGAAAGCGGCACCGCCCGGATCCGGAACTAAACTCAGGCCGGAGGCATCAGCAACCCGCTGAAGAATCTCCGTTGATTTCTCCCAGATTTCATCAGATCCAACGAACTTATTCGGATCCTTGGTGGACAGCTCCAAATAGAAATCATCCAAGCCATAATCGCGAAGCAACGAAATGATGAAGTCCAAGACCGTAGTGAGCTCAGATTCCAGTTGGTCCTCGGTGCAGTAGATATGAGCATCATCCTGGGTGAATCCGCGCGCCCGGGTAAGGCCATGAATAACGCCCGATTTTTCGTAACGGTACACCGTGCCGAACTCGAATAACCGCAATGGCAATTCGCGATACGAGCGGCCGCGCGAAGCAAAGATGAGGTTATGCATCGGGCAGTTCATCGGCTTTGCATAATAGTCCTGTGGCGGCTTTACGACGTTTCCTTCGTCATCGTATTCGCCATCCAGCTGCATTGGCGGGAACATGCCGTCGGCATAAAAATCGAGGTGACCGGATTTTTCAAACAACTCACCCTTGGTCAAATGCGGAGTATTAACAAAAGAATACCCCGCGGCAATATGCCGACGACGGGAATGCTCTTCCATCTCCAAGCGGACAATGCCGCCATTCGGGTGGAAGACAGGAAAACCCGAACCGATCTCATCTGGGAAGCTGAACAAATCTAGTTCCGCCCCTAACCGACGGTGATCGCGTTTCTCCGCCTCAGCGAGCTTGTGCTCATACTCTGCCAACGCTTCCTTCGACTCCCACGCAGTGCCGTAGATACGCTGTAATCCGGCATTGGCCTGATCCCCTCGCCAATAAGCCGCAGAGGAACGTGTCAGTGAAAACGCCGGAATATACTTCGTCGTTGGAACATGCGGACCCCGGCACAGGTCGTACCATTCGACCTCGCCCGTACGCGGGTTGAGGTTATAGTACCCGGTGAGTTCGCCTGCACCGACTTCCGTGGCCTCGTCGGAATCTGGATCAACAGATCCCTTATCCGCAATGAGCTCCAGTTTATACGGCTCGTCTTTCAAGGCGGCGCTCGCGGCATCGACGCTTTCATAGACACGCCGCTCGAACTTCTGCCCCGACTTGATGATTTTCTTCATTCGCTTCTCGATGCGTTGAAGATCCTCCGGCGTAAACGGTTCCGCGACATCGAAGTCGTAGTAAAAGCCGTTTTCAATCGCCGGACCGATTCCGAGTTTGGTGCCGGGGAACTCAAGCTGTACAGCCTGAGCTAACACGTGAGTGGCTGAATGCCGAATGACACCACGGCCTTCCTCAGTATTAGCGGGAACTGGTGTAACCATGACGGTTGTCTCAGGTACGAAGGACAAATCGCGGAGGTTACCCTCAGAGTCTTTCACACACACGATCGCCGTAGGGCCGGTGTTCGGTAGCTCCAATTCCCGCATTGCTGCCCCGACCGGTGTACCTGCGGCCACCGAAAACGGGGAATGAGGATTGACGGCGGCATCAGTCAGCTGTGCCATAAGTTCACTGCGCTCCTTACTGCGCTCAGGCACCCACGCGTCATACCGGGACGCGAGATGCAACGAAATTACCTGCCTTGAAAAAGCCCCAAGACAGGTACCATAACGACGGTTTCACCGAAACCGGGCTAACCGTTGGTGTTCAATCTTACCCCGCGACCTTAAGATTGCAGAAGTGCTGCACCCCAGAACTTGTCGCCCCCCTCGCCTTCTTCTGACGTTCCCGGCGGCACTGCGTACACAGCTGAGCCAATGTGGGTGATCCATTCGTTCATGCGGTCACTATCGTTTAACCGCTGTTGAATGGGAACAAATTGCTGCACGGGATTCTGCTGGAAGCACACAAAGACCAAACCGGTGTTTGAGCTTTGTCCGGAACCGGGAATCGGTGGTTCACTGAAGTTGTACGCACGTCGCCGAATACGCTGATTAGGGATATCCAATGGCGGTGCCGCCAAAGCCATATGGGAACGAGGATCGATAATTGGTAGCCCAATCTCATCGGTGGCATCGAAATCCGCTGGGTCAAATTCGTCCGTGCCCGACAACGGGGCGCCGGAATCAAGGAACCGACCCATAGCCACTTCGCGTGAGGATCGATCGAGTTTTTCCCAATTATCAAGATTCATATTGATGCGGCGCACCACCATCGCGGTCCCCCCAACCAACCATTGAGGAGCTTTCGAGTCATCACCAATCCACACATACTCGTCGTATTCAGATTCGGTTGAGGGATTGACGGTTCCGTCCTTTTGACCGAATAAGTTTCGAGGGGTGGCACCCTTTTGCGTTGCACCCACCGCGTTGAGAAATCCCTGTTGCAGCCACAGGGTTTCAGCATAAGCGGCACCGGATCGAATCATGTGACGAGTGGCAAACGCTAAAGTGACTGGATCATCACAACAGATTTGCAGTGCTATATCCGACTGCCCCCACCCCTCTTCCAATTTGTCACTGCTGAATTCCGGAAGAGGCTGTAACCAATCGGGGCGTTCGTCTTTTTTGTCGATAATGTCAAAAAACCGCGGACCAAACCCGCAAGTAATGGTCAGATTGGCTGTAGATTCTGCGAGCTCCGGCTCGAGGCTACCGACTGGATTCTCACCACGTGTTAACCGGCGAGCGTCTTCTGTCCATAGCGTCATCAATCGACGCACCGCAGCCAGGTCAACGCCAGCCCTGAGATTAAACGCCACTAAGTTAAGCAACGCCTGGCCGGGCGTAGCTACGCCTGCTTGGTGCAAGCCGTCGAAAGGCACGACTTGGGTGGCTAAAAACGCCTCACCCTCTGTACTGCTGGATTCAGCTGAGTCGGTAGCTCCTGGACGCGCGTTGCTGCAGGCCGCTAATGCGGTTGCCGAAGTTGTGACTGTGGCTCCAATGAGAAAACTACGGCGGGACACAGGCTTCTGCGGGTCCTGAGGGTCGGGGGGAATGGCGCCAGCCATGAACAATCAATGCCTTTCGCTACGTGTGGTGCCGAAAAATCACGAATGATCTCTTCTGCACCGTTGTTGTCTGCAGTTACACAACAAATGGCTTTCGTGGACACAAAATCTGAGAGTGCGTTGCCACAAAAGCCTCCTGTTATCTGTACCGTTTAATGCTTGTGTTCGCTGTGATCGTGGTCGCCGTGTTCGGAATGATCACCAGCATATTCTTCATCGCCAGCTGCAACCGTGCGAACTGGAATGTCTTTGAAGTCAACCTTGGAACCATCGCTCAATTCCACAGTGAGATTGACGGTGTCGCCAGCCTCCACAGGCTTGGAAACATCCATGACCATGAAGTGATCGTGGCCTGGCTCCAATTTATGGGTCTTGCCAGCAGGGATCACGAAGCCGCCTTCTTTCTCCTGCATCTTTCCATCGACGACTTCATGCAGCTCGAAGGAACCCGCGTCGATATCGGACTCGAATCCAACGATATTAATTTCACTATCGGTGTTATTGGTGATCGAACCAAATACCGCGGTCATCTTCGCGTCTGCTTCCATAGCACGAACAAACGCGTCATCGAAGCTAATATCTTCTTTGCTCATTTTTTCGCCAGCTTCTTTAGCTGCACTGGATGCAGCGGTTGCCATCGCAGAAGTTACGGTATCAATCTTATCCGCAGAATCCTTCTCAGAGGTCGTGCAGCCCGTAAGTGCTAGCGCGGAAATTGCGATTAGGCCGAGCCCTTTGGTGCGGATCTGTCGAAAATTCAGCATGGGAGAAATCACTTTCTGTGCGGTGGCTAAGCCACCACCACTGGTTGAGGTCATTTGGTAGTAATCGACGACGACGATTATTGACTACCGCGCCTTCCTGTTGCGAAGGACGATGATTATAAAAGAGGAAAGCACAACAATGATACCAACCCCAGCGCCTACTTTAATCCAAGTAGCAGAATTCTGGGCAGGCGCTTGAGTTGCTTCGGAGCTGGAGGTATTTGGTTGAGTTTCCTGGCCCGAAGAGGTCGATGACGCACCTGATTGTTGGATGGAAAAAGTGGTCTTTCCACGAGTGGAGTGCCCATCGGAGGAGGTAATTTGAAAACCAATCGTATATTGACCCGGCGAAAAATTAATGTCGCCAGGCACGTCTAATACGATATTACGGCCTTCTACAGATGGTTCGCCTCGGAAAAGCACGTGCCCATTACTGTCGGTGACGGCGAGAGTATTGAAGCCAGTTTTTGGTTCACCAGAAAACTCCAACACAATTTTTTCCGGCGGCGTTGTTAACACTTCGCCATCTTTTGGCGCCCCACCAACGACCACGTCATGGGCAGAAACGATAGTACCTGGAGAAACAAGCGCCACCGCCCCCATACCCAGAAGCACAAACGCGACTGCAATCATCACGCGCGCGCATCGGTAGATTAACGGTTGCGTATTGCCACGACCAGCCAATATCATTGTGTCCTTTCTTTAGAACAGCACTTGAGTAACCACGATACAAGTAATGGTTCGCGTGCTACACAGTAGTCGGTGACAAACTGAAAAAAGTTCCCGTGACCGTAAAACGAAAACAAAGCCGCCTTTCCGATGAAGAAAAGCGGCTTGTTTCATGAGAGCGGATGACGAGACTCGAACTCGCGACCCTCACCTTGGCAAGGTGATGCGC
>NZ_JAUNKC010000053.1 GCF_030532965.1 Corynebacterium sp.
ATAGCGGAACCCACCGCACGAAATAGCGGAACCCACCAGGCTTTGGTTTGGTTAAAGGTAGGTGCGCCTGGTGGGTTCCGCTGTGACCAGCTATCGGTTGAGCTCGTGGCTTAATGCCTCAAGTTCACCGCCGCCAGCCATTTGTTTGGTTAGTTCTTCCAAAGTGACGTTGTCCCGATCCGCGTTTAGTATTTGTCGCCCCAGGTTGAGGATGGTGAATTTGTCGCCAACCAGATAGGCGTGGTGTGGGTTGTGGGTAATAAGCACCACGCCAATGCCGTTTTCGCGGGCGGCGGCGACGAATTTGAGAACCATGCCGGATTGTTTAACACCAAGCGCGGCGGTAGGTTCATCAAGAATGAGGACGCGGGCACCGAAGTAGATGGCGCGGGCAATTGCGACTACTTGGCGCTGGCCGCCGGAGAGACTGCCAACTTCCACATCAACATCGGGCAGGTCAATCCCCATGCCCCGTAGTTGCTCCTGGGTGATGGTTTTCATTTCTTCGGCTTTGAGTCGGCCAAATGCGCCGGTTAATTCGTTGCCGAGGAAGAAGTTGCGCCATACGGACATTTGGTCAACAACGGCGAGATCTTGGTAGACGGTGGCGATTCCGGCGTCGAGGGCAGCGCGCGGGTTGGCGAAGTGGGTCGGTTCGCCGTCGATAAGCATCTGGCCGCTGGTGGGTTCGTGCAGGCCGGACAGTATTTTAATGAGGGTAGATTTCCCGGCACCGTTATCGCCGAGGACGCAGGTCACGGCACCGGCGTCGACAGTGAGATTAACACCGCGCAGCGCGTCGAAGGAGCCGTAGGATTTGGTGATGTCCCGTAATTCGATGATTGCCATGTTCGATTACCGCCTGGTGGTGTATTTGGCGAAAGAGCTGTTGGTCAGTACCGCGAAGAGCAGCATTGCGCCGAGGAAGAATTTGAACCAGTCGGGGTTCCACCCGGCGTAGACGATTCCTTGGTTTGTCATGCCGAAAATGAGCGCACCGATTGCGGTTCCGACGGCGGTGCCGCGACCACCGGTAAGCGCGCAGCCGCCGATGACGGCGGCGATGATGTAGAGGAATTCGTTGCCGATGCCTTGGCCCGCTTGGATGGAGTCGAAGGCAAAGAGGGTGTGCATTCCGACGAACCACGCGGCGAACCCGACGAACATGAAGAGGATGATTTTGACTTTTCGGACTGGAACGCCCACGGCGCGCGCCGCGTCTTGGTCGCCGCCGACGGCGAAAATCCAGTTACCGAAGCGGGTTTTGTACAGCATGAACGAGGCGATGGCGACGAAGAAAATCCACCAGAAGACGGTGACGCGCACGTTAATGCCCGCAATCGGGATGGCGCCGGAGAAAACCATCCGGGCAGAGGGGAAGCCTTCCATATCGCCGATGGGTGGGGTTGCCACTTGGCCGGTGACGAGTTTGGTCACCGCCAGGTTCAACCCCTGCAGCATGAGGAATGCCGCCAGTGTGATGAGGAATGATGCGATTCCGGTTCGGGTCACGAGGTAACCATTGAGCGCGCCGATGCTTAAGGAGATTACGAGGGCGATTGCAGCCCCCACCCAGGAGTTAAGCCCAAGGTTGTAATTAAGCATGGTTGCTGCCAGCGCCGCTGTGGTTACCGCGACGCCAGATGAGAGGTCGAATTCGTCGCCGATCATGAGTAGGCCCACCGCCAGTGCCACGATTCCGAGAGTGGAACTGGCGTAAAGGACGGTGGCGAAGGCCTCAAAGGAGCGAAACGGCGGTGCTACGACCATAAATAGTGCGAAGATCACCACTGCACCTAAGACGCTGGCGAATTCGGGGCGACGGATGAGCGTCGAAAAGCTCGTGCGGGAGTTAAGTCGATCGTCGGCTGACGTCTCCGCATGAGGCGCGGTCATCGCAGCCCTGCCTTGGCCGCTGTTGCGATGGTATCGACGTTTGTCTCGTCGACGAAGCTCGGGCCGGTGTACACCGGGCGGCCGCCGCCGACCGTGGCGCCGTTGCGTTTCGCTAACCACAACGCATCAACGGCCAGGTATCCCTGCAGGTAGGGCTGCTGATCGACGGCCCACGCGATTTTCTTGTCTTTAATCGCATCCACCAATTCAGCATTGGTGTCAAATGTTGCGATCTTCGCCTGCGAACCCGCGGCCGAGATTGCGTCGATGGCGCGGATAGCAACGGGCGCTTGCAACCCCATCACCCAATCGATGCTGGGGTCTTGGGCGAGTTTCGCTTGCATCGTTGCTTGGGCGGCGGTGAGATCCTGGCCGTTGACGTACAAAATCTCCACCTTGCCGCCGCTTAAACCATCCGCCAGTCCGGCGCAGCGGGATTCCTGGGAGGAATTTCCCTGCTCATGGATAACGCACAGCGCGTGTTTCGCGCCGTCGTTGCGTAGCCGTTCACCGGCTTGGGTGCCCGCGACTTTTTCTTCCTGCCCGAAGAACCCAGAAATTCCGTACTTTTGGTATTCGTCCATGCCCGCATTAAGCGCGACGGTGGGAATGTCCGCAGTCACGGCTTTCTGCGCGGCAGGCCCGATGGCTTCGGCATTTGGCAGGGTTACCGCGATGCCGTCAACTTTCGCGTCAACGGCTGCTTGCACGAGATTTGCCTGGTTGGGGGCTTGCGGATCGTTGGAGTACCGCAATTCGATGTTGTTTTTCTTCGCAGCATCCTCCGCGCCTTTGCGCACCAGATCCCAGAACGTGTCGCCGGGCGCGCCGTGGGTGACCATCGCTACGACTAACCGTGGGGTATCGACCGTTCCGCCGCTTGTCGACGCCGGATCGGCGGCGTTTTTCTGGGCGCCGCCAGTCGAAGAGCAAGCCGCTAACCCACCGATGAGGGTGAGGCTGGCAAGAATTTGAACCGCTTTTTTAAAAGACTTCACCGAATCATGGTGGCTTATAAATTGCCCAACGTCAAACCCTGTGACCTGCAACTTTACCGATAAAGTACTGTTAAGCTGGGTGTTAAGAAGGTATTATTTTTCCTTTTTCCGGCAAAAAACAATTTAGAAAAGCAAATTTTGATGCGAACCCAGTGGGCAGAACTTCTCGTATGCTTCCGACGGGACGATCGACAGCGCTTCTTCGCCGTTATCCTTCTTCCGACGGCAGCCCACCACATCAATGGTGTCGTCTGGCGACCAGTAGAATGCTGCGGAGCTAATCAAACCACCTGGGTGGTACACCTCCGGATTACGCGCGATGGAATCCATGGTTTGCGTAACACCGATGAGTGCGTCGGCAGGATGACGAGTATGTGGCAACGCAAACACAATGGTGCCGCGATTAGGAATACCAAACACGACTCCGTGCGGGGCTGGCCCAATTGCGGATTCGACAAGTGCGCGCATATTGCCTGCTTTCGCCGCAATGAAGAAGCTATCCCCTTCAATCACCCGCACCGTGTCGTCCACATCAACAATGCGCGAAATCGGTTCCGCATCGGTATTCGCCTGGCCAACCTCATATAGCTTTTCAATCGGAATATTGAGCTCGGCGACGTTTTCGGCAGTTAACAGCTTGACCGCCTCTGGGGTGTCTTCGCACAAGATTTGCAAAATTCCCGCCGGGAATTTCCGGGCGTAAGAGAAACGTTCAGTGTCGTTGACATCCAACGGGATCAACCGAGTGCGAATGCTGCGCAAAATCTCCGCTTCCGATTTTGCGGGTGGCTCGGCAACTTCCGGTTCGACAGGTGCTTCTTCCGCAACTGGCTCGCTGTTTTCCGCGATAACGGTTTCCTCGGTAATGACGGATTCCGGCATGGTTATCGTACTAATAGCAGCGTCGGAAACATCCCCCGCCTGCGCGGTGACACTGGAAAGAGGGGCTGATTCTGCAGGCGAAATAACGTCTTGTTCTAATACGGCCACCGGTTCTGGTTCAAAATCTGCAGAAACAGCTGGCGGTTCGGAACTAACGTCGAGATCCGCAATGTCAGCAACGGCTAATGGAGATTCAGTAATGGGTTGCAGGTCGTCTCCTGCACTAATAGAAACGTCGAGTTGCGTTTCAGTTTCCGCAAAGCCAGTTTCTGCAACGGGGGCAGGGGTAACCGAATCGTCGTGCCCGGTACGAACTATTTGGTTTGCTAATTCAGCCCACTCGGCCTGATCCGCTTGCGCAATTCGCTCGGCAAACGTTTGCACGCTAATTCCATAGCCATTATCGAGGGCAAAAATCTCGCCAGATTCCGTGGCTTGAATGGTTGCTACCAGCTTATTTCGTGCGGCGGCTGCCAAAACCAGCTGCCGAGCACGCATAACATGTTCGGGGGTTATGGAAATAGACATGGCGACTCCTGAATTGCTTTGTTCTTCTCTCACGTTATACCAAGGTTTTTCATATTGTAAGGTTTTATTATTCTTCTCATGAACGCAGAGAAGCAAACCGTCTTAACCCCTATTGGCGAAATGGAGGTTATAGACACCCCGGATTCGCAGATTCACTTTTTAAACTCGGGCAATATTTTTATAGAAATCGACGAAAACCTAGATATTAATTCCATCGATTTCGACTTTATTACAAAGATTGTTGATAAAACTGCACAATTTGAACAAGAGGCTTTGGAATTGCTACTTACAACTATCGCCACCACCCCCGAAAAAGTGGGATTGAAAGATACCGATACCTGCGCCAATTTTGATAATGAAAAATTTATAGATCTTCCGCTTTTTACGTTTAGAGGCGGCAAAAAATGGGATCTCATTTTTCAAGAATGCACCCTACCGATCGGGGATCCCTATGGCATTTTGATGATCGGTTTCGGAGAAAAGATCGTGGGTTTCGACGATCTTTCCGACGCCGAAGTTATGTAAAAAATAATGCATATAAACAGGCAGTGCTAACAACGACGGGGCGACCGAAAAGCAGATATTTTTCCCGTCAAATTTTCTACTTTTCGACGCCCCTATCGAACTGTTTCGCCCGCAAACGTTTTCAGGCTTCAAATTGAAATTCGCCGATAATCTTAGAAACCTCAATTGTGTTCTTATCAACGAAAATTTTGGGGTTAATTACCAACCCCGTTCCGCCAATCGATGCGGTGCGGGTACTTCTGAGACGTTTATGCCCACCATCGCTGCACCAAGATTGCGAGACACATCCGCCACTACCTGCGGATCGTCGTAATGCGTGGCGGCCTGAACAATCGCTTTAGCTCGTTTTTCTGGGTTTTCAGCCGTGAAAATACCAGACCCCACAAACACTCCCTCGGCACCTAATTGCCGAACCAATGCCGCGTCGGCTGGCGTGGAAACCCCACCCGCAACGAACAACGCAACGGGTAAAGTACCCGTTTCCGCAACATTACGCACCAGCTCGTAGGGTGCTTGCAACTCTTTAGCCGCCACAAACAACTCGTCCGGATTCAATGTCCGCAATTTGTTGATCTCACCTTTGATCGTCCGCAAATGCCGAACCGCTTCCGAGACATCACCGGTTCCAGCTTCTCCCTTTGATCGAATCATCGCCGCCCCCTCAGTGATGCGTCGCAACGCCTCCCCCAGATTCGTCGCGCCACACACGAATGGCGCGGTGAAATCCCATTTATTGATGTGATGGGTGTAGTCCGCCGGGCTTAGCACCTCCGACTCATCAATGAAATCAATGCCTAAGCTTTGCAAGATTTGTGCTTCAACGAAATGCCCGATCCGCGCCTTCGCCATCACCGGAATGTCGACAGCAGCGATAATGTCTTCGATCATCGCTGGATCACTCATCCGCGCCACTCCACCTTGGGCACGGATATCTGCTGGTACTCGCTCCAAAGCCATGACCGCTTTTGCGCCTGCCGCCTCAGCAACTCGCGCCTGTTCAGGATTAACCACATCCATGATGACCCCGCCCATCAGCGGCTGGGCGGGAGTCCGCTTAATTTTATCGAGAAGATTTTCTGCCATGCAGCCCATCGAACCACGCAAGCGGTTTATCAACCAGATCCACATTGCATAGGTTGCAATGGACCACTTTTGTGTGCGACTGTAAAACTAATGCGCCCTGATCTTATAGCCGATGTTTCGTTGACCCCCGATACCACCGACCCCCGACCACTACCTACCCAATTAGCACAGCAGTTAAAAGCACTCATCACCACGGGTTTACTAAACGCTGGCGATCACCTGCCCAGCACTCGGACACTCGCTCAACAGACTGGGGTTTCACGTGGAACAATCGTGGCCACCTACGAATTGCTCATTGCTGAGGGATTCCTCGTGAGCATCAGCGGCTCCGGCACAAAAATTAATCCCGAATTAGGCAAACTCACCACACCGGCATTTCCCCACAGCGATGTCAGCCACCCCAAACCACCAAGACCCACGTCCGCTTATATTCACCTAACTCCCGGCCTACCCGACACCAGCACCATCGTGGATTCCACCTGGCGGGCGGCGTGGCGCAAAGCATGCACAGCCATCGCTGTGACCGATAATGCACCCGAGGCGGGTGACCTGCATCTTCGCAAGGAGATAAGCGAACATCTACGGCTCATGCGCGGCCTAGTGGTCGAACCAGAACGCATCTTCGTTACCGCTGGTAGCCGCGAAGGACTGACGCTTTTTCTTCGGGCGCTAGCCAGCCAGCATCCCACCGCGAAGATAGTAGGGGTCGAAGCCCCCGGGTTTCCCAGCCTGCGTCGCATACCGGAATCCTTGGGGTTTACATTGCACAATATCGCAACAGATTCAGCGGGATTAAACCCCAAAGAACTCCAGGGCCTGCCGGATAATCAGGCTGTCCTTATCACCCCGAGTCATCAATACCCCTACGGCGGCGTGTTGTCCGGTAGCCGTCGAATAGCAATAGCGCATTGGGCACGTGATACGGGCAGCATCATTATCGAAGACGACTTCGATTCCGAACTTCGCTACGTGGGCCAGCCGGTGCCCGCGCTCGCGGCATTGGCCCCGGAAAACACCGTTTTGCTGGGCACTTTTTCGGCCGTGGTCTCCCCCGCCGTCGCCTGCGGCTACCTGGTGGTTCCCCACAAGTTAATTCCGGCTCTCACGCACCTACGGTCAATCTCCGGTCAACCGGTAAGTTCTATCACCCAAACCGCGTTAACCCATTTCATGCGCACCGGTGCTTTGCGACGCCACATCGTTCGGCTTCGGCGCATATATCGTCGACGCCGCGATAGCGTCATGACGGTTTTAACTGACCTTCCCAATGCAACCCTCCTCCCTATCACCGGTGGACTTCACGCAGTATTGCTATGCACACGGCCCGCTCACGAAATCGTGGCGGAATGCGCAAAAAGCGGCATCCACGTGACCGCGCTGGAAGATTATTGGGGTGGCGATAACGCCGAAAACGGCATCGTTTTTGGCTTCGGCTGCCATGACGACGACACCCTAGACTTCGCACTTCACGAAATAGCCCACGCCACCAGGAGCAAATGAATGACAGGTATTCTTCGACTGTGGAGTTAAAAAAGGGGTTAGGGTGTAAAAGTGAAACTAAGATCTGGAATAAACAAACGAGGCGCTCAACCCGGAATTAGGGGAGCGCCTCGGAAGAAAGAATGGGAGTACAGGTAAATGAATGGTTTCGCTTATATGCTATCCATATACAATTTACGTGATTCCCATTTGCAAGCCCCACGATAGCACAACGATGATTGTTAACCAACCACAAAATCTAGATGGACTCGTTCCACGCATACTTGAGCTGACATCACGCATTACTCCTTGGCATCGTCGAAATTGGCGAGCAGGAACTCTGGAAATTGTGGAAGAAATGCTTAATGAGGCATTAGTCCCAGGAACTCAAGAACGAGCGCTCAAAGAGATGAAAACTCACATGACGAATGTTCTGGTGAAAGACGAGGGGGCCGCTTCGATCAAAAAATACCTCTTAGAGCATGTAAACCAGATTAATGCTTCAGCTACAGAAGCAAGTTACGCCGTACAAGTTACGAAAAAATTCGCTAAAGAACTGCGTGCAAGTTATCTCCAAAATTGGGCGAATGTATTTGAAGATTCGTCAAAAGCAGGAACACTTGATATTGAGG
>NZ_JAUNKC010000025.1 GCF_030532965.1 Corynebacterium sp.
CCCCTCTAAGCTGGGCCAATACCCAGAAATAGACACACATTTTGTCCCTTAACCCCTGGATGGGGTTAGAAGCAAAAGCGTGTTGTTGCCGGGACTTTTTGTCATGAGGAAGGCATGTTTTGATTGTGATCCTGCGGAGAGCAGGTGTAGCCAGTGCTGCGATTTGAGGTGAGGTGGGAGGCCCTGACCGTCGAAGATGCATGTGAAGACGCTCATGTACCTAACGCCTTGACCTGGTGTTTTGCGCTAATCTTCCCTTCAGCTTTTGTTGTTGGCGGTATCCACAAATTTTTGGAAAGGCCATGGACCCTCTGGTAGTCAGCTTCCAACTCGACCTTTAGGGTCCTTACGCTGCGAAACCAGCCTGTTGGTTGCCAAAGGGTCGAGTTGCCTTCACCGACCCCGCCCTGATCTCCTGCGGTGTTCCACAGAACTTCCATCCCACTGGTGTGTCCGGGCAGCAGGCAGGCGTCGGGCAGATGCCCTGATGTAACCGTGAGTTTTTAACGTTAAGACCTGTTCTTGGCCGCAGGAAGTACCGCAGGTAGTGCCACGGGAATTAATCCAACTCGACCTTTAGGGTTCTTACGCTGCGAAACCAGCCTGTTGGTTGCTAAAAGGTCGAGTTGCCTTCACCGACCCCGCCCCGATTTCCCGGTGTTCCACAGGTTCATGGTTCCCTGCCTAGACAATTTCAACACTAGGGTGACGAAAGTTGGCACATTCCGTTGACGGATCATGGTAGTGAGAGCTTCACCACAATTGTGTCTGGTTCCACGTCATATACAGCACTGGTTTATTCCTTTTAAGCTGCGCTGATGTTTAAAAACGGACACACTTTTCGTCCCTTATCCATTACGCCGGTTTTGCTTTCCGTGGTCACGGTGTAGCGATGGTGTGGGGTTCATACGGTTCAGCATTGAAGCCCTGTGTGTGCTTTCTGGCAGCAACAACGATTGCAAGGTGTAGGTCAAGCGGTCCTTATGGGGTGTTTGGTTGTGCGAATAAGAAAACGGCCCCCGAATGATCTCAGGAGCCGTGTAATCGACTGGTCAGATTCGTTCGTGGTTGTCGCCGGAATAACCCGGTCTACCAGACTATAACCAGGGCTAGGTAGAACCCAGCGGCGCGACTAGAACCGGAATGGCAACGAAGCGGACTTGAGGGTGGTTAGCAACCAGCCACCGATTCCGCCACCGACAAGTGCCACGACGACACTGATGATCGTAACCAACCACGATGGGGAAGTAGAACCTTGGTCTGGCTTCTCGGAATCTTGGAGTTTCTTTTCCGCCGCTTGCCGTTTCTGTTTCTCCTTCGCTAATTCTTTCTCAAGCTCGGCGCGTGCGGCCTGCTCCGCCTTAAGGCTTTCCTCCGCAGCAGCTTGTGCTTGGTTTGCTTCTTTCTGGGACTTTTCGGCCTCCTGACGGGCGTTATTCGCTTCGTTCGCTAGCCGCTGAGCATTATCACGAGCTGTTTGAGCATCTGCTGCTTCTTGTTGCGCCTGTGTTTTTGCGGCTTCGGCCTGGCTTGCCCGCTGCTCAGCGGATTGGGCCTTTGCTTCCGCTGCAGACTGTGCCCGTTCAGCTTCGGTTTTTAAGCGCTCTGCTTCTTTCCGCGCCGCATCGGCCTCGCGGGCGTTCTGTTCGGCGGTTTGTGCCCGTGCTTTTGCAGCGTTTTTGGCTTCTTCGGTGGCGGTTTTTAGACGTTCGGCTTCTTCCCGGGCGGTTGTAGCTTCATCGGCCGCGCGTTCCGCAGCGTTGGCGCGCTCGTTTGCGGTGTTCTTTGCTTCCTCGGCAGCGACCTTGAGCCGTTCCGCCTCTTGGCGTGCTGTGGTGGCTTCGGTGGCGGTGCGTTCGGCTTTTTCCCGGGCGTTCTGATTAGCGATATTGCGCTGTTGCTCGGCGGCCTTGATTCGTTGGTTCAGCCGGGCTAGGGCAGCGGGGTCGATGTCCGCCATGAACGTGGTGCTGCGTACCTGGGGCTTGGAGTTAACGGTTGTAACGATCCATTCGTAGACGGCGGGCACGGAGCTAAAGTTGGTGGCGGTGGAACCCCCGATGGAGGAGGTGATTCCGGCGACGACGCCGTTGAAGAAAATTGGGCCGCCGGAATCGCCGGGTTGGTTTTTGGCACCATCTTCGTTGTCACCGACGAACATTTTGCCGTTGTTGTAGCCACCCGTGGTGTATGTTCCGGTGAGTTTTTGGTGGGAGGCCTTCAACGTATCGCCGGTGCCGATTCCCCAGCCGTAGTTGATTCCCCGGTCACCCCACGACGGCAGTTCTTTTGCGATGTCGGCGTAGTGTTCAAGCCCCAGGCCGTTTTCGACGAAGACGAGTGCGATGTCACCAGAAGGGGCGGCAATGGAAGGCTTTCCCACGATGGTTGCCGCCTTGCGGTTGATGCCGGTTTGGATATAAAACGGTGTTTCGCCCATTGTTCCGCAGTGCAGTGCGGTGAGGACCCAGTGCTCGTCGACGGCGACGCCGGTGCACAGGCCGCCGTTTTGTTCAAGTCTGACTACTTTTTTCGCTTCAATTTCTTCGGCGAGCGTGAGGCGTCCGCCTTCGAGGGAGGAAGCGGACTGGGCGTCGATGCAGGAGGTTGCGGCGAGACATGCGGTCGCAACGGTGAGCATTGAACGTTTTTAACACTTATGTAATTACTTTCTTTTTATCTCTGATTGCGCGTTGTTGGCGGTGTGTGCAATATGTGGAAATTGATTTCCGTCAATTTACGTGGGATTTTCTGTCGATCCCCGATTGGGGCACAGCTTAGTCTGAGTTTATTGCCGCGTGCCGTGAAGGGGCCTGCCATGTCTTTTGCGTGAGGTGTTGCAAAGCTTTTCGACGCCAGGGGTTGCGGTGGTCGGTTCAAAATCTGGCGTGGGGGTAGCTTGGGGTAGTCGTTGGGTTGATAGTGGGGGGACAGAAGAGTCGATGAATCAACCTTTGATATTTAAGGTATTTCTTGAAGTGTCCTGATTTAGTTGTGATGACAACGTTTGTGAAATCTTGGTGCCATGACAACTAATTGCGATAGGTGGGGGCTGTTTATCGCGGTTATTTTCACGTTTTGATAACAAAATATCTGCGCGACGTTTTGCTGCGACGTTTCTCATTTTTACCGGTAAATTTCCTCAATTCAGTTATAGGTTTTTGGGATTGTAAGAATAGCAATGGTGCTGCGTGGTTTTGGTTTTATAACTGTGATTGTTATATAAAAGTAGCTCCCTAGCTTAAATTTTAATAAGAGGTATATATACGTTAATCAATGTTTGGTTGATAGGAAATGTCTTTCTTGCTGGGGGTATGGGGTAGCATGTGAGCTAAAATGTGTGTTAAATCACATTTTGCTCGCGCGGTAGCCGCGAGCTGGGAAGACGTTACGCGTGTGAAAATTGAAGCTCACATCTTTGTAATTTGATTGGGGGAACCAATGCCTACATGTGGTGCTGCAGAGGGTCGTTTACTGGGAATTTCACTATTGTAACTACTATATGTAGTGCTTGTTGCACGAAATCGCCACAACGTATAGTGTCGTTTTTGTCGCCACGGACGCAACGTGACACCGCAATGGCCATCGGTAGTCAAGTGAAGCAGTGGCTCATAACAAAGAATCCCCCGAGGCTGACCAGGACGGTCAGCCGAAAGAGAACTAAGGAATTTTGAGCTATGTCGATCACACTCTTTACCAAGCCAGCCTGCATGCAGTGCAACGCAACCAAGAAGGCTCTTGACCGCGCGGGACTCGACTACAACCTCGTGGACATCAGCATTGATGAAGAGGCTCGTGACTACGTCATGGCGCTCGGATACCTCCAGGCTCCAGTGGTGGAAGCAAACGGTGAGCACTGGTCCGGATTCCGTCCAGAGCGCATCAGTGGCCTTGCAAGCCAAGTGGCTTAACCCAACCTTGATGATATAGCTGTCCGAAGCCCCTATCTGGCTCGCCAGAAACCAATGACTGGCAAGCCGGGGCGCAACCACTTGGGCAGCGCTTTTCATATTTAGCCCCCTGATGGAAAGACACAATGCTGGTCGTCTATTTTTCCTCCGCGACGGAAAACACACATCGCTTCGTCGAAAAGCTCAATCTGCCAGCGCAGCGGATACCGCTCCATAAAACGGATCCGGAGTTAATCGTCGACAAGCCATACGTCTTGGTGTGTCCGACCTACGGCGGTGGTGCGTCGATAAGCGGGGTGACAAACACGAAACCAGTGCCACCGCAGGTGATCCGGTTTCTCAACAACAAACATAACCGCGACCTGTTACGGGCAGTCATCGCGGGCGGCAACTCAAATTTCGGAACCGACTTCGGCAAAGCAGGCGACCTGATCGCCGCAAAATGCAACGTTCCTTATGTTTATCGCTTCGAGCTCATGGGGATGCCTGAAGACGTCGCAGCGGTGCGTCAAGGATTGATCGACAACGCACAAACGCTCGGGCTCGAACCCTGAAACCAACTAAACGTCCAATAACTACATATCACTTCCTAGAACCGACACAACCCGCAAAGGTGCAATTGACGTGACAACTACCTACGGAAAAAACGTGGCAGAACCCGCCTCCCGCGAGGAGCAACTCGACTACCACGCTCTCAACGCCCTGTTGAATCTCTATTCCGAGGACGGCCAGATCCAATTTGATAAGGATCGCGAAGCTGCCAACCAATACTTCCTACAGCACGTCAATCAGAACACCGTTTTCTTCCACGACCTGGAAGAAAAAATGGAATACCTGGTCGAAAACAAATACTACGACCCGGCTGTGTTGGATAAATACGATTTTGCGTTTATCAAAGACCTCTTTAAACAGGCATACGCACATAAATTCCGGTTCCCGACCTTCCTGGGGGCCTACAAGTACTACACCTCGTACACCCTCAAAACCTTCGACGGGCGTCGGTACCTCGAACGCTTTGAAGACCGGGTATGCATGGTGGCGCTCGCCCTTGCCGACGGCGACCGTGACCTCGCCCGCCACCTTGTCGACGAAATCATGACCGGCCGGTTCCAGCCCGCCACCCCCACCTTCCTCAACATGGGCAAAGCGCAACGCGGCGAGCCAGTATCATGCTTCCTGCTGCGTATCGAAGACAATATGGAATCGATCGGTCGTTCCATCAACTCCGCACTGCAGCTTTCCAAACGTGGCGGCGGCGTCGCACTCCTGCTGTCGAACCTTCGGGAATCCGGCGCCCCGATTAAACACATCGAAAACCAGTCTTCCGGTGTCATCCCCGTTATGAAATTGCTGGAAGACTCGTTCTCCTACGCCAACCAGTTAGGAGCGCGCCAAGGTGCCGGTGCCGTTTACTTGAACGCCCACCACCCGGACATCCTTAACTTCCTCGACACCAAGCGTGAAAACGCCGACGAGAAGATCCGCATCAAGACGCTTTCACTGGGCGTAGTCATTCCCGACATCACATTCGAATTGGCCAAGACCAATTCCGACATGTACCTCTTTAGTCCTTACGACGTCGAACGGGTCTACGGCAAAGCCTTCGCCGACTTATCGGTCACCGAACACTACCAAGAAATGGTTGAGGACCCCCGGATCCGCAAGAAGAAGATCAACGCCCGGGAATTCTTCCAGACCCTGGCCGAAATCCAATTCGAATCCGGATATCCCTACATCATGTTCGAGGACACCGTCAACAAGGCCAACCCGATCGCTGGCCGGGTGAACATGTCTAACCTGTGCTCCGAAATCCTCCAGGTCAACACGCCGTCCTATTACAACGAGGACCTCACCTATTCGGAAGTCGGCGAAGACATCTCCTGTAACCTCGGCTCACTGAATATCGCGATGGCGATGGACTCGCCGAACTTCGCCGACACCATTGAGACCGCTATTCGGGCATTAACCGCGGTGTCGGAACAAACCTCCATCAATTCGGTTCCGTCCATCCGCAAAGGAAACGACGACGCCCACGCGATTGGCCTGGGGCAGATGAACCTGCACGGCTACCTGGGTCGCGAGCGGATGTTCTACGGATCGGAGGAAGCCCTGGACTTCACCAACGCCTATTTCGCCGCCGTGCTATATCAATGCCTGCGCGCCTCCAATAAGATCGCGCGGGAACGCGGCGTGGCATTCGGTGGATTTGAAAGCTCCGAATACGCAACTGGTGCATATTTCGATCGGTTCGACCCGGCGGACTTCCAGCCGCAGACCGACAAGGTTAAGGAATTATTCGCTCACTCCAGCATCCACACCCCAACCGCTGAGGACTGGGCTCAATTACGTGCCGATGTTATGGAACACGGGTTGTTTAACCGGTACCTGCAAGCCGTGCCACCAACCGGGTCGATTTCCTACATCAATAACTCCACCTCGTCGATCCACCCGATTGCCTCCCGGATTGAAATCCGCAAAGAAGGAAAGATCGGGCGCGTCTACTACCCGGCGCCGCATATGGATAATTCCAATCTGGAATACTTCCAAGACGCCTACGAAATCGGCTACGAAAAGGTCATCGACACCTATGCGGTGGCAACCAAATATGTTGACCAGGGGTTGTCGCTGACGCTGTTCTTCAAGGACACCGTGACCACCCGTGACATCAACCGCGCGCAGATCTACGCGTGGCGTAACGGGATCAAGACTCTCTACTACATCCGATTGCGGCAGGTCGCATTGGAAGGCACCGCCGTCGAAGGCTGCGTATCCTGCATGCTGTAAGACGATAAAAGGCTAAGGTTGAGGGACTCCGACTGCGTATCGGTGTCCCTCAACCTTTTTAAGTGTTGATATGGGCTTGCCATTGGCGCTTTGTCCGGCATTGGGGTATAAGGACGGGCCGGATTCTACAAGCAAAATGCTCCATAGGAACAAACCATCCTGCAGAGCATTTTTCGTGTTTCGGCAACCCATACACGATTAGGCGTTACCAACTCGTGGCTAGCTATGGGAACTGCAGTGAATTGTGGATCCGGCGGCGAAAGAAGACATAGCGGGGTAATATGCAAGTCCAGCATTTACATATTCTGTAATACCTTCGACCGTGGAATGTGGGGCAAATGTATTAGGGTCAATGGTTTTAATAACACGGTCGTAAACAGCCCCTACCGTGTCTGCCCATCTCCCTTGTAGCACTCTTCGTTCCATGCTTGCCCTTGCGCTGATGCTGGTGGGGTCATCACCCCGGTTAGCGCTAGTGCGATAACAGCTGTTGCGGTTGCTTTCTTGGTGAAGTTTTTCATATTTCCCCTTAGTCTCCCGGACAATAACCAAACCTTATGGTGGCAAAGCGCACAATACCTACACGATAAATGGGGATTTTCTGAAAACCCTTCCTCAACGATCTCATGAGACATAGAATCCGCCGTGGATTCTAGGAACACGAAACCCCACCAGTTTAAACCGGTGGGGTAGTGGCGTTACTGCGTGTATCCGTCCGTTATGGAACGGGCTAGCGTTTGCCCAATTCGCCATCCATGATGATGGTGCCGAGGCCTTCGCCAGCGAGCTTTAGGCGGTCGAGGATCTCCTCAACGGAGGACTCTTCTTCGATCTGTTCCTGAAGGAATCCATCTAAGAATGGGCGGGACTCAAAGTCCTGCAGTGAATCGGACAGAACGGCGATCTCCCGAATCATGGAGGTAACCTTCTGCTCGTGTGCCAATGCTGCTTCGAAGGCATCGATTGCGGAGGAAACATCCACCTTTGGTGGTGCGATGTCGCCAATCTGTGGGGTGTAGCCACGGTCGAGTAGGTGCTGGGCGAACTGCTGCGAGTGATCCAGCTCTTCCTCGTGCTGCTTCTTCATCCAGGAAGCCATTCCGGTAAGCGACATATCCTCAAGAATGTAGGACATTTGCAGGTAAACCATTGCGGCTTCAAGTTCGGCGGTTACTTGGTTATTGATTGCTGATGCAAGTTTCTCATTGATCCTCATGCCTTGGAGTTTAAGGGCAAATAATCGCATTGTCAGCTAAAGTTAGCCCAGCTTAACCCGCTTTTATGCAATTTGGATATCCTAAGATAACCTACTGAAAATGGCGGTCGCATTATTGAAACGACTATCTAATTAATGTGGTGAATGCCACTTTCTATTCCGCCCGTTTGGTTGCGAAGTTGAGGCTGTCGAAAATGCTACTAAGGGTAGGGGAAATTAAGTCCCACCAGCTGGGTGTGACCAAGATCATATTTCACCGGTTGAGTTTTGGTGACGGTGGGTGGGGATTGGGTTGGAAGACCGCGGTGGGGGAATGGGGAAACGGCCGATATTCGGGTACTGTTGAACTATTCGCGTTTTAAGCGTGACCGTGGCGTGGTGCCTATCTATATTGCGCGCTCACGGCCAATGATTCTGTGCCCACGTGCGCAAAAGTCAATAACACCAATAGTCCTGTTGGATCGAGGAGAATGCGCTTTATGAATAGCGTTGAGGATGCATACATCCAAACCCACCCCAAGCCGGTGCGGGCAATCAACTGGAATACTATCCCGGATGAGAAGGACCTGGAGGTCTGGGATCGTCTGACCGGAAATTTCTGGTTGCCGGAGAAAATTCCGGTATCAAATGACATTAAGAGCTGGGGAACGCTCAACGATCTGGAAAAGCAAACAACAATGCGGGTCTTTACCGGCCTGACCTTGCTTGACACGATTCAGGGAACCGTTGGTGCGGTGGCTATGTTGCCGGATGCGGTAAGCCTGCATGAGGAGGCGGTTCTTACCAATATTGCCTTCATGGAATCCGTGCACGCCAAGAGCTATTCCAATATTTTCATGACGTTGGCCTCGACCAAAGAAATTAATGAGGCATTCCGGTGGTCGGAGGAGAATGAAAACCTCCAGAAAAAGGCCAAAATTATTCTTTCCTATTACGAAGGGAGTGACCCGCTCAAGCGTAAGGTTGCTTCCACGTTGCTGGAATCATTCCTTTTCTATTCCGGCTTTTACCTTCCTATGTATTGGTCGAGTCATGCCAAGCTGACCAATACCGCCGACATTATCCGCCTTATCATCCGCGACGAAGCGGTGCACGGATATTACATTGGCTATAAATATCAGCAGGCGTTGCGTAAGGAGTCGCCGGAGCGTCAGGAAGAGCTCAAGGAGTACACCTACGACCTACTGTATGACCTCTATGAGAATGAGATTCACTACACCGAGGATCTCTATGACCCGCTGGAGTGGACGGAAGATGTCAAGCGCTTCCTGCGGTACAACGCCAACAAGGCGCTGAATAACTTGGGGTACGAAGCGTTGTTCCCGGCCGACGAATGCCGGGTATCGCCAGCAATTTTGTCGGCATTGTCGCCGAATGCTGATGAGAACCACGACTTCTTCTCTGGCTCGGGTTCCTCTTATGTCATTGGTAAGGCGGAGAATACTACCGACGATGACTGGGACTTTTAAGTAGATTTCGATCGCTGGCCCGCACGTCGCCTTTCAATGTAGGTGGGGTGCGGGCCGTTCTTTGCGTTACGACGAATGAGGGTGGCATGTGATCATCATCTTTCGTTCCACCTTTGGATTGATACCACCTGGGGGTGTGAATTATCCAAGAAAGGGGGTGGCGCGTCGCTGGCACCATGCGTCACAAATGTGTTGACGATCACATAAATGGCGGGAAATCTAAGCTCACTGCAGGTGGTGGGAGAGAAAAGCCCAGGAATTGTCAAAAAACACTTTTTAACCAGCGAAGAACACAGGTAGGGTAGAGGGAAGTCTAGCTAGGAATAGCTGGTATATCCGCGTTGCGCTCCCTTAGAATGAGGAAGCGTAATTTTTAGATACAGTCCAGATGGTCAAAAATCAGGGCTG
The DNA here is from genome assembly GCF_030532965.1 of Corynebacterium sp. Taxonomy (GTDB): domain Bacteria; phylum Actinomycetota; class Actinomycetes; order Mycobacteriales; family Mycobacteriaceae; genus Corynebacterium. Next base: position 9,789 of record NZ_JAUNKC010000025.1, read on the forward strand.
CTATCTCATAAAGTCAGGAGGATCGTATGACCGCTGTGGTGCCACGGCAGGAGAATTACTCCGAGCCAACTCGGCCCGCACCGACCGGAGGAGCCCGCATCGGCTCTCTGGCCTGGAAGATGTTGACCACCACCGACCACAAATTGCTGGGCATCATGTACATCATCATGTCCTTCGTGTGGTTCTTCCTTGGTGGCTTGATGGCACTTCTTATCCGTGCCGAGCTTTTCACCCCAGGACTTCAGTTCCTGTCCAACGAACAATTCAACCAGTTGTTCACCATGCACGGCACGATCATGCTGCTGGCATTCGGTACCCCCGTTGTGTGGGGCTTCGCAAACTACGTGTTGCCGCTTCAGATCGGCGCGCCTGACGTTGCGTTCCCTCGGTTGAATGCGTTCGGTTTCTGGATCACCAGCATCGGCGTTGTCGCAATGTTGGCAGGCTTCCTGACCCCAGGTGGCGCTGCTGACTTCGGCTGGACCATGTACCTGCCGCTGGCGGACTCTATCCACTCCCCAGGCATCGGCTCTGACATGTGGATCGTGGGTGTGGGTGCAACCGGTGTCGGTACCGTTGCTTCCGCAATTAACATGATCACCACCCTGCTGACCATGCGTGCCCCAGGCATGACTTTGTTCCGTATGCCGATCTTCTGCTGGAACATCTTCGTTGCTTCCGTCATCGTGCTCATGATCTTCCCACTGCTGCTCGCTGCCGCATTGGGTGTACTGTACGACCGCAAGCTGGGCGGACATATCTACGATCCGGGTAACGGCGGTGCCATCCTGTGGCAGCACCTATTTTGGTTCTTCGGTCACCCTGAGGTGTACGTCCTCGCACTGCCATTCTTCGGCATTGTTTCCGAGATCATCCCAGTGTTCAGCCGTAAGCCAATGTTCGGTTACATCGGCCTGGTATTCGCTACCTTGTCCATTGGTTCGCTATCCATGGCTGTGTGGGCACACCACATGTTCGTGACCGGCGCGATCTTGCTGCCATTCTTCTCCTTCATGACCTTCCTGATCTCGGTTCCAACCGGCGTGAAGTTCTTCAACTGGCTGGGCACCATGTGGAAGGGTCACATCTCCTGGGAGACCCCAATGATCTGGGCAGTGGGCTTCTTGGTTACTTTCCTCTTCGGTGGTTTGACCGGTATTATGCTCGCGTCTCCGCCATTGGACTTCCACTTGGCTGAGTCTTACTTCCTGATCGCTCACTTCCACTACACCCTGTTCGGTACCGTGGTATTCGCCGCCGTTGCTGGCGTGTACTTCTGGTTCCCGAAGATGACCGGCCGTATGTTGGACGAGCGTCTGGGTAAGGTTCACTTCTGGTTGACCTTCATCGGCTTCCACGGCACCTTCCTGATCCAGCACTGGGTCGGCAACATGGGTATGCCTCGTCGCTACGCCGACTACCTTGACTCCGACGGTTTCACCACGCTGAACCAGATCTCCACCGTGTTCTCCTTCCTGCTGGGCATGTCTGTGATCCCGTTCATTTGGAACGTGATCAAGTCCTGGCGCTACGGTGAGATCGTTACCGTGGACGATCCATGGGGTTACGGCAACTCCTTAGAATGGGCTACCTCTTGCCCACCGCCACGCCACAACTTCGTTTCCATGCCTCGTATCCGCTCGGAGCGTCCTGCATTCGAGCTGCACTATCCACACATGGTGGAGCGGATGCGTCGTGAAGCTCACGTTGGGCACCACACCGAGCCGGTGAACAAGAAGTAAAGTCTTTAACTACCTCACTGACTTTTCGATAAAAGGGTTAAAGGGACATTGGATGTCTCCTTTAACCCTTTTTGGTTTCCCCTTGTTGAGGGCAGCGAAGAGGTTGGAATTTCTCCGGCCCGATTTTCATGGAAGAATACAACAACGTGTCTGATGCAAATTCCACTCAGTTAACGGTTGCGCTACAACACGGGTTGATCCCCGCAGTGGTCACTATCTCTGGCAAGGACCGCCCCGGGGTGACGGCCGCATTCTTCCGGGTGTTAGCGGCAAATGGCGTGCAGGTGCTTGACGTTGAGCAGTCGCAGTTCCGCGGTTATTTATCGCTTGCCGCTTTCGTCGGCATCGCCCCGGAGGGGGTGGACAATCTTGAGGAAGGCCTGAGGGAAACCCTCAAGGGGTATGGCCAGATCGTTTCCGTGGAATTGCAGTCCGAAGCGCAGTCTTCTCGCCCCCGCTCCACCCACGAGATAGTGATTCTCGGTAACCCGGTGGAGGCTAAGGATATTTCCCGAATTGGCCAAACGCTTGCCGATTACGGCGCCAATATCGACACTATCCGGGGCATTGCGGATTACCCGGTGACGGGTCTGGAGCTCAAAGTAACCATTCCGAACCCGAAGCCGGGCGGTGGTATTCCCATCCGTAAGGCGTTGGCTCAGCTCACTCCAGAACTGGGGGTGGACATTGCCATCGAACGAGCCGGTTTACAGCGGCGGTCGAAGCGATTGATCTGTTTCGATTGCGACTCGACCTTGATTACCGGTGAGGTTATCGAGATGCTCGCGGCCCATGCCGGGCGCGAGAAGGAGGTCGCCGAAGTGACCGAACGCGCCATGCGCGGCGAATTGGATTTCGAGGAGTCGTTGCGGGAGCGGGTGAAAACCCTCGCGGGTTTGGATGCGTCCGTTATCGATAAGGTGGCAGCGGATATTGTGCTGACGCCGGGTGCGCGCACCACCATCCGCACGTTGAAGCGGCTGGGGTATAAGACAGCTGTGGTCTCTGGTGGCTTCATCCAGGTTTTGTCGGATTTGGCCGAAGAACTTGACCTCGATTACGTTCGTGCCAATACCTTGGAGATCGTCGATGGGAAGCTGACCGGAAACGTCATCGGCAAGGTGGTGGACCGAGCCGCCAAGGCCGAGTTCTTGGCGGAGTTTGCTGCCGATTCCGGCCTGGAAATGCACCAAACCGTGGCCGTCGGTGACGGCGCGAATGACATCGACATGATTTCCGCTGCCGGTTTAGGCATTGCCTTCAACGCCAAGCCCGCGTTGCGGGAAGTAGCGGATACGTCCGTTAATTCGCCGTTTTTGGACGAGGTGCTGCACATGCTGGGCATAACCCGCGCCGAGGTCGACGCCGCCGACGAGCATGCAGGCACCGTCCACCGAGTTCCGTTGGAGCAATAGGTGCTCGACCCACATTCGGAATACTTCGCCACCGCTTCTCGACGCCTCCAGGCCGCAGCGGCGGACCGGGACTGGGACGATCACGGTGAAGACCCCACCGACCCAGAATCCATTCACGCCATGCAGATCGTGCTGAATATCCCGAAGCTCAATCCGCCGCCGCAACTAGCATTGGTGGCCGCAGCGGCGGAGGCGACGGTGCGGTTGTGCTTAGATGACCGGGCGGGTTTCGGCTTTGAACCAGGTGATGGCTCATTCGCCGCCGCAATCGACGCGTGGTACCAGCACCGGATACGGAAAGTAACCCGCCGCGCCCGCAATGCGGCCTGGGAGCGGGTGCAGCTGGTTCCCGGGGTCACCGCCACCTACGAGCAGGCGGCGGCGCGTGCGATAGTGCCCAGTGCGGTCTATCGGGTCGACCCAGCGGTGGCGAAACTCCAGATCGGTGGAACTAACGTCGACGATGGGGACGTCGACAAGCGGCCAAGTGGGTGCCCGCATATTTACTTGGATTCTGGTTTGGCTATGTCGACCGGAAAACTGGCCGCGCAGGCCGGACACGCGTCGATGCTCCTGGCCGCCGCCAGGCCGCTGGACTGGGTGCGTGAGTGGGCGAACGGTGGCTTCCCGCTCGCGGTGGAAATGGTTGATGCGCAGACTTTCGGTCAGCTGCGCGAGCACGCGGACGTTGTGGTCGTCCGCGATGCGGGGTTTACCGAGGTTGCTGCCGGGAGTGCTACGGCGATTGCCGCCCCGCAGGCTATACTTTAGTCCGGAGAAAATATCGACTTAACAGGCGGAAAGATAGAAAATGGCGCGCACTCGCGGCTGGGTACCGGATCAACACGGTGCGTGGGTTATGGTTTTCTTACCGTTCGTCTTAGGCGTCATCATCGCCAGGCCCCACCTTATCCACCTGCCGCTGTTTATTGCCTGGCTGGTGGGCTATTTCTGTTTCTTCGCCGCCTCCCTGTGGTTCAAGGCGCGCCCCAATAGGAAACCGCACTACCTACCGCCGCTTATCACATACGGGATGGTCTCCGCGCTCGCTTGCCTGCTAACCCTCTGGCTTAACCCCCACCTGCTGTGGTTCGGCCTGCTGTTTACCCCGCTGGTTGCCGTAGCCGCATGGGAGGCGATCAAACGTCGCCCCCGATCGCTGGCATCGGGAATCGCAACGGTTCTGGCCAGCGCCCTCATGCTGCCGGTCACGGTGGCCGCCGCTGGTGCCGATCCGTGGTCGGTGTGGGCGCGCACCCTTCTGGTCGCACTGTATTTCTGCGGCACGATCCCTTACGTAAAGACGTTGATCCGGAACCGGAACGACCCCGCCTGGTTGCAAGGCTCGGTGGGCTATCATGCGGTCGCGTTTTTCCTGGTCTCTAAACTAGCCTGGAACCAGCTGGTGAGCTGGTGGGCGCTTCCGGTGTTCCTCGCCTACGCGCTGCGTGCATGGTGGGTGCCCACCATGGGTAGAAAGTGGCGGCCGAAAGAAATCGGCATTGGGGAAATGGTTTCCAGCGCCGCGCTGGCCGCCGTTGTGTTGGCGTCTTAACCATCCTGCATAAGCCGTCGAAGAATCTTCCCCGAAGCCGAACGCGGAATGCTATCTGCAAACCGCACCTGCCGAATCCGCTCAGCTGGTGTTACCCGGCTTGCTACGGTCTCCATGACCACCGCTGCCGGTACATCGCCGACAATCACCGCGACGGGTTGCTCCTCCCCATCGGCTCCGAAGCCGCGTACCACCGCGCAGTCCAGCACGCCGGGAATGGTCAGGATGATATTTTCTAGCTTCTGCGGCGACACCTGCACCCCGTGCGATTTAATGATGTCCTTCAACCGATCCACCACGAAAAACTCCTCGCCGTCACGGGCGACGATATCGCCGGTGCGCAACCAGCCGCCGTCGACAAGCGTGGCGGCGGTGGCGGCGGCGTCGCCCAGATACCCGGCCATGACCTGCGGACCCCGCACCCACAGCTCGCCACGCGCGGATTCGGTGCTGGTTTCGGGGTCAACCACCCGCGTCTCCGTCCCCGGCACAACGCTACCGATTGACGCCATCGGCGTATCGCCGCGCTGCGCCAGGTGGGTCACCGGCGCAGCCTCGGTCATGCCGTATCCCTGAATCACCCGCGCCCCGGTTCGCTTTTCGACGACCTCCCCAGTCGCAGCCGGCAACGCAGCCGCGCCGTTGATGATCGTATGCAACGAGGAAAAATCGGTCCGATCCACCAGCGGATGCCGCGCCAATAACGTGGCAAGCGGCGGCGCGATGAACGTGACATTAACGCCGTGCTGCTCATGAGCCTGAATAAACGACTCAGCCGCAAACGGCTGGGCGATAACCGTCGCCCCCAAGAACAACGGGGTGTGCAATAACGCCGTGAGGCCATAAATATGGCTAAACGGCAACACCGATAAACACCGCTCACCTGGCGAGATCGGAACCACCTGAGCAAACTGCATGGTATTGGCCACCAAATTCCGGTGCGTAAGCATCACCGCCTTCGGCAGACCGGTGGTCCCCGAACTCATCGGTAAACACGCAAGCCCCGTCGGTGCAGCGTCGAAAAGACCCGAAATTTCCCCAATAGGGGGAAGGGCACGCAACCTCGCCAATTCGGTGGCGGTGATGACCATAACCGCACCGGTTGCCGACACCTGATAGGAAACATCCGCATCCGTTGCGGTCATAGGGATCGGGGTGACCACCCCACCAGCGCACAACACCGCGTGGAACGCCACCGCAAAATCCGCCCCATTGGGCAAGTGCACCCCCACCACCGCACCAGGAGAAAGATCCAACCGGGCGGCTACGCGCCGAATGTCGTCGAAAAGTTCCCGGTAACTCAGCGCCCCTATTGGGGAAATAATCGCGGTGCGCTCCGGCGGGGCGGCGTCGAAAAGCAAGCGAGTCAACGACACATCGGGAAACTCCATTAACCCGCCACCAATCTACCCAGTGCAGCCGTCACCACAGCCTTATCCGTGGTGCGCCAAAACCGCGGCATCGAATTGAGCAAAAACCCGCCGTAACGTTTCTCCACAATGCGCTTATCCAAAACCGCAACCACGCCCCGATCCGACACATGACGCAGCAACCTGCCCGCGCCCTGAGCCATCAATAACGCCGCATGGGTCGCAGCAACCTCCATGAAGCCATTCCGCCCCTCCGCATCCGCAGCCTCCTTACGCGCCTGCAGCAACGGATCATCCGGGCGGGGGAACGGAATCCGATCCATAAACACCAAGGAACAACTCTTACCCGGCACATCCACCCCCTGCCACAACGTCAACGTGCCGAATAAACACGTGTTCTCCTGCTTAGCAAACCGATCCACCAACGCGCCGGTAGTATCGTCGCCCTGGCACAAAATATCGAACGGCAGGCGCGGACGCAGTAACTCCGTAGCCTGCATCGCCGCGCGCCGGGAAGAAAACAACCCCAACGTTCGGCCACCGGCAGCCATGATCAGATCGTAAATCTCATCTACCAGCTCCTGCGGCAAACCATCGCGACCGGGCTCCGGGACATGCCGAGGCGTATATAAAATCCCGGACTTCGCCGGATCGAACGGGGTGCCCGCATCCAAATGATCCCAGCTACCCTTCGGCAAGCCCCAGCTCGCGGCCATCGCCGTGAAATTCCCCCCAATAGTCAGCGTCGCCGAGGTAAGCACCACCGTATTGGAACCAAACAACCGGTCATGCAGCAACCCCGCCACCGACAGCGGGGCGACCTTGAGCATCGTGCCCCGGCGCTCGTCGATTTCGGCCCACACCACATCCGAGTGCTGGGACTCGTCCGGCTGTGCAAAAACCTCCAAAATCCGCACCACACAGTCGTGCTGATCCTCAATATGGTTGGCCAAACTCAACCGCTCCGCATGCTGCTCCGGCTGATTCGCCGCCTCGCCTGCTGGGGCCTGGCCGATAGTCTGCTTTAACTGCCATAAACAATCCCGCAGCGCCGTCAACGTCGGCGCCACCTGCTCCGGCAAGTTAACCAACCGACCCGGCTCAATCCCCAACATGGATTGCTCCCACTCCGTGGCCACTTCTTTTAGCTTCTCGTCTCGCCCCTCGGCACCCAACTTACCGGCGCGCCGGGCGGTCAAGGTCAAGGTAGTGGTGGAGATTTCTGTGGTGGAAACCGAGGTGATCCGGCCGTCTAATTCGTGCGCCTCGTCGATGATGACCACGTCGTGTTCCGGTAGCACATTGACATCGAGCATCGCATCGATTGCCAGCATCGCGTGATTGGTGACAACAATATCGACGTCTTTGGCCTGCCGCCGCGCCAATTCCGCAAAACACGTGTCGCCGTGTGGGCACCGGCTCGCCCCAATACACTCCTTGGAGCTAACCGACACTTGCCGCCACGCCAGATCGGAGACACCTGGTTCGAGCGAGTCGCGGTCACCGGTTTCGGTCTCATTCGCCCACTCGTACAGGCGGGTTATTTGCGCCCCTAACCAGCTGACCTCGGATTCGTCGATAAGTGCTTCCTCATCGCCAGCGAGGCTCTCGGCGTGCGCGATTTTATTCTGGCACAAGTAATTATGCCGCCCCTTCATGATGGCAAAGGTGGGCCTGTTGTTTAGAACCGGCTCCAATGCGTCCGCCAACCGAGGGAGATCCCGCTCCACCAATTGGCGTTGCAGCGCAATGGTGGCGGTGGAGACGACGACGGTGGAATCCGACAATTGCGCGTAGCGGATCGCCGGGACTAAATACGCGAGCGATTTACCGGTGCCGGTGCCCGCCTGCACCGCCAAATGCCGCTCCGTTTCCAATGCCCGGGTAACCGCTTCCGCCATCGCCACCTGGCCAGCCCGGGTGGCACCACCGATACTGGTGACAGCGGCGGTTAACAAGTCACCGGTAGTGCACGCTGCTTCCGTGCTCATGGATTAACGCGAAAACCCGACATACCGCGTGTTAATAACCGGCTCGTCCTTACTGAGCGCCAAGCCTTCCCACGGCAGGGTAATCAGCTGCTTGGCCAAGTAATCGCGCGACTGATCCAAGGTGGCCAAACCTGGCACAATCTCGCCGTCCCGCATGAGCGGCACCGTAAGCTCGGTGGCGTTTAAATGACCGATGTCCGGCATATCAGCATCGAAGGGGAAGACAATTTCCTCCACCGCGGTGCCGGTGTCGCGGTGAGTACGGATCGCCCGCTTCGTTCCGCCCGCAGACTGCTTATTGCGCGACCGCTTTGCGACGGGATGACCGTCCACCTCCACCAGCTTGTACACCATGGAAGCGGTAGGAGCCCCGGAACCGGTGACCACCGAGGTGCCCACGCCGAAGCCGTCGACCGGGTCGCCGCGCAAACCGGCGATCGCATACTCGTCCAAATCGGAGGACACGATGATCTTGGTGTTATGTGCGCCCAGCTCGTCGAGCTGCTGGCGCACCTGGCGGGTCAAAACACCCAAATCGCCGGAGTCGATCCGCACCGCACCCAATTCGGTGCCAGCCACCTCAATGGCGGTTTTCACGCCTTGAGTGATGTCGTAGGTATCGACCAATAGTGTAGTACCAACCCCGTGGGAATCCACCTGGGACTTAAACGCTGCGGCCTCATTGGGGGAACCGTCGTCGTTGATGTGCAACAACGTCCAGGCGTGGGCCGCGGTGCCGGAACCGGGAATGCCGTAGCGGTGCACCGCCTCCAGATTGGAGGTTGCGACAAAGCCCGCTAAATAGGCGGCGCGGGATGCGGTGACGGCGGCCAATTCGTGGGTGCGGCGGGACCCCATCTCGATGATCGGACGGCCATCGGCTGCGGTGACCATACGGGCGGCAGCCGAAGCGATCGCTGAATCCGCATTGAGGATCGAGAGGATAACCGTTTCTAAAATCACGCACTCGGCAAAGGTGCCGCGTACCGTCAAAATCGGGGAGTGGGGGAAATACAGTTCCCCCTCACGGTAGCCATCAATCTGGCCGGAGAAGGAATAGGAACGCAGGTAATCGCGGGTTTCGTCGTTGAGGAAATCCAGCGACTGAATTTGCTCCTCGGTAAACCGGAATTCCTTGATGGCGGATAACACCCGGGCGGTTCCCGCCACAACACCGTAGCGTCGCTCATTGGGCAGCCGACGGGAAAACACCTCGAAGGTGCACTTGCGGTGTGCGGTTTTATCGGCGAGAGCTGACTGCAACATGGTCAGCTCATACATGTCAGTTAATAGGGCAGTAGATTGCAAAGGATTCACAGCACCCCAGCTTAATGGCCGAGCCTACGATTAGCTAAGTTGAATCACCGCAAAAGTTTTGCCATTCGCGCTAGCAACTCCGACACCGATATGGCGCAAGTCGGGTTTCCCCAGTGCCGCTTGGCTTTGCGGATCGCTGAACCAGCCGCCTAAGAAGCGGGCTGCCTTCGCATCGGTTGACGGCAACGCTGCCTGAACCATAACGACATTATCTGGCGTTGGTTTAAAACTATCCGTAGTGGCGTTACGCTCCGCCCACCGTTGGGCGGTGGAACTCAAATCAAAGCTTGGTTCCACAATGTTGCGGCCCGCCTCAATCCGCGACTGATTCAAAATATTGGTCAGATCGTTTCGGATAGTTGTATCTTCCCACAGCCGGGAGGTGTCCAACGGCTGCACCAGCTCAGAGAGCTTCGGCTGGTCGGCCTTATTGTCCGAACTGCCACCATCGTTAAGAGAATTGTATGAAGTGACCGCAGCGCTGGCGAAAGTCAAGGCCGCAAGAATCACCGACAGCAAATTTTGGATGTGCCGATATCGCTCAGGTTGGGACATTCCAGGAATCCACTGCACCAACCAATTAACAATCTGATTCATCAACTAACACCTTCCACCTGCATTTCGGTAGATCATTCTACCAAGAAAATTCTCATAAGAAATACAGTTCGACTAACCCCTCCAATGCACAGGCTTTAGGACGTTGACTATTGTATTAGCCATGAACACAAACCACACAGTCACGCTGTCTTCCCCAATGGCCTCGCCGGAACTCGACGAGGACATTGTCGTCGACGTGGCAACCAGTGAAAACCTACCCTGGTTATGCATCGTGTGGGACGATCCAGTAAACCTCATGAGCTACGTCACCTACGTTTTTCAAACGGTTCTAGGCTACGACAAGAAACGCGCCATGGAATTAATGATGCAAGTCCACACCGAAGGAAAAGCGGTCGTCTCCTCCGGTGAGAAAGACAAAGTAGAAGCAGACGTGAAAAAGCTCCACACCCACGGACTGTGGGCCACCATGCAACAGGCGGGTTAAAATGAAAGCTTGGAAACGCAAAAAAGGGCTGTTCAGCCAACCGAAATACTCCTGCGTATTCGAACCGATCGAACGCGAGGTATTGGGGAACATAGCGGCCACCGTCGCCGACGCGCTCATGCACCGAGCCCAATCCGCGCCTAAGGACGAACTGGCCGAATTGGCGGGAATGCCCTCAGGGCATAAAGAAGCCCCCGCAGACCCGGCGCTGTTACGGCTCCTGCCAGATTTTGAACGAGACGGCGACGAGGAATACGACGGCGACAATTCCCTCTTGCGATCCCTCCACGAATCGGACATCACCAAGGCGAAACTCATCAATCTCGCCATCCTAGGGGAGGCAGTCGGCCCCGATGGGTCGGTATCGGTGACCATCACGGAAGAACAAGCCCGAGCCTGGCTGATCGCGCTGAACGACATGCGGTTATTCCTCGCCGCCAGCGACGTGCCCGACGCTGAACACGCGGAAGACCGGGACAACCTGGTGGAATGGCTGGCCTATAACCAAGAGTCCCTGCTCAGCGCGATGACAGGAGAGTACCCCTCGTGAGCGGAACGCTTGACGACGTCCCCGGCATCCGAATCGGTCACCGCAGCCTGGGGGATACCGGCTGCACCGTCATAGTGCCGGAAACCCCCGCGATCTGCGCGGTCGACGTACGCGGCGGCGGGCCTGGTACCCGCGAAACAGACCTTCTAGAACCGCACAACACGGTGCAGCACGTCCACGCGATCACGCTTTCCGGCGGTTCCGCCTACGGCTTGGCGGCGACCGACGGGGTTATGACCCTATTGGAGAAATCGGGGATCGGCTTCCCGGTATTGGGGAAATCCGTGCCCGGCCCGATTGTCCCAATAGTGCCCGCCGCGGTGATCTTCGACCTCTTGGTTGGGGATGCGGACAATCGCCCTTCCGCCGCCGATGGGTACCAGGCGGCGGAAGCGGCGCTGAACGGGGTGGCGTCGAAAAGCAATGGCAGCATTGGGGCGGGCTGTGGGGCGACTGCCGGTAAACTGCGGGGCGGCTTCGGGCAGGCGTCGACCCGTATTGGGGAATGGGTGGTCGCTGCGGCGATCGTCGCCAACCCCGTCGGCGACATTATTAATCCCGACACCGGGGCGCTGTGGGCGCGGCCGGACATGCGGGTGGATCCGGCGGCGTACCGCGCGCTGCCGCCGCACACCGCGCAGCTGAACACAACCATTGGTGTGCTCGCTACCAACGCGCCGATCACCGTGGCTCAGGCGAAACGACTCGCAATCGCCGGGCACGACGGGATCGCCTGGGCGGTGCGGCCCGCCCACAGTCCACTCGACGGCGACACACTTTTCGCGCTGTCGACCACGCCGGACCCCGTCGGCGTCGATATCGACACTATGCGGCAGCTGTCCCACGCCGCCGCCACCGTGGTATCCGACGCTATCATTACGGCGGTAGCCTCCGCCGAACCCGGCTACGGGTTAACTACCCTCAACGAGCTTTTCGACGACACCACGAAAGTCCACCCATGACGCAACCAACCCGCGGCGGCATCACAACCGCCCTAAGCTTCGCCATTGGATACACCCTCATCATCTGGGCGGTGCACATCATCAACGCCTCCGTATTCAGCAATCACCTCGCCTACTTCGGCATCCGGCCGCTTGACCCGGCCACCCTGTGGCATATTGTCACCTCCCCGCTGATCCACGGCAGCTTCAACCACCTGATAGCCAATACCGTGCCCGGGGCAGTGTTCTCGTTTCTTATCGGATGGTCCGGAGCCCGGGTCTATTGGGAAGTCACGCTCATCACGATGGCGATTGGTGGGATCGGCGTGTGGTTCACCGGTGGTGTTGGCACAACCCATATTGGGGCATCGGGGTTGATTTACGGTTGGCTGGCCTACCTGATTATTCGAGGCATTTTCAACCGCAGCCTCAACCAAGTCCTATTGGGGTTTGTGCTTGCTGTTGCGTACTCCGGACTGGTGTGGGGAGTGCTGCCAGGTGAGCCCGGTGTCAGCTGGCAGGCCCACCTATTCGGCGCTATTGGGGGAATGGTCGCTGGAGCGTTCATAACCTCCGACGACCCGCCAGCGCTGCAAGCAAAACGTGCGGCGGCGGGGCGTCGATAAGCAAAAACACCAGCACACGGCTGGTGTTTCGTTGTCTCCTAGAGGTGGCGACTCAAAATCTTAGCGACCTCGTCGTTGCCTCGGTGCGTTAAGTGAGTCGTAATATTGTACGGCTCGGTAGAATTATCCAAAATCCCGGCAACCCACCGCTGATTCTGCGGGGCGCACATATCATGCCCAGTAGTTTCCGGCTCAATATTGATCCAATCCGAACCCGTAGCCGCAGCCGACTGCCGCTGCCAATCGTGAGCAGCATTCAACGCCGACCGTACCGCGCCCACCGGAATCACCGGGGCAGGCGCATTATTGATATGGAACGGGCAGGTCTCACCATGCGGACCCACCATTGCCGGGTAGCTCACGAAAGATACCCGAGCGTTAGGGGCTGCAGCCTTAATACGGCCGACCTGTGCGCGCATTTCGTCGACGAAGTTCTTCGACTGGATGTGATACAAACCAGGTGCCTTCCACGTGTCATTGACACCGATCTGAATCAACACATTCGTTGTCGCAGGAGTCAGCTGATTCTGATTGAGTGCGGTATCAACTTGCTTCTTCAAGCTCTTATTGGAATCGATAGGGGCGTACGCAACCGCGCCGGTGCAGGCGAAATCCTCTACCTTGCCGCCAATTTCCCGCTGCAACGACGCCGCAATCCGGCTTTCGCCGCGGGGGCACCGCCAATCCCCAGGCGCGTTCTTCGTGGCTTTACCCGGCCCCTGGAAAATCTCCGCCCACAAAAATGTCGGATTCGCCAAAACCGAATCACCAAACATAACGACATTTTTTTCCTGGGCGACCGCCATCGGGCCCGCCACTACCGAACTAAACCCAGCCACAACTGCGGATATCGCAGCCACAAACCGACGAGACTTCATAACAACCGACCTCTCATTGGGGAAACCTAGACCCATCAAGACTAATACAAATAGATAAATAGTCCATAGCAAACGAAACGTTACATCCGGCAATTCCCCAATAGGGGAGAAAATCACTACCATTGGGGAACGTGACAACCCCAGCGCAAACCCCCCACAATGCCCCCATCGGGATTTTCGACTCCGGAGTCGGCGGACTGACCGTCGCACGAACCATCATGGAGCAACTCCCCAATGAGTCCATCTCCTACATTGGGGACACCGCCAACGGCCCCTACGGCCCACTGCCGATCGCTGAAGTCCGCAATCATGCGCTCAATATCGCCGACGAACTCGTCGAACGCGGCTGCAAAATGATCGTCATAGCCTGCAACACAGCCTCTTCCGCCTGCTTACGTGATGCCCGCGAACGTTACGACGTACCCGTCATCGAGGTTATCCAACCCGCGGTACGACGCGCGATCGCAACAACCCGAAACGGAAAAATAGGCATCATCGGCACCGAAGGGACAGTCAACTCCGGCGCATACCAAGACCTGTTCGCAGTCAACCCAAACGTCACCGCGTACGCCCAAGCCTGCCCCCGCTTCGTCGACTTCGTCGAACGCGGAATAACCTCCGGCCGACAAATCCTAGGCGTTGCCCAAAGCTACGTAGAACCACTACAGGCCGCTGGCGTGGACACGCTGGTATTGGGGTGCACCCATTACCCGTTGCTGTCCGGCGTCATCCAACTCGCTATTGGGGACCATGTGACACTAGTGTCCTCGGCTGAAGAAACCGCCAAAGACGTCCTCAAGGAACTCACCACCCACAATTTGCTTGCCGACGACACCGTAGCCCCCGTCAAAACCTTCGAATCCACCGGCGACCCCCACATGTTCGCCCAGCTTGCCGAACGTTTCCTGGGGCCGCATGTGACGCACGTCGAAAAGCTAAACCCGATGTAATCCCCACCAAAAAAATTCCCTATTGGGGAAAAACATGGGAAAGTAAGACCATGAAGGTGATTGTATTAGGAAGCTCCGGCAGCGTAGCGGCGCCGACGAACCCAGCATCTGGCTACCTCATACAGCCCAACCATGGACCAAGCATCATCATGGACATGGGGCCAGGCGTGCTAGCAAAACTCCAACAACACCAAGACCCCAACGACGCCCACGTCATATTCTCCCACCTACACCCCGACCACTGCCTGGACTTCCCGTCATTGCTAGTGTGGCGGCGATACCATCCGACCCGGCCCGCACCAGCCCGAAACCTGTGTGCGGGGCCAATCGCAACTCCGGAACACCTCGGGCGGCTGAGCGCGGATAAGCCAGGCGAAATAGACGATATGTCGGACACATTCGCCTTCACCTATTGGGAAAACCACGTTTCCCAATTATTCGACACGGTAACCATCACCCCATATCCAGCGATCCACCCCATCGAATCGTATTCACTTCGGATTACCGAAAATTCGACCGGAAAAACCATTGCCTACTCCGGTGACACCGCATACACCGAAGAACTTATAGACTGCGCTCGTAACGCCGACATCTTCCTATGCGAAGCCACCTGGTGTGAATCCAGCACAAATAAAGCCGCCAATATGCACATGTGCGGAAACGAAGCCGGAACGATTGCAGCTAAAGCCCAGGCAAAAAAGCTGGTGCTTGTGCACATCCCACCGTGGGCAGATGCCGAAGCCGCGAAAAAAGCCGCGGCGCGACACTACGACGGGCCGATTGAAGTGGCGTATTCGGGGTTGGAATTGACGATCTAACTATTGGGGAAACGTCGGCAAGCACTAAAGTTAACAACTATGACAGTTTTCACTCGTGCAGATGGCCGCGCCCCCGATCAACTTCGCCCAATACGGATCACTCGTGGCTTCACCACCAATCCGGCAGGTTCCGTACTAATCGAATACGGCAACACCCGAGTCATGTGTACCGCAAGCGTCGAAACCGGTGTTCCCCGATTCAAAAAAGACTCGGGTGAAGGGTGGCTAACCGCCGAATACTCAATGCTTCCTGCCGCCACACATGAGCGCATGCCGCGCGAATCCTTCAAAGGAAAAGTCAAAGGTCGCACCCACGAAATTTCCCGCCTGATCGGCCGAAGCCTACGCGCAGCGATTGACCTGACAGCATTGGGGGAAAACACAATTCAAATCGACTGCGATGTGTTGCAAGCAGACGGCGGCACTCGAACAGCCTCAATCACAGGTGCCTACGTGGCATTGGCAGATGCCATCGCTTTTTTGAAAGACCAAGGCGTGGTGCCAGGGGAACCGCTTCTTCCTCCTGTGGCGGCCGTATCGGTGGGGATTCTTGATGGGCACACGTGCCTTGACCTGCCTTATGAAGAAGATTCACGAGCTGAAGTCGATATGAATGTGATCATGACTGCGGATGGAAAATTCGTAGAGATTCAAGGTACTGGCGAGCACGATACTTTTAGCAGACAACAGCTCAATGACATGCTGGATTACGCTGAGAAAGGTTGTAGGGAGTTAATTCAAGCCCAACTTAAGGCATTGGGGAAATGATGGAGATACTGCTTGCTTCCAATAATGCGAAAAAGGCTCGTGAACTAGAAACCATATTGGCAGAGTTCGGTCTGTCTGGTGTCCAAGTAGTTTTACTTCGCGATGCTCCTGAGTATGCGGAACCTGTCGAGGATGGGCGAACTTTTGCGGATAATGCGCTTATTAAAGCCCGCGCAGGCGTCTCCAATACGGGGATGATTACGATTGCGGATGATTCCGGTCTTTCTGTTGAGGAATTAAATGGTTGTCCTGGTGTGCTATCCGCACGGTGGGCTGGCAATCATGGGGATGATGCCGCCAATAATTCCCTGCTATTGGAGCAAATGGCGCATGTTCCTGATGAGCGTAGGCAAGCGGCATTCGTGAGTGTGTGTGCGTTGATTTTCCCCAATGGGGAGGAGTATCTTGCTGAGGGGCGTTGGGACGGCTGGTTGCTGCGGGAGCCTCGAGGCGAAAACGGTTTTGGTTACGATCCACTGTTCGTCCCCAATGAGGAGGTTGAAAGTGGCACGATGCGCAGCAGTGCCCAGCTTTCCCCCAATGAGAAGAATGCGGTCAGCCACCGTCGTAAAGCATTGCTCCAATTAGCGCCAATTATTGGGCAGCACCTTTAGGCCGAGAACGTTTATTCTCGGCCTATTCTGCGGAATTGGTGTCGAAGTAGCGTTTGGCTTGTTCGAATGCCCCGTATCGGACGATGGGCGCCCGGTTGTGTCTTAAGGGCTCGTTTGGTTTTCGTCGATACCCTATTCGGCCGGTTACGGGGTCTTTTTCTATTCGGCCGTTTTTGGGTTTGGTGGGGTCGTCGTCGTTTTCTTTATTGTGGCGAAGGCATAAGGGCACCAGATTCGGTAGGTCGGTGACGCCTCCGGCGGCGTAGGCTTCGATGTGGTGGATTTGGCAGTATCGGGCGGGGATTCGGCAGTCGGGGTGGGCGCAGATGGGGTGTGCGTTGCTGAGGATTAGTCGTTGTGCGTCGGTTGCTTGTCGTGCGCGGATTTCGATGGGTGGGGTGAATTCTAGCTGGTTGTTTGGGTTTTTGTAGGCTACGGTGGCCCAGCCGAGTGGTTCGAGCATGGCATTGGAGAATTCGACCGGATCGATAATCGTGCCGTCGGTGGTTGCGTATTTTCCGTCGTGGTTGTTTAGTTGCCAGGGGTGGCAGATGGTGACGAAGGGCCGGTATCGGAAGTCGTGGGGGTTGGGGTTTGGGTCGGTGGCAGGTTGGCTGTGTTCGATGATGCGTTTGGTGATGATGTGCGCGTATGCTTCGGCGATGCTGGTGGCGTGGCCTTGGTGGAAGGTTGCTTTGGCTTCGTCGTCGATAAGGCTGCGGATGCGGGCTAGGTCGGCGGCGGGTGCTTTGATGTTGAGATATGCTTTGCCGTCGCAGTCGGCGCTGTGGCTGAAGCGGGCCCAGTCGGCGCGGGGCCGGTTTGCTTTAGCCTTGTTGTGCTGTGCGACGATGGCGGCCAGGTGTTCGGTAAGTTCCGTTAGCGATGCGGTGGTCGCGTAGTCGACTGATTGGTGAAAGAACTCGTTGGGGTCGATGTCGAGATTGGAGAGTTTTCGGCAGAATCGCCCAATGGTGGCGATGGTGTCCATGGTGAGCTGGGCGTGCCCCATGTCCGCTAACTGTTCGGCGGAAAAGTAGGTGGCGTTGCGTAAAAGTTGGGTTGCTGCGTTCTGGGTGATGCCAAGTTGCTGCGCGAGACGCTCTGGTTTGGGTTTTGCCCCCTTGATTTCCGCAAGGATGCCTGCGCTGGCCCGGGTGGCCGCGGCGTAGGCGTCGAGAAGCGGAGTGGGGTTCATACCCTGCAGCCTATGCTTTTCGACGCCCAACTGACAAGGTATTTTCCCTGTTAAAGGGGATATCTCACAACAGGGAACCGATTGGGGTATTGACTGAGTCTAACTATTGGGGACTTGTATTTCCCCAATAGCTAGGAAACGTTGAGCTGGAATTTTTCGGTAACTTCATCCCGCCGCCACTTTTCGACGAAGAAGGACAGGAACGGGATGCATCCAGCAAGCGCGGTGACCACCCAGCGCAATGGAGGCCAGAGGGCTTTGGTGCCGAGGTTAAGGGTGGCGATGAGGTAGATGATGTAGAACAGCCCGTGGACTTGCCCAATATAGTGCATCCATTGGGGAACCGAAATCCCCAATAGGTATTCGGCGATCATACGGGCGGTAAGGATCAGCAGCCACACGCCTGTAACCCAGGCGGAGATGGAGAAGAAGGTGAGTGCGGTTTTTACTCGTTTTTTGCGTTCGGGGTGGATGGTCATTGGGGGTCTCCTTGTAGGTGGGTCGTTCGTCGGCGGGGTTGATTTTGTTGATTGTATTCCTCGATTGTGAGTTGTTTTCTCTGCGGGAGGAAATCCTCGTCGATCATGTCGCTTGGGGCGTCGTGGATAGTGAATTGTTCCGTCTCATCGGCTTGTTCTGCTTCGAATGCCCGTTTTTCGTTTTCGTATGCCATGAATTTTTTGTAGGCGTAGACGAAGAAGAGTCCGAAGAATGGCCATTGGAGGGCGTAGCCTAAGTTTTGGAAAGTGCCGCTTCCGGATTGGAACCGCGTCCATTGCCACCATGCGAGTGCGAGGGTGCAGGTGATGAGTATGGCAAGGAAGATGATGTGCCACGCTTTGACTTTGAGTTTCTTGACCGGGCGAGGGGTTTCTTCGTTGGTACTCACAAGCCTTAAGGATACCGTGTTGCGCAAATCGCCCTTGCTGATTTGTGTTTGGCAGGGGGGTTGGTTGTAGAATGCATAGGGCAAGCGCCCGTGGCGAAATTGGCAGACGCGCTGGATTTAGGTTCCAGTGTCTTAGTGACGTGGGAGTTCAAGTCTCCCCGGGCGCACCAACAACAAAAGCACTTCCCCAATGGGAAGTGCTTTTGTTGTTAGCACATTTGGGGGTGTTGTTGCGTTTGATTTGCGTACTTTGAATTTCCCCAATAGGGGGGATAGGTGACATGACCAGCAATTGTGTGAAACGGTGAGAAAAATGAAAATTTTTTCATGATGTATTTGCGCACGATTGATTGCGTTTGGATACAGTTAGTCACTGTATCGTTATGTTTCAATTTGAAAAACAGTGGTCACCCAAACCTATTGCGCAAAATTGAAAGTAATGATCGTTATTAATCTAACGTTAAGAAAAGGCTGGTCATGGCCCTCTATATTGTTTTAATGCTGTTGGTGGTGGCGCTCATTGGATATGCGATTTCGCCCAATGGTCGCACAGTGTTCTTTAAGCGGTTTGCTGCGGGGGCGCAGATTCGTGGCGCGTTCATAGCGGTATTGGCACTTGTTCTTATCGCCTTGGGGATCCTTGCCGTGAATGGGGAAGCGGCCTGGTCGGTGACTATTCCGTTGGCAATAATTATTTGTGGTTGTTGTTGCCTGCTGGTTGTGCTGTTGCGCAATCGAATTGCGGCGCCGCAACGGGCCGTACATCCTAAGGTGGTGTTGGCTGTTGGTGCGCACCCGGACGATTTGGAGATCGCCTGTGGTGGTACTTTGGCTCGGTTGAGTGATGAAGGTCATGAGATTCATGCAATCGTCATGAGTGACGGTCGTCAGGGTGGTGATCAGGGGGTGCGTCCGGATGAGGCGCGTAATGGTGCGCGGACGATGGGGATCAAGCGGATCGACGTGTATTCCTTGACCGATACCCGGTTGGAGGATCACAACATGGAGATGGTGGAGATTGTGGAGGCGAAGATCAATGAGATTAATCCTGAGGTGATCTTTACTCATTCGATCCATGATCAGCACCAGGATCATCAAGCGGTGCATTATGCGGTGCTGCGTGCTGCCCGGAAGCACCCGTCTATTTTGTGTTTCGAGTCGCCGTCGGTGACTGCGGAATTTAACCCGGCCGTGTTCATCGACATCACGGATTATATGGATGTCAAGGTCAAGGCGGTGCAGGATCATCGGGATCAGGCAGGTAAGCGCTATTTGCGGTGTGATCGGCTCAAGGGCATGGCTAATTTCCGGGGTGCCCAGGGGAAGGTGGAATTGGCTGAGGGGTTTGAAATTGTCAGGTTGAAGGATTCGATTGCGGGGTTGAGGTAGAAGATGAATATTTTGATTACAGGTGTGGGCGGCCCAGCTGGCCGGGCGTTGGTGAAGCAATTGGCTACCAGTGGGCATAGTGTCATCGGCGTGGACATGCAGGAGGTTCCGGTTGCTGAGGTGGATGCGTTTGAGCTGGTTCCGGCTGCGCACGATCCGGAAATGATTAATCATTTAGCGCGATTAGTTCAGCAGTATCAAGTTGATGTGTTGATTCCGACGGTTGCGGACGAGCTTTTGATGGTGGCTAAGGCCGCGAATGTCGGTGTTTTCGCGGATGCCCATGTGGTTATTTCCGCCCCGGAGGCGGTGGAGAAGTGCTTCGATAAGCTTTTCACCATGCGCGCGCTGCGGGAGTCGGGGGTTTCGGTGCCGCCGTTCGGGCTGCCGAGCGATTTCAAGGATGCCGAGGATGTATTCGCCAAGCTGGGCGAGGTGATTATTACCAAGCCGCGGGTGGCGCGAGGCGGTCGCGGCTTCAAGGTGCATCGTTCGCCGGAGTCCTTTAATTTGGCTGCGTACGATGATTCTTACATCATTCAGGCTTTCGCTTCGGGCGAGGAATACGCGCCGATGGTGCACATGGGCACCAAGGATGGCGAGGAATTAGTCGCGGTTGTGCACAAGAAGCGTGAAGATTTTTGCGGCACGGAAGCGCCGTTGGTGCAGTTGATTGATACGTCCGAGGCGCTGGATGTGGCTATGCTTGCGGTGCGGGCATGCCGCGCCTTAAAGCTGGTGGGGCCGGTGGATTTGGATATTCGGCGCATGGCGGATGGGCGACCGGTGGTATTGGAGGTCAATGCCCGGTTTGGTGCCAATAGTTCACAGGCACCGGAGATTTTAAACGCTGTTCTTAGCTTTTCGACGGAGTGACAGCGTCGATGTCGGTACTGGTGACCGCCACCGTTGCGGCATTGAGTGTGTTTATTTTCTGGATTGGGGCGATAAAGATTCTCTTTATCCCCTTGTCCGCAATTTTTGAGATCCAAGCCGCGCGCAGGAGGCGTCGACAAGCGAAAGCACCCAAGCGCGAGGAACCGTTGGTGAGCATCATCGTGCCCGGCTATAACGAAGATCGGGTGGTAGTAAGCTGTGTGCAATCGATTGTGGCCGCTAATTACGAGAATTACGAATTAATTTTGGTCAATGATGGTTCCACCGACAGCACCGCCGAAACCATGCGGGAATTGGCGCAAACCTACCCCAAGACGATCTTCGTTGACCAGCCGAATTCCGGCAAGGGTGCGGCATTGAACACGGGAACGGCCTACTCCAATGGCCGGTTCATCATGTATGTGGATTCCGACGGGGTGTTTGGCAAGGACACCATCAATGAAATGCTGCGCCCCTTCGAAAACCGCAAGGTAGGGGCGGTAAGCGGGGACGACCGTCCGGTGAACTTGGATCGGTTGCTTACCAAACTATTATCGCTGATTTCCCACGTCGGCACCGGTTTCATTCGGCGTGCCCTGTCTGTCATCGACTGTCTGCCGGTGGTGTCCGGAAACATCGGGATGTTTCGCCGGGAGGCATTGGAGAAAGCAGGTGCGTTACGCACCGACACGCTTGGCGAGGACCTGGAACTCACGTGGCGAATGCACCGGGCGGGCTACACGGTGAAATTCGCCCCGAAAGCCGTCGTCTATGCGGAATCGCCGTCGACGCTGCGGGGGTTGTGGCGGCAACGCGTGCGGTGGGCGCGTGGAATGCTGCAATCGACGGTGATCCATAAAGACATGATCGGTAACCCCCGGTACGGCGCTTTCGGCATCTACCTTCTGTTTAATACCCTCAGCATGATCGTGGTTCCAGTGGCCCAAATTTTCGTCATGATCGGGCTGCCGGTGGTGTTGATCACGCAACCCGATAACCTGCCGAGTGACTTCATTGGGTGGATTAGTTTGATCGGGCTTACCTTGGCCTTGATTGTCTTGTTGTATTCCATTGCGCTTAACCGGGCGTGGAGAGACCTACGATATTTTTGGGTGTTTCCGCTGTGGCCGATCTATGCAACCGTCATGGGTTTTGCGCTAGGCTGGGCGGTTATTCTCGAATTGCGGGGCGCTGAAAAGAACTGGAACAAGCTGGAACGTACCGGCACGATTAGTATCAAAGGGCTCAGCGTCGAAAAGCAAGAGCGGAGCGAAGCATAACCATGAAACGTCGACAATTTCTCCAACTCGCATTGTCCACCACCGGCATCCTGCTGCTTAGCGCGTGCGGGTCAAGCTCGGAGCTGAAAAAGCTTGACGACGCCCCCATACCCGAAGAACGCAGCGTCAATTTCGGCTTTGAGGACGTCTCCAACCTCGACTACGACTGGGCGGGGGCCGCCGACAAACTGAAAACCGTCGGCGCCAACGCCGTGGGGCTGGGAGTGGGCCGGGTCGAATGGGTCGCGCACCCGTGGCCTGCGTATACGGATTCCCAAGCGCTTGACGATACCGCCGACCCGGTGAAAACCGCCATGACCACCCTCGGCGATTCCTACCGCTACAGCCTCATCATCGACACCTTGGTGCCGTCGAAGATCGCCGAAGATCCCAGCCTTGCCGGGGTCTCACCCACCGGCGAGCGCTCCACCAACTTCGCCTCGGTGACGGCGCTGCGCGACGGGGAAGTCGGCGACCGGATCATTGAGCTTGCCGAATACCTCGCAGATAGGTACAACCCACAGCGCATCGTGCTAACTGAGCTGATGTTCGACGACTTCACCTTCGGCGAAGACGACCTCGAATCCTACAAAAAATACAGCGGCGCAGCCGACTGGCCGCGCACCGGCACCACCATCGACACCGCCGACCCAAGCCTGGGGAAATGGCGATCCGAAGCACTGCGCCACTTGGCGGAAAAAATCCAAGACCAACTCCCGGAAAGCACCCAACTCGAACTCGACGTGCGCGCCCCGTGGGACGATCCCACCTCCGACCGGGCGCTGTCCGGCCACGACTACGACGCGTTACTTAGCCGCGCCGACCGGATCGGGGTATGGAACTACCACGTCATGAACGACAAACCAGCCCGATACTCCCAGGAGCTAGCTACCTCGCTCAGCGACCGCTACGGCGACCGATACACCATTTCCGTCGGGTTATGGGGCGACAACGGCACAACTGTAAGTCCGGCCGACATGGCCTTGGCGCTTCGCTACGCCGCCCAGGGCGGGGCCGATCACGTCTCCGTGACCCCAGCTAGTAAAATGACCGACGAACACTGGACGACATTGGGAGAAATCTGGGTTGGGCAATAACCAACAGACGCTTGGAACCGCAGGCGTGAATTACGTAGTCTTTTTCCGGAATATGAACCTTGGCCATGCAGGTTCTCCCAACCACGCCCAATTGGAAGCCGCGTTTCGTGACGCTGGCTGCGAAGCCGCAACGTCGTTTCAAACCAATGGAACAGTGATAATCAAAACCGCTACACCCGACGAACACACCCAACAAGCGACGGAAACCATCGCGCACACCTGCGGTTACGACGACGCTAACTTCATAATTCCCATCGATCGTCTCAAAGAGACCGTCACCAATGACGGCTACGCTCACCACACCAACGATGACACCTACCGCGAAACCGTCACGTTCTTCAGAAGCAACACGGAACCAACCTGGGAACTGCCCTGGACAAATCCCAAAAACGACGTGACCATCTTTGCTATCGACGACGGCATCGCGCTGGGAACCATCCGCAAACGCAACAACACCACTGGCAGCCCCACCCGCGAAATCGAAACCGCAACCAGTGGCGTCGCCACCACCCGCACCCGGAGCACAATAATCAGATTGCTGAAAAAGATATAATGCTTTTCGACGCCGCACCGGTGGCAGCCTACAACGACGCTATGCCCGAAAGCGCCACCGCAGTGAACGCAGCTCGATTATCACCAGTGAATTCCGCCCATTGCCGGGCAAACGCGCCGGGTTTATCCGGGAACCCATAATCCGGCCACAACCGCTGCGCACCGCGCCGGACCGCAAGATCATCATAGGGATACCACGCGAAATCATTGCTGATATCCGCGATAATAACGCCCACCGACCACGGGCCGATCCCCGGAATACCGCTAAGTTGCGTGGCAAGGGTATCCAACTCCAGTGGGGCAGCAGGGGCGGCGGCATACCATTCGGCCGCCGCCTTCAACTTCGGGACCTGGAACGCCAGGCCGCAATCAATGAAATCCTGGGTAGGACGCGACAAAACCTGCTCGGCGCTTGGGAACAACCGGAAACCGTTACCGCAGTCTTCGCCCAACTGCCTCGCCGCAACCGAGTAGAGCTTCCGCGCTTGATCGGCGCGAATGACTTGCCGCACAATACCGGCGGCGATCGCCTCCCACAGATCGGTTGTAGCCCACCGTCG
Source organism: Corynebacterium sp. (assembly GCF_030532965.1). Taxonomy (GTDB): domain Bacteria; phylum Actinomycetota; class Actinomycetes; order Mycobacteriales; family Mycobacteriaceae; genus Corynebacterium. The sequence goes on from NZ_JAUNKC010000025.1 coordinate 34,207, forward strand.
CACAGTGATTGGGGTTTCCTGGCCAGGTGTGGGCATAGTAGCGACTACGTGCGGCGCATGGTCGGATGGTGAACCACCAACCCACGCACCCATATCCGTCACCGTTGCCTCCTGAATGCGACCATCTGCATGCCGCCAACAGCGAAACTTCCCACCTTCCTGCACTAACCATGCCGGATGATCCGTCATGACCACAGATGTTTGGGTTCGGTGGGTGGCGTGGGGCATAGGAAATCCTTGTGTGGGCGGGGATACGGTTATGCGAAAAACGAAAACAAGAATGTTCTTTTCGGGTTGATTGTAGGGTTAAATCTACAAAAACTCGAACAAGTATACTAAAAATCTGTTCTTAATGGGTTTTGATTAGGGATTTCAGTGATGAGTCTGTCCTCTGCCGAGTTGGGTGTTACCGGACTGGTTGCTGGCAATGTATTTTGTTTAATTTAAGGAAGGCCGACGGGGGTGGATTAGACTTACTGTTTAATGTGGTTTTGTGTATTTTTAAATGGGTTTTGGGTGATTATTTGTGGTTTGAACGTTTTCTGTGCGATAGGCTTTTACCCCCCTGTATGGAAATTTCTAACCTTAACCTTGACTGCTCTCGTTAATGTCTTTATTATTTTTACCAGAGTTGAACCTCAGTAAGGCATTGGCTAGTTTCCGATGCTGAATGCTCCAAAAGCCGACAGCATCTGCTGTCGGCTTTTCTCTATCTACTGAAAGCAGAATATTCGATGGAAAGAGTTAGATACCGAGTGGGTATCGATGTTGGAAGTTACTCATTGGGCTTGTCTGCAATTGCGGTGGACGAGGATGATTTTCCAATAGAGATTTTGAGTTCTGTTTCGCTAATCCACGATTCGGGTTTAGACCCAGATAAAATCAAGGAAGCGGTTACGCGTCTTGCCTCCTCGGGGATCGCTCGCCGAACACGACGTTTGTATCGTAGAAAACGTCGTCGGTTGATCGCGCTTGATTCGTTTCTTGAAAACCAGGGATGGATCACCAAAGAATTTGAAGAATACTCAGACCCGTTCTATCCCTGGCGTGTCCGTGATGAACTGGTATCAACACCTATTGCTGATGAGACTGAGCGGGGAGAAAAGCTCTCAATTGCATTTCGGCATATTGCCCGGCACAGAGGTTGGCGTAATCCATATTCTAAGGTTGACACCCTGAAAGTCATGACGGAGCCGACGTCTGCGCTTGAGGGGATCAGGGAGTTAGCATCTAAGTCGATAGGTCGACAAATTTCTGAAGGCGCAACGCTGGCAAATATCGTTGTCGCTGCCGAACTCGGTAAACAAAAACTCCGAGGGCCAAATGGGCTTTTATCAGCACGGTTGCATCAATCTGACTACGCCACCGAAATCATAAAGATAGCAAAAACTCAAGGCCTGGACGATGATCTGGTGGGGCAGATAATCGACAAGGTTTTTGCAGCCGAATCGCCAAAAGGATCAGCGGCTGGACGCGTTGGAAAGGATCCCTTACAACCAACTAAACTTCGCGCACTTAAGGCGACGGAAGAATTTCAAAACTACCGAATTGCTGCACTGATAGCTAACTTGCGAATTCGGGTTCAAGGAGAGCCGAAACGCTTGTCCGCTGAAGAAAACAAACTCATTTTTGATTACCTCAGAAATCTCCCAATAAAGGAACAACCTACCTGGTTAGGGGTAGCAGAAATACTTGGCATTGACCGGGGAGACCTCCTTGGAACCGCAACGATGACTGACGACGGTGAACGGGCCGGATCCAAACCTCCGGTTTTTGAAACGCATCGAGCGGTACTTAACAGTAAGATCAAACCACTGGTTGCCTGGTGGAATGAAGCTAATGACGCAGAAAAAGCGGCAATGATAAAAGCAATGTCGAATGCGGAGGTGGATGATTTCGACTCACCTGCTGGTGCCAAAGTACAAGCATTCTTTTCCGAATTAGATGATGAAACGCACGCTAAATTGGATTCGTTGCATTTACCTATCGGACGTGCTGCGTATTGTGAAAATACTCTCGTTCGACTCACAAAACGAATGCTTACTGACGGGATGGATCTCTATGAAGCACGGAAGGCCGAGTTTGGGATTCCTAATGATTGGGTTCCACCAGCACCCGAAATCGGCGAGCCAGTTGGCAATCCGGCAGTTGACCGCGTGCTAAAAGGTGTTGCTCGTTGGTTACTCGCCGCTGAGTCTGCCTGGGGTTCGCCGCTGAGTATCAACATTGAGCATGTTCGTGCTGCTTTCATCTCTGAAAGCGAAACAAGGGAGATAGAAAAGAGCAATAAGAGGCGTGAAAAGCGCAATTTGGAATTGATTGCGCAGATGAATGAACGCCTTGGGATAAAAGGAAAACCTCGTCGGGGAGACTTATGGCGATTCCAGTCAATCCAACGACAAAATTGTCAGTGTGCGTATTGCGGTCTCCCGATTGACTTCAAGACATGCGAAATGGATCATATCGTTCCGCAAATGGGGCAAGGTTCAACAAATAAACGCGAAAACCTTGTCGCCGTTTGTAAACCATGCAATTCAGAAAAATCCAACATACCTTTTGCAGTTTGGGCAGAAAAAACTGCGCGGAAAGGTGTTTCTGTAGCAGAAGCCGTTGAACGAACTCGGCATTGGGTGTCTGATCCGGGCTTAAGCGCTAAGCAGTTCGCGGAGTTCACAAAAGACGTTCGTCAAAGGCTCATGAGGAAGACAAGGGATGAAGAAATTGATGCGCGATCAATTGAGTCAGTCGCGTGGATGGCAAATGAACTACGCTCTCGTATTGCTCAACGGTACAAAGATGCCGGAACCGAGGTACGAGTTTATAAAGGCGCATTAACCGCTGAAGCTCGAGCCGCTTCGGGAATAACAGGACAATTGCGGTTTATTGATGGGACCGGAAAATCACGGCTGGATAGGCGGCACCACGCAGTTGATGCAGCAGTAATTGCGTTCGTATCCAACTATGTGGCTGAAACCCTTGCAATACGGTCAAACCAGAAATTCTGCCAGGAAATTAAGCGTATGCCGCCACAATGGAAAGAATTCACTGGGAAAGACCCAGCACACCGCGCTGCCTGGAACCGCTGGCTGCCTCGAATGAACGCCCTCGCAAACCTGCTGACTCGTGCGCTTGATGAAGACCGCATTGTTGTTATGTCCAATCTTCGGCTCCGTTTTGGAAATGGGTCTGTGCATGAAGATACGATTGGAAAGCTAAAACAGCTGAAGGTCGGAGATGGTATCTCTGCGGTTGATATTGATCGTGCTTCAAGCGAAGCATTATGGTGCGCATTAACTCGCGATCCAGAGTATGATCCGAAAACTGGTTTGCCTGAGAACCCAAACCGTGAAATTCGGATTCATGGCACTCGGCTAAATGCCGATGACACAATTACCGTTTTCCCTGTAGGCGCCGGGGCATTAGCAGTGCGCGGCGGCTATGTTGAATTAGGGTCAAGCTTCCACCACGCACGTATCTATAAAGTGCCATCCGGAAAGAACACGGCCTTTTGCATGATGCGTGTTTATGCAATTGACCTCCAAAAATACCGGAATGAAGATCTCTTCTCGGTGAAGCTCAAACCGCAGACAATGTCAGTCAGGCAGTGCGAGCCGAAACTCCGAAAAGCGCTTGCGGAGGGAACCGCTGAGTATTTAGGTTGGATAGTCACAGATGATGAGCTGATGATTGACCCCACTAGCTTCAATACCGGACAGGTTGCAGAAGCGCAAAAAGAACTGGGTGTTATCAAACGTTGGCGAGTTGATGGCTTTTACTCAGATTCAAAGCTTAGGCTTCGCCCGCTTCAGATGAGTGCTGAAGGCTTGAGCCCTGATGCATCCACAGACACACGGAAAATTCTTGATAGACCTGGTTGGTTACCGGCAGTAAACAAGCTCTTTGCAAACGGAAACGTCACCGTGATTCGCAGAGACGTTTTGGGGCGTCCACGCCTTTCAAGTCATGCACATCTTCCGGTTTCGTGGCAGGTGAAATAGCGTGAATTCGCACGGGTGGCAAATATTGGATCTCACAGGGTTTTCAGGTGAGCTTCGTTATGTTCGTGGACGTTTGAAGATTTGTGGTGCAGAATTCCATGAAATTCCACTCGTGCAAATTGCAGTCGTGCTTATTGGCGGAGCCGTCTCAGTAAGTGGCGCTGTGATAGCAAAGTTTTCTGAATACGACATTGCGCTATTAGTGTGTGACTGGCGAAAGATTCCAATTGCTGCAGCGAATCCTTGGTCTGAGCACACAAGAATTGGGGCGCGGCAACAAGCACAAGCCTCAGTGTCCATTCCACGGAAGAAACAAGCGTGGGCTCGAATTATCCGTTCAAAGATTGCTGGTCAAGCGCATGTGCTTAACGTGCTAGGAAACCTGAATCAGTCGAAAGCACTTTATGAATTGTCTCGGCAAGTAAAGTCAGGTGATTCTGACAATAAAGAGGCGCAAGCCGCTCGGCTGTACTGGGCAGCTTTACCTAAAAAACACCAATTTTTTCGTTCTCCTGGGGTAGGCGGGAAATACAATAATTCTCTCGATTACGGATATACAATTCTTCGCGGGCATGGAATCCGCGCAATCACTGCTGCTGGTCTGAATGGCGCGTTGGGGGTATTTCATCGAGGTAGAAGCAATTCTTTCGCTCTTGTCGATGACTTGATGGAACCTTTTCGGCCAATGATCGATCATTTTGTGTTTTCGTCTTTAACGCCGAAGGACGAATTATCAAACGAAGATAAGCGTCAGATTGTTGCGCATTGTAACGGAGTTTTCAACGAGTGCGGGCAGTTACTTTCGACGGCCTTTGAGGATTTCGCTCAATCATTTGGAATGTATCTTGAAGGCGAAATTGATGTGTTGGAAGTGCCTTCATGGAGAGGGCCTTTCGATGCCGAAGAAAGGTAGTGCTCCGGTGTGGTGTGTGGTGATGTTTGACTTGCCGGTAGGCACGAAAAGCCAACGGCGGGAAGCTACAAGATTTCGTAACCAACTACTTGATCTCGGCTTTGCCCGTGCCCAATTCAGTGTTTATGTCCAGTATCTTCCGTTAGCTACACGAGTCTCGAATATCGCGAAAACTATCAAATCAGATCTGCCCCAAGGCGGCGACGTTCGAATCCTATCTGTAACGGATACGCAATGGGCGAAAACGATTCGTTTTTCAAACGCAGTTGAAGAAAATGCAGAAGAGAAACCCGGCCAATTGACAATTTTTTAGAAAAAGATCCCTGATAAACCCCAGTTAAAAGACCATTTTTGACTTTAACTGAAGTTTACCAGGGATTTTGAGAGTTGAACCCCAGCCCCTCGATCAAAAGCTGCTCTAATGGCGGAAGTTTACCAGGGATTTTGAGAGTTGAACCCCAGCGTGCGGATCCGGTTGCGATCGTGGTTGAGAAGTTTACCAGGGATTTTGAGAGTTGAACCCCAGCCCGACACGCGCATGCGGGTAGTACAGCAGAAGTTTACCAGGGATTTTGAGAGTTGAACCCCAGCTCGTTGAGCGAGGGGAGGTGTCTGGTCAGAAGTTTACCAGGGATTTTGAGAGTTGAACCCCAGCAACTCTTCCTGCTTATCCATACCAATCAGAAGTTTACCAGGGATTTTGAGAGTTGAACCCCAGCCCCGCATGGTTCGGCACTTGGGGTTACCGAAGTTTACCAGGGATTTTGAGAGTTGAACCCCAGCAAGGCGCCGACTTGGCTGCGACGTTCGGGAAGTTTACCAGGGATTTTGAGAGTTGAACCCCAGCACTTGTTTTTTGGCCGAGAAAAATGGCAGAAGTTTACCAGGGATTTTGAGAGTTGAACCCCAGCCTGGCTATTTCTTGCACGATGGTCGCAATGAAGTTTACCAGGGATTTTGAGAGTTGAACCCCAGCTCACGGACTAGGTAGCTGCATTCAATGCGAAGTTTACCAGGGATTTTGAGAGTTGAACCCCAGCTTCTTCAAGATTTGGTGCTTCGATCATCGAAGTTTACCAGGGATTTTGAGAGTTGAACCCCAGCGAGCCGTATCGCCCAGGAGATTCGCGACGAAGTTTACCAGGGATTTTGAGAGTTGAACCCCAGCTCCTTGCTTACATTGACAATCCGGCGGCGAAGTTTACCAGGGATTTTGAGAGTTGAACCCCAGCTGAACTTTTTGTTTTTGTCGTCGCTGAGGAAGTTTACCAGGGATTTTGAGAGTTGAACCCCAGCAGCCAACAACCTATGAATACAAACTCGTGAAGTTTACCAGGGATTTTGAGAGTTGAACCCCAGCTGCTTGCGGAGCAACTGGGTAAGCCAGGGAAGTTTACCAGGGATTTTGAGAGTTGAACCCCAGCAAGAGACCTGATCACTGACCAGTCGGTGGAAGTGTACCAGGGATTTTGAGAGTTGAACCCCAGCACCGCAGCATTACCGTTATAGAACTTCTGAAGTTTACCAGGGATTTTGAGAGTTGAACCCCAGCGCGTCGATTTCCACCCATGCTTTCCCGCGAAGTTTACCAGGGATTTTGAGAGTTGAACCCCAGCCCGCGTAAGCAGGTGGGGTGGTCTGGTTTTTTGAACCGTGTGTTTTAAGATGCTTTCTGGTTTGCGTGCCATTGGTTGGCGTATTCCTCGGGCGGGATGTATCCCAGTGATGAGTGAGGATGGTATGTATTGTACCGGTGTGACCAGTGGGTGAGGGATTTTTCTAGGTGTGCCACATTTTCAAATAGCTCCTGTTCAAGTAGTTCATCTCGTAGTCGGTTGTGAAATGATTCCACAAACCCGTTATGCCACGGTTGACCTGGTGGGATGAAATGCCGCGTTGTGGTGAAATCCTCATCAACCCAGGTTTTTAGGGTGGTGCTGATACATTCCGGCCCGTTATCCATCCGTATCACCCGTGGACGCGTGTCCCGTTGTAGCGCTGCGACATCAAGAAGTTCGACTACGTCTGTAGCGGTTATTGTTCGACCTGCCTTAAAAGCAATATGCTCGCGGGTAAATTCGTCAACAATATTGCAGATCTTCATGGCTTTGCCAGAAAAATCTGAATCAAATTGAAAATCCAGTGCCCACACATCATTAGGACACAGTGCTGGTTCTACTCTAGGGGCACTGATCATGGTTCGGCGTTTGGATTTCCTGCGGGAAACACCCATAAGGCCTTCCTGTCGCCATAGCCTGTGGATAACATCACGACCAACATCAAACCCAGCCTCACGGGCTTTGATCCACGCGCGACGATATCCCCACCGTGGGTGTTTGGCTGTTCCTAAGAAACTAACCAATCGCGAACAGAAGAGTATTTATCACCCTGCGGGTTTTCAGCGCGGTTTTTCGCATACCCATACGCTGATCGGGACACCCCGACCACACGACATGCTAACCGCTGTGACAATCCCATATGACTAATGAGATGATCAACGGCAGCATATTTGCGGGCCGGGGTTAGAAGTTTCCCTTAAGCCAACTCCCGAAGCGCTGCTTTTTCTAGTTCCGCTTCACCGAGCAACCGCTTCAACTTCGCGTTTTCCTCCCGTAGTTGCTGAAACTGCTTGGCTTCTGTCCGTGACATGGTCCCATACCGTTTCCGCCACCTAGCGTAAGTAGCCTCGCTGATCTGCAATTCCCGACATATTTGTGCCACAGTACTGCCAGCAGACTGCAATTTCTCAGCCTGCTCCAACTTCCGAACAATCTGTTCAGGCGTATGCTTTGAAAACTTCTTCATAACAATCAATCTTCCTACTCCAAACGGAGTCAACACGAAAGACACTCAAAACAACCTGCCCAAAAATCCCCGCCCACTCCACAAGGATGTTCTAAGAAACATCCTATCGCGTAGGAGAAACCTTTTTTGTTAGGTATTCCCACCACCCAAATCCCCTCTACAATGCCCCTTATGCCCTTTAACCTTCTCCAAACCGTTCGCCTCACCACCGACATCCTCACGGATGAATCGGTTGACCCGCCCGAACTGGCGTTGTCGGCTGGGGCAGTAGGGACCATTGTTGACCTTTTAAATGGTGCCGCCTATTTGGTTGAGTTTGTGGATGAAAACGGGGCAACCATTGCTTTACCAGCGCTTACTGAAGATCAAATCGCGGAAGCGTAGGTCGCTGCGTTGCTTTCCACCGACGCGTACATCACCGAGGCATACATCCCCAAGGCGCGCATAGCCGAAGGGTGACGTGCCACAAGCCGCCCCTAAAGCTAACAGGCGAGCCAGCGCGAAAGGTACACCGGATCGCCCGAAATGTATCTCTGTAGCCGTGGCTATTAACTATCGAATCCGATTTTGAATAGTCCCATCAATTTGAGTAGCAGGCCGTCTTTCCCGCCGTTCTTATCGGATTTATTCACTGCCCGCCGCATGATTTGCACCAGTGGGTAGGCGATCGGTTCGGGCGGGATGGGGATGGGTAGCCGACGGGCCATTTTTAGTTTTGTGCGTTCGGTTTCTTTTCCTTCGAGCAGATCGAGCATCGTTTCCGCACCGAATCGGGTGGCACCGAGTCCTAGTCCGGTGTATCCGGCGCTATAGGCGACAGTTGCGTCGCGGGTGATGCCGTGGAACGCGACGAGTTGGGTGGACATGTCGATGACCCCGCCCCAGGCATGGCTGATTTTTGTACCGACAAGACTAGGGAAGGTGGTGTAGAGGTGGTCGAGGAGCAGGGTGAAGGTTTCGGGGCGCTGGTCGTAGCGGGGCGTGATTGTACGGCCCCGATGGTAGATGGCGTCCCAGCCGCCGAAGAGGATTCGGTTGTCGGCGGTTTTGCGGTAGTAGTGGAATTCTTTGCCAGAGTCGGTGATTCCGTTGCGCTGCGTCCACCCGATTTCTTCTAATTGAGCGTGGCTGAGCGGTTCGGTGACGATGGCGTAGTCGTAAACCGGAAGGGTAAATAACCGCAGGTGGCGGAGTAGGGAGGGGAAGGCGTTGGTGGCGAGTGCTACTTTGGTGGCGGTTATTTTTCCTTCCGGGGTGTGGGCGGTGGCGCCGCGCCGGTTGTGTGTGAGGTCGGTGATTTCGGTGTTTTCGTAGATTGAAACCCCGAGTTTTTCGGCAGCCGCGGCGAGACCCCATGCGAGTTTGGCGGGATGCACGAAGGAATAGCCGTCTTTTTTAAAGAGCGCGGCGCGGTAGACGGGGGAGTTTCCGTGGCCGTGGGTGCCAGTGGGGTCAAGCTGTTGGGCGTCGCTATTGGTGATCCACGGAACTTGGTGTTCCTCGGTGGCGACGACCATAACGCCGGTGTTTTCCCATTCGGCGTCGATGCCGTATTGGGTGATGGTGCGGTGTAGCTCGGCGAAGTTGTCGTCGGCAAGCTTGTGGATGGTCGCCAGTTCCTGAGGGAAGTGAAGCTTGCCATTGTCTTTGCCGTGGGTGAGGTCCGATTCGCAGAATCCGCCGTTGCGGCCGCTGGCGGCCCACGCTATTCGCCGCTTTTCGACGACCGCAACGTTCCACTCGGGGTGGCGTTCTTTGGCGATAAGTGCCGTCCATAGCCCGCAGAATCCGCCGCCGATGACGAGAAGATCGGCGGTAATGTCCTTGGTTAGTGCGGGTCGGGGTTGCGGTCGGTCGGGGTGATCGAGCCAGAACGGGGTGGTGTTGGCGTCTTTTAGGGCCTCGGCAAGAAGCGCCGGGTCGTGGGTTGGTATGGATCCGTAGGCGGTGGACATGGGGCGTGGGGTTTCCTTTTTCGTCTTTTCTGCTTGCTGTCTATGCTACGACTGTGTGGGTTTTGGGGGTGGGGTTCCCTCGGAAAATCTGTGGTGAATGTGGGAGATGGGGGTAGTAATTTGCGTCAAGTTGTGGCACGGATTCGGTTGGTGTGTATAGGGTGGGTCGCACTAGCTTTTGGCTATATGTGCTCTTGAATCGGGGTTTTGTAGCTGAATGTGCCCTTAAGTTTTCCCTCGGGTTTTCTTATCTGGCTGCGTCCCCCGTTTCGTTTCATTTTTTCGAAGGAATGTTGGTGACAAAGATATGAAAACTCAGCTTTATATCGGCGGCGAATTTGTTGATGCTTCCGATGGTGGTGTGACCCCCGTTATCAGCCCGGTGACGGGCGAGGTGATTGCCGAAGTAGCGGTGCCGACGACGGCCGATCTGGATCGTGCGGTTGCTGTGGCGCGGGAGGCGCAAGCGCAGTGGCGGCAAGTGGGTGTTTGGCAACGTGCCGCTGTGTGTCGCAAAGTAGGAGAGTTGATTGAGGCCCGGCGCGATGAGTTGGCGAAGCTTTTGACGCTGGAGCAGGGCAAACCAATCACGGAATCCTATGCGGATGTGGATGAGACGGCATTGCTGTTTCGGCTGCACGCGGAAGACGCGGTGCGGCTGCACGGCGAAACCCTCCCGGCGAACGATCCGCACAAGCGTATGTGGACGTTCTATCAACCGGTCGGTACCTGGGCGATCGTCATTCCGTGGAATTTCCCAGTCTTGATGTTCTCGGAATTCGCGGCACCTGGTCTGGCTACCGGTAACGCATTGGTGGTTAAACCGCCGACACACACGCCGCTGACGCTGCTGACCTTGGTCGATGTCCTCAATGAGGCGGGGGTTCCGCCGGGGCTGATCAACGTGTTGCCGGGTGAAGGGGATTTCGGTGCCCAATTGGTAAGCCATTCGGGAATCGATGCGATTGGTTTCATTGGGTCTTCGGCGACGGCGGAAAAGATCGTCCAGACTGCTGGTTTGAAGCGCACCATTATCGAGGCTTCCGGCAACGGCCCGGTGGTAGTGCTTGACGACGCCGACCTTGACGCTGCTGCGAAAGCGGTGGTGCAAGGCGCGTACTACAACGCGGGCCAAGTATGTTGTGCCACGGGTCGGGTTTTGGTGCATCAGGCAGTCCACGAGGATTTCGTTGCAGCGGTGAAGGCTGCGGCTAAGGAGGCCGTGTTGGGTGATCCGTTCGATGAGGAGACCACGCTCGGACCGATGAATAATCAGCGCACAGCTGAGAAGGTGGATCGACACTTGCAGGAAGCTAAAGAACGCGGCTTTGACATCGTGGTTGGTGGTAATCGCAGCGCCGACTATCCAACGGATTTGTACTACGAGTTCACCGTCGTTGATAACGTGGCGCCGGATAGTCTGTTAAGTGTTGAAGAAACCTTCGGACCGGTGGTGCCGATCATCGTGGGTGCCGATGACGATGAGCTGTTGCGGCTGGCTAACGACGATGCGCTGGGGCTTCAGGGTGCGGTCTTTACGAAGGATATGACGCGTGCCTATCGGTTCGTGGAAAACATCCGCACCGGCCAGGTGGTCGTGAATGACAGCAATGGCTTCTGGGATATTAATATGCCGTTCGGTGGTGTGGGTGGTACCCGTACCGGTTGGGGGCGCATTGGCGGTAAGCACACCCTGCTCGATATGAGCGATCTGCGAACTGGGGTCATTCACCTGGACTGATGCCGATTCTGGGCCGCCTATTACACTGGTGAGTTATGAGCATTTCTCGTAATTTCGATGAGTATTTGGCGGCCCGCGGCATTGTGCCGTCGGCTGAAGTGGTACCGGAGAATGCCTGTCAGGAGTTCGCGCCGCCAACTGGGTGGTATGTTCCGGATGCTGATGCGCCGGATAGGGGTGATGGGGATGGTGAATTAGATTCTGATGAGTGGGAATCTGCCGAACGGGTCATTTCCCAGATTTTGGGGATTAAGCTGGGATTTTAGGGGGATTGGGGTGGGGTTGTTGTCTGGCAGTTTTATGTGAATTTCTCGGTTTTGGGCGCAAAAGATGACACTTCCCTCATGTTTTGTGGCATATTTGTTAGGCAAAACTTTTACGTCCCTAATTTTGTCGTGCCAACTTTTTAAGGCAACGCAATGCGGCTGAAATAGGGGCGGATTTTTCAGTAACCGAGTGTTCAGGAGTTTTCCCGTGACCGATACATCCCACAAATTCGGCCTCCAGCCAGGATCCGATCGACTCATCGATCGGTTTGCTACGCAGCCTTTTGCGTTGGCTTTTTCTGGTCAGGGTTTCGAGTGGCTGCCCACGCTTCAGGCTGCGGTGGCGCAAGGGGCTCGCAAGACGGTAGCGCCGCTGGTGGAGCATGCAGCAGCGCTGATCGCCCCAGTGGCTGACGAGATTGCGGGTACCCGACCATTTGGTTTCGACCCATTGGGCTGGGCTGACCAAGAAAACGTCGCCATTGACCTCACCCAGGCGGCAGTGAGCGTTCCGGGCATTTTTGTCGCCCAGCTTGCGGTTCTGGATCAGTTGGAGGCGCAGGGTCTCGATGTGGAATCGGCGATCGCGAGCATCGGTCATTCACAGGGGTTATTGGGGGTTATTGCGTGCCAGGATCTCAGCCGTGCGGCCGAGGTTTTGGCGATCGCGCAATTAATGGGGGCGGCGATTACCCGCCAGGCGCGGATCACCGGCCTAGTCGCAACGGGCGAGGATATGCCAATGGTGGCGATTTCCGGAGTTACCCGCGAGCAGTTAGAAACCGCCATCGCCCAGGCGTGCGGCGCGGAGGCGTCGCAAAGCCGCCCAGTGATCGGCCTGCGCAATTCCCGTGATACCTACGTCATCGTGGGTCGCCCTGCAGATAATCGCAAGGTCATCGACGTTTTGAACGCATGGGCGCGCAAGGACGCTAAGGCTATCGAGGAGAAGAAGCGCGGCGGCGCCGCATTCGCCCCGACTGTTACGCCACTCGCGGTACAGGTTGGCTTCCACCACCCACTCATGGCAGACGGTGTGGAACAGGTCGTCGTCTGGGCGGAGAAAGCAGGCATCGACGCCGAACTGGCACGCGAGATCGCACAGTCCGCCATGGTCGACCCGGTTGACTGGTTAGCACAGGTCACCAAGGTTGTCGACGCCGGTGTCCGCTGGATTCTCGACGTCGGGCCAGCCGCAGGCGTTGGTTCGTTGACCAATTCCATCCTCATCGGTCGCGGCGCGGTATCGGTGTGCGTGAGCGGACTTTCCGGCCAATCGCAGCTTTTCGACGCCGGACAGGCCCCGGAACTACCACGCAGCTTCACCGAATTCGCACCGCGGTTAATCGCAACCGCCACCGGAAACCACGTTTCTACCAAGTTCACCGAGCTCACTGGCCGTAGCCCAATGTTGCTGGCCGGTATGACCCCCACCACCGTCGACCCGGAAATCGTCGCTGCGGCAGCCAACGCTGGGCACTGGGCAGAACTCGCCGGTGGCGGCCAGGTAACCCCAGAAATCCTGGAGGCCCATATTGAGAAGCTCACCTCGCTGCTGAAACCAGGCGTAAACGCCCAGTTCAACTCGATGTTCCTCGACCCCTACCTATGGAAGATGCAGATCGGCGGCAAACGACTCGTGCCGAAAGCCCGGGCGAACGGCGCGCCGATCGACGGTATTGTCATTACCGCAGGCATCCCGGAGCACGACGAAGCCGTCGCTTTAGTGCATGAACTGCGCGACGGCGGCTTCCCGTGGGTGGCCTTCAAACCCGGCGCGGTGCGCCAGATTGCCAAGGTTCTCGACATCGCCGCCGATGTGCCGGACATTCCGGTGATCGTTCAGGTGGAAGGCGGTAAAGCCGGTGGGCACCATTCCTGGGAGGATTTGGATGACCTGCTCATTAATACCTATGAAAATATTCGCGCGCACGACAACGTGGTGCTGTGTGTCGGTGGCGGCATCGGTACCCCGGAGCGTGCCGCCGAGTATCTCACCGGCCAGTGGGCGGTGAAGTACGACCTGCCGCCGATGCCGGTTGATGGCATTTTGATTGGTACCGCCGCGATGGCTACCAAAGAGGCGAAGACCAGTGAATCTGTGAAGAAGATGCTGGTGGAGACCAAAGGTATTGAAGAGTGGGTAGGTGCCGGTCAAGCCGCTGGTGGTATGGCTTCGGGCCGTTCCCAGCTGGGGGCGGATATTCACGAGATTGATAATTCCTTCGCCCGCGCTGGCCGGTTGTTGGATGAGGTTGCTGGCGATGCTGATGCGGTTGCGGCGCGCCGGGAGGAGATCATTGCGGCGATCGCGAAGACCGCTAAGCCGTATTTCGGTGACCTTGCGGAGATGACGTATGCCGCCTGGTTGGAGCGCTACCTTGAGCTTTCCGGCCCGTATAAGGGTGAGTGGACGGACGTGTCCTGGTTCAACCGATTTGCTGAGATGGTGGCTCGCTGCGAGGCCCGCTTGGTTGCGCAGGATCATGGGCAGTTTGTCCCGCAGGTGCAGGTTTCGGTGGAAGATGAGCCGGCTAAGGTCGTCGAAAAGCTAGTGGCAGCGTACCCGGAGGCGGCAACGGATACGTTGCACCCGGCGGACGTCGCGTGGTTTATGCAGCTGTGCCGCACCCCCGGTAAGCCGGTGAATTTCGTTCCGGTTATCGATCAGGATGTGCGCCGCTGGTGGCGTTCCGATTCGCTGTGGCAGTCGCACGATGAGCGTTACG
>NZ_JAUNKC010000054.1 GCF_030532965.1 Corynebacterium sp.
AAAACCACCACCACCGGTAGGAAGTCAACCGCGTGCGAAGATATCGTCGTAAAGCGGGGCAAGATCTTTGGAAGAAGGCATCTTCATTCCCCACAGCGCGTACCGAAGATTTTCCCAATCGGTATCGTCAGGTAGCGCCAAAATGGTCTTGAGGATTTCGGCATGTGCTACTCGTTTCGCATACGCTGGCACATGTTCCGCCTCCGGGCAGGAAGCTAAAATGCGCAGGGCATCTGGTGTGAACCCATGCCGTTGGATATAAGCCTTAATGAATGAGTGATGGTTATATTGATGCTCATAATCAACCAAATCAAGGAAATCACAAACCAAGGGGATATATGCGGTGTCTAACCAACCCAGCGAAAAGACGGCATAAGTCCCAGGCATGGCGCTGTCGGAAAGGTTCAAATACCACTCGTCCAGCCGCATCGCGGATCGGGCGTAGTCTGCGATGAGTGGATGGAGTTGGGGATAGGCGGCCGCAGAAGTAAAGAATTGATTGATGCAGTTGCGGGCTAATCCTTTGAGGTATTCCTTCCGTGGGCCTCTAAATGTAAAGGAAAAGCTGCGCGGAAAATCAGCTATGTCGAGGATTCGGCAGAGGTATTCCAGGGCAATGCGATAGTTTTCCTCGGATTCTTCCTTGATCGTGATTGTGATTGTGGCGAGGACATCGTTGGCCTTGGCGGACAGCTGGGCGGTGTTGATCCTCGGCAAATCCATGCTTCCGGTTTTCTGCAATTGCTTGGCAAGTGGGGAACCTAGGGCAGTGACCTGATCGAAGATCTCCCGGGCGCGATAACTCGGGCCGAATTTTAGGTAAAGCCGCGCTACGGTGCAGGCAAAGTGGAAAAACGACTCGGGGATTCCCTCTGGGGCGGCATGCATGAGCCGGGACTCTACCCAGCTATTAAGAGCTTGTTCCGTCTCGGGCCAACCCGCCAATTGCCGGAAAGTCTCCGTAAATTCCGCTGCGTAACCGGCATCGAAATCGTTTGCTGGAACCCGGAACAAGGCGTATTTGAGAACTTCACGGGTCACACCATCACCATGTGTGGCACCGGAACGAACCTCCGACACTAAGGTGTCGAAGAATCGTTTGGCTTCCTCATCGCGAAATGAGTCTTCGTATCTAAAGTGCACTAATGGCTTCTTCCGGCTTCATTGCGGAAACCATGCTTGCCGCGAGAACATGCTTGCACGGGCCTCGGTTACCTGCATGTTTCAAATACCACGAGCATGTGCAACGTGCGCCCTCTTCAGGTGCTTCGGGGTTTTCGCCCAGCGTAGTTTGATATTCTGCATCCCTCGAACGCACGATCCATGTCCGGGGTGATCCCTCCAATGGCCGTAGCGCATTGTCTGCCACGAGCTTACGGGCAGACACCAACCGGGGATTGGCCTTTTCAATTGCGTCTGGGTTATCCGGCAACTCCCGGTGGAAGTATGCGTGATCGTGAATATCCCACCCCACTCGGCCGGAAGCAGCCAACACCGCCAACGCGGCTTCCACTCGCTTTGTGCTCAGAGCCGCTTCGCGGGCAAGGTGATCGACATCAATGATCGGTTCAAAAGATAACAAGGCACTCAGTAATGCCGCGTCTTCCCGAACTTCTGGTTTAGCGAGATCAACAAGCAAGGATCCTTCACCAGAATGGCCACGCCATTCCTGATCGGTGAGCCCTAAGGTAAGACGAGCACCAGGTAGCTCGAGAGTTACCATTGCTCCGGCAACAGAATCCGATTCGGTCGGGGCGTGGAAACTCATGCTTTGTACGTGTGTGAGCAGCCGCTTCAATGCGCTCAACCGGTGCAAGCCGTTCACCTGAACACCACCGGGCATTTTGCGGGCGGAAACACGTACCGTGCCGCGTTGATTGGTAAGCCAACCAGCTTTGCCAGTACCGGTGGCGGAAGGCAGGCTAGCCAAGAACGCACGGGCACCAGATTGTGGAACGCTGAAAACCTCTTCAAATTCCTTATGCATGCTGGAGGCATTGCCTAAAGCCCGAACCCAACGCTCCGGCATCTCAACCGGACGTTCTGTAAGCGATTCTGTAGGGGTGGAAGCGGTTAAACCTTCGGATCCCACATCGACATGCAGCAATGATTGTGCGGGTAGGGCGGATAATACCGCGCGGGAGGCGGGGCTTAAGTCCACATTGGTGGTGCCGCGGCCAATTTCGCCGCCGTCTAGCCCCTGCTCATTGATTTCTAAACAGGCATAGACGCCGTTGCAAGCGGAAAAACACTCGGCACGAAGACGGTCGCCGTGGGCGGAGAGGATCGGGTCGCGTTCACTGGTGGGAACGTAATTGAAATACCTGGTGGCGGTGATATCTGCCAGGGTGACCAGTCCACGCGCTAAAACCTGCGGGTGGGTAGCAAAACCGTGGAAGAAGCTGGGGGAGGCTTCGAGACCTTCGATACCG
This sequence comes from Corynebacterium sp., assembly GCF_030532965.1. Classification (GTDB taxonomy): domain Bacteria; phylum Actinomycetota; class Actinomycetes; order Mycobacteriales; family Mycobacteriaceae; genus Corynebacterium. The sequence goes on from NZ_JAUNKC010000054.1 coordinate 2,433, forward strand.
AGGCCGGGGGCCAGTGCGAGGTCGAGTCCATCGTCGTCAAGCAAAGTAGTGCCGGTGAACAACCGCGTCATTAAGGGTTCCTCTTTTCGTGCAAATGTGCGAATTTTTTATATAGATTACCCAATCTGCGGCGGGAATACACTACTTCTTATGCAATTTAAAGGAAACTCCGTTGCGGAAGGGTTCCGCCTGGTTGAGCAAGATACTGCTTTCGTGATGGCACTCCCAATCACGTAATGCATCAAGGATCTTTTGGTGCAGTTCAGTAGGCACATTCGTGTGTGTTGGATCCAGAATGAACTGCGCGGTATTAACCTTCGACCACGACTCCGTTGCGGGATTGAAAATCCCAATATGGGCACGATTCTTACGCAACCGAGTAACAGTGACTATCATGCCCTCTGAATCGAAACGCCGATGATCGGCATACGTGCGGATGTTTGCATCAGTGATGGGGCCAGTGATCTTTTGGAGGACATATGGATACACCCGCGAACCGCCGGAAAGCTCACACTTCCCCCTAATCTCAGCAACCGTCGTGATCGTAGTGGAACCGCCAACGACGACGTCGTCACTGACAACAGCACCCCGGAAAAGATACGCGTCGTCTTTAATAACAGCATTATCCTGCACCAATACCTCTTCGACGATCCGGGCGTTATCCCGCACGATTGCGTTACCTGCCACCCAAGAATCAATAATGCGTGGTGTGCCATCGGCAGTATGGGTGCTCGACACCCAACCACCTAAATCACCTTTAGCAACCCCAAAATAGTTGTTGGTACGGGTAGCGCGGATCCGGTAAACCCGGGTGCCGTCGTCAAGCGTGCGGGATTCATCAGTGAGTTCAAAGCACAACTTGGGGGCAGGAATTTTCCGCAGCACCTGGCGTTTAGCTATATCCAACATGGCGCGTTCGTTTTTGCTGAGTTTCACATCACACTGCACGCCGACGTTTCGATTTCGCTTGCGGTAAACAGTGACCATATCCTCGCCGAATCCCACCGGGCCAAAAACGAAACACTGCGACGGGTGGCTGATATCGGCGGAACCACCTATGGTTATTTTCGCTGGTATGGCAGCCGTGATCCGGGTTGTCCCACCAACGCTGGAACCGCACACCCACGCCATCCCGGAGATGCGGGCTTTGCCGTAAATATGGCTGTCCTCAATCACGTGGGCGGTGCCCGTGACCTTTGCTCGGCCACCCACGAAAGAACTCTCAATCGTGGCTCGACCACCAATAACCGCCGAACCGGCGATACTGCTAGACGCACTGACAATCGCTTGCTCGGTCACCCAGGCATGACCGGATACCGTGCCGCACACCTGCGCCTCGCCGCTGATGCGCGCATGCTCATCGATGATTGCGCCAATAATGACGCTGGCCCCACGGATCACGGCATTATCGCGGATCTGCGCCGCGCCACGCACCCGGGCGCGACCTTTGATTCGCGCATTCCCGCACACTATCGCGGTGCCGCCCACCCTGGCATGGCCAGTTACCCGGGCATTCTCCGATATTTCTGCGTCGTCTTCCACCCACGCGTTCCTACCTATTCGCGGTTTGCCTTCACTTGTGTGGGTGGAACTCACCCAACCGCCTAAATCCCCCTCACGCACAAACCGCAGGGGAATATCTTGAATAGCCCGGATACGATACAGAAGTTCGCCCTGGCTATTGGTTTTGGTTTCGTTCGTCAGCTCGAAATGGATATCAGACACTAATTCGCCAATCATTATTAAAATTCCTTGCTTGTGCGTCATGATAGTTTCCGCCCATGTGAGTTACATGAGTGGTGTCTGAAATTCTCACGGCTTTTTCGCTTGGATAATCCGTTGGGCAATATGTGCAAAAACTGCTCGTGATAAATGCACGGCGTTTTATAGTTCTAGCTATGGATTTACACGTAACAGGAATAATTTAAGGACGAATACATGGACGACCAATTGTTAGAGCGATTTATCGAATGGAGTCAAAGAAATCCCAGAAACCCATCGGTCGAGTTGGTCGCGGCACGGGAATTAGAAGCTGCGCCACCGCTTTTCACGCATCCGCGTGGTGAGATCGCCGAGTTTTACAGTCGCCTAGCTTTCGACGACTACGTGAGCTCCAAACAGGGCAAGTATTTTGAGTTCAGCCCGTTTGCGAAGAGTCTTAATGGATCGGATGGTTGGGCCACGTTTAAAAACCGCGAGACAAAGGAAATTGAGCTTTACCCGGAGTGGGACTTCGGGGAATGCATTTTCTTCGGAACGGAAATCCAACAAGGACCAGCATTCGTCCAACTTGAAACCGGGGTTGTGTATGGGATGCTTCCCGGCAGTTGGGATAAGTATAAGCTCGCACCAAGTTTTTCTGAGTTTCTGCGCGCTTTCCTTGAAATTGCGGATTTAAAGGTTCCATCGTGCGATGAGAATCCGGAGTTTCATAAACAAGCAACAGTGATTGCGAAGCAAATCGTTGGGGAAGAATGCTGGCCAGGGTTTAGCGAATTCTTCTGCGTTGGATAGTGGTTCCACATGCTTTTCGACGACCAGACTGTCAAGGACGTTTCAACAGCTCCGTGAGTGCTTTCGCCGTTTTCTTGTCGTGGTTCCCCTCCCGGGCGTAGTGGAGGGCATCGTAGCCGAACTCATTTGTCGGCCCCACCTTCGCCCCATGGTCGAGCAATATGCGCGCGATGGACACGTTGCCGTGGAGGCAGGCATTATGCAGTGGGGTGAATCCCATTTCACCTGGGCCGTTGACATCAGCGCCGTGTTGAAGGAGTATTTCCACGCTGTGTTTGTCTTGGGAGTTGACCGCCGCATTAAGCAGCGTCTCGTCCATGGAGCCGAGCTGATCCACTGAGGTCAGTCGCCCAGCACTGATGAAGCTGGGGTGGGTGGAATAGCGGTGGAAAACCTGTTGTAATTCTTCGCTGATCAAGTTCATCCTTAAATGTGTGAATTCTGGGGATGTGGTGCCCATGATGGCATTGTAAAGATCGGGGTCGGCTCCGCTTCCGAGGTTTTTCTCCACCAGCGGGATCACCGCTGGGCACTCGTGTTTGCACAGCACGGCGATAGCTAGGTCGCTGCAAGCACCGCCGCGGGCGAGTTCAAGGAATGTATCTTCATAACCGAAGGTGCTGATGTCGCCATACAGCGCAACCCACACCGCATCATACTGCGTCAAAAAGTGCTCTTCGTTGGTGTCGCGGATCCGCTCCATGAGGAACTGTGCCAGGTAGTCGCGGTGTGGAAAATTAATGCACACTTTTGTGAGGGCGTGCTGGATGTCGGCGTCGTCAAGCCTAGTTAAGCGCCAGATCGCCGGTTCGATGGCTGCAAAGTCGGTGTCGAATGTGATCTGCTCCAGCCCCCGAATGATGGTGTCCCGATCGTCGCTGTAAAGCAGGGACCAGTCTTCTTCGCTTGTCGACGCCGCCCACAACTTAACGTAATCACAAATCACGCGGTGCCAGCCCAGGTAGAGGGTGAACCAGCGGTGAAATTCTTCATCATCGTATTCTGTCTTACGAAGCCACGCATCCATGGTTTCTAGGAACGTCTCCGCTGTGCATGTGCCGTGGTACGTGTGGATTTCGTGGCCGGTGGTGGTGCGGTAAACGGTGACGGGGCAGCTTGTTTCGTGGGTGGGTTGAAGAACCAGAACATCGGAGTACTCGTTGAGATATGCATTCCCACCAATGGTTGCGTATTCGCACACGGCAACCCCATCGAGGGTGGCGTCGCCGCGAATAGTGGAGTGCCAAATTTCCACCCACCCATCAACTCTGGCATTGCCTTTGATCGTCGAATCTCCGATGAGACTCTCACTGACGTAGGCGTTTTCGCCGATCAGTACATTATCGCGGATGACTGCTTTCGCTGTGACTACAGCTTCGTCAGCTACCCACGAAGTGGATGGAATGCGAACCCCCTCTTCCACCCATCCACCCAGTTCACCTGCTGTGATGTGGCATCGACCTGCTTGGTGGTCGTGGCGGGCACGGATTCGGTGGACGGTCACACCATCGATGACTTTGGATTCGCCGGTGAATTCATAATGAAGTTCCGTCATAGCAAAAAAAGGGGGGTGATTGTTTCTTGTACCCTTTTGTTAGTATCACAATTTAGAAGCAATAGAGCACAAAGCCTGTGATCTTCTCAAAGAACAATCGGTAGGCGCTAAAACGCTCTGTGTCACTTTTGGTGTGAATTAAGTCCAGGCACAAGGTGAAAAAACTATTTTGTGTATTTTGATGTGGCTGTTTGCATGCCACCACGACAACGGATCTTTAACTCCACAAAAAATCGCAGTAAACATGCTGCACGGGTTGGTGCCTTGGTAGCATAGATTCATGATAAGCCTTTGGGAAATGATTCCGCATGACGTTTTCACAGAGATCTCAGTCGTTTCGGCTGTGATTGGAGCTATCGTGGCGTCTGCTACAAATGGGATTGTCGGTTTATTTTCTGAAAAGAAAAAAGAAAAGAGACTGCGGACTGAACAATTTGCTCGTGAATACTTAGATCTAAATTACATTCCAATACGAGCAGCTGTGTACGAGATCACGCAACTTATTTCATCCGGAGAGATAAGCCTTGGTTTTGTTGCCGCAGGATATTGGTTTCCAGGCGACGAAGAGAGTTTTACAGGAAAAAGGGATGAGGTTACCGGCCTAAATCAGCACGAATTACTGACAGTTGAATTAGCCTTTTACAAAAGACTAGGCTACGCCATTAGTAAAAATTTAGTTGACAAACGCGATCTCGATTTACTTTCTGATCTAATATGGTCAGCGGATCTTATTCATGATTTATGTAATGAGATAGAGCGCCAAGCTATTCAAGCTGGAAACGGAAAGCCTCATTGGCTCAAGTACGTCCGAAAGACCCTCAATGTTGTTCCCTCTGACTACAGTGGTTCCAGGCTTTCTGGTTAACACTTGGGTTTGCCCCGCTTATTGTCAATCACTTGTGAAAAGTGGGGGTAGTTGGGGGTAGTTTGTT
>NZ_JAUNKC010000026.1 GCF_030532965.1 Corynebacterium sp.
CGGGTGTGTGCGGTAAAAGCAAAGGTAAAACCCCGATCACCACCCGTAAAGGCACACAGGCAGATACCCGACCAGACTTGGTTAACCGTAACTTCACAGCCAGTTGCCCGAACTGTTTATGGGTTGCTGATATTTCCTATGTACGGACTAGGAAAGGGTTTGTGTACGCCGCTTTTGTCACCGATGTGTTTTCCCGCACGATTGTCGGCTGGGCTTTATCAGATTCACTGCGTACGCAGGCTTTGCCGCTGCAGGCTCTTGACCAGGCTATTGCTTTAGCGAAGGAAACTACTGGGCTGATTCACCATGCTGACCATGGCACACAGTACGTCAGTGTTGTTTACAATCAGCGGCTGAAAGAATCAGGGATTACCGCATCAACCGGCACAGTCTTAAGATTCTTATGACAATGCCCTCGCGGAAAATGTCAACGGCTCTTTATAAAAATGAACTCATCAATGCCCACAGATGGGCTGATGCTGTAGAAGTCGAAATCGCCACGTTCCAATGGGTTACCTGGTGGAATGAAACCAGACTCCACGAAAACCTAGGCTACCGCACACCAGTCGAGGTCGAAGCGGAATATTGGATTACAAACCGCCAACAAGAAATAATGGGAAACAAGGCAAATGCCTAGGAACAAAACCCGGGGCAGTTCAAACCTTCCTCTTTATGACTTTGATTATGATGACCCATCCGTCGTCGATAAGCCCACTCCAGCTCCGTATATAGATTTTCGGGAAGCCATCAAGAGCTGCGATGGAGTGTTATTCGTAACCAGTGAGAACAATCGCACTATTCCTGTCTGTATGAAAACGCTGTGGATGTGGGTTCTAAACCAAATTCCGACGTGGCGTGGAAAAACAAGCCCGTAGGCATCATTTCGCATTCAGTCGGACGCATGGTTGGATACTCAGCACAAAAGAACCTCCGATTGGCACTAAGCTACTTTGATATGCCGATTCTCGGACAACCTGAGGTTTTTCTTGGACGATCAGACACATTGATTGGAGCGGATAACAGAATTGAACCCGAAGACACTGTTGCGTTTCTCCGCGATTACATTGACCGTTTTATTTCGCTCGTGGCAGAAACCCTGACGCGACACACCCGCTCCCACGAACTCTAAGAAATAAAACTTACAGGCAGCTTTTTGAACGCGGCAGCTTTTATCCGACCACTTATTACGTGGTTGGAGCGGTGCAAAGCCTGATTTCATCGCGTAGAGAGTGCCGGTTACGAGTCTGTAGGATGCGGTTATCCATGATGAATCGTGCCTTCTCGTGTAACAGCATGGAATCCTTGCACTAATAGTAGGATTGGTAACTCCACGCCTGGAAGCGAGACCATGATTATTAGTACCAGTGATGCCGTAGCAGGACTTCGCCTGTGGGGTCTTACGGATACACCGATCCGTGAGCACAGTGGTCGTAACAAGCACACCTGGAAAGTAGGAGACACTCATTGGCTAACAGCAGATAGCGCGGCGGTCTCCGATTTGTGGTTTACCGTGGACGAACTTCTGCGCCAGAAAGAGTTGATGCATTTCCAGCTGCAAGTGCTGTTCCTGCAACCAGTGGTGGTCTCGCGCCGCGTTTCCGGGGATGCTTCTGGCGTCTGACCACTTTCTGTCGATGATGATATGCCTGTCGCCTCAAGTATTGAGGATTTGGAGTCAATAGCGGCAGGTCTAGCGCGATTGCATGCGGTGATGGCACCACTGCCGCAGAAATTTGCTGTTCATGGCATATCTTTGCCAAGTGTTATTGAACACGCTCGCGATCTTGTCGGCAATGGTTTGCTGCCGTTCACCGAAAAAGAAACAGTGGTCATTTGCACGGGGTTTCGCCTGTTTCAGGAGGCGGGTTAGATAGAGGATCAGTACCAGGTGATCCATGGTGATCCTTCCTACCCGAATCTCCGGCTCGGCCAATCCCGTGAGCTTTGCGGTGTTATCGATTGGGAGAGCGTGCGCTGGGGTATTCCACTGCGTGACCTTGCCGTAGTTGGACAGTCCGTGTTGTATCGATCTGGATGGGGCGATGTTCGTGATGGCCTGAAGCGGCTGCTCGACGTGTATGGGCGGGCGGGTGGCCGCACATATTCGATACACCAGTTGCTCATAACTATCCTTAGCATCAAGTTCTGGAGTATTGAGAACCACGGCCAAGTACTACTTAATGGTGGAGGCGACGTTGACCTGGTGCGCTCTCAGGCTGAAAAGATCGCCGCTGTGTGTCGGCTTCTCCAAGACGAACCTGTTTAAGCCGTATTGTCTCGGTGCCAGCCATTTCACTGCCTGTTGTTTTTATGGGCTTTTGCCGAACTATGTACGCTACTTTTCTTCTCGCGCTACTACCAGATCCGGTTAAGACGTGGACAATACTTCATCGTTGCTGAATATGACGGGCTGGGAGTAATCGAGGTCGGTGCCGTCGTCGTAAAGCAAACGTAAATACGTGTTGAGCTGGTCATAATCGCGGAACTTCAACGCCTGATACGGTTTGTCGAATGCGAGCTTTTCGACGAATAAAATGCCTTCCTCATGCGGCACCGCGACCCCAACATGGCCGATGAATAACTTCGCTTTTTCATCAAGCGTATCGTGCAAGAAAACACTCACGATCTTGACATTCGGATTCACAAACGAAATTCCCTTGCTGCGGAAAAACTTCTGGATATTCGCAACATGCTGATCGGAATCGCGCTCACTTGTAGTCTCAATCTGACTAAAAACCTGCTTGAAACCTGCCAACTCTTCCTCGGAAAACAGTGGGGTAGGCGCATGGGTGATGGCGTCCTCATCCAAGAAAAGAAGACCACTATCCGGCTCTGATTGCTGTGGATTGATGGTCACAAGATCTTCTGCAAGCAAGAACGTATTGATGCGGCAATTCGTGCCGATAAACTCCGGGAACTGCTTATCCCACAACACTGACATTGCGCCCAGGGCGTAGTCGGCGGAATACGGGCGGAAACCGCTCGGCAGCAACGAATTCTTAGCTACAGTGCCGTTATACAAATCGACCTGGGCAAAGAACCTATCGACGCTTTCGACGGGCACACCGGCCGCAATAAGCGCCGTGCGGACCTCGTTCTTGCTCTCCTCATCCACCAAATTGGTCACGGCCACATCTGCCAATTCCGGCGGTGTCAACGAATCAGTACCCGTTTCCGTGGTACTCGATTCGGCTGGTTCTGCTCGCTGCGACGTCGGATCGGCTGCCATCGGCGGTACCGTGCACGCTGCTAACCCCACCGCGACGGACACGGAAATGCCAACGAATACTACAGCGCTACGAAGCTTAAACATGGCGTTTATTCTAGCGGCATCGTGCGAGAATACCGCCGCTTATCGGCGCCCAACCGAAAGCGCCGTGAGCAGCTGATTTGTTCAAAAATAAAAAGTTCGTGTACAGTACCGCTGGTACTAATCAAGTGCCACGCCCCGTTCGTCTAGTGGCCTAGGACGCCGGCCTCTCACGCCGGTAACACGGGTTCGAATCCCGTACGGGGTACAAAAATAATGCGCTATACCACACCGGTGTAGCGCATTAATCTTTCCAAAAGAATATGTGAAACCAGATAAAACGAGGTTGCTGACTTCCATGTTGGTTACCTCATTTTGGTGTTTCCGGTGTTGTTGCGGTTTCGCCCTTTTTGATAGTCGCGAATTGGTTATGGATACTTCATTGGGGAGATTGCCTGTTTTATTTGTCTTGCTCAGGAAACACCTCATTCAGTATCGCTCGAATGAGAAACATCATCGCCTCCATCGACAGGACGTTTTGTTTGTCGAGGATGCTAATGGCGTCGAGAAGTTCGTAAAGGACATCGTTGCTGATGTCGGGCGTGATTATCTTTTTGTTGCGCCACTCGTCTACTTGTGCGGCGTCGATAAAGAAGCTGTTGCATTCGGTATCTTCGCGTATTTTTGCCCCAGGGTTATCGCTGAACCATTCCGCGAGGATCTTATCGTTGTGGACGGCGGCGTTGATGCGTTCAAGGAAGGTCATCAATGCTGCTTTGGGGTCCGACCAGTCGATGTTGGCTAGTAGTTGCTGGCGTTGCTGCGCGTTCGTTTCTTTGTAAACCTCCCGGAAAAGCTCATATTTGGAATTACAGTGTAGATAGACGCTTCCCACTGCAATGCCTGCCCGTTTTGCGATGGTGGCGATGCTGGTTGCTTTATATCCGTTAGCGGCGAATTCCTCGCGGGCGGCGGTAAGAAGTGTAGGGGGGAGATTCATGGTGTTGATATTACCCTTGCCGATTGAATATCGAAAGAGTATATTCAGTACTGAATGAATGGTGTAGATATTCATTCAGTAACGAGTGATTGTATCTTGGAAGGAGTTAACATGCCGCGCACGATTGTTATTGGCCTAATTGTCGCTTTAGCTTTAGCGGCAGTTGTGTGCATTGCATACTTTGTGCTCGCACCGACGCAGGCGGGAAATGTCGAAAAATTTGACCGCACGTTTAGTGTGTCAGAAACAACGTTGATTGAATTGCGGACTGTTACGCGAGAAGAATTAGAAAAAGCCGATGGGAAAGATGGTCGGCCCGCATACATTGCGATTGACGGCGTGGTGTACGACGTAAGTTCCGTGGAGAGCTGGGCTGGAGGGGTGCATCACAATGTGCTGGCTGGCCGGGATCTTACCGATGAATTTCTTAAATCGGGTCACGGCGTGGGGCACTTGCAGAAACTCGCCGTGGTGGGCGGTTTGGAGGGTGCGTCAGAGCACTAAACCGGTTTCTGGTCGGACGAGAAATCGCGGTGCCGACCAGAAACCGTTCGCTGGGAGGTCGACGGGGGAGCGTCGAAAAGCGAATGCTACATCTCTTTAACGGTTGGCGGCACGGTAGGCCGGGTATAGGTTGGTTCTGGCGCGGTGGTCGGGGTGGTGTCGGGTTTGGGCGAGGTATTGAGCCCGAAAATCAGCCCGAGGATGACCGCTATAGCTGCAAAAACGCCGCCGATTGCGCCAAGGAGTGTTTGCCAATTGGGAATAAAGGTGCTGATGTTCATCTGTGTTCCTTTTGTTAATTTGAATTTTGCGCGATTGGTTTTGCGGAATCGAAAAATCAGGTGTGGTGATTAATGCAAATTCGTTAAAAACTAGCCCCAATCTATCATCTGTACATGCTGCATTTTGGTTATCGCCCTAATGGGGGTAAGGGACAAATGTGCAGGTTAGGGGTGCGTGTGAAGTGGTGATAGGGATCCGATAGGTTTTCGATGGGAATTTTCCTGATTTTCAATTAATAAACGCTTTATTTGTGATATATTCCGTTTGAGAGTCCGGCTAAATGAATGTCTTCCGAGCTCCCACGTTTCAAGCAGGGGTGACCTGCGCGATTTCATCATCTTTCTAAGTTTTAAAGGATTCGTTCTATGTCGAATTTGGTGACGGAATTCCGTATTCTTGGCCCACGCCTCGGTGGCTTCATTTTGTCGGTTTTATTGTCGCTGGCGGTTCTGATCGGCTCGATCGTGGGTTCGTTGCATTCCTCCGGCGGTGGTAATGGCAGTAGCGAAATCCCGAAGAAGCCGGAGCCAGAGTTTCACGTTGAATGCCTGCCTGGGGTGCAGCTGATGTATGTGACTATTCCAAATTTGGGTGTGACTGGCTTGGAAGAGGAGAAGTTTAAGGATCGCTGGGAGGGTGAAATCAATGGTATCCCGCTCGGAACGATCCAAGCCGGTGATAAGGGTGCCCCGAATGCGGTTGCCTTCGTTGCTGACGGCAAGCGTGAGTACAAGTTCAGTGGAAAGTACAAGGTCGACGACGTAACCTACTCGTTCTGGGGTAACGGGACGCTGGCCTCGGCTTGTAAGCCATCCCGTTAAGAATCCGTTGTGCCGCTGGTCTTAAGGCCGGCGGTTTTTCGTTATGTCCTCGCTTTTCGACGTGTGCACGTTGTCGCGGCGTGAGGTTTTAGGATAGTAACAACGTTTTCTTCGGCGAGAAAGGTTGGGGATAAAAAATCATGGTTGAGGCAATGAGCGATCGACTATTTCGAGCGATTAATCTGGCAGCTGTTGCGCATGATGGGCAGAATCGCAAAGGGAGTGCGGTGCCGTATTTTAGTCATATATGTGGGGTGTTATGTGTATTGGCGCAGCTTAGCGCCGATGAAGATGTGCTTGTCGCAGGCGTATTACATGATGTGATTGAGGATGCGCCGGAAATAACCTCCTTAGCCGAGATTGAGGCGGAGTTTGGGGGGCGGGTGGCTCAGCTGGTTGCGGCGGTAACGAAGGACGATGCGCTTGCTGATTGGCAGGATCGCGCCGATGCGTATATCGCCAAGATCGACGAGTCCGGCAACGACGTGGCGCGTATCGTCTTAGCGGATAAGCTACACAATATACGCTCGATTCTGACCGACCATGCAGAACATGGGGATCGGTTGTGGGATCGGTTCAATAGCACCAAACAGCAACAGCAATGGTGGTACGCGGAAGTGCTCCGTGTGTTGACAAGGAAACTAGATCCACATCCGATATTGGGAGAGTATGAACGTCTGGTGGCGCAGCTGCAAGAAATCTAAAGTAACGCAGATAGAGCTTGCGCGGCTTTAATAAGCTCCGGGGCCCATTTCGACGGGGCCGGACGTAACCGTTCAGCGGGACCGGAGATAGATAAGGCCGCGACGAATAGCCCCTCGGCGTCGAAAATCGGGGCGGTAATGGAGGCTAACCCCACCTCGCGTTCAGAAATGGATTCCGCCCAGCCCTGATCCCGCACGTGTTCTAAATCTTTGACGGTGAATTGCGGATTCTGGGACAGGATACTATCGCGCAAGGCAGGGGAGGAATGGGCTAGAAATACCTTCGCCGCGCTTCCGGCGTTGAGCGGAAGGCGGGTGCCCACCGGGACGGTGTTTTGCAAACCGGTGGCCGGTTCCTGGGCGGCGATACACACCCGAGTGGCGCCAGCTAATTGGTAGAGTTGGATGGATTCGCCGGTTGTGTCCATCAATTGGGTCATGATCGGCGTGGCTGCGTCGACAAGCGAAGTGTTAGCGCCGGATCCCAGGCTGGTTAAAACGGCGCCGATTGTCCACTTCCCATCATGGGTGCGGCTGAGGATCTGGTGGGTTTCTAATGCGGTGGCTAGCCGGTGCGCGGTGGCGCGGGGTAGCTCGGTTGCAGCGCACAACTCGGCAAGTGAGCGCGGCTGTTCTGCTACGGCGAGGAGGATTGATACCGCTCGGTCGAGGACCTTGATCCCGCTTGAGGGTGCCGGTTCGTTTTCGGTTTGTCTCATGTTATGATACTACCATCCCAATTGGTGGGACAAAAGATAGGTATCGACAACCCTTAACCGTCAAAGTAGGTGACGTACTCCATGACCAGCCCCGTGGATACAAAAACAAAGCTCACGTTGGCCGAAAAAGTGTGGCGCGACCACGTAGTTTCAAAAGGCAACGGTGATGAGCCGGATCTGATCTTCATCGATCTGCAATTACTGCACGAAGTAACCAGCCCCCAAGCGTTCGACGGACTCCGGCTTGCTGGGCGCACGTTACGCCACCCAGAATTGCACCTGGCTACCGAAGATCACAATGTACCCACGGAAGGCATCAAACAAGGCAATCTTTTAGAGATTAAAGACGCGGTGTCCCGCACCCAGGTGGAGACCCTGCGCAAAAACTGCGAAGAGTTTGGTGTGCGCCTGCACCCCATGGGCGACATTAACCAAGGCATCGTCCACCAAGTCGGACCGCAATTAGGCGCTACCCAACCCGGAATGACCATCGTATGCGGCGACAGCCACACCTCCACCCACGGCGCATTCGGCGCTATGGCGTTTGGTATCGGCACCTCTGAAGTGGAACACGTCATGGCGACCCAAACCCTGTCGCTTAAGCCATTTAAAACGATGGCGATCAACGTCACCGGCGAGCTGCAACCGGGTGTTTCGGCGAAAGACCTCATCTTGGCTATCATCGCGAAGATCGGCACCGGCGGCGGTCAAGGCCACGTTATTGAATACCGGGGCGAGGCCATTGAAAAGCTCAGCATGGAAGCGCGGATGACAATCTGCAATATGTCCATTGAAGCTGGTGCCCGGGCGGGCATGATCGCGCCTGATCAAACCACCTTTGACTACATCAAAGGCCGCGAAATGGCCCCGAAAGGCGAGGACTGGGATAAGGCCGTTGAATACTGGAAAACTCTGCCTACCGACGAAGGGGCAGAATTCGACGCCGTCATCGAGATTGACGGTTCTGCACTGACCCCGTTTGTTACGTGGGGAACTAACCCGGGTCAAGGCTTGCCGCTTTCTGCTACCGTGCCGTCACCGGAGGACTTCACCAACGACAACGATAAGCTTGCTGCCGAAAAAGCCCTCAAATACATGGACCTCACCCCAGGTACCCCGCTGCGCGAGATCAAGATCGACACGGTTTTCCTCGGCTCCTGCACCAATGCCCGGATGGAGGATCTACGCACCGCAGCTGAGATTCTCAAAGGCCGTAAAGTGGCCGATTCTGTGCGAATGATGGTTGTCCCCTCCACCGCGCTGGTCAAGCAGCTAGCGGAAGAAGAAGGCCTCGACCAGATCTTCAAAGACGCTGGTGCGGACTGGCGTAGCGCAGGTTGCTCCATGTGTCTTGGCATGAATCCTGACCAATTGCAGCCCGGCGAACGATCCGCTTCCACCTCGAACCGTAACTTTGAAGGGCGGCAAGGCCCGGGCGGCCGTACACACCTGGTTAGCCCTGAGGTCGCAGCCGCAACCGCTGTACTGGGAACCCTGGCGTCACCTGCCGATCTGCCCGAACTCGTCACCGTCTAACCGCACCATCAAGGAAGATTTTAAACAATGGAGAAATTTGTCACACACACTGGCGTGGGGGTTCCGCTGACCCGGTCCAATGTGGACACCGACCAGATCATTCCTGCGGTCTACCTCAAGCGTGTTACCCGCAGCGGCTTTGAGGACGGATTGTTTAATAACTGGCGCACCAATGAACCTGACTTTGTGCTCAACCAAGACGCCTATAAAAACGGCTCGATACTGGTAGCTGGCCCTGATTTTGGCACCGGGTCCTCCCGGGAACATGCCGTGTGGGCGTTGATGGATTACGGCTTTAAGGTTGTGTTTTCCTCTCGGTTCGCGGACATTTTCCGCGGTAACTCTGGCAAAGCTGGCCTGCTGGCCGCGCTGATGGCGCAGGAAGATATCGAGTTGCTGTGGAAGCAGATGGAGCAAAACCCTGGCGTGGAACTTACCGTTGATCTGGAGAATCGAACAGTAACGTGTGAGAACAATGTCTATTCCTTCGATGTTGATGATTACACCCGCTGGCGGCTGATGGAGGGCCTCGACGACATCGGCCTGACTTTGCGAAAAGAAGAAGAAATCGCAGCATTCGAAGCAACTCGCCCAAGCTTCAAACCCAAGGCGCTGTAAAAAGTTTTGCTTTTGTAACGCAAGTACGGCTGTGGTCGTGTTACGCTGTGTGCGGGATTAGGTTTTAGCTCAGTTGGTAGAGCGCTTCTAGCAAAGAAGCAGGTCAGCGGTTCGATTCCGTTAAACCTAATCCCGCTTTTTCGGTGGCTGATTTCGCGGCTTTGATGCCCACTACATACCAGATCACGGTAAGCGCCAACGCCATCACACCGGCGCACTCAACGAATAATGCTGCCGCGATGCCGTAGTAGAGTTTCCATATTTTTCGATTAGCCACACGAAACGCTTCATCGCTGGCCATGGTGGTGGGTGTGCGCAGGCCAGCACACCAGTTTCTTTCCAGCCCTTCTCGGGATTTGTTACCAAGTTCGGCGATGGTGATGCCACCGGCAGTGACGGATGCGGGGTCGACATAAAACGTGGCTACCCTCCTTGAAGAATGCCCTCAGTAATATCTGGTTGTCACTATGGCAGCCAGAAAATTCCTTGGCCAAAACAGGGAAAAAGAGTAGGTGTGGTGTGGCACAATGAGACGGCACAAAGGAGCGTAAAAGGAGTTTATGGTGGTTACTGTGCATTTTGAACTTACCGATGAGTCAATGCTCAGTTTCACTGGTGAACGAGTTTTCCGCATCCGAGCGATCCGCGACATCCCCGAACGATTCGTAAAAGCAGGCGACCTGGGCGGTTGGGTGAGCAGTGAGTACACGTCGACAAGCGAGCTACGCATTGGGCCGAAAGCCTGGGTTGCAGGGGACGCAGTTGTTGCAGGTGACGCCCAGGTTTTAGGGAATGCTCTCGTGTACGATTCCGCGTGTGTTTTCGGGTCTGCGCGTGTCAAAGGGTGGGGGCGCGTGCACGGCAACGCCAAAGTTTTCGACGACGCCATAGTCAAAGGCCGCGCCCGAGTAAACCAAGCCGCCAGTGTTTTCGGGGCCGCACAGATCGGCGGCCACGCCCTGATCACCGGAACCGCTGAGGTCACAGATAACGCGAAAGTATCAGAACACGCCGTGGTGGCGGGGGACTGCATCATTGAGGAAAACGCCCAAATCACAGGAAACAGCCACATCAGCGACTCCCTTGTAACGGAAAGCGCACGCATTGATGGACACGCAGCACTATATCAAGACAGCGCCGTGTCGGGGGACGCACATATCTATGGTGATGCACGGCTGTACTCCACCATTGCTTCCGGCTCGGCGAAAATCAGTGGCGGGGCACACCATCACTGCTGGATCACCGATACCGCCCGCGTTGCCGCAGACCTCCCCGAGAGGGCAGTGCTCACAGGAAAAGCGCTCGTAGAAAAGACGACAGACTGTGAAGTTTTTCAACCAGTAGGAATCCTCGATGCCACAATCACCGTAGTCCGCACCGCAACCGGGGACGTATCGTCCTTCATGGACCCCGACGATGTAGCGGAACTGGAAAAACAGGGTCTCGGTGAACTCTTCCACCAGCAACTCGATGCGGCCACTCGCCGCATTAAGGAGGCGATTCACACCGAACCAGCCCCTGACGAGCCCCTTTCCTTCGAACTTACCGAAGAAACCACAACCCTCGCCGACGGCACCACAATCTATCGGATCAGGGCAACCAAAAACATACAAGGCTACGATTTCTTCGTCCCCCGTGGCGAACTAGGTGGCTGGGTAAGCTCCACCCACACCAGTAACCACACACCCCGCATTGCGGAATCCGCGTGGTTGAGCGGCGACGCAATCCTGACCGACGAGGCACACATCACTGCTGGTGGATACGTGGTGGGGCAAGCCGATATTAGTACCATGCTTCGGCTTGAAGAGAGTGACTTCGAAAAAACCTGGCTGAAAATCTGCGGCACCACCGTGATCCACGGCGGTACCGTGTATGGGCACGGGGCACTCCAAGGGCAGTCGTGGGTTGGGCCAGAAGCGGTGATTTCACCAGTCGGTGTTATTACTGATGCTCATCTTGCTTCTCGTTTTGACCACCGACAATTTGGGCCAACATCGCTAGGAACAACGTTCTATATCACTCGCGGGCGTAACCGTGGGGTTCACATCATGGCGGAAACTTTAGGTGAATGGACGACAGGAACACTCGACGAACTGCTGCCCGAAAA
Organism: Corynebacterium sp.; assembly: GCF_030532965.1. Taxonomy (GTDB): domain Bacteria; phylum Actinomycetota; class Actinomycetes; order Mycobacteriales; family Mycobacteriaceae; genus Corynebacterium. The sequence goes on from NZ_JAUNKC010000026.1 coordinate 11,542, forward strand.
CCCCATCCAGCGGCTATATGCCCAGCGTGAATGGGTAGAAAAATACGGCTGGTGGAGCTGTATGAAAAATACATCAACTCATAAGAAACACCGCATCATCGAGGAGTACACGACGTTGCGCAATCACATCATTGCAGTGTTAAAGGAATGGGATCTCTAGTGGTAGACGCACATTTTGAGCTCACCGACGAATGTAAGGTATTAGCCACTGGTGAGCGTGTGTTTCGCATCCGTGCGGTTCGCGACATCCCTGAACGCTTTGTCAAAGCAGGAGAGTTGGGTGGTTTTGTCAGCTCCACCCATACCGCGGACGGGAAACTGAGGATCGGGCCGAGCGCGTGGGTGGCAGGCGATGCAATCGTTGCAGGTGATGCACGGATTTCCGGAAATGCTTTGGTTTATGAAAATGCCTGCGTTTTTGGATCAGCGCGAGTCAAGGGGTGGGCGCGTATCGGTGGGAATGCACGGGTTTTTGATAACGCTGTGGTGAAGAACAACGCACGTGTGAGGCAGAACGCGGAAGTTTCTGGCCAGGCCCGGGTGGCTGGCCAAGCCGTGGTTTCAGAAAGCGCGAGGGTCTTTGGCGACGCTGTGATCGAAGGAAACGCGCACATCTATGGCGGTTCGTGGGTGGAAGGTCACGCCCACGTTTCGGGTCACGCCCAGCTTTCGGGTGATGCCTACGTCTGTGATAAGGCACGAATTGCAGGTAGCGCATATCTTATGGGTAATACGGCTGTTTCCGGTGAAGCCACTGTAATCGACGCTGCCATTATTGATGGCGAGATTAATGATCATGCGCGGATCACCGATGGCCGTATGCAGGATTGTTGTGTGGAAGGCGATGCTCAGGTGAACGCCAACTTGCCAGATTGTGCGCACCTTGGAGAGAAAATGGTGGTCACCCACCCTGAGGAGTGCGTGGTTTTTCACCCCCTGGGAGTGGAGGATTGTCCTGTTACAGTGGCGAAAACCACCAACGGAAAAATCGCTACCATCATTTCTTACTACGCCGATAACAGCGGCAAGCGGTTGGGGAAAGAACAGCTCATCCACCAGTTACAAACCCAGGGATTAGATGAGCTGTTTGAGCAGCAACTTCAGTGGGCTAAGAATCGTGTGGCGCAGGTACGGTCTGTGACGGCGGAGGAGGTTTTGGATTTTCGGTTGACGGGTGAAACGAAAACTCTTCCCGATGGCACTGTCGTGTATCGGATTGAGGCGACCCGGGATTTGCCGTTTTTTAATGTGTCAAAGGGTGATAAAGGTGGTTGGGTGCCTAGTACACACAATTCGCAAGGAATCCCACGGTTGAGTGAGAATTCGTGGCTCGGCGATGAGGCGATGCTACTCGACGAGGCAATACTGACTTGCGAAGGCCGCGCCACAGGAAATGCGTGCGTGAAAGGAAACGCCGTAGTAAAGGAGGAAGGTTGGGTGGAACGAGACGTGACACTCACCGACAACACTGAAGTGATAGGTGGTTTTGTCACGGGAACGGGAACTATTGCGGGCAGTTCCACAGTGCGAGGCGGGGTGGAAATCGAGTTGGTGGGTCCCCTCACCGATGTGAGAATTCGCGATAATTCGGATCACCGCAGGTTCGGCCCGCTTTTTGGTACTGGGATTGAGGTTTTTCTCACCCGGCGCGCTCAGGGGGCGCAGCTTTCGACGAGGCTTTCTGGTGTGTGGCGTGAGGGGACTCTTGATGAATTGGTGCCTGAAAATCCTATTCTTGATCACCTGAATAACCGTGACTGGTGGGAAACAGTGGGCAACCAGCCTTTGCTTGTTGGACAGTCGCCGCGTGTTCAGGCCTTGGTTTTGGAGGAATACGCCCAGTTAAGGGAGCTTATTGTGACCGTGTTGAAGCAGTGGGATTCTTAAGATGATTAAGTGCCATTGTGAGTTAATGGGCGAGTCGATTTTTGCGCCTAATGGTGAGCGGGTGTTTCGGATTCGTGCTACCCGTGATATTCCGGAGCGCCATGTCAGGGCGGGTGAGTTGGGTGGTTTTGTTAGTTCTCTTCACACCGCTGATGGGAAACTGCGCATTGGCCCGAAGGCGTGGGTTGCCGGTGATGCCATTGTGAGTGGTGAGGCGAGGGTTGTGGGAAACGCGCTGGTCTATGATCATGCTTTTATCGGTGGGCAGGCTCATATCGCTGGGTATGCGCGGGTGTATGGGGATGCTCGTGTATGTGATCACGCGCGGGTGCGAGGGCATGCCCGTGTGAGTGATGAAGTGGTGGTTTCCGGCAAGGCGTGTGTTGAGGGGAACGCTGTTATTGCCGGTCAGGCAGATGTTTCCGATAATGCCTGGGTTGGCCAGAACGCGGTCATTAAGGGGACGTCCTTTATTTATGAGGATGCTGTGGTTACAGGTGATGCGTTTCTTGAGTGCTCGCACGTGTATGGTCAGGCACGGGTTGCCGGTGAGGCGCGTCTTTACAGCGGTTCGTCGGTGTGCGACTCGGCGCAGGTTATGGGCACTGCAAGTATTTTTGGCACGACGGTGCGTGATGAGGCGAAAATTACTGACGGCACCATAGTTAATTGCTGGATTGAGGGGCGAGCCCATGTGGAAGCAACGATTCCCGATAAGGCGGATTTGTCCGGTGAGGCGCAGATCCTTGTTCCTGAACACTGTGAGGTGTTCCGGCCGGTGGGTGGGAATGACTGCATGGTGACGGTGGCACGCACCGTGCATGGTGAAGCCAAGGCGTGGGTGAGCACTTTCGAGACTGAGCAGGGGTGGGGCGAGACAGTTGAGGAGCTTGAGCGGCATCTTGACGCCCAAGGGGTGGCCGAGCCGTTTCGCGAAAGTCTTAGCATTGCCAAGCGGCGTGTCCTGCGTGAGAGTGCGGAAGAACCCGACGAGGAGTTGTGCTTCGAGCTCACCGATGAAAAGCGTGTGCTTGACGACGGCACCACGGTGTTTCGGATACGGTCACTGTGTGACCATGATTTGTTGTGGGTGTCGAAGGGGGATTTGGGTGGTTGGGTTCCTTCAACCCACACGCCCCAGGGGAAACCGAGGATTTCGGGGCAGTCGTGGCTGGGTGGTGATGCCATGATCCTTGGGAACGGAACTATTACAGATTGTTCTTTCGTGGGTGAGTCAGCATGCATTAAAGATCAAGCCCACATCAGTAGGAGCCGTGTCGTGGGCGAGGTTGTGGTGTCGGGGGATTCACGTGTAGAGGGTAGTTGCATCTATGGGTGTGGGGAATTGGCGGGGCAGTCGTGGGTGAATGCTGAAGGGACTTTAGAGATCACTGGCACAATTTTCGACGGCTGGATCACCTCCTTTACTGATCACCGCAGGTTTGGCCCCACCAGCACTGGGCTGCTTCTGTGCGTGACTCGGCAAAAGAATGGGAAGGCGCACTTCACAGCCCAGGTTGATGGGGCCGAACGCATAGGTTCGCTTCATGAGCTGTTAGCAACAGATGATGATGAGGTTCAGGTACTGCGCAGGCTTATCACCACAGTATTAAAGGAATGGGATCTTTAAGATGCTCACACCACACTTTGAACTGACACACGAATCTCGCCTTGCACCCACCGGCGAACCGGTGTTTCGGATCCGGGCGATACGTGACATTCCCGAACGCTTCGTGAAAGCAGGCGACCTGGGCGGGTGGGTGAGCAGCGTGTACACGTCGACAAGCAAACTGCGGATCGGGCCGCATGCGTGGGTGGCTGGCGATGCTGTTGTGGCTGGTGACGCCACTATTGCAGATAATGCGTTGGTGTATGATCGTGCAGCTATCTTCGGAAACGCACACATTGGCGGATACGCCCGGGTGCATGGGCGGGCGCGGGTGAGCGGTGACGCGGTGGTCAAAGATCGGGCGCGGGTGAATGAATCCGCACACATTCGCGACCAGGCAGCCATCAGAGAAAATGCCGCTGTGTCTGGGCATTCACGAGTTTTGGAATCAGCGCAGGTCGCCGGGAACGCGCGTGTTGAAGGGAACTCGTACCTATCTGGACACGCACAGGTTGCCGGGGATGCTTATCTCGACGATACTATCGTCAGCGATGAAGCGCGTGTGGATGGGCGAACACTATTTCGTGATGGATGTGCTATAGATAACGCGCATGTTACTGGCAGCGCCGTGCTCTTTAAAACAACCGTCAGCGAAGAAGCGGTGATTACAGCGGGGCCATTGACGGAATGCTATGTGGAAGGGAAAGCGAAAGTTGCTGCCGGTGTCCCCGACAACGCGGACCTTAGTGGGGATACGGAAATCCTGAGCCCACATCACTGCGAAGTTTTTCAGCCACTCGGGGTGCCCGACTGCCCGATAACAGTCACGCGGACCGCAGCCGGTGAACCATTAGTGTACTTCGCCCCCTTGAACCCTGAGATAGAAACCATTGATGATCTGGATAAATACCTTGATTCGCAGGGGCTAGCCGCCCCGTTTCGCCAAAGCCTCAGCTTGGCCAAACAGCGAGTGATGCGCGAAATTCCGGCGGCGGAGGAGGATACGTCACTGTGCTTTGAGCTCACCGACATTGCGAAAACGCTTGACGACGGCACAACGGTGTACCGCATTCGCGCGGTTCGTGACATTGAGCAATGGTGCGTATCCGCAGGTGATCTCGGTGGCTGGGTGCCCAGTACGCACACACCCGAAGGGACTCCACGGATCGGTCCTGATTCTTGGTTGGCCGATGACGCCATGATCCTTGGCAGCGCCTACATCACAAACAAATCTATTGCTCTTGACAATGCGTGTATCAAAGACCACGCCGTGGTACAAGACAGCGGACGAGCGATCGGCACAGTCACCCTATCGGACGAAACCTGCGTGAAAGGCGGAACAGTACTCGGCGACGGCGAGCTCACTGGGCGTTCCTATGTAGGCAACGAAGCTGGGATTGAGGTTGCGGGCACCATCCCCGATGCGTGGATCAACTCCACAACCGATCACCGTCGGTTCGGGCCCACCAGCACGGACACCATGATCTATCTGACTAGGCAACGAGACAATAAGGCACAGATTCTGGTGACCAAGGGTGGAGTCTGGGATGAAGGATCGCTAGATGAATTTGTTCCCGCGAACCCAGTCGCAGCACAATTCAACGAACGTGACTGGTGGCACTCGTTTGGCACCCACGGGTTACTTGCTGAGCAATCTCCGCAGCTTCAACACCTAGTGATGGAAGAATACGCGCAGCTACGGAAATTAATCACAATCGTTTTAAAGCAATGGGACGCATAAAGATGACTGAGTGCCATTTCGAATTGACGGAGGAATCGAAACTAGCTTTCACAGGGGAGAAGGTTTTCCGGATCCGAGCGATACGTGACATTCCCGAACGCTTCGTGAAAGCAGGCGACCTGGGCGGGTGGGTGAGCAGTGTGTACACGTCGACAAGCGAGCTGCGGATCGGACCGCACGCCTGGGTTGCCGACGACGCCATCATTGCTGGTGATGCATACGTAGCGGGGAACGCGTTGGTGTATGACCACGCGTTTGTTTTCGGGCAAGCCCGCGTCACGGGATCAGCGCGGGTGCACGGCAAAGCACAAGTATGCGATGACGCTGTGGTGCAAGACTGTGCACGCGTGCACGATAGTGCCGTGATCTCTGGGCAGGCACGCATTAGCGGTGATGCCACTATTTCCGGTAAAACCGAAGTGACAGACCACGCGCACGTGAGCGGAAAAACACAGGTTGGCGGGGAATCGAACGTATACGAAAACGCTCAGATTGCGGGGAATGCTCGCGTCTATGATTCCTCGGTGCACGAAAACAGCAGGGTAGACCAGGACGCGACCCTTTTCTTGGGATCAACTCTCTTCGGTGATGCATTAGTTTCGGGTTCGGCACAACTTAGACAAACAACCGTCCGCGAACACGCCGTTGTCACTGGTGGTGATCTCACGGGGTGCTGCATTGAGGGGAACGCGCGGGTTGCAGCCTCGCTTCCGGATAGAGCCATTCTTTCGGCAACCGCAGAAGTGCTGAAAGAGGAGCAGTGCGAGGTTTTCCAACCACTGGGGGTGCGCAATTGCGTGGTGACGGTTGCCCGCACCCAGAAAGGAAAAGCGGGGGTATGGGTTGAAACTTTCGAAACCGATGCGGGGCGAAGCCACGATGTCAGGAGACTGAAATGGCATCTTACTGCCCAAGGATTGGGCAAGTCCTTCCGCGAGAATATTAAGATTGCAAAACGGCGCGTCGTGCGTGAACTCCCCGAAGAACCTGCGCAACCGCTGTGCTTCGAACTTGCCGACATTGCGAAAACGCTTGACGACGGCACAGCGGTGTACCGCATTCGTGCGACCTGTGACATTGAGCAATGGTGCGTATCCGCCGGCGATCTCGGGGGCTGGGTGCCTAGCATCCACACACCCGAAGGTATTCCACGGATCGGTCCTGATTCTTGGTTGGCCGATGACGCCATGATCCTTGGCAGCGCCTACATCGCAGGCGATTCTTTCGTTGTTGGTCAGGCGTGTATTCGAGACAACGTTGTTGTCGATGCGCGCGGAAGGGTCTTGGACAAGGTAGTTGTTTCGGGTGATTCACGGGTTCATGGCGGGATTGTTTTCGGGCGTGGTGAGTTGACTGGATGTTCTTATGTGGGCGAAAAGGCTCACCTCGAAGTAGTCGGGACGATCCCCGATGCGTGGATCAACTCCACAACCGATCACCGTCGGTTCGGACCCACCGTGTTTAATACGGAGATTTTTCTCACCCGCCAACAAGGTGGAACTACCCTCATCATGGCGAGGACGTGCGGGAGAACGAAAACAGGCACCCTGGATGAATTGCTGCCGGAAAACCCCATACAGTATCAAGAGGAAAACCCTGACCTGTGGGAAGGATTCCCCACGCTGTTGGACAGGCACTGCGATGGATTACGTGAGCTAGCGATCGCGGAGAACACAACCTTGCGGAATTTGATTACCGTCGTGCTGAAAGAATGGGACCTCTAAATGGAAGCTGCCCATTTTGAGCTCACCGAAGAATCCCAACGAGCGTGCACAGGGGAGAAGGTTTTTCGGATACGAGCCATACATGACATTCCCGAACGCTTCGTGAAAGCAGGCGACCTGGGCGGGTGGGTGAGCAGTGTGTACACGTCGACAAGCGAACTGCGGATCGGACCGCACGCCTGGGTTGCCGACGACGCTATCGTGGCAGGTGACGCGCGAATTTGCGACGATGCGTTGGTGCATGGGGCGGCACAGATTTCAGGACGCGCCGTAATAGCAGGCCACGCGCGGGTATACGGCTGGGCGGAGGTCGACGCTGATGCGAGGGTGAAAGAATGTGCCCGCGTATGTGGCTTCGCCAACGTCACAGACAACGCAACAATCACAGGGTGCGCGCGAGTGTACGGGGACGTGATGGTCAGTGGACACGCGACCGTCAGCGGCTTCGCCGACATGTCCGGGACAAGCCACGTAGGAAAACACGCGCGAATATCCGGCTGGGCGGGACTACGCGACGAAGCCACTGTGACCGACCACGCCACCGTGTCAGGGCGTGCGAAAATTTCGGGCAATTCCTGGCTGTGCGACACCGCCACAATCGCTGGGGCCGCAGCGGTACGGGATAGTTGGGTGCAAGACACCAGCCAGATCCACAACGCGGAAGTTCGCCACGCCACAATAGAAGGGGCAAGCACGGTGCGTGCCAACCTGCCCTATGGGGCGGTAGTTATTGATGCGGAGATCCTCGCCCCGTACCACTGTGAAGTATTCTGCTCGACCTATTTCGTAACAATGTTTCGGCACGCGAAAAATCGGGTTGAGCTGGCAATTCTTGACCCCGACCGCAAGTATCTAGGGGCTGACGAAACCACACTTTTAGCATTCATGCCAGATGCGGAAACAGCGGAAGAAATGCGCCAACTCGTTGCTGGTGCCAGGAGTCGCATCCGGGGCGAGCACACACCTGCGGCGGAACTTAACCCCGGCAATTCCATGTGTGATGAGCCCCTCATCACCGCATCCGCCACCATCAACGGGGGCATAGAGGTGGCAGAAGAGAGCACCATTGCCCGCGCCACGTTAAGCGGAACTGGGAGAATCAGCGGCGTGATCAAGGCGCGGATATCCCTTGAAGTCAGCGGGGAGATGACAGATCTTTTCGTTGTAGAAAAAGAGGACTACCGCGATTTTTCCAGCGTACGCGGCACAATCCGTATGATCCGCAGAAGATGCGGCTACTACCTGCAGCGCAAAGAAAACGGGTGGAAACAGATCAACGTAGACGAACTGGGCGAAACGGAAGCGCAATGGGTACACGAAATCGCAGCAAGTTGGGACCGGTAGGCAGTAGAGTAGTTTTTTATGACCGAACCGTATGCAGCACTTGCAAGCATTTCTCCCGATGAACGGGGTAACCGGCGGCTTGTGTGGGGTGACTATGAATTCATCGTCGGGGAATTAGGGGATGCTCCTGAAGATATTGCCTTGTTCAATGACACGGTACGTAGCTACGCTGAGGCCCTACCAGGCATTATTTCCGCAATCGTAGAGCTGTATCCGCCTGATTGGGAGGTAACCGAAGAGCGGGTGAGAGCGGAACTTGGGGCACCGAAAGTGCACCTTCGCCCCACCGCGCCTAAGGACATTCGGGAATGGTATGGGGACATTACCTTAACCTATCTCGAGCATGAATTTGACTATTCCCACATCATCGATGTGAGCTGCAGCGGATCGGTGCGCACCATCCTCAATGTAAGTATGGACGGCTAGACGCTGCCGCAAAAGCAAACGCTGCGCGCAAACCCAATTCTAAATTGCGGGAAGAATAGGAAAAACGGTCAAGACTGGTGTCCTGACCGTTTGCTTTTGGGACATGCTACATGCGGGGGAAGGTAATCATGCCATTAGCAAATGCGGCGATGATTGCGCCGAGCACACCCAAGACTGCAAGTACGATACCTACAATGCCACCGGTGCCGATTTTGCTGCTGCCGGAGCCTTTCTTGGTGGCGTCCTTTGGCTTATCGGCTGTGGTTTTCTCATCGGTGTTAGTTTCGGCGTTATCTGTATTATCTGTGGCCGTTGCGTTACCACCGTTATCAGCCTCAACCTCAAAGGTGTAGGTCGCAGGGTTGCTCACCTTGTTGCCCGCTTCGGCGACTGCGGTGACCGTATACGTGCCCGGCTCGGTAAAAGCCCAGTTCATGTGAAGATGTTCCGCACCGGTTTTCATAACGTCGCCGGATTTCAGGGTGAAGGAACCGTCGGTAAGAACGGAGGTGGCCGCCATCTTCCCGGAGGAATACTTCGGGGCGTAATCTGTCAATCCGTTGTTGGCGGTTTGGTAGACGAACATCGTGCCGGGGCCAGAGATATTGGTGAATGTGTAGCTCACCTCATCAGCCTTCCCCTTGAGTGCATTATTGTCCCAACCCGGCCAGATGTTTCCGTCATGCCAGACTTCGGAAGCCAGTGCGGCGCGGCCAGAGATTTCATCTTGGTCGGTCGTGCCGGTGAGGTCTTGCCACCAATCGGAAGTGATCTTAAAAACTACGTCCTCGGCATCACGAGTGATGTCCTTTTCGGTGGTGAACCGCTCCTGAAGGCCCAGTTTAAGGTCGTCGCCATCAAGCTCGGTGTAGAGAACATCGACGTGACCTCGATGAATGACCAATTTGCCATCCTCGGCGGCGGCGATTGTGGCACCGCCGAGAGTTACGGCGGTTGCGGTTGCGGCTGCTAACAGGGTTTTAGCGAACATGAGTATAAAAGACTCTTCCTAACCAAATACAGAAAAACGTATAAGTTGCTGGTCGGCTATTTGCCGTTGCTTATGGTAATCCGCGACATATTGTGACGAGAAAATATTGGGCTGAAAGTTTCCTTGCGGTTGGCGCGGGATTTTTAGGTTTCACGGGTCGGCGAGCGGCGACTGCTGACAATTGATCTGATGTCTTGGATTTGTTTTTGTGGGAAAATTCGTAGGTCATGACAACAACTGGTGCCGCGCAGGTGCCGCGAACAGGAGATGCTGAATCTTGTTGGCGGTGTAGTGTGCGCTTAAAAACCTTAAAAAACTAGTGCAAAAACTTCACAGCTGATCGGTGGCGGTTGGTACCCCCGTCCAGTGTGACGGAAGTGGATGGTGGGGCGAGGTGGTGTGAAAGCGCCGTCCACCTTTGCGGATGTATGGGTGGACGGCGCTGGATGTCAGGCAGTTTTCCATTTCGATGTGGGTGCAACCGTGAGGCACCGTAGGGGCAGTGGCAGCTACCGAGGATGCGCAGACGCGGTCGCTTTGAAAGATATAGCATTGCGCACAACTTATGTAGCAAATTCAATACCTTGTGGTTTTTATGCTACTGCGTGGCGAGTTAATTGCGAAATCGAAACCGTGCGTGATTTCTTTTGTGGACATGTCAGCGCTGTGTATTGGCGATATATTCGTATGTATTTTCTTTGTATAAAAATCTATCGTAACGTCGTGCGATTTCGTGCAGCGAAAAAACACGGGTGTTACAATCTAACGCGATAATTTACGCAGGTAGGAAGCAAAACCGTGCACTTTGAACTCACAGGGGAAACCCGCATTAATTCCCACGACGTGACACTGTATCGTATTCGTGCTGCTCGTAGCATCCCAGAGCGCAACATTGTCTGTGGTGAGCTTGGTGGGTGGGTGAGTTCCACGCATACGGCTAATGGGAAACCGCGAATTGGGGAGGGCGCGTGGGTTTTCGCCGACGCACAGGTTTTTGACCAGGCGCGGGTCACGGGGCATGCCGTGGTTACAGGGAATGCCCAGGTCTTTGGGCGGGCGAAAATAAGCGGGCACGCACTTATAGAGGGGCACGCACGAGTGTGCGGGAAATCCGTAATTAATAACCGTGCTCGCGTTTCAGGCAATTCGCTTATCGACGGCGCAACAGTCGCCGGTCACGCCCAGGTTTCCGGTGATGCGGAGGTCTTGAGCACCAATGGGTTGCGGTCACAGGTGTGTGACAACGCCAAGGTAGTCGATGCGCGAATCGACGAGGGAAGTATCATCAGTGGCAATGCGCAGGTCATGGGCTACGTTTCCGTGTATAGTAGCCAGGTTTCCGGTAATGCTTGGGTGGAATCGTATGGGACGATTTCCGACAGCAAGGTTCGTGATAATGCGGTGGTGTTAGCCTCCAGGATTAATGAGGTGGTGGTCGAAGGTGATGCGAAAGTGTATTCCCAGCCGCCGGTGGGGTCGGTGATTGGGGGAAATGCGGTGATTAAGCAGTTAAACGATTACATCACGTTTACACCGCTGAGCCCCGAGTGGACGAGGGTGCACGTGTACCGCAACCACAAGGATGCGCCGGAGGTTCGTCTTGACTTTTTCCGGAACCTTGAAGGTGCGCATAGCACTGATGTGGCGGAGTTTGTTGAGCTTTTGAAAACGTATGGCTGGGATCAGCCCATGCGTGCGCAGCTTGAAGCGGCATGTGCCCATATTGCGCAGCAGATCGCAGAGGTTGAAAACCCAACACTTGGGTATGAGCTCACCGATACGACAAAAACCTTAGACGACGGCACTGTGGTGTACCGAGTCCGGTGGCTGGATACTGGCCTTACTGGTGGATGGATGCCCAGCACGCACACGCCAGAGGGGGAGCCGAGAATTACTGGAACCGCACGGCTTGATGGGGATGCCATGCTTTTAGAAAACGCCACCATCACAGAAGACGCACGCGTCCGAGACAATGCGTGTGTTGGTGGAAAGGCGCATATTGCAGGGCATGCAACCGTCTGCGACAACGCGGAAGTTTCAGGGAAAGCTTTCCTCGACGGCTTGGTTGAGGTGGGTGAGAACGCACACGTGTCAGGGAATGCGCTAGTCTTCGATAGTTTCGTCTACGGGTCCTGCCACGCCAGCGGGAATACTCGCATGTATCGGGGCGCACATCTAAGCGGGCAGATAACAATGAGCGGAGAATGCCTGATCATTGGGGCCCAGGTGGAGGGCAAAGCCACTGTAGAGGGATGTTCGCAGATCACCACAAACACCGCACTTAAAGGCACATACACTGACCTTGAAGCGTAAAGAGTTAAGGAGGGTAGCAGTGAGCGTCGACAAGCTAACATTACCCACCCTCGCGGATCTACGCGCGGGCGCACCACTGTGGGACGGCGACGCCAGCCTGGTGGGCGACGATGCTGGCAGGAGGGCTGCAATCGCGTTCTTTGAGGGGGAAACGCAAGCCGCGGCGGTACTGGAGTTGCCCACCGCAGAACCCGAAAGTGTGCGCATTCACGTGCTAGACCACCTCGCCCAACAAAAATACGACGAAGAAGAATACGAAGCGGCATGGGAAGCAGCGCACGAACTGTACCAAATAAGCTGTGACCTGGACCTTCCCCAAGTTCTGTGCGAAGCCCTTGAGCACTTCGCGAATATCAGCCGCTTCACAGATTACCGTGACGCAGCCCTGAAACTCATCAATACTCACCGCCCCGCGCTCACCGGGCGCTGCGACACCTTCCTCCTCGACTGCGCAACCATCGTTGCACGCCAAGGACCTGATGCCGCATCAGAGATGGTGGAACTTGCGCACACCACCACAGACGATCGATGTAAAGCACTTGCCCATCAGATTGCCGCAGGGTGGTTCGCGGACGCCGAAAACTTCCCCCAAGCGTACGCGGAAGCGGATAATTGCTGCGCAGCTTTTCGACGCCACATCACCGCCCTCACAGACGAAGAGAAAAACCTTGACGAGCTTTCCTTGTACGAACAACTGAAGGACTTCGCCCAATTTCGCGCCCGCGACCCGCATCTCACACAGCAGAACTATCACCGAGGCCTTGCATTGGTGGACGAAGCGGAAGCCATCATCACCACGTACCTCGACCCAGTCCTTTTCAGTGCTGCCGCGAATGAGGATCGAGCCGCCCTACACCACAGCTTCGGCGATACACACGCCCAAAAACAGTGCTTGATCAGCGCCTGCGAGCAGTATATCGAGGCCGAAGATTGGGGATTCTGCTACGAGAATCCTGACCGCACTGAGCGATCTCAATCATGATCCTGCGGAATTACACCACTTTGCCACACGCATCGTGGAAGTCTTTGGTAAAAAGTCGGATACACAAAACGAAACCCTCGAACAGGAATAACAGATTTTTCACCCTAAAGAAGAGGAAGCCACACGGCGCGCACACGATAGAGGCAACAAACGATGGTAGGTGAGCCGCAGGAACGGCAAACAAAAACGTCTCGCATTGTGAACTGACGGAAGAAACGAAAGTCAATCGTCGCGGGATTACTCTCTATGCATTCGTGCAATTCGTGAAATACCGTAACGCTTTGTAACGGTTGGCGATCTAGGCGGGCGGGTGAGTTCCACGTACATTTAATTGGGGGAGCTTAGGTTCGGGCGGCCGTTTGTGGCGTCGAAAAGCACAAAGCTACATCCAATCGAAGGTTAACAGGACGATGGATGTTTCTGGATCGAAGAATAATAAGACTGCATCGGCACCGTGGCAGGAATAATTGCTGCCTGCTACTGCGGCGATGAATCGAAACCGGCGACCATCATCGGTAACTGGATAGGTATGGGTGGGCCACTCGTCGGCGGCTGGATTACTGGCAGGAATGGTTACGGTGGGAAACGCATCGTTAGTGGTCCAATTGCCGCCCCCAGGTTCCTCCGCCCACATATCGAGCCACGCGGGTGGGTTGAGATCATGCTGTTCATGTGCAGCTTCGGAAACGGTGTCAACAAAAGCGAGCGTGCCAAAAGAATCAAAGTAGGTTTTGCGGGCACGGTAGCTTTCGTGGACATCGTCGTATAAATCAGCTAAGTCGGGGTTTTCGGCAATTTCCGCGTCGGGGCTATAAACCTCAAATAGACGCCAGTCTCCCAAAAACTCGTAGCGATTATCGCTGTCAAGTTTGAAACCCAACCAATTCTGGCAACCGTATTTGGTGTGGTACTGCTGGGTTGACTCACCTAATTCGCCCCATTCCGGTTCAACAGGACTAAGCAGATGCACGGTTTGGGGAAACTCCGAATCGATAGCACGTAGGTCTATTGATATCAGCGGGAGAAGCACCCGCCCGGCGCGCGCAATGTCGGTTTCGGAACCCGCGAAAACGTCCTCGGGATTCGGAAACGGGTGCAGGTGTGATTCGAGGTTGTAAACAGCTGGCATCTGAGTGTTAGGTCCAATCGAAGGTTAAAAGAGCGATGCGGGTTTCAGGGTCGAAAAACAGCAAGATCGCATCGGGGCCGGAGTCGGAATAGCTGTAGCCGGGGACTGCGCCGATGAAACGAAATGGGCGACCATCGTCGGTAATTGGGAACGTTGCGGTTTCGGTACCGGACTCTGTTGGTACCGTCATTTTCGTGGTGGGAAATGCGTCTTCACATTCCCAGTTTCCAGAAACAGGTGGTTCGTGCCACCAATCGAGAAATGCCAGTGGGGATGTGCGAGCCAGCTCAGGATCAAGTGGATTGCCGTAACCAGGGTGGGCTAATAGTCTATGCTGGTGATAAAAATCTTTGTGTTTTAGATAACTGGCGTGCGTGTCCGCGTAGTCTTTCGAAAGTTCAGGATCATGTGCATAGGGGGAGTCCGGGTTGGCGACGTGGAAGTAGCGCCAGTCGCCGAGAAACTCATATCGGTTGTCGTCGGTGAGGCGAAACCCAATCCAGTTCGTGCACGCGTAGGTGCTGTGGTGCTTTTCGGTGCCTTCACCGAGGTAATAGCCGTCGTGTGGTTCTACCGGGCACAATAGGTGGACAGTGCCGGACAGTTCCGGGTCGACTGCGTTCAAATCGATGGAAAGTAGGGGGAGAAGAAGCCGTGCAGCGAAGGCGATATCCGCGGCAGATCCTGCGAACACGGAACTCGGTTCCGGGTAGGCGGTTATTGAGGTGGGGAGATGAAAGAGTGGTGGCATTGGGGCACGTGTTTTTAGTGGCTAGGTCCAGTCGAAGGTTAAAAGGGCGATGCGGGTTTCGGGGTCGAAAAATAGCAAGATCGCATCGGGGCCAAAATCAAAATAGCTGTAGCCGGGGACTGCGCCGATGAAACGAAATGGGCGACCATCGTCGGTAATCGGGAACGTTGCGGTTTCTGTACCTGATTCCGTGTCCACGGTTATGTCGCGGGTGGGGAAGGATCCCGCATACTGCCAGTTCCCCACACATGGTGGTTCGTGCCAAACGTCGAGAAAAGGCAACGGATTGGTACGGGGATGTTTAAGGCCGAACGGTTTGCCGAAAATACGGCGGCCGAGTACGCCGTGTTTGTGGTAGAACTGCTTGTGCTTTTGGTAGCTTTTCTGCGATTCTTTTGTGAACCCCACAAAATCCGGATCGTGGGCAATCGGGGATTCCGGGTTTAGGGAGTGGAAATAGCGCCAGTCGCCGAGAAACTCATATCGGTTGTCGTCGGTGAGGCGAAAGCCAACCCAGTTCGTACACGCGTAGGTACTGTGATACTTTTCCGTGCCTTCGCCGAGGAGGGAAGCACCGTTGTGCTCAACGGGACACACCAAATGGACGGTCCCGGATAGCTCCGGGTCAACTGCAGATAGATCGATGGACAGCAAGGGAAGCAGAATTTTTGCTGCCTGGGCGATGTCCTCTTCGGAACCAACAAATACGGACTGTGGCTCTGGGTAGGGGACAATTGACTCAGAAAGGGTGGTAAGGCGGGGCATATTTCCAAGATGGTAACAGAGCGTATGGGGTACGTTGCGTGGTTTTGCGTAAGTGTTATTCCCGTATCGGAAGCGGCGTGGCGAAATAGTCCGCGCCGGTTAACGCCTGGTCAGCAAAGGACAACACCCACACACTGGCTTTCTTCGCGGGAAATGAATCCATCGGTAAGGTGCCAGTAGCTGACAGCCAGGCGACTAAATCGGGGATTAATAGCCCTTGTGAAACCACGACGCTGGTGCCGCCAGTGTTGATAAGGTCGCTAAACCATTGTTGGCACTGTGCGAGCGAGGTGATCCATGCATCGTCGCCAGCTTCAGGGGCGACGGTAGTATCCAGGTTGATGTGGTTCGCGATTGAAGCGGCGGTGTCAATACAGCGAACCGGTGGGGCAGAAACCACCCGATCGGGATGATAGGCGGCCACCAGCGGGGCGAGGAATTGTGCTTGGCGTTCTCCCTTTTTTGTCAGTGGGCGCAGGTGGTCGTCATCATTCCAGGTGTCGCGCGATTGCGCTTTCGCGTGCCGAACCAGAATAAGGCGTGCGGTTGTTGGTGTCAGACAGCGTTTGGCGGCTTTATCGAGTACCTGCTTATCGGCCGGATAGGTGAGCAATTCTAGCGCTAAATCACGCGGCAGCCACCGGATTTCATCAACTTCGTCGTTGGGGTGGAACTCGCCATCAAGTACTTCGCTGGCCCAGTAATACACCACTTTGGTCCGGTTGTGTACCGGGTAGACGACTCGGCCCAAGAGCTTTCCCAATTGGACGCGGTATCCAGTTTCCTCGGCGATCTCCCGAACCGCAGCTACCGCTAAGGATTCGCCGGGATCGACCTTGCCCTTTGCCAAGGACCAATCGTCGTAAAACGGGCGGTGAATACACGCGTACTCCAATTCGCCAGCGTCGCCGCGTCGCCACAGCACTGCGCCTGCGGCGAACACCGGGCGGTGAATACCGGCGGAAACATCGGCTGGAATTTCCTGAAACCGACCAGTTAAAAATTCGCCCGTCTGGGGCTTCGGTGGAAGCTGCTGGGTGGTGGGTGATTCTTTCGATACGTCAGCCATGGTGGTTTCCTTGTTATCTCTGCCGAAAATGCTTGTAGAAATAACACTAGAGGTACCCAATATAAGACCGCACATTGTGTGCGATGGTGGGGTGTGGAGATGAATCGTAAAAACGCTGAAGTTTCTTTAGGTAAGGTAAAACGAAACATTCGACTGCAAAACCGGATGAGGACACTCACGAACTCACTAGGCACGGAGGACAACATGGCAACAGTAGCGGTAATGGGGGCTGGTTCGTGGGGAACAACGCTGGCCAAAGTGTTTGCCGACGCCGGAAGCGATGTCACCTTATGGGCCCGGCGCGAAGAAGTGGCTGATTTAATCAACCGCAATCACCGCAATCCGGACTACCTCACCGATATCGCACTACCTGCCACCCTCACCGCAACCGCTGACTACCGGTCGGCCTTGTCAGGTGCTGACATTGTGGTGCTAGCGGTGCCGAGCCAGACTTTAAGAGACAACCTGACGTTGTGGGCTGAGTCAATCCCGCAAACCGCAACGGTTGTCAGCCTGGCTAAGGGCATAGAAAAGGGTACGTACCTGCGCATGAGCGAGCTGATCGCCGAGGTGGCTGGTATAGAACAAGACCGGATCGCGGTGTTATCCGGCCCCAACCTCGCCCGCGAGATCGCGGAGCAACAACCAGCGGCCACTGTGATTGCGTGTTCGGATGAAAAGCGCGCACAATTGGTGCAGCAAGCTGTCGGCGCACCGTATTTCCGGCCCTATACCAATACCGATGTTGTGGGCTGCGAAATCGGCGGTGCCTGCAAAAACGTCATCGCCTTGGCGTGCGGCATGGCGTCCGGGCGGGGGTTGGGTGAAAACACCCTAGCGTCAGTAATCACCCGGGGGTTGGCGGAGATCACCCGGCTGGGTGTGGCTATGGGTGCCGATCCCCGCACGTTTGCCGGGCTTGCTGGATTAGGGGATTTGGTTGCTACTTGTTCTTCGCCGCTATCGCGTAACCGCAGTTTTGGCCATCGGCTTGGCCAGGGCGGCACTCTTGACCAGGCGCGGCAGGCTACCCACGGACAGGTGGCGGAGGGGGTAACGTCTTCCGCGTCGATCTTCGAATTAGCTACCGGTCTCGGCGTCGAAATGCCCATTACACAGGCGGTTTATGGGGTGTGCCACAAAGGGCTTGCGGTTGACGATATGGTGTCGGCCCTCATGGGGCGCACCAAGAAGTCGGAATAATCACGTTGGATAGTAAAGTAGATCGGCATGAGCCTACATTCTGATTCTTCTCAGCCAACCAAAAACCGCATTAAAGTAGCCGTAATCTACGGTGGCCGAAGCTCCGAGCACTCCGTGTCCTGTGTGTCGGCCGGTGCGATCATGGCGCATCTCGACCCGGCGGTTTACGAAGTGTTTCCCATCGGTATCACCCACGATGGCACGTGGACGGTGGGCGAAGAGAATCTAGACAAGCTCAAAACCAAAGACCGGGTCATGCCGGAAGTGGAACTCAAACAAGAAGTGTCTTTATCCATTGATCCTAAAACCAAAGGGCAGTTCCGTTACAGTGACGGCACCATTTACGCCACGGTTGATGTGATTTTCCCAGTGCTGCACGGCCTTTACGGCGAAGACGGAACCATCCAAGGCATGCTTGAACTCTCCGGCACTCCTTATGTCGGTTCGGGAGTGTTGTCTTCCGCGTGCGGCATGGATAAGGAATACACCAAGAAACTACTGGCGGCCGAAGGCTTGCCGGTTGGCAAGGAAGTAATCCTGCGCGGCGAAGAAGAATTGACCCAGGCTGATAAAAACATGCTGGGCCTGCCGGTTTTCGTTAAACCGGCACGGGGTGGTTCCTCGATTGGTATTTCCCGAGTGGCCAGCTGGGAGGACTTCGACGCTGCGGTGGCAGAGGCGCATAAATACGACACCAAAGTGATCGTCGAAGCAGAAATCGTCGGCGCTGAGGTGGAGTGCGGTGTCTTGGAACGCCCCGACGGTACGCTGGTCACTTCCGTTCCTGCCCAATTGGTCGATACCAATTCTGGCGACGAAGGTTTCTATGGTTTTGATACCAAATATCTCGACGATGTTGTCACCGCCTTAATCCCGGCACCGCTCGACGAGGCAACGACGGCGCTTATCCAATCGTTGGCATTGGAGGCGTTTAAGGCGTTGAACTGCGTGAGCTTGGCCCGGGTGGATTTCTTCGTCACCGCGGCAGGCCCGGTCTTAAACGAGATAAACACCATGCCTGGCTTTACCCCGATCTCGATGTACCCGCAGGTATTCGCGGCCACGGGCATAAGCTACGAAGAGTTGCTGGACACATTAATCCAGCGTGCGCTTACGCTGGGTGAACACTAGCACTGAGCTTGTCGACGCTTGATACGTCGGCAAGCTAAGCAGAGGTTTTTGGGGGACGGCCGCGCCGGGGGATTTCCTGGGTGTCTTTTGGAAGCCGTCCGGCTTTCCGCAGGCTCTCCCGCAGCATGACTTCGATCTGAGCGTTGACGCTGCGCATTTCCTGGTTCGCCCAGGCTGCGATTGCGTCGTAGACCGCAGGGTCGATGCGAAGCGGGACGTTTTTTCGAGCCATTACCGGTTGTTTTATGTGTAGAGGGAACCTGTGTTGACCACTGGTTGGGTGGCGGTATCTGAGCACAGAACGACTAAGAGGTTAGACACCATTGAGGCGCGGCGTTCTGGGTCGAGATCGACAATATCACGTTGCTCCAATTGGTCGAGAGCGGATTTGACCATTCCTACGGCGCCTTCGACGATGGTTTCTCGCGCGTCGACGATGGCGGAGGCTTGTTGCCGTTGCAGCATCGCTTGGGCGATTTCGGGCGCATAGGACAGCGCGGAGATCCTGGTCTCAATGATTTCTAGTCCAGCGATAGCGGCGCGGGCGGCGACTTCTTCCGCGAGCTCCGCCGAAACCACATCGGTTGAACCGGACAGCGATGGCACGGTGGTGACGTCCGCGGAGTCGTATGGGTGGGTGGTGGCAACGTGGCGAAGCGCGGATTCGGATTGGGAGTGGATGAATTCATCCATGTCTTCCACTGCGAAAATTGCTTTTGCGGTGTCGGCGACTTGCCACACGATGATCGCCCCAATATTGATGGGGTTTCCGTTGAGGTCGTTGACTTTAATGGCGTTCGTTTCGAAGTTTCGCACCTTGACGCTGACCTTGGTGGTGGTGCACAGCGGCGGCACTAAGCATAGGCCGGTTCGCCGGACGGTTCCGATGTAGCGGCCGAAGAATTGCACGACTTTAGTTTCACCCGGATTGATGATGCGAACCATGCTGAAGATCGCCGCAGTCGCGAACACGAGGACAATTCCGACGACAAGCCGGGGGATTGCCGTGGTGCCTGTTTCGGTTTGGGCGGTGGCACCTGCGATGAGATTTCCGGCGATGATGATGAAGACGATTCCGGCGGCAATGGCAACGCCGGCGGCTGCGGCGCCTTGGCTCCATGCTCGTTGCTCAGTGATGTCTACAATAGCCCCACCGTGTCCCACTGGGGTGGCAGTAGCCAGTGGATCTTGGGTGGCGGCTGTAGGGGTGCCCATGTCAACCTCCTGACAAATAAAAGTGATATCAAATTAATTAAATGATATCACTTTTTGGCCGTGAGGGTCGGACGATGGATCAGAAGGCCTACAACCAGAAGAATCCCGCCGGAACACCACTTAATCCATATCGAATTCGCCGATATACACCAAGCCGTTGCGCTCGGTAAACGGGGTATCAGAATGAGAAGAATCAGACAGCAAACACACCGCCGTGGCATGGCTAATGCCGTTGTCCATACAGGAAGAAATGATCCCAGGGATCTTATCCTCTGACACGTCGGTGTCGTCGAAAAGCTCAGCGACAGGAGTATTCGGTCCACAGTACTGAAAATGCGCGAAATCTGGGTCGTACTCGTCCAAACCGGCATCCCGGCTAAAACCAGAAGGTTCAGGCAGTGGTTTCGTACCTGCATATTGCTCCGGCGTTAAACACTGCTCTTCCACATAGTCATCGAATTCCTGCTCCGTTACTGGTTGGAGGAATAACCACAAATGGGAGCGATCAAATTCTTCCCACGGTTCCATTACTTCCATGCTCCTTTGGTTGGTCGGTTCCGAGTTCAGCCCTGAGCTGCTCGGCTACTACTGGGTCTCCTGCGTGTGTGTGGCTATAACGTCGCCTAAACTTACCAAGGCAGGATTGCCGATGGATTGCGGCATCGACACCGCAATATTTATGTCCCGGCCCACCGGATACCAGGTGGCGGCGGTGGTACCGTTACCAAGTACTGTGTCCTCGAACCAGGCAATCTCATTAACCTGCTGGAGCCGGGCACCCGCCGCGTAGTTTTCTGGAAAACCAACCCCACAGCGTAACGCAATGGGCTCGCGATCGCGGGCGCGCCACGCTGCCATTTGATCCGGCAATGAAACATCCGTTACCCGGGTATACCGAGTTTCGGTGCCGATGGATTCCGGAAGATCAGCAAGCAATTCAGCGCACTGTTGTGCCGTAGCGGGATCACTATCAACCGTCGCAAGCGGAATCGGATGCGGCGACGGATCGGACACCGCTAGCGTTTCAATAGCTGGTGCCAGGTCAGTGGCAAGATCAATCGCTGTGTGTGATCCCAACCCTTGCTCATCAGTGGTAACCGCCACAACCTTGTTCCGATTCACCGCGTACATCGTGCGCATCGACGAGCCCGGAGTGGCATCGACAACGGTAAGCCACGACGTGCCTGAGACGTCGTCAAGCGTGGAAAGGGCCGTATACTGGAACGGCAATTCCACCCCGCACCGCACCGTAACCTGCTCTATGGACGACGATTTCCACGCGGCCGCGCCGGGCGGTGCCGGATCGACAATACCGACCCTGCGGTGCCCGATGACCGTATCCGGAAGCGCCGCTAAAAACTGAGCACATTCTTCAGAGTTTGCCTCCGGCGTATCCAACGTAGCCATCGCTACCGGCTGCAAGGCCGCCTTATCGAAAACAACCTTGGCGCCGATTAACACCCCAATAACCAATAACACGCCCAGAACCAGGGCGATGATGATGGGGGTTTTCTTAAACGAAGAATCCTCAGTGCTCATAGTTTATGAGTGTAACCGGTAACCGTGACATAGCCGCACCGAAAGGAAAACACGACAATCACCTCACCTACAGCAACTGCTGGGAACTCCGGCAACCAATCAGTAATAATGAGGAATGGACATTCCATACTAAGAAAGTAACCAAGTAGTGGCGCGCATAGTTAAAACCAAAAAACCCACCTGTGCGGAGGTCGGCGAACAGGCTGTCATCGACGCTATCATCAAACAAGCGCCGTGCACCCGAAACGGCGACGATGCCGCAGTCTTAGACTACCTCGCCCCCAATTCCCGGCCAGTAATCTCCACCGACATGCTGGTCGAAGGTCGCCACTTCCGGCGCGACTGGTCCAGCCCAGCGGAGATCGGCAGAAAGGCTATTACCCAAAACTTCGCCGATGTCGAAGCGATGGGGGCCAGACCCGTGGCAGTCCTCCTCGCCCTATCCGCCCCCAGCTATACCCGCCTCGACTTCGTTAGCGAATTGGCGCGCGGCATCGCAGAACGCATGAGCGACTACGGCGCAGAGCTCGTTGGCGGCGACGTCACCGACGGCGACAGCATCGTCGTCTCCATCACCGGGATCGGCCAATTAGGCGGATCACTTCCAGCACTTCGGCTCGATTACGCCCGCCCAGGTCAAGCAGTGGTCGCCACCGGCGACATCGGGGAATCAGCGGCAGGCTACGCTCTATTAAACAGATTCGGCCGCAGCGGGGTACCAGCGAAATTTGATCCACTCATTCAAGCGCACTGCGCGGCCACCGTTCCACCCGGTCGCGGATTTGTGGCGCGCTCAGCAGGAGTAACCGCAATGACCGATAACTCCGATGGACTCATTCACGACGTCCACACCATGGCAAAGAAATCGGGCGTCACGATCAACCTACACTCAGCAGCCATCACACCCAGCCCATTGGTTACCGAAGCAGCGGAATTGCTCGAAATTGACCCGTGGCAGTTCGTATTAGCTGGCGGGGAAGACCACACACTGATCGGCACAACTTTCGGGCCAGCACCTACCGGTTTTCGAGAAATCGGAACCGTAGTACGCCATAATTCAATGGGAGAAACAACCGTCGACAACAAAACACCGCTCTACACCAGCGGTTGGGGAAGCTTTTAATGACTACTAACGATCTTTTCAACGCAGCCAACGTCCCATTCGGCGACACTGACACCCACCTCACACCCCAGGAAGCAGCCAGCCTATCGCCAGTGATGTTGCACGCGGCCGCAGGGAAATACTTCGACACACTCGAAATTCACCCCAGCTGGCGAAAAATCCTCGAACCTGTCGCCGACGACATCAACAAAGTGGGGGAGTTCCTCGCCGCCGAAGCCAGCGCCGGAATCGACGTATTCCCACCCGAAGCCGACCGATGGCGTGCATTCCGCCAACCATTCGAAGACGTCAAAGTCCTCATCGTCGGACAAGACCCCTATCCGACACCAGGACACGCCATGGGACTGTCATTCTCCCTCAAACCAGACGTCCGCCCACTGGCAAAAAGCCTCATTAATATCTTCAAAGAATTAGAATCCGACCTGGGGGTACCCCGGCCAGGCAACGGCGACCTAAGCGGCTGGAGCGACCAAGGCGTCATGCTCCTCAACCGCGTCCTATCGGTACGCGGCGGCGCCAAACAAGCAGGCACCCACCGAAACAAAGGCTGGGAAAAGATCACCGATACCGTGATCGACGGATTAGTAGCACGCAATACACCAATGGTTGCCATCCTATGGGGCAAAGACGCCCAAAGCTTGGCACCAGCCTTGGCGGCGTCGCCAAGCGTACGGATCATCCAATCACCACATCCATCACCGCTTTCGGCAAGCCGCGGCTTCTTCGGATCCAAACCATTTAGTAACGCCAATCGCTATCTAACCGAAATGGGTGCCTCACCAGTTCAGTGGCAACTGTAAGATAACTTTCTATGGCACACGTTGAGTACTTAGACGGCCCCGGACTACACCGCTGGGCCAAACGGGCCGTATCCGAACTGGTCGCCCGTCGCTCAGAGATCAACAAACTCAACGTTTTCCCAGTCCCCGACGCCGACACCGGCTCGAACATGGCACACACGATGGAGACAGCACTCGCCGAAGTGGAAAAACTCGATGCCACATCGCGTGCCGACGTCTCCGCCGTCGCCTCCGCGCTTGCCGTCGGATCAGTCAAAGGCGCACGCGGCAACTCCGGCGTTGTGCTCAGCCAAGTCCTACGCGGCTTAGCACAATCCGTAAGCCACGGACTTATCGACGGCACCTGCGTCATCCAAGCACTCGACACCGCCAACACATTCGTCCGCAAAGCCATCACCGAGCCAGTCGAAGGAACCGTCATCACCGTACTGCGCGCCGCCGCCGTCGCAGCCCAACAAACGGCCAGCTCCCGGCTTAGCGATGTCGTAACCCAAGCAACCGCCGCCGCCCAAACCGCACTGGCCAAAACCCCCTCCCAATTACCCGCACTACGCGAAGCTGGCGTGGTCGACGCAGGCGGAAAAGGACTGGTGGTTCTACTGGAATCACTACGCGCGGAACTAACCACCAGCAGCGCCACCCCCTCCGACCCCACAACCACAACCGACGACCCCGCCACACAACCACACAACACACCACAACCGCCAGCACACGAACCACCACCCTCACCATCACCCACACCACCCCGCACACCCCAACCGGATAATTCCCACCACATAGGCAGCATCTTCATGCTGGGGCAGCTCACCAACGCACGGATAGTCGGCGCAGTCGGACACCAGACGCGCACCACACCCCGCCACCGCGAATTCGGGCAACCCGGCGAACTCGCACTACTTCTTGCCAATAACCTCAGCAGCACGCCACCTTTTATCACCGGCGCAGCAAACCCGGGACCAACAGAAATACCCCCCGCGACCACGCAACCTCAAGCACGTCACAACACCGAGGAAAAACACCCACCACAACCCGCCCAATCACCCGACCACGACAACAACACCGACCAGGTTTCCGACACCCAAACACCTGAACAAGCAGAAAAGCACAAAGACCAACACACACACCAACACGCATATCAACAGGTTGACGCTGAAGACCAGACATTACAATGCGCCGAAACCGAAGAACAACCACGCACAAACAGCTATGACCACCCCAGCCAAACCGCCGATTATCGCGCCGGGCAGTACATGGAAGTGATGTTTTTCATTGAGGATGCCGATCTCGATGAAATCCGGCGGGTGTTCAAAGATTCCGGCGATAGCTTGATTATCGCCCCCATCACTGAATCCTCCGGCACGGTGCATATCCACACCACCAGTGCGGCGGCGATCGTTGAACTAGCGTACCGGATGGG
Organism: Corynebacterium sp.; assembly: GCF_030532965.1. Taxonomy (GTDB): domain Bacteria; phylum Actinomycetota; class Actinomycetes; order Mycobacteriales; family Mycobacteriaceae; genus Corynebacterium. The sequence goes on from NZ_JAUNKC010000026.1 coordinate 36,701, forward strand.
CACAGTATCCAACTTGCACTTTGAGGTATTACCGACACCTGAACAGCAGTCCGCATCCAAGTGCGTTAAACGACATGTGATCGCCGTAGCACCTGCCGGTACCCTTGTCGATCTCTACGAAGAAGCAGGTGCTGTGGTGGTGGAGCGAGAAACAGAGACCAGTGATATTGTCACCACCATCGCGGCAGCCGTGTGGGCCGCAGGCAGCGACGAGATAATCCTATTGCCCAATGGATTGCTGACAAAAACCGAGCTCATCAGCGTTGAGAAATCCAGTCATGCCTTTGACACGTCAATCACGATCCTGCGTACTGGCTCCCTGCTCAAAGGGTTGGTTGCTTTGGCAGTTCATGATCCACATCAGCCGTTGGCCGTTGATGCCTATGCCATGGGTGAGACAGTGGCGGATATTCAGACCGCCGTCATAGAAGATGATGGCGGCGAACGGGTGGTGCGCATCGAAAACGAAATCCGCACGGTGACGGATACCCTGACTGCCGCGGCGGTTGCGGCGTCGAAAAGCTTAATCGCTAGCCGCGACCGAAACGGAGCAGCAGCCGAACAAATCACGGTGCTTATCGACGATACTGCGGCGGCGGATTTCCAGGAGTCGAAATTTAGTGCTGACCTGGGTATCGATGTTGTCAGCTACCACGTTCACGGACTGGGCGCGCTTATCGAAATCGGGGTGGAATAAACCATGCTGGGCTGGGACGACGACCGCGCACTTGCAACACTACTTCCCGCCAAGGAAGCCAAAGCAATTGCAAAAACACTGGGGTACACAACAGCGTCTGAATTACTTGCCCACCACCCGCGAACCTACGCCCACCAAGGCCAAGGAGTGGGGGCATTAAACTGCCACGAAGGCGACATTGTTACCTGCGTCGGCGACGTGGCGCGGGTCCAAGCCCGATCCACCCAACGCGGTGAGGTGATAACCGTCGCTATAGCTACCCCAGAAGGCACGCTTAACGCCTCGTTTTTCAACGCAACGTGGGTCAAACGGCTGCTCCAGGTCGGCGTACGGGCTATCTTCACCGGAAAAGTCAAGTTTTTCCGGGGCCAGCCGGGACTGCAACACCCGGAATTTATCGTGCTGCCCGAGCCCGGACACGGCAATCGTACAAAAGGAACCGCAGCACTTCGCAGCCTGCAGGCGTATAGCGAGGACGGCGATGTGACAGAGTTATTAGAAAATCTCGATAGCATCCCGATTTATCCGGCAAAATCATCGATGCCGACCTGGCGCATTCTCGGAGCCATCCATGAAGTGTTGCGTAAAACCGATGTTATTCCAGATCCGCTGGGCAGATTCGCACCGCATGACCTACCGAGTTTCGACGCCACCTTACGGGGAATCCACCAAGACGGCGGCGGAAACGTTGAAATGTACCGCAATCGACTCATCTACGATGAAGCATTGACGCTAGCGTTGGTCATGGAGTTACGCAGGCAGGACGCGGAATCGAAAACCGCTCCCGCACTGATGCCAGTCGACGGCGGTTTGGCCAAGAAACTCATGGCGCATTTGCCGTACAAACTCACCGGCGGCCAGAAACGCGTAATGTGGGAGATTGCCGAAGACTTGTCTCAAACCCACCCCATGCAGCGGCTTCTGCAAGGCGAAGTGGGTTCCGGCAAAACTGTGGTGTCGCTTGTCGCCATGCTGCAAGCGGTGGAAAACGGCGCGCAATGCGCGTTGCTTGCCCCCACCGAAGTGCTGGCGCACCAGCATGGCCGCAGCTTAACCGACTTACTTCAGCACGCGGATATCGACTGCGAGGTTGTCGTGCTCACCGGCTCGCTGCCTGTGGCTAAGAAGAAAGAAGCGCTGCTGAAGATCGTCTCTGGTGACGCCGACATTGTGGTCGGAACGCACGCCCTGATCCAGGACACTGTTGAGTTTTTCAACCTCGGTCTGTGCGTGGTTGACGAACAACACCGTTTTGGCGTGGAACAACGCGATAACCTCCGTGGAAAAGGAAAAGACGGTAAGACACCGCATTTGCTGGTTATGACTGCCACCCCGATACCGCGCACCGTGGCGATGACGTTCTTTGGCGATTTGAATCACTCCATACTGAAGGAGCTTCCTGGCGGGCGTCGGCCGATAAAGAGCTTCGTCGTGCCGGAATACCTGCCGAAATACGTAGCGCGGGTGTTTGAAGTGATCGAAGAAGAAGTAGCCAAAGGGCACCAAGCGTACATCGTTTGTCCCCGCATATCCGACGAGGGCGGGGTGGAAGACCTGTACCAAAACTGGGGATACGGGATTTTCAAAAACCATCGGGTGGGGATGCTGCATGGGCAAATGCACCCAGAGGACAAAGACAAGGTAATGGGGCAATTCGCCAACCACGAGATCGATATTTTATTCGCCACCACCGTCATTGAGGTCGGCATCGATGTGCCCAATGCCACCGTGATGCTGGTACGGGAATCCGAGAACTTCGGGGTGTCCCAGCTGCACCAGTTACGTGGCCGGGTGGGGCGTGGCGGTAACGAATCCATTTGTTTTTTCCACCACGCCAGCGACAAAGACAGTCCCGCCGATCTGCGGCTGCGTCACATGGCGCAAACCACAGATGGTTTTGAAGTGGCCGACATCGACTTGCTCTACCGCCAAGAAGGCGACGTTTTGGGCACAACCCAATCGGGGAACAAACGGAAAGTGAAATACCTCAATTTAGTCCGTGACTTTAAGTGGATTGAACGAGCGAATGCTGACGCGAAAGTTATCGTCGCGCAGGATCCGAGTCTGGCTAAACAGCTCGTCGCCAGCATCGACGACCGCGCGCAGGATTATCTAGATAAGTCATAATCGGGGAGTTTGATAAGGTAGTGCCATGAAAATCTGTGCGCCATTTGCAGGCATCGTTCATTTCAAAGTAGCCGAAGGCGACAAAGTCACCACCGGCCAGGAACTAGCCAGCGTAGAGGCAGTAAAACTAGAAGCGCCAGTGCTTGCCCCCGGCCCCGGAATCGTGTCCAAACTGTGCGTACCGGATTTTGGTGATGTCATTGGTGGGGCAGAATTGCTTATCGTAACGGAAGGCTAACGCGAAACATTATGGGAATGACTCGAATCATCTCCGGCGAAGCACGCGGACGAAAGATCAAAGTGCCGCCTGAGGGCACCCGCCCCACCTCCGACCGGGCGCGGGAAGGCCTATTTTCCTCCCTCCAGGTGCGTTTCGGATTTCAAGACGCCGTTGTTCTCGATTTATTTGCTGGCTCCGGGGCACTTGGATTAGAGGCCGCGTCGCGGGGTGCGGCCGAGGTTGTTTTGGTGGAATCAAACCCAAAGACCTGCGAGGTGATTCGCCACAACTGTTCCGTGGTGGGGCACCCTCATGTGCGGATTGAGGAAATGCGGGCATCGACCTATTTGGCTCAAGCACCGAAAGAACATTTCGACATGGTACTCGCCGACCCGCCCTATGACCTCGCCGATTCCGCGATCATAGAAATGCTTCAGGCGTTAATCCCGGTGCTTGTCGACGGCGCGGCTGTCGTCATCGAACGCCACCGTGATTCGGCGCCCACCGAGTGGCCAGCCGGGTTTGTCCCCACCACCCAAAAACTCAAGAAGCGCACTTTCGGTATTGCCCGAATGGACATGGCGGTCTTTCACCGTGACGAAGTCGACGACACCTCAACCCCCAGCTAAAAAGGAACACTCACCAATGGACACTCCCGTCACGCCCACCCCGCACCGCGCTGTTTGCCCAGGGTCGTTTGATCCGGTAACCATGGGGCACCTGGATATTTTCCGTCGCGCCGCAGCGCAATTCGACGAAGTCGTCGTGCTGGTTACCGGAAATCCCAATAAAACCTCCGGGCTGTTCAGCATTGATGAGCGGTTGGAATTAGTGCGTTCGGCGACCACGGATATTCCGAATCTTCGGGTGGATTGGTGGTCTGGCCTGCTGGTTAATTACACCACCGAACACAATATCGGCGTGATAGTCAAGGGGCTACGCTCCGCATTGGATTACGAATACGAAATCCCGATGGCGCAAATGAATCGCAACCTCACCGGCGTTGATACGGTGTTTTTCATGACCGACCCGAAATACGGGCATGTTTCCTCCACCTTGTGCAAGGAAGTGGTGAAATACGGCGGGGATATTCGGGACATGTTGCCTGCGGAAGTCGAAGAAGCCATCAAAGCGAAATACGCGCCCGATCAAAACTAGTTTTCCGTTTGTAGCCCATTCGTTTTCGTTATTTGGTAAAGGTTTTTCTTTATGGTGCTTTCCGGCCTCGGCCTTGGCGTGGTTGTGTTCTTGGTGGTCTTCATCGGCTCATTCCTGCAACGTGTCTCCGGCATGGGCTTGGGGCTCGTCGCCGGACCAGTGCTGAGCCTGATTCTGGGGCCAGTGGCAGGAATCCTGGTAGTCAACGTCCTAGCGGTCGTTAACGCGGCGATGACCACCTTGACTGTGCGGAAATTCGTGGATTGGCAGAAATTTGGACTTATTAGTTCAGTACTAATCATTGGCGCGATACCGGGCGCGTGGTTGATTCAGCAACTTGGTTCCGGTTGGCTACAAGTGCTTGTAGGCGCGGTGTTACTGGTCGCCCTTGGTTTGGTCAGCTTCGGCTCCCACCTGTTACCGCCGGTAACCGGTCGGCCCCCGGCAATCGTCGCGGGTATTACTGGGGGTTTCATGAACACCTTGGCTGGGGTCGCAGGCCCCGCCATCACCGTGTACGCCCAAGCCGCGAAGTGGGAGCAGCGCAGTTTCGCCGCGACCCTGCAACCAATCTTCATTGTTTCCGGTTTAGTGTCGATTATCGCCAAAGTGGGATTTATTGGTTTCGCACCGATTACCGCCACCAGCCCCGTGGTGTGGATAGGCGGCGTATGCGCGATGGTTGGGGGCATTTTCTTAGGCGTGAAAGCCGATACCAAAATTCCCCGTACGAAAGCCCGCACTCTCGCCGTTGGGCTTGCGATGGCGGGCGGTGCTACCGCACTTATCCGCGGAGTCCTCGCCCTTGGCGCTTAACACATAAATGCTTTTCGACGCCAGCTCACCCTGACTTTAAACAAGAAAAACGATAGCCCAGTGAACCAGTAACAAGGCTGATCGGGTTAAAGAAAATCCGCCGTCCCATTGAAAAGGAAGGCGGATGGTACATTTTCGGGTGAAGAAGACCTACAGCAAGCTGGAAAGAAACGCTTTGGTGCGTTCGTGCTGTGGATTATCAATGACTTCGGCAGGGGTTCCAGACTCGACCACGACACCGCCGTCCATGAAAACCACCTGGTCGCTGACTTCGCGGGCGAAACCCATCTCGTGGGTAACAACAAGCATCGTCATACCATCAGCAGCCAACTGTCGCATGACGCGTAGTACTTCACCTACGAGCTCGGGGTCAAGCGCGGAGGTGGGCTCGTCGAAAAGCATGAGCTTTGGCTCCATGGCCACGGCGCGGGCGATGGCGACCCGCTGTTGCTGCCCACCAGACAGCTGGCTGGGGTAGGCATCGGCTTTGTGCCGTAATCCGACCTGCTCTAACAGTTCAAGCGCCTGTTGTTTCGCCTGTTCCGCGGGAACCCCTTTGACATGAATCGGGGCCTCGATGACGTTTTCAAGAGCGGTGCGGTGCGGGAACAGATTGAAATTCTGGAACACCATGCCGATCCCGGAGCGCTGGCGGGCGGCTTCCTTCTCGGAGATTTCGTATAGAGTACCGTTCTTCTCCTTGTAGCCGATTAATTCACCATCGACATAAAGCCTGCCAGCAGTGATCTTTTCCAAGTGGTTTACACACCGCAAGAAGGTGGATTTACCGGAGCCGGAGGGGCCAATGAGACAAGTGACGGTGCCTTTGGGGACTTGGAGGTTAATCCCTTTGAGCACGTCCAACCCAGAGAAGGACTTGCATACCTGCTGCGCATCGATCATTAATGTTTCGTTTTCAGTCACGGTTATAGCTTCCCTGGTTAGTCGTTGGGGTGGCGGGCTGGTGGTTCCGGAACCACGTTGACGTTGCGCGGCAAGGCGCCTTCGGCATCGGCGAGCGCGGCGAGTTGGCGTTGCGTTAATTCCCGCGTGGCGCCCTTTTCAAAGTGCTTCTCCAAATAATACTGGCCAACCATCAACACCGATGTGATGGCAAGGTACCAGGTCGCGGCCACCAGCAGCATAGGAACGGGCTCGAAAAGGCTATTGGCGATGTCCATGGATCGGCCGAATAGCTCGCCGGAATAGGGGATTGCCACTACCAGAGACGTGGTTTTGAGCAGCGAGATGAATTCATTTCCAGTAGGTGGAATGATAATGCGCATCGCTTGTGGCAAGACGGTGCGCCGAATAGTCATCCACCAGCTCATGCCTAGTGCCTTGGATGCTTCGGTTTGTCCTTCCGGAACTGCCTGAATACCAGCACGCACAATCTCCGCCATGTAGGCGGCTTCGTTTAAACCCAAGCCGATTACCGCGAGGAAAAACGCGTTCTTGAGGATTTCCCGCAGGTCAAGTTCGGTAAAACCCACATCGATCGTTTTGAAAACAACGCCTGCCAAACCCCAGAAAACCAATTGCACGTACACCGGGGTGCCTCGGAAGATCCATAGGTACAACCAGGCCAATCCCCGCAACACCGGGTTGGGCGACATTCGCAACACAGCCAAGGTGCTGCCTAAAATGACGCCGATGAGCATGGCAAGAACCGTGATTGCCAACGTGTGCATCGCGGCCTCAGCAATACGGGTGTCTAGCAGATACCGGCGGTAGGTGGACCAGCCGAAGGCCTCATTCTGGGTGGCTGAGTACACGAACCACAGTGCTAACAAGGCAAGGATGATTGCGGCTACCCAGCGGCCTGGGTGCGGCAACGACTTTGCCTGAATTGGTGTAGGAGTGGTGGTCATATAAGGAATATCCTTTAGAAATAACTAGATATGAAGATTAAACTCGCTTAGCTTGAACCGAAGCTAAGCGAGCAACACAGATGGATCGGTGGTGGCTATTTCACCGGTTCACCGTTAATCAGTGCTTCGGATACGTGCCCGTCGGTAAGACCCCATTGATTCATGATCTTGGCGTAATCGCCAGAATCGATGAGGTGCTGAAGCGCGGCAGCCAGCGCTGGAGCCAACTCAGAACCTTTCTTCACCGGCCAGCCGTAGTGAGCCGCGTCAAAAATATCGCCGCTTAATGCGATCCGGCCGTTGGAACGCTCCACCGCCCAAGCGGTGATCGGGGAGTCCGCCGAAAAAGCGTCAGCCTTACCGAGGATCGCCGCATTGGCTGCCAAGTCTGAAGTTTCAAACGCGATCTTATTGATCGGCTTCTTACCGTCCTTTTCGCATTGCTCGGAACGGCGAGTGACGTCCTCAGTGTCGGAGACGGTGGTGCGCTGAACCGCGACGGTCAAACCGCAGGCGTCGTCTGGATTGACTGGATTATCCGGGGCGGAAGCCCACTGGATACCAGCGTTAAAGTAATTGACAAAGTCATAGTTCTTCCGGCGTTCTTCATTATCGGTGAAACCCGAAGCGCCGAAATCAACCGTGCCGCCAGACACCGCAGGAAGGATCAATGAGAAATCCTGATCCGAGACAACAAGCTCCAGGCCCATAACGGAAGCCACCGCGTTCGCCAGGTCGATATCAAAGCCGATGATGTTTCCACTTGGATCTTTAAACTCTGCTGGGGCAAAGGGGGGATTTGTGCCGATGACGATCTTGCCGTCGGCCGCGATATCAGCCGGAACCATCGCCGCGATCTCATCAACTTTCGCCGGTTTGATCTCCTGCCAACCATCCGGGAGCCCGCCTTCTGCAGCTGGTAATCCGGCGGAATCAGCCGGGTTTACGCCAGCGGAACCGGAGGTAGAGGTGGAGCCGCCTTCGGTATTCGTGACGCAACCAGTAAGCAAAGCGGCGGAAACGCACACTGTGGCGGCGAAAATTCGGGAGGAGGAACGGGACAAGGTACCTAAAGTCATGCGCATAACCGTATCATATTCAGTGGTATTTTGCCCAGGGTGATCGCCGCATCGCTATTGTGATTGCCGCCATGTTTTAGCTGAATGTCGTAGCTAACGGTGGACGGCTGTATGCAGCTTCGGGACGAAACTATCGAAAATGCTTGGATTTGAGGCATTGATAATATGCATGAAGTTAGGCGGGGAGGCAGCCGTATCACACGATGCCTGGGGTGGGGGAGGCGCGGAGGTGGCGTCGAAAAGCAAAGCCTGCATGATCACAATCAGTAACCATGCAGGCGAAAGATAAACTGGCTAGTGCTTTTCGACGATAGTGCCAGTCTTATCGGTAAAACGCTCCAAAACCATGATGCCACCAGCAATAACGCCGCCGAGTGCCATCATTCCAAACAACCAGCCGATATCGTTGCTTGGTGGCAAGATACCAGCGGAACCATCCTGCCACGGCCATAGCGCGCGAAGCGAGCCGAGCATGAAACCGGCCATGGTCATCATCGTGAGCGTGTGGTAGTGGGTGATCAAGAATTTCAGTGTCTTAATAAATAACGCCAAACCTGTCATCGCACCCAGGACGAAAACGCCAATTACCACGAGATTACGTTCCGATACGGCACCGATTACCGGCTGATACAGGCCCATTGACAGCAGGATAAAGGATCCGGAGATGCCAGGTAATACCAATGCGCACACGGCGATAGCCGCAGCGCCGAAAATAACAATGAGTGGCGGGTTGGTTTTTTCCGCAGAGGTAAGGCCGGTGAGGAAGAAGATTGCAACCGCAGCGATGAGAAATACCGCCATGGCGGCGAAGCGGTTCTTGGCGAAATCCTGCTTATCAATCATCTTGATCGGGACGATCAGCGATATAGCCACCATGCCGAGGAACAAGGCGCGGGACGTCTGCGGACTAAATTCCACGAAACGATGCATCACACCACTTAACGCCAGCACGGTACCGATCATGCCAGCGCCGATGGAAATCAAAAATACCCATTCCACCTTCGCTGCTGCCTGTTTGAACTGCGACCGATTGAAAATGGCGGTGCGAGCCGCGTGCAATAACGCATCACCGTTGCGGATCGCGCGTTCATAAATGCCGGTGACCAATGCTACCGTGCCGCCGGAGACACCAGGCACCATTTCTGCCAAGCCAATCAGGCAGCCGACAATAACATTGATAACGTGACTGAGCGGCGAGTTTTTCGCCAATTTTTGCGTGTCTGACATCAAACAAACACCTTAAAGTTGAGGGAGAAGTATTTACGGATAGGTACAGATAAAAGCAAAACTGCCTTTCACCCATACGGTTAGGCAAAAGACAGTTTATATTGTGCCCCAGGTGAGACTCGAACTCACACTGGACGGGTTTTGAATCCGTTGCCTCT
>NZ_JAUNKC010000027.1 GCF_030532965.1 Corynebacterium sp.
TAAGAAAATCAGGTGTAGAAAGCTTACCCGTGGCTTTTAACAACTTATCGTGTATCGCCGCGCTTTGGTTCGCTGGAGTAACGAAATCCACAGTTCTGGCCCCGTTCGCTAGCAGCCAGTCACGGACTTTGGCTTCTTTATCTACCGAAACAGAGTTAACCAAATCGCGAGGATCAGTCAGCAAACCCAAGCTCCTGATCTGATCTGCCGATAACACTTCACTAGCCTTCACCTCCTCCAAAGGAGAAGTGACGACCCTGAAAGCATCCCCTGGGATCCACCCCGGTGTTCCCAACTTTCGCCTAAGCTCAGCCTCCTTGCCCGAAATGCTGCGTGACTCATTAACAATTTTAGCCACTGTGAACTTATGGGCTGCTTTAACAGACTCCATGTGCTCCCGGTATTCACGATTAACACGCTCGCTAACTCTAGACCGCCGTTCCTGCACCGCCGCCGCGAAAGCATCCCGCTGAGCCTGCGACCCAGAAACCCCAGCCGTAGACTCCGCCCACAACTCCTCCAACTGCTGATTAATCACCGGTAAATCCGCCGGAGTCTGCACCTCGATCGCAAGACACGAGCAATTATCGTGATACGACCCACCCCGGGACCGCTGCAAAACCGTCTTCTCCGAGTACACATCACCGCGAGAGGCCAACATCAAACAGAAATTACACGCCCCGGGCTGAGGCACCCTAGCAAACCGGGTGCCCGCCGCACCTGTTGCCTCCGCAACTGTCTCACGAGCGGGCTGCAAAACCAGTCGGTTCAAAACCCCAGCCAACTTACGCTTCGCCAACTCCACATCAAGAACACCCTCCTTACGAGACGTGTTCAACGCCCACCCAAACGACGCCTCCGCCTGCTCAAAACCAGCCGGATCAGCCACCTCAGGATAATCAAGACGCGCCAGCACATCATCCAGCTGCCGCGACCGAAACAAATAATCCGCCGCAGCATACGCAGCCTGCTCACCATACTGCGACGCTACCGCATGCAACAGCTCCACAGCCTGCTTCTGCCGCTCCAAAACACCCAAACGATACGCCTGCTCCCACCACGCAACGAAATCACGCTGCGCCAGAATCCGAAGCATATCCAGCGACTGCTGATACTCCCGCTCCGCAACCAGATCCCTAGCCAAAACTCGCCCCTCTTTCCGGGCTAGCCTCAGCCCAAACCAGACTCACCCACCGGACGGTTAGCCCGCGCCAGACTAGCCACGTCCTCCGAAACCTGCGTAGCGCGAACCGCCTCCACCAGAGACGATGCCCGCTGCGCCGCCCGCAGCTCCGCAAACTCACGCTTCAACGTCTCCCGCTGCTGCGTAGACAGCCCGATCATGTCCCACACAACCTCGGAACCTGGTGGGGCGATACCCGCCTGAACCAGCTTCACAGCCGCATCCACACTGGACGCCAAAGTGGGAGTAGAAGGATCACGCCACAGCGGAACCACCGACGCAACAAACGACGACTCCGGAACCGCCCGCTTACCTATCGCATGGCAGAGATACGCTACATCGCGCTGCAAAACACGACCAAACGCCTTCTGCCTATCCTCAGCACGCTTCACCAAACGCGCCTCAGACGCCCGAATAGCATCCGCAGACGGCGGATTATCATGCGTGAAACCCAAATACGTCGCAGGAACCCCCGACTGAGCCGACACCAGCTGCGCAACCATACGCAACTCCTCGATATACGGCGTAGGCGGCGCAGCCGTAAACTGCCCCACCTTCGGCTCAGGAGGACCAGACGGCCCCCATTCACCAGGATCCTCAGGCTCAATAACCAAAGCCTTCGTCATCGCCGCCCTCATACCCTGCTGGCGCTGCACATCCGCAGGAGCCTCAGGGTCGATACCCACCTGATCGAGAAGAACATTAATCATGTACTTCTGCGGAGTGGTATAAATCTCGCGGTTATACTCCATGCCCAAAATAGTGCGCATACCATGCTGCGTGTAATACCGAATCGTAGACGTGATCTCCGACCTGCCTAAATACTCCCCAGCCCGAAGCTGGTTAGGAAACGCAACGAGGTTACACCGATCATGATCATGTGACACCCACCGGCGCTCCTCAGCACCATTAAGCTCCTCAACAAACCACGTACCCGAAGGCAAATACAGCCGACGAAGCAGCGCACCGGACTCCAGCGTCTGCTCCGAATACGCAGCACGAACCCGATTACGGCGCCCATCCCACATAAAAGTGGCATCCTGCGAAGAAACTGCCGTAGCAATCACCGGGCCCGTAACAGCCTCCTCCGCCGCATCCTCCGCACTAGTGAAAGCCATAAAACCAACACCAGTGCAAAGCGCATCAAGCTTCACCCGGTTGAACTGATCCGCAAGATCCGAGCCTAACCATAAGCTCCGAAGAAAATCAGATTCACCGCTAGTAGTGGTCCAGCCTTCCCACTGAATACGCTCCGAAAGCGCATCAACGATGATCTCAGGCCACCCCATAACCGCCTCGATACCAACCATCGAATGTGGGATAGCAATACCAAGATTCTTAACGGCCTCCTTGCCGTCGTAAAACCGCCACTGGCGCTGATTCTTCGGCCTATGCAGCTGCAACTGCGACCGCAACTGGCCAAGAAGCCCGTTCTCGATGTCCTCGACCCGACTCATACCACAACCCCCCTTCGAGATCGACGGGACCTACCCGAGCGCCCGCCACCATTACTGTTTTTCCGGTACTTACCTGATTCCAACACCATGCGGCGCCCAACATTCGCAGCGATCATCGCCACGCATAGGTCCACCGAACGTAAAGAATCACGAGTTTTCTTACCAACCGTAGGCCCGAACTTATTCCACCGAGACTTCGCATTATTCACATGCGCCACCAAAGCTGGATCACCATCATGCCTAAACGGACCATTCAAACCCTCGTCCTCAATCAGTGCACGAATAACCTCCACCTCCTGACTGAATCTCCGGTTACGGTCCGCGCCACCCGGGGCAGACAACCGCATATCCCACAGCACAGCGTTACCCCTCGGCCCAGGCGTGGCAGGCACCCATAACCTACGGCCAAAATCCCGATGCCACGTACTGATCATGTCCGCCCAATACGCAGCCTCCGTCGAATCATCCGTAGCCGGTGACGGATCCACACCAAACCACCACACTCGGTACTGCGCAAACGCCTCACGAACCTCCGCATCAACCGCGTTCCGGTCGACCAAAAAGCCCTTACCCCGCTCGCCGCGGGGCCGAGACCACACGCCAAGAGTTTGGTTAAACCCATCCTCAATGCGGCACGCCATAAACCCTGTGGCGTCCTCCGACTTTGAGCAATCCAAGAACATGGCGATGTCGTCGCCGGGCTGAAGCTTCCTGCTTGGATCCGCAAGCGCAGCAAAAGATTGCGCCGACACATAAACGTCCTCGGATTCCGCGACACCATTCAAATAAAACCTGATCGCATCTGCTGCGGCCAGCTCCGGATCGACGATTTCACTGCTAAGCCGCTCGATATCAGCCCACCACGCATCCGAATACGCCTGACGGAGCGCCAAATCACGCTTCTTAGCATCGTAGAAATCCAACCGGGGGTCGGCCTCAATCGAATCATAAAGAATATCCCGGGTAAGACCCTTATACCTGCCCGACATTTGCTTCTGCCACGCCTCAAAAGTCCGCTCCCCCACCGAATCCGAGCCCTGCATATGGGCGTTCGTCAGCTCCAAAACCCGAGCCTGCACCGACCGCTTAGACTTACCGACATTCCGGCGAACCACAGCTGCCACACGAGTCCCTCCCGACGAATCCGTCATATGGTGAGTTTCATTCAAAACCGCAAAAGTGGCCGGATCGCCCTCAGCTGACGACTCCGAAGCCGTCAAAACCTCCATACGGGCGGGCGAATCCTTCACCATCGTCGCCGTCTGACCCTTATCAAGCCTGTAATACGCCACTGCCTCCGCACCGAGCTGCGAATTTGCCACACGCAAAAGGTCTTTAGACTGTGTCTCCGAGTTCGAGGCCGCCTGCACCAGCGGCATGTACCGTTGTCGCCCCGCCCAACGACCCAGCTCCTCATCAAAATACAGCTCACAAGGCCCAAGAAACTCACTATTCATCACCGCAGCGGCAAAAGGATCTTTACCCGTGCCCTTCGCCCCCCGGCGAACCCCACGGCGGTACAAAAACCTACCCGTATCCGGATTAAACGCATACCAAAGGATCAAAAACTTAGCCTGACCATCGGTGTAGCGCCACGGCTGACCCTCATCATTTAAAAGACCCGGCTCGTCGGTGCGCCACTCCGCCCAATCAATCAACCCAGGCCCCAAGGAGTTACGCAGAAGCGCCTTCCGCTTCTCCGGAGACGACGGCCACGGAAGCGTCACCCACTCACCCAGCGAGCCTCTCCGATACCCCGGAGGTAACTCCAGCTCCGAACGCGGGACCATCAAGTCAGATGAGGTTTGCAAATCGATCACCCGCCTCAATCACAACACCGCTGTCCGAGGTTTTTTTCACCTCCGAAACGTCCTCCGAAATCTCCCACTGCAGCCGCTTCATTGCCATCGGCGACAACCCCAGGCGATCCTCAAGCTGCCGCTGTTCGGCCAAGGCATTGGTAGGTACCTTCCCGCTGCTGAGGTTTTCTTGCACCAGGTTTGAAATTTGCAAATACCTAGCCACTAGAAGCTCGTCGCCGTTGCGCTCCCACATTACTGCTTGTGGTTTTCTCCATAGTGCCGTCCACCCCGCTGGGCTGCGCCCCTTCAGGGGCCATTTTGGGGCCCTGCCTTTGCGCCCTTCCGCTGGTAGCGTCACCCAGTCTGGGCGTGCGTTACGCCTGCGGGCGTTTTTCTTCGGCGGCGGCCCTGGCAATGAAACCACCTCCTAACCAAACACGATCCCGTGGAAAAGCTTAAGAAAACCCTTTAGTACCGAAACCCGTACAGACTGTCAGGCCCTATGCCCTCCGGCGCCGCCGAGGCTCGGGAGGGGGATACTCCCCCGGGTGGGGGTAGCTAATGTGAAGTGCTTCACATTCGATATTGGGCTTCATTTTCGATACCCGTCCCTAGGCCAATCCGAACGGCAACCGCGGCACCCGCCGAAGCGTCGCCGCTTTCCTCGCCCTCGCCCGAAGCGACTCCTCGTCGGTCTTCCGCTTATGGCACGGACCGCATAACCATTGGAGGTTTTCCAGGTTGTCGGCCCCGCCCTCGAAATGCGGTGTTATGTGATCCAGCTCCAGCCCCTCGCGCTGCCCGCAATCGGCGCACCCATTTGGGAGCTGCCGTCTGGCCTGTCGTTTTAAGGCTTTCCATTCTGGTGTCCTGCACCGAGGGTTGTTTTCGTCCCACATATGATGACCCCCTTGAAACGCCGAAAACCCCCAACCGGAGGGTTAGGGGTTTGTTGTGTAGATATACGTTGTCGTCGCGTCGATTATATCAACAGGCGTGACAGTGCTGTCAAATTTTTGCACTTTTGGGGGCGCTGCGGTCGGGTTTAAGCAGGTAGGACAGTACGTCGCTTAGCCTGTAGCGGACTTCTTCGCTTCCGCCTATCTGCATTGGTTTGGATGCTATGTGTCCTCTGTGCGCCCATTGGCGTAGCCGGTCGGCGCTGACGCGGTGACCTTTGCGTTCTAGCTTTATGCGTATCGTTCGGCTGCTGAGCCATGGCTCTGGCTGGTTAGCTAGCTCGCGTTCGTCACGGGGGTCGATACGGTTTGCTAGTCGGTGTGTCCAGTACGCTATGGTGTCCTCCACTGCTTGCGGCTCCGGGTGTGCGTATAGCCAGTGTTGGTGTTCGACTAGCCACCGGACCCAGGCTGATAGGGGTTTGCCTACTAGGTGGACGTAGCTTTGTTCGTTTGCGCTGTGGATTTGGGTGACTACATCGCGTATCTCATCTTCGAGTTCTAGCCTGAGGTCGATGTCGGAGGCGGGTACTGGTGCGGTAGGCCCCGGGGGTCCTGGGTTGCGCCCACCTCCGGGTAGCCGTGGGAGGGTTAGCATGTGCTCTAGTTCGATGACGAGCCACAGTAGGTTTGTGAGATTGTTGTTGAGGTTGCTCACTGGTCGGCTTCCTGAATGGTGTTGATGGTGTCGGCTAGGTTTCTCATGCGTGTGTCGCTGTACCCGGTCCATGTGTGGGGTTCACCATGGATGGTGGCCTCGACGAGGGGGAGTTCGGCGGCTTTGATGTCCGCCATGAGTTGTATTTTGCTGGGGTGTTCGTGGATGTTTTCCTCGATGATGGTGAATCCGAGGCGGGTTAGTCCGCGTTTGGTGTAGCGGCATTTCATGCATCCTGGTGCGCTGTAGATGATTGCGGTGAGCGGGTTGCTGGTCATTGGTTTTCCTTTCGTAGCTGTGCTGCGACGGCGGTGATGAGGCCGTCTTGTGTTGCGTGTTTTTGGCTTAGTGCTTTGTGTACGTCTTCGTCGATTGTGTCTTTCGCCTGGATGTGGATGATGCTGACTGGCTCGGTTTGCCCCTGTCGGAATAGGCGGGCGTTGGCTTGTTCGTAGAGTTCTAGGCTCCAGGGTGTTGTGAACCAGACCATGATGTGGCCGCCGGTTTGGAGGTTGAGGCCGTGTCCTGCTGATGCTGGGTGTATGAGTGCTAGGGGTATTTCTCCGCGGTTCCATTTGTGGAAGTCTTCGGCGGTGTCGAGGTGTGTTGCTTGGGGGAAGCGTTTCAGGATGCGTTCTGCTTCGTGTTTGAACCAGTAGGCGCATAGGACGGTTTGGCCGTTGGCGGCTTCGATGATGTCTTCTAGTGCGTCGAGTTTTTTGTCGTGTATCTCGGTGTGTCCGTCCTTGGTGTAGATGGCGCCTGATGCGAGTTGTTGGAGTTTTCCGGAGAGGGCTGCGGCGTTGGCTGCGTCGATGGTCTCGTCTCCTAGTTCTAGGACGAGTTCGCGTTTAAACCGGTTGTAGGTTTTGGTTTGTGTTGGTGTGAGGTGTACTACGTGGTTGGTGTGCGTGCATTGTGGTAGTTGGAGGTAGTCGGTGGTTTTCATGCTGAGGGTGATGTCGGCGATTTGGTTGTAGATTTGTTGTTCTGCTCCTGGTTTGAGTGTGTAGGAGAAGATTTGCATGCCGTTGCGTTTGTCTGGGTTGAAGTATTGGTTGCGGTAGTGGGTTATGTATCTGCCGAGTCGTTTGCCTCCGTCGAGTAGTCGGAATTGGGCCCATAGGTCCATGAGTCCGTTGGGGCTGGGTGTTCCGGTTAGGCCGATGATGCGTTTGATGTGGGGCCGCATTTTTTGGAGTGCTTTGGATCGTCTGGCTTGGTGGTTTTTGAAGCTGGAGAGTTCGTCGATGATGACCATGTCGAAGGGCCACTCATGCTGGTAGTGGTCTACTAGCCAGGGGATGCTTTCTCGGTTGATGACGTAGATGTCGGCTTCGGTGGCGAGTGCTTCGAGTCGTTTTTGGGGGCTTCCCACGATGACGCTCATGCGGAGGTTCCCTAGGTGGTCCCATTTTTTGAGTTCTGCGGGCCAGGTGTCTCTAGCTACTCGCAGGGGGGCTATGATGAGGGCTTTTCGTATGTCGAAGTGGTCGTAGATGAGGTTGTTGATGGCGGTGAGGGTGATGATGGTTTTGCCTAAGCCCATGCCTAAAAACACTGCACATTCTGGGGTTTGTTCAATGAAGTTTGTGGCTTTTTGCTGGTAGTTGTGTGGTTTGTATTTCATGTAGCACTCCGGGGATGTGGTTGGGGTGGTCGATGATGTGGACGGGCACTCCGAGGTTTTCTATTTGCTGTTTGCGTACGTGTTGGATTGGTCTGGGTTTTTTGCCGGGTGCTTTGAGTTCGGCGAAGGCGATGTGCCCTTCGGGGAGGAGTATGAGTCGGTCTGGCACTCCAGCGAGGCCGGGGCTTGTGAATTTCAGGCATAGGCCGCCCAGGTTTTTGACGGCTCGTGTGAGTGCTTGTTCTACGTGTTTTTCGTTCACGGGTGACAACTTCTTTCGTTTTTCTATACGCGCGCGGAGTTCTGCGTATACGCGCAGATACGTTCAGGTTTTTGTTTGCTCATTAGAATTAGTTGTCAACTTGTCACCCGTTGCGGGTTTTTGCGCCTACACCTGGGGTTTTATTGGGTGACAACTAGGGTGACAACTTTTTCTTGTCACCTGGATTTTGGTGACAACTTTTAGCGTTTTGAAGTTGTCACCCAGAGGTTGTCACCCGTTTCAGAATGGTGGTTGATCCTCGAATTCATCGCATCGCTTATACGCTCGCTGCTGCCCGTATAATTTGGTTTTTTGCCTGATTCCTTGTTTTTCCCAGCCGGGCATTTTTTGCATGATGGCCGCTATCGCGTAGGAGTCGGCTGGTCGTAGCCTGGATGGGTCTTGACCCCAGCATTCCGCCCATATCTCCGGGTTTGTGACGGTTTCGCGGCGTACGAGTGCCCCGGTGTAGTCGTCGACGTGTCCGAAGTCGTCCATAGTTTGGAACCACTGTCGGCGCTGGGTCAGGGTGAGGTTTTCCCAGTTATCAGCGAGGGGGATGTCGAGCCAGGCTTCTACTAGCCCAGCGCGGTCGTCGGTTTCGATGGCGGATTCTTGTTGGCGGGTGGCTATGTGGGCTAGTGTTCCGGTGAGGTAGAGGGGTTCTCCTTTCTGGTAGTAGTGTTGGGCTTCTGCCCAGATTTGGTCTACTTCGGCGTCGGTCATGGACCAGGCTTTTTTGGTGGCGTGGGTGGTGACTGTGACGGGCCAGAAGCGGCGGTTTCCGGTGTTGTCGCGGAGGAAGCCGTTTTCGGCGTTGGTGGATCCTACGATGATGCATTGGCGTGGGTGGGATTCGACGACGGTGCCGTAGGCGGCGCGGTATTTGTCGTCGGTGCGGGAGAGGAATCCTTTGACGGTTTCGACTTCCATTTTTCGCATTCCGGCGAGTTCGCCGAGTTCGAGGATCCAGTAGCCTTGGAGTTTTTCGGCGCCGGTTTTGTCTTTCATGTCGAGCAGTGTGAGGGCGTCGGAGAACCATTTGCCGGCTAGCCGTGCGAAGATCGTGGATTTGCCCACGCCTTGGGGGCCGTTGAGGATGAGCACTTGGTCGAATTTGATTCCGGGGGTGCGTACCCTAGCTACTGCTGCGACGAGTGTTTTTCTGGTGACAGCCCGTACGTATTCAGTGTCGTCTGCGCCGAGGTAGTCGACGAACAGGCGGTCCACCCGTGTCACACCATCCCAGGCGGGTAGCCCGTCGAGATAGTCGCGGACGGGGTGGAAGGAGCGCTGTGCTGATACGGCTGCAAGCGCGTCTTTGGTTTTGCCGACGTGGTAGAGGCCCCAGCGTTTTTGTAGGAGTACGCGTAGGTGGGCGTTGTCGGTGTCGGACCAGCTGGGTTTTGTTTGTGCCCAGGGGGTTGGTTTGCCTGGGTGGATGTCTACCCCTCCGGTGAGTTCGTTCAGGGCGATGCCTTGGAGGGTGGCCTCATGGGTGAGGATTGTGACGTAGTTGGATAAAACATCGATGACTTTTCCGTTCTTGTTGAGTTCTAGTAGTGATTCCCATTCGCCTGCTTCGGTGGGTGTGTCCGCGTCTAGGCCGTCGAACTCTTGTTGTGCTTGTTGGATGCGTTCGGCGGCGAGTACTTGTTTCACCACGGGGTGGTTTGTGGCTAGCCGTACCATGGATTGGTAGGAGGGTTTGGCTGCTGGTGGGGTGGTGGGGTTTGTGTCGTCGTCTTCGCCGCCATATAGGTGGATGCGGACGAGGTCGAAGGCGTTGCAGAGTTGGCCGCCTGCGGGGTCGGTGCCGTGGTGGGAGTAGGAGAATTTTCCGTCGTAGGTTACGACGCCGTTGGCGGATTCGCCGGGTTTGTAGGTGTATCGGTCGGGGATGGTGGATGCGGCGTAGGTGTCGTCTAGGAATTCTGTGATGGCTTCGTGGATGGTGAAGGCGCGGCAGAATGCGCCGACGATGCCGGGTTTTTCTAGCGGGTCGGCTTGCCGGTCGGCGGTGTGTTTGATGATGTTTGCTTGTCGGCTGGATACGGGCCAGGTGGTGACGTCCCGCCAGTCGTCGAACCGGTTGAGGGTTTTGTCTGGGTCGAGCCAGGTGCCGTGGTTTTCTTGGTAGAGGTATTCGCCGTCGATACATTTGGAGGGCCAGTACATGAGCCGGTGGGCTTGGTAGGTGGTGTCGTCGAAAAAATCGATTCCGACGTCTTGGGCGATGCGGCGTCCGATGGCCTCGTATTCGTCGGCGGTGACGTCGCGCGTGAGTGGGAGTATGAGCCGTAGTCGGGGGTTGGCTGGTGTGTGGGAATGGGTGCTGTAGGCGACCCATTCGCAGGTGAGGGTGTCGGGTAGTGTGGTGAGGAGGTTGTGGGGTGGGTCGTCGATGTCGAGGCATAGGATGCTTCGGGAGAGTACTGCGTCTTTTTTGCGGCGTCCGTGTTGGAGGTGGCCTCCGACGAATCCTCCGTGGTCTTTGAGGTCTGCTTGTTGGGCTTTGGGGAGGGCGTGGTATTTTTCTACCGTGGTTTGGCTGATGCTGGGGGTTTGGAGTCGTTGTTTGAGGTGTGGCCAGGTTGTGAGGGTGTTTTCCCAGCGGCGTGCGAGCCGAGTGGGGGCTGTGGCTAGTTTGATTTCTCGGCTCGTGATGGTCATTAGGGTTTTCTCCTTTTTGTTCTTGGTTTTTGTTTGGTTATTGGTAGTATTTGCGGGCTTCCCGCATGGGTATGAAACCCGGGTCTTTTCGTATGCCTATCGGTGCCGTGTGGGGCTTGCGGTGATTGCTCTGTAGTGGGAAGTCGTCGAGGGTGAGTCCTTGTGCGCGGTGTTCGCGTACGTGGTTGTAGCAGCATTTGCACAATCCGCGGGCTTCGTGGCGTTGGTTTTCATTTTTGTGTTGGTTGAATGTTTAAGCGCCCCTAGAACCAGGTGGTTGGGGCGCTTCGAATGGTGGGGTTGTTGGTTATCCTCGGAGTAGTAGCAGTGCCATGGAGATGTTGGTTGTGCGTATCGCGATGTCGATTTCGGGTAGGTCTTCCCGGTCTTCTCGGTCTTGTAGCCGGTTGATTGCGCGTTCGAGGGCTTGGAGTTCTTCGCTGCAGTTTTCGGATACTGTTTTGATGAACTTTTTTTTGACGTCGCTGAGGCTTTCGCCCATGTCTAGTGCGTGTTTGAAGAAGAATGCGAGGAATGTGAAGGCGGCTTCAGGCATGGCTAGGGACCTCGGCTTCGGGTAGGTAGATGATGGTGTAGGTTGCGCCGTGAGATAGTTGGCGCCCGAGGCGCACCCACGATGTCTGCTTGGTGTCTACCGGGTGTCCGGCGCAAATGTATTCGGTGCCGAGCCGGTCGCGTACAACGGTTCCGGCGGGGGCTTTGAGTAGTTGCAGGCCGTTGTAGCCTGCACCTAGGTGGAAGCCGGGGGTCTCGGCTGAACGTAGTTGTTCTTTAAGGTCGGCTATTTCTTGCTGTTTCTCAGCTATCTTTTTCTTGATGATGTCGATGTTGGCCACGAGGCTTCCTTTCTAGGTTGTGGTGCTGGATGATTGCGCCGCTGATGCAGGCGATGCCGATGGTTAGTAGTTGTGACGGGGTGAGGTTTTCGAATATTGGTTCTGGGTATTCGTCGGTTTCCCATTGGCGGTTATATATTTCGCTGTGGGTGTCTCCGAGTCCGAGGATGACGATTTTCTCGCCCCGGTTGAGTTTCGGCCCGGATGGATCTTTCGGCAGGTGGGTGTCGATGCGGTTAGGTGTGCTTAAGAAATACTCGACTAGGTATTCGGGGTTGGTGAGGAGTTGTAGGAACGTGTCCCTTTCGTCTGCCCCGGGGTCAACTATGTGTCCTTTGGTGGCGTTGTCGGGGTCGTAGCCTACGGCTTTTTGTGAGTATTCGTAGAGTCGTTGGAGCAGTTCGGTGTCTGTGATGGTGTAGTTGCTCATGGTTGTTCCCCGCTTTTTACCCAGGTGTGGGCGAAGTGTAGGGCTTCGGTGTGTGATTTCATTTGCAGTGCCCCAACCGTGTCAGTTTTCTTCACTTCTGGGTAGTGCTGGAGGAACCGAACTATCCAGTCTTTGGTTAGGCAGCCTTGGTATATTCTGGCTTTTCGTATGATTTTCATGGTTTTCTACCTTTCCTAGACCCTGCAGGTCTTTCTAGTCTTTCTTGTAGTAGTCGCACTCATACCCGTCAGCATCCAGCGGAAGATCTCTTGGTACCTTGCTAATCCACTCCGGTTTGGATGTCATCAACCGGCACACGGTCTCAACTTGAGTACTCGTGGGGGCTTCTACGACGATTTCGTCATGCACATGCATAACCGTCCGAAGGTTCGCGTCGGCGACAACTGTCAACGCGTGCGCCAGTAGATCCCTAGCCACCGCCTGTGTAATGTTCTCCACCAGCTTTCCGCCGTAGGTTTCAATGCGGGTGTAGCGCCGGTTGATGTCGAAACCCATGCACGTGATGGAGGGTTTACCGAACCGGTTGGTGACCATCTGGGGCTGCGGGTACACGAGGTTCCTACCGCTGGGCAAAGTAATAAGCAGTTGGTCTTCCACAACCTGGAGCGTAAGGCCGTTATCGGGTAGGGGTATGGGAAGCCCGGGGGTTGATATGGCCGCTTTGGCTGCGGTTTCCACCTGGTACCAGAAATTCACGATGTTGGGGTTAGCAGACCGCCACGATTCCACGAGGGGCTTAAGTTCGGCTTCGGGGATACCCATACGCAGCGCACCCATCGCTTCGAGCGCCCCAGCACCACCCTGGTAGCCGCAGGCCAAAACTGCCACTTTGCCTTTTTGCCGTAGTTCGGCGTTGGGCCCGTGTTTGTCCACGGGCACACCGAACATGCGGGACGCAGTCGCACAGTACAAGTCTTTGCCGTCCTGGAACGCCTGTAAAGTATGCTCCTCCCCCGCCAGCCAGGCGAGTACCCGCGCTTCGATGGCGGAATAGTCAGCAACAATGAAGCGCATCCCATCGGCGGGTATGAACGCCGTCCTAATCAACTGAGACAACGTATCCGGAATGCTCCCATACAGCATGCCCATAAGATCCGCATCACCCATGAGGGCGGTTTGCCGAGCATCGTCGAGGTCTTCCAGATAGTTACGCGGAAGGTTCTGCACCTGGATTTGTCTGCCAGCCCACCGGCCCGTACGCCCCGCACCGTAGAACTGCAGCAACCCGTGGGCGCGCCCGTCGGGGCACACGCCGTTGAGCATCGCTTGGTACTTTTTCACGCTCGACCGGGATAGCTCTTGTCGTAGCTCCAGGACGCGCTTCACCGTGCCAGTGGTGTGCTGAAGTTCTTGTTCGACGCTGTTTTTCGTCAGGTCTGTAAGCGCCACGCCGTTGTCCCTGAACCAGGCGAGTGCCTGGATGGGGCTGTTCGGATTCTCCAGGCCGGTCAGTTCCCGGGCTTCGTCTAGGCATTCTTCTTTATGCACATGGTCGATGTGGATCGCGGCCTCGGCTAGGGTGGTGTCGACCCGCACACCACGGTCGTTGATATGCTGGTCTACCTCGTATTGGTGCCACACCCAGTCGGGCAGGGCACCTAGATGGGTGAGGTGTTGCCGTAGCTGGTTTTCCACGACGACGTCTTGGATGTTGTATTTTTTGAATTCTTCCCACTCTTGCGGGTGGTTAGTGGGCTTGCGCCGTTGCGCGCTTTCTATGGCGAAAAGCCCGGTTTGCTGTTCCCATGGTTGTTTTTTGTTGGTTGGTTCGCAGAACATCTTGATGAGGTTTTTACCCGTGTCGAGTTTTTGGGCGTCCAGGTCGAGTGCTTTGGCCGCGTCTTTGAGGTTGGCTGGTAGTCCCATTGCGCTGGACCATACGGCGGAGCAGCGCCACCCTTTTGGTGACAGGTCGAAGTCCAGGCCGTGGTGGTCTCGTAGGTGGCGGGATATGCATACTCGTTCGAATTGGGCGTTGAATGCCCACTTGTGCACCATCGGGGAGGTTAACGCCCCGAGGATGTCTTGGGGGATTTTCTCACCTGATGCCACGTCGATGAGGGTGACGGGGCCGTTGTCGATGCTGTAGGCGAACAGCAACAGTGTAAAGTCTGGGTCGGCGGCGTATTTGTACACTCCGTGTGTGATTGGGGTTCCGCTGAAGGTTTCGATGTCTATAGCTAGTTCCATGGTGGTTTCCCTTTTTCCGAGCACATCAGCCCCAACAGGCCTGGCACCTGTTGGGGCTGATGTGCTTAACCGGGGTTCGGTTTAAGAGAGCATCCCGCCGAGAGAGTTACCGAACCCATCCGTAGCGACCATGCTCGGCGCGGCCTGAATGTATTCAGCGAACTCATCCTCAGCGCGCACACCCGCGCCGCCGAGGTTCTCACCGTCGCGGGTTTTCATGATGTTCCCCAAACCTGCGGCCACACCCCGGTTACCGTTGACGTTGAAAGCGTAGAACTGCAGGCTTACGCGCCCGTAGCATCCGGAGTAGAACTCATTGCGGTCAATGATGGGGGTACCGTCGGGGCTGAGGATCTGTGGCTTATAGTCCGCATTAGCGTTTGCGTTGATGAAGTAGTGCCCGGCGTATACTTCGTCTTCTCGTTCCAGGTCGCCGTCCCGCAGGGGGAGCTTCAGCGAGCCTATTGGTGGGATTTTGCCGTTGAATTTGGCCTTGCCTTCTTCCAGTGCTTCCTTGATCTTCTGCTCGATCAGGGCGAGGGTGCGGGTAGCTGTCTTCGGGATCAGGATCGAGCAGGAGTACTTTTCCTTCTTGGAGCCGTTGATCGAACGGGGCTCCCACACGTTAGCGTAGGAGAAACGAACCTCATCAGGGGTTACAAGTTTGACAGACATGGATGTACCTTTCTAGTTGAGAAATTCTGCGAATTCTTCCGCAGCTGTAGGGATATGGAGCGGTGGCCTCGGGTCGCTAGCCTCCACCAGGGCGGGCTTACCTGCTGGTTTATGCACCAGATCACCGAGAAGATCTTCGAACTGCTTCTTGCCGAGCTTCTTCTGCATCGCCGTGATGGTGAGGAGCTTCTTTTGGAAAACGTCGGTGAACCCGGCCTCTTCGCAGGCGCTGATGACTGCCTGCTCGTCGGTGTACTTTCGTATGCTTCGCCCCTCGACCACTTTGAAGCCCGGCCAGTTGTGGCCCTGCATGGCTTTTTCCGTCGCGTAGTTGAGAAGCGCTTCGGCGTAGCGTTTCAGATCGGGGATGATCTTCAGCGCGTCGGCTATTTCCTCATCGGTGAGCTCCGGAGGGTCTTTGAACTCCAGCTTTGCTAGCTTTAGGGTGTTTTCCGCCCTAGCCCGGCAGGTGGTTCGGATTTTGCAGAAGGTGCACCACTCGCCTGCTTTGAATTCCCCGTCGCCGTTTACGGCTAGTTGGGCTTGGGGTACGAGGGTTTCCTGCGCCCAGGTGTTGAGCTGCTCCACGGTTTGTTCGAAAACCGATATGTTTTCCCGGCGCGGCTGGAATATGACCATTTTGACGCGTTCGACGTCGTAGAGCATGCCGAGGTCGTTGAGTGCCCCTAGGGCGTATATTTTCAGCTGGGGGTTTTCCCACGCGTCGACGAGTACGCCTTTCCCGTATTTCAGGTCGATGAGGGTGAGGGTTCCGTCGGCGATGATGATGCAGTCGGCGGTTCCGAACCCGTCGGGTACGAGGTGGGAGAAGTTGACTTTGTGTTCCAAGATTATTTCAGCGTCCTTGCTGAGTTTCTGGGCTTCTTTGTATGCCTCTAGGACGTAGGTGACGTAGTCGTCGGTGTGTTGGTCCATTTCCGCACTGTCGTATTCGGATTTTGGTTTCCGTGTGCGGGGTTTGAGGAGTTTGAGTTTCTTTTTGAGTTTGTGTTCGGCTAGTTCGTGGGCGGCGGTTCCTTCCTCTGCGGCGGTTGTTGTGGTGTCGGGTAGGTCGGCTTCGATGGTTGCCGAGGGGGTGCAGTTGAGCCATCGGTGTGATCCGGATGCGGATAGTACGGCGTGGTCTCGGTCTGCGTGGTGTGTTTCGGTCATTGGATGATCCCGTCTGCTAGTGCCATGACTTCTGGGTAGCGTTCTGGTGGGATGTCGGATAGTTTGCTGACGTCTAGGTTGGTGAGCATGTTTTTCACCGCGTCGGCGTGGCCGTGTTTGGCTATGTCGACGAGTCGGGTTCTTACGTCCTCGAAGGTCAGCTCTGGTGCTGTGGGTGTGGGTTCCGGCGTTGGTTTTTCGGCTTCGGCCGGCACGTCGGCCGGCAGGGTTGTTTGTGCTGGTTGTGGTGTGTTTTCGATTTCGGCCGGCATGGTTGTTTGGGTGGGCTCGGGTTCTGGTGTCGCCACTGGTTCCGGTGCTGGTGGGGTGTTGTACTCCCCCAGGTTTCCGGACGCTTCCGCCCAGTCGAGGGCGACCGCTTCGATAGCCGACAACGCTTGGAACATTTGGCTCAGCCCGTTTTTCACCAGGGCTGCGGCATTGAGGAAATCTTGTATCTGCTTGGTGGGCGTCATGGTTAGTCCTCTTGTGGTGTGCGGGTTATTTGGTCAAATGCGGCGGCCTTGTAGTACAAGTCCAGAAGGTCGATGTCTTTGATCGCGTCGTCGATTTCTTCCCAAGTGAGATCGTCCGGCAGGGTGCCGTACTCTTGCATTTTCCGCAGCTGGTTATCATCGAGGTTTTCTAGGTGCTCCTGGGCGGCGCGTATCAGGGCGGTTGTTACGGTCATGAGGCTTCCTTCCGTGGGATTTTCTGCAGCTGGTGTATCCGGTTGATCTCCAAAGTGAGCGCGTCGATCGCATCACTCATGGCCGATATGGTGCGCTGGGGTGCAGTCCATTTAGTGGCGATCGCGGCCAGTTCCATTTGCTTTTCGCGGAGGATAAGGGCGCGTTCGGTGTGCATCAGCTGCACCTGTGTGGGGTGCGGTTGGTGTTTAACCGGGGGTTGTTTCTCAGCTAATATGCGTTGCTGCACTCGTGCGAGTGAGCGTTCTGCTTGGTTGAGTTCCGCGTGGTTTTTCGCCGTGAACCCCGAGAGTGTCCTAGCCATTGCGATGCACTGGCTGGCCTTGGCTAGCAGGTCGAGGGGGTTGGGTTTCGTGCTCACTCCCCCACCTCCTCACTACCCGGTTCGACGTGTTCTTCGAGGGTGAGGCTGAGCGCATCAGCAAGGTCGGTGTAATCCACCTCGGGGTGTTTTTCCCGGAGCGCGTCGAGGGCTTTTTGTGCTTTGGCTTGGCGTTGGTGCCACACCGTGAGTCGCTTTCCTATATTCCGTATTTCGATCTGGAGCGTCTTGCGCTCCTCGATAATCTTTGACAGCTCGTCTCTTTGGTTATCGATTTTGCTTTTCAGTTGGCCGTTCTTATCTTGCGTTGATTCGTAGTCAAAATGCAGAACGCTTAAGGCGTGACCCAATTGGTCTATGAGGTCGTCGCGGGCGTGTATGTTACGTGCCGCTACGGCGAGCATCATGTCTTGCTGTACTTCATAGGTGTTTGGCGCGCCCATGGTTGATCGTGTGAGGCGTATGTTTACTTTGTTGGCCGCGTCTTTTACGTGTTTGGGTAACGCGGCTGCGAGGGTGTTAATAAGGTGTTCATGCATGAGGGCTCCCTATTCTTTGTTGTGTGTGGTGGGGCTGCCCGGGTGCAGCGGTTCCGCTCCCCCTGTTCGAGAGCTGGGGTTCATGGCGGCGCTTGTACCCCGCTGGTGACTGTTCCGGCGGGGTGTCACACCCGGGTGGCCTCGTGGCATGCCCAGGGGTTGCACCCGGGGGTTGCATAACTGAAAAAAATGCTCATGCCATTTTTCGGCCAATCTGTTTTCCGTACCTTGGCCGTGAAGGTTCTTCATTTGTACTGCCCCTCGGTTGTTGCCTCCCGCGTGCCACTGCGGGGTTCCTGCCCAGTACGTTGGTGGGCTTGCGGGGTCGTGGCGCACTCACGTGGTGCGCTCTCCCGCCAGTATTTTCCTTTGAGGGGCGTTTCACTATCGAGTTTTCAAAAAGCGTGCCCACCCGAGTTCCGCCCAGACGTTTTACTGTGGGGTGGTTCTTGGGGGCTGGGTGCCTGGGTGGGGAGTCGAACCCCACACGTGTGTTACCGACCGGGTCAGGCCGCACCAGGGTTCACCGCTGGTGCTCCGGCATTAATTGCGCTAAATGCTTTTTCACGTGGCTACGTAGATGGATAATGACGGTCAGTAACAACACGTTGACTAGGGTGCATAGAACGATGAAGGCGGTTAGGGGTTCCATGGGTTCGGGCTTCTTGTCGGATGAGTTGGAGTTCTAGCTCGTTGATGTAGTCGAGGGCTTGTTCTGCTTTGCGGTCGGCGTCGGCCACCCACGCGGCGAGGAAGATTGTTGTGAGTAGCAGTGCGATTGCAAGTAGGAGGGTCATGGTCAGTCGCTTTCTATGCGGTGTTTTTTGCGGCGAGGTTGTCGATTGATTCGCGGCTTACTCGAAGTGTGCGTGGCGTGAAATATGTGGCCACGAGTTTTCTTTCGTTGATGAGGCGTCGGACGGTTTCTTTGGAGCAGCCCATGTAGTCGGCGGCTGCGGTTACCGTCAGCCATGGGGGCATTTCGGTTGTCATTGGCTATTTCCCTGGTATGCGGAATTGATGGTGGTTGTGGTGGGCGCTTGTCTCAAGCAGCTACTAGGGGGTCGTTGACGAGGTCGAAGTATCCGCTGATGAAGGTCGGGTCGCCTTGGATGGTGGCGACTTTCAGGGCTACGCGCGGGGTGACTTCTGCCCCGGCGCGTAGCTGGGTGATGTCATCTGGGTTTACTCCGATGCAGGCGGCTAGTTGCTCGTCTGTGGTGAGGTTCCTCGATCGCATGATGTGGTCTAGCGCGCCTGGTCGGAAGCGGTATCGTGGTGCTTTTTGCACGGGGTGTTCTCCTTTCGGTTTTTGTGTTTCCTGTTGCGCTCTTGCGCCGCTGGTACACAGAATGCCACTATCGAACACAAAACGCAACTAGCGTACGCAACCCACCCCCGTAAAGCACCCCCAAAAACTCCCTGAACTGCAAGAATTGACAGGTACACAAAACGCAACCATAATAAGTACATGGACTTTGAAACATGGCTCGACGAGTTAATACGCCCCGACTCTAGAAAAAATGCATCCAAGAAAGCTGGATACGCACAAAGCACCCTTTCTAGGCAGTTAGAAAAGGGGAAGCTGTCCCCTGAAATGGTCATAGCCTTATGCCGCGGCTACGGTAAATCACCCGTCACAGGCCTCATCGAAACCGGATACCTCAACGAATGGGAAACCGAAGGTGTCGGGATACCCTACGCGCTACAAAAAGCAACCAACCAGCAAATACTTGACGAAATACTCAAACGCTCCGACCCCGAAGCACGATTACTTTTCACAAACGACGCCGACCCGAACGTGATCGACCTGGCCGAAGACCAGGCAGAATTCAACCCGGCGAGCGTCACCCACATCGACGACCTGTCTCATGTAAGGGGTAGCCGCTATGCTGCTGATAGGAGAATGAGAGAACCACAAGAAGGAGACGATGACTACGGATCAGGAGCCTAAACTCCTCCAGCTAGCCGAAGACCTAGGAATCCAAGTCCTCACGGACACCCAAGGGGTGCTACACCCCCTAGACCTCGGCGGCTGGTTCCCGCAAGCCCGTACCATACTCTTAGCCAAAGACCTAGGTAGGGGCGACTATTTACACACACTCGCACACGAACTAGGCCACGCCTACCACGGGCACGAGGGGTGCTTCGACACCCGGCAGGAATGGCAAGCAGACCGTTTTGCTGCGGAGCTGCTCATAGATCCGCTAGCATATGCAGAAGCTGAGAAACTATACGGAGAGCACCCAGGAGCGATAGCCCACGAACTCGGGGTAGCCCGCCAAACAGTACTCATTTGGAGACGGATCTACGAAAGGAAACTAGTGTGAAAGCACTTACCAAAACATTGATAGCCGTAGGATTGATCACGACTTTGAGCGGCTGTTCAGCGCCGAATAAAGGTGAAGCGACGCGTGAAACCTATAGCTTTTCAACCGCCGTCACCGCAGAAACTGAAGTTAGCGTCGAATCCCAACCCGTCGTCTCCGATGAGGAAATAGAAATTTGGGCAAAAAGCGCCCTAGGCGGCCCCGAAAACGAGCCCTGGACATCAGTGGCGTCAAACGGCATAGCACCGGCCTGGGCCTACACCGTTAATCGTGTGTACTACAGCAAGGGCGGAAACATTGTATTCAATGTACAACTGGACCGACAAGCCGACAAAGCCGTGGCAGAGACGATTGCTAAGCTATATGCTAATCAAATTCGGTATACAGACAACCCCGAGTGGGCGGAATCTGCCAGCTATATAATCGTGGAAAACGGTGCTGGTGAACATATAACTCAAGAAAATATCTAAGAAAATCATGATCAAGTTGTTTAAAAACCTCGCGATAGGGCTCGGAAGCCTTAGCGCCATAGGAATAGTAATCGGCATACTAACCTTCTTCGCCTATCCGGAAGAAGGGATATCCATAATCACCACCATGGTGACCGGCCTCATGAGCTCAGGGATACTGTGGGTTCTGTGCGAAATCGCAGACCGACTACCAGAGCCTCCGAGAATCCCGTCGGGTATGCAAAGGCCACAGATGCCCGCAGGTGTGCACCCCGCAAACCCCGCGCACCAAATAAACCAATAAAATGAAAGGCCCTCCCCGGATTGGAGAGGGCCCTATTTTTTTTCGGCTACAGCGAGTCGTCCACGCGATCCATCAGCGTGTCCACCCGCCCCGCACGCACCTTCATATACACCCCCAGGATCGTCGAAATGTCCTCTTGTCCTAGCAGTCGGCCAATCTCTTTCAAGTGCGCCCCCTGCTCCGCCAACCTAGTAATCAGCCAGTTTCTACCACAGTGCGGGTCGATATCCATGCACACCCCAGCGCGTTCTTTCGCACGGCCTAGCACGCTGCGATAGCTGGTATCCATCATCGGAGCACCTTTCTCCGTCACTGTCAGCAGCAGCTTTTCTTGCCGTGCTTCGCGGCTTTTCTCAAACACCTGCACGGCGCACGTTTCAGTGGGGGCGTAGTGAGCGAGGTGGTCTAAAAATATCCCCGTATGGCTCCGCAGGATGGGCACCTCGCGGTACCCGGCGGTGGTTTTAGGCGACTGCCATAGCATGTACGTCCGCTCGCCGCGTTTATTGATCCGCTGCGCATTCTGCTCCACGCGCACCACCACACGAGGCGCAAAAGGCACCTCCCCAGTAACCCTTACGTGGTGTTGTTCCAGCGCGAGAGCTTCGCCTAACCGCAGCCCGTGGAAAAGAACCAACGAGGTTAGAGCTTTATATCTCGGGTTCATATGCCCCAAAATGGCGTGCAGCTCCGCGTCAGTAGGTAAATACTTCTCGTCGCCCTTGACTCGTCTACCTGCTTCCTTAATTTCGACGGGGCTGCGGGGTATCATTTCGCGCTCGACCGCCTCCGCGCATGCGGCCTTCAGGCGTTTGTACGCCTGTTGGTTTACTGTCGGGGAGTCGTATGTCTCGCAAATGGCGGACCACCAAGCATACACCTTGGTTTTTGTTAGCTCCGCTAGGGGTGTTGCGGCTAGGCCGGTGATGCGGAGATCGGCGTCGCCAGGTGGTTGCGGCTGGGTGATGCGGTTCTCGGTGACCTTTACGTAGTTGGCGTGTGTTGAGGGTTTAATCGGGTTAATTCGGGTGCGGAGCCCCTCGTTGTACGCGGTTACCCACTCACCGACCGTTAGGGCGGCTGTGGCCCCAGTAGTGGGAGCTTCGCGTTGGCTGGGCGGTGTCCACCCTCCGAATGTGATGAGTTTTTCTTCCTCCGCTAGCCAGGCTATGGCAAGCCGTTGGGTTTTGAAGGTGCCAGGTGCTTTGTATTGACCACCGTGGTGGCTGTAGCGGGCTTGCCAGCGCCCGGAGGGGAGTTTACGTATGTTTCCGAATTGTGCCATTGTGGGGGTCTTTCGTGCCAAAAACGTGCCAAATATAAGACAACTCAAGACTACCCCAGACCACATAAGTGGGTTAATAGTAAAAACAAAACACCAGGTAAAACAAGAAAACCCCCACCCACAAGGGGCAGGGGAATCACAACCAGTGGAGCCGCCGGGAATTGAACCCGGGTCCTACGTCATCTTGCCAGGGCTTCTCCGTGCGCAGTTCGCGCAATGGATCTTTTACTCTGACTCTCCGGCTTGGACGAACACTCCCGGATGATGAGCCACAGTCAACGAAAACTGTCCCAATTCACCTCGTTGACCCGATGAATCGGTAAAGTCCCTTAGTCGATGCCAGAATCCAGGTCAGGGACAGCCCTGGTCTGACAGACACGCAGGTCGCTGGCTATTCTTTATTAGGCAGCGAGGGCGTAGTCGCGCTGAGTGTTCTCGGCGCTTATCAATGTGCTACGACGCTTACGGTGGTCTCTAGCCTGCACCGGCACGCTTCCCCTGGCGTAATGTACGCAGTCGAAACCAAAATCGACCCCGTGTTGTTGGCGGGCATTGTGCGTTTCCAACAAGTTCTTTCATGGTAGTCCCGGTGCCCCGGTTTGTGCAATTATACTTTCGATCTATGCGCGGGTATGAGGATTTCTTTCAGTCGTCGGTTGAGCTTGCCCCGCCGGGTGCTTCTGATTCTACGTTCTTTGATTGGCGTGGGATCAGGCTGCATTATCTGCATCGACAGCGGGCAACTGATCGCACGGTTATTTTTGTCCACGGGGCGGGTGCGCATGCGGCGGCGTTGTGGCCGTATGCCCAGTTGTGTGCGCTCGATGCGGTCGTTATTGATTTGCCGCTGTTCGGTGCCAGTGTTGCCCCTGATCCCGGCGCGATCCGTTATTCGGATTGGGTGGCGGCGTTGACTGCCTTTGTCGCCGCCTGGCCGCGTGATGTGGTGTTGGTGGGGTTTAGCATCGGTGGCGTGTTGGCGGCCAATGTGGCCACACGGTGCCCGAATGTGGTGCGCACGATCACGACCTGTCTGGTGGAACCGCGCCGTCTGCTCGCGCAGTTGTTTATCACTAGGTTTGGAGTGTTCGGTGTTGCGGGTGCGGTGTTCGCACCACTGGTGGTGGGGCCTGTGGCGCGGCTGCGGATTCCGATGCGGTGGGTGGCACGGTTTAGCCGGATGAGTAGTGATCAGGCGTTACAACGGCTGTGTGCTTTCGATCCGAAAAGTGGTGGGGTGTACGTGCCGTTGGGGTTTTTGGCATCGTTGCTTAAGTTTCGGCATAAGTTTGATCCGGGCAGCGTGGAGTTGGCGCACCCGGCGAATGATCATTGGACCCCGGCGTGGTTGAGCGTGCGGTTGAAGCCGAGGTCGGTGGTGTTGCTTGATTCGTGTGGGCATTTTCCGGTGGAGCAACCGGGGTTGGGGCAGTTTATCGCTTTGATTAACCGTTGATGCCTTTGATGCGTCGTCCGAGGTCGCGGATGATTTCGCGTTCTTCGGTGCGGCGTTTGATGTCTTGGCGTTTATCGTAGGATTGTTTACCTTGGGCTAGCCCCAGTTCGCATTTGAGCCGTCCGTCTTTGAAGTAGAGGCTTAGTGGTACGAGGGTTTTATTGCCGTCGCGGACTTTGCCCATGAGCGAGTCGATTTCGCGGCGGTGCAGCAGGAGTTTGCGTACTCGTCGGGGGCTGTGGTTGGTCCAGTGCCCCATGGAGTATTCGGGAATGTGGAGGTTGCGCAGCCATACTTCGCCGTCGTCGATGGTGGCGAAGGCGTCGACAAGCGAGCATTTGCCTTCCCGCAGCGACTTGACTTCGGTGCCTACTAATACAACGCCACATTCGTAGGTTTCTAAGATGTGGTAGTCGTGTTTTGCTTTCCGGTTGGTTGCGATGATTGGTGAGGGGTTTTTCTTTTTCTTTTTCGCCATAATTCGTCTTATTCTAATGGCGAAATAGTCGTTGATACCAGCTGATTGGGGCGGACGTTACCTCTTGGTCGGCGGCGAGCGCAGCCAGTGTCCGCTTGTCGACGATCAAAGGTCCGTAGTCTTTCAGCGTAATCAGCAATGGATCCAGGTAGTCGTGGTCGTTGGTTGCGGAGAGTATGACGACGGTGGCGTTGAACGGATCGATGCTGTGCCAATCCTGAATGGTGGCTAGGTCAAAGGGCGCGGGCGGGTGGGCGCCGTGGATGATGGTGGTACCGTCGACAAGCAAAATCCGGGTGCCATAAACGTCGTGCAAAATCTGGATATCGGAGATCAGCGCGATGGTATCGGCGCTGAGCCCCGTGCGTACCGCGGCGGCGTAGAGTTCGCCGAGCGCGTCGGTGGGGGTTGCGGCGGAGTGGACGATGCGGACTGCGGTGGGCGGATAGCCGGGGCCGACTGTACCCGCGGCGGAGACGGCGCGTTCGATGCTGCGGAATTCGCCGATCTGTAGCGCCATCCCGGCGACCCCCGGCTGAAAGGAAACGGCCATGGCTACTGCATCTGCCATGACCGAAAGTCCCAATGTCCAGGT
Source organism: Corynebacterium sp. (assembly GCF_030532965.1). Classification (GTDB taxonomy): domain Bacteria; phylum Actinomycetota; class Actinomycetes; order Mycobacteriales; family Mycobacteriaceae; genus Corynebacterium. The sequence continues at coordinate 24,439 of NZ_JAUNKC010000027.1, forward strand.
TATTTTCGGACGTACCATCGGAGCGTACCTTGGGCGGTTAGTGCCGCGAAGATGATGCCGACCAGGGCGACGATGGGGATCACTGTCCAAATGTCGGCCGTGGTTATTCGGGCGATTAATTGGCTGTCGTAGAGTCCGGCGAGTGTTTTATCCACCACCCATGCTTTACCAGCGAAGAGCGCCAGGCCGGAAAGGATCGCACCCACCAGCACTGCGAATACTGCTTCTAAGACGAATGGTGCTTGGGTGTACCACCGGGAAGCACCGACCATGCGCATGATTTCGGTTTCTTGACGACGATTAAAGGCCGCGATTTGCACCATGTTGACGATCAAGAAGATCGCCGCAATGGCTTGAATGCCGGCGAATAGGAACGTGGAGTTCCGAATCGCATCGAGATTGTCGGTAGCGCCTTTCAAATCATCGACCTGGTCGATGACGGTATCCACGTGCTGGATCGTGCGTACCGGATTCAGTGGTGTGGTGTCGAGCGGATCAACTAACCGCACATGGAGGGCGGCAGGAAGTGCATCCTCGGAGGTTTCGGCGACCAGTAGTGGGTCTGAGTCTTGGAATAATTCCACGTACCGCTGGTAAGACTGTTCCCTGGAGCGGAAGGTAACTGATTTCACCCCATCTGATTTTTCCAAGATGCTTCGTGCTTCTTTACAGGTTGCGGAGGAGCAGTCTTTGTCGGTTGCCGAGATTTCCTCATCAAACTGCACCATCACCTCAACGCGCTCTAAGTAAATGTCCTTAGTGCGGTCGGTCATATTGGTCACGAGGAACCCGGTGGCGAGCAATGCCAGGGAAATCGCGGTGGTGATGACCAGCGCGATGGTCATGGTGATATTTCGCGCTAGGCCGCGAAACGCTTCGCGGAATACAAATGCTAGTCCCATTTCCTTAAATTCACTCCCCTCGTTATTGCGCTTCGCCGTAGACGCCGTGGGCATCGTCGCGTACTAATGTTCCCAGGTTTAGTTCGATGACCCGGCGGCGCATGTCATTGACAGCCCGGGCGTTGTGGGTACTCATCACCACGGTGGTGCCGGTGCGATTGATCTGATTAAGCAGCACCATGATCCCGTCGGAAGTATCTGGGTCGAGGTTGCCAGTGGGCTCGTCGGCAAGCAATACCAGTGGCCGGTTCACAAACGCCCGGGCGATCGCCACCCGCTGTTGTTCACCGCCGGAGAGTTCTTGCGGCAATCGGTTGGCTTTGCCGGAGAGTCCGACTAGCTCCAAGGTGTCCGGCACCATTTTGGCGATTTTATCCTTCTTGGTGCCGATAACTTCTAATGCAAACGCCACGTTGTCGTACACGGTTTTTTGTTGCAACAGGCGGAAGTCCTGGAAGACGTAGCCGATCTTTTGCCGCAGTTTGTTAATTTGGTTTCCCCGCAGTTTATTCACGTGGAATTCATCCAAATAAATGTCACCGCTGGTGACGTTCGTTTCGCGGATCATCAATTCTAAAAAGGTGGACTTTCCGGACCCGGAGGGGCCAATGAGAAAGACGAAATCACCCTTATCTATGCTCAGCGAAATATTATCCAGCGCTGGCCGGGTTGATGCTTTGTATTGCTTGGTGACATTTTCAAACCTAATCACCTACACCACTGTAGCGAAACAATTGTGAAATTTGTAGATCATTGTGACTGTTGTTGCGTCATGCGCCACCGGATTCCCGCTTCCAGGAACTTATCCAGGTCCCCGTCAAGCACTTTAGCGGGATCATTCGTCTCAAACTGGTTCCGGTGGTCTTTCACCATCTGATACGGATGCAACACATAGGACCGCATCTGATTACCCCACGACGCATTACCACCGGCACCGAGCGCATCAAGCTCAGCCTGCTCCTCTTGGCGTTTGCGCTCTAAGAGTTTCGCCTGCAACACCCGCATAGCGGAGGCCTTATTTTGGATCTGGGATTTTTCATTCTGACAGGTTGCCACGATACCGGTAGGGATATGCGTCAACCGCACCGCCGAATCGGTCGTATTCACCGACTGTCCACCCGGACCCGATGAGCGATACACATCCACCCGAATCTCCGAATCGGGAATATCAATATGGTCGGTAATCTCCACCACCGGCAACACCTCTACCTCGGCAAAGGACGTGTGCCTACGGCCTTGATTGTCGAAAGGCGAAATCCGCACCAACCGGTGCGGCCCCTGCTCCACCGACAATGTGCCATACATATAATCGCCATGAACGGTAAACGTGGCCGATTTAATCCCGGCCTCTTCGGCGTAGGAAACATCGTGAATATCTACCTTATGACCACGCTTTTCCGCCCAACGCACATACATGCGAAACAGCATTTCCGCCCAGTCGGCCGCATCCACACCACCGGAACCAGAGCGAATATTGACCACCGCATCCCGGGCATCATATTCACCAGAAAGCATGGTTTTAACCTCAAGGGAAGAAATCTCCTCCCGCAATTGCTCAAGCTCGGCCTCGACGAGGTGGTCGTCCTCGCCTTCTTCTTCCGCCAATTCGCACATCACGGGTATGTCTTCTAACCGGCTACGCATCCCCAACAATTTCTTCAACTGCCCCTGCACCTGAGAAAGCTCGCTCGTGACCCGCTGCGCATGATCCGGATCATCCCACAATGATGGGTCGGAAGCCTGGGCCTCCAACTCCCGCACCCGGGTTTCCATTTCCTCGGGGTTTAATACCTTTTCAATTGTGGTTAACGTCGTATCAAGAGCAGTAAGTTCAGCGGAAATCTCTGGTCGCATAACACACTAGTCTAACCCACCCCCATTTAGTTGGACTAAGCCACAGCATGCACAATAAGAACATGGAGAACTCCCAGCAGCTATCAGACATGATTCCGGCAATAGTCAAAACCTTTGTCATTGCCCACGAAACCGACAGCGATGAACACCTCGCCCAAGCACTCGTCTATAACGCAGGTCGGCTCGCCTGGCGGCTGCGGGAAGCAGGCATTAGCACAAAAGAAAAAACCTCCGTCTCCGACGTGGTCACCGAAGCCGACCACGCGGCAGAACAGTTCATCGCCAGTGCGCTCGAAGCACTCCGCCCAGACGACGGCATCATCGGTGAGGAGGGCACCGCTAAGGCGTCGACAAGCGGAAACGTTTGGCACATCGACCCAGTCGACGGCACTTATAATTTCGCGTCCGGTTCCGATTATTTCTGCTCCGCTCTTGCGCTTAGTTCCCCCGACGGCGTGGCATTCGGCGCGGTGCACCGCCCGGCGATGGGATACACCTGGTTCGGCGGCGCGAACATCCCCACAACCCGCGACGGTAAGGCAGTAACGCCGCTTGCCGACGCACCCCTGTCGCAGCTGTGTCTGGCCACCTATATTCACCCCACGTTCATGACACAACCAGATGTTCGTGACGTGTGGCTTCGCGTTGCCGCCGAAGCCGCCACCATCCGCATGTTAGGTGCTGGTTCCATCGACCTGGCATCAGTCGCCGACGGCAGCCTCGGGGTATGGATGCAGCACAGCGTCGCCGATTGGGATTGGCTTCCGGGCAAAGCCCTGATCGAGGGCGCAGGCGGAGTCGGCATTAAATGCACAGCAGGCGGCGTAGAATGGTCGATCGCTGGCAACGCCCAGGCCGTTGCCGAGGTCGCCGCACTATTGGAAGGAAATTAATGTTTCAGGCTGATCTGGATTTCGCGTTAACACTCGCCGACGCCGCCGACGCGCTAACACTTTCCCGCTTTGAAGCAAGCGATTTGGTCATCGACTCCAAGCCGGACATGACCCCGGTCTCCGACGCCGACATCGAATGCGAACGTACCCTCCGGGCCCTTATCGAAGCCCACCGCCCCGAGGACGAAATCCTGGGCGAAGAATTCGGCGGCGACGCCACGGTCACCGGCCGACAATGGATCATCGACCCCATCGACGGCACCAAAAACTATGTGCGTGGGGTTCCAGTGTGGGCAACGCTCATCGCCCTGCTTGTCGACGGCGTCCCGGTTGTCGGCGTCATCTCCGCCCCCGCATTGGGTCGACGCTGGTGGGCGGCAAAAAACCTCGGGGCACACCGCAGCTTCAATAACAGCGTTAAAACGCTCAAGGTGTCCCAGGTTAAGGATTTAAGCGACGCCTCCGTATCGTTTTCCTCCCTCGACGGGTGGCGCGACCGCAACCTACGCGATCAGTTTTTTGCGCTCTCCGACGTCACGTGGCGACTACGAGGCTTCGGCGATTTCTTCTCCTACTGCCTGGTGGCCGAAGGCGCAGTGGATATCGCCGCCGAACCGGAGGTCTCACTCTGGGACCTCGCCCCCCTGGCGATTCTGGTGGAAGAAGCAGGCGGCCGGTTTACCTCCCTGAGCGGCATTGATGGCCCCCACGGCGGCGACGCCGTAGCTACCAATGGGCTACTCCATACAGCCGCATTAGCCTATCTCGGTGATGATCGCTCTTCCAGCACCACCAAACACGATTGATCCAATCAAACAGAGGACGACATGTAGCAAGTAGCGAATGTGACGACATGGGAATATAGAGAGCCGAATCCGCTACATGTCGTCATGCATATTTTCTTATACGTTTACCACCGCGCCGGGCACCCAATTAGTAGTCATCGTCGTCATCACTGTCGACCACGATGCCAAAAAACTCACGAAATTCCGGCCAGTATTCCTCCCCAAGAATCTGGATTCCGATTTCTTCTGCTCGCTGCACGAATGCCGGGTTGAGGTAAATAGTGTCGTCGTCCAGATATGCTGGGACTTCGTTTTCTGCATCCGCTATGTCCAAAAAAGCCCGGAGGAACAGCTCAAAACTCGGGGCAAGTTTGTCCTTTTCCCAGCCACCAGGAATCATCCCATAGACAATCCCCGAATCTAACTGCACAAAAACGACACCATCCCCAATTTCCCTAGCAAAAAAGACGCACTCCCCGAAGTCCCACGCCGGGTCAAGCTCATACTGTCCAGTTTCTCGATTTTTAAAAAGCACCCAACCAACTGCAAGTTCACGTAGTGACTCGAAAGGTTCAAAGCTAAGAAACAGGGATGTACTTGAGAACAGACTTTTGTCAAACACAACTCGGCTGTAAAACTCAGCGATATCTCCAGTGAGCTGAGAAAACAATGGGGCTATCCCACTGAGCTCTCGACCGTCTACCAGACTTACCTGCGGATTATCCTGACCTAACCTAACCCACCCGACAAAACGCTCCAATAGCTGGCTATCCACAACGATGCTCCTTCACTAACCGTGATATTCGAAAAAATCATATACCAGTAAAGGAATGTGACAGATCGGTTGAGGAATGAAAAATCGCATCCCTTAACTGGTGCTGGGTTGGGGTTATCGCCGACTGCCAGCACATCGAATTCAGGGCCGACTGGTAATGCCGCAGATTGGGGGCAATAGGGGCTAAACCTGCGCGTTTTCGTAAAGCAGAGATCGCGATTAGTTCCCAACAGATCGCGCCGTCAATTGCTTCGTAATGGAAGCCTGGTGTGTTGGTAAGGGTACTGCGGAAATCGACGATGCCAGCCACAATGTCATCGATATTCTCGTCATCCCATCGGCGCATGGCACCTAGATACGGCGGGGAGATTTCCAGCGTTTCTATAAGTGCGACACATTGGGTTCGGATGTCTGGATCATCGATCACGGTCAATGCCAGGGATAACGCGAGTGGCATGGTGGTGGATGTGGCTGCACCGCCGTAATCAGCGATCATCGCAGCGTCATCATCCCAGCACGCCACAATGTGGCGGGCATTCCACACGATGTCATCGTGCTCCCCTATCGCCAGCGCAGTGAATAAACTAGCCGTACTTGCGGAAAGATGCAGGTCGCTGCTGTGAAGAATCGCACGGACACAATCACGCAGCACGCCGAAATACTGGCTGCGGATAAGCCTTCGGAAATGCTTAGGGTCACCGGTGCGCAACCACCGGTGACCGTCAGCGAGTGCCTGGTAGGCGCGAAGATCAAGCAGGTCATCAATGTAGCATTCGCCGAAGATCGGGACCATAATTGTCCGATCGAACACCGATTCAGCACCGCAGGCGGTAACTAACGCGGTCAGGTGGGCGTCGTAAAGCGAAACCATGACAACTTCCGAAATAAAAAACCTGGGACTTCGCCCAGGTTCCTTAGTAGTAGTGGAATTACTCCGTCGGCAACGTGAAGCCAGCGCCTACCCCACCCTTGGCGTTGATGTCGCTGATGACCGCATCCATATTGGTGGAAACGGTTGGCATAAAGGCATCACCCTGCCATGGGTTTCGGCACGCTAAAGCGTAATTAGGGATAGCGCCGCCGGACACCATGCCGACCAGCCGGTCGCCTTCCATCAACGGCGCGCCGGAGTCACCCTGCATGGCGCAGACCTGGCTGATGCTAGCGCGATCATCCGCGTCCCACACCATGCCGCACGTGGTGCCGGTAGCAACACCCGTCTTACATACGCGCTTCCACTTGCCGGGTTTACCGCCGCCGACAGCATTGACGGTCACCCCGTTGTAGCTGCGGGAAATCTTGGCGTTGGAACCAAGCTCAATGACGGAATAATCCAAGTCCTTGCCGTGTGCGACAACCGTGCCGGACTTACCGACACGCCACGAATCGGCGGACATCACCGGGGCACCTACCTTACCGCAATGGCCAGCGGTGATCGCCACCTTACGGCCCTGAGAATCCACACCGGTGGCCGCGATGGTGCACAACTGGTTATTATCCACATACACCGGAGTGGAAGGCCCATAGAGCGAATTGCCTTCCCGCTCGACGAAAACCGACTCCAGCGGGGTATCCGGCGCATCGAACCACGAACCAGGAACCCGGTGCAGCACCCGGTCAGCAAATGGGCGCTGCGCCATTACCTTGGAAAAAGTATCGTGCCGCCAGTGGTAGTTTGGCCCATCAAGAATCGGCCGGTATTCCTCGCCGACTTTCTTCAAAGTTTCATCGCCTGGTTGCGGCTTGGCACCATTGCCGGTGTATTCCGCGATGAGCTGTTCCATGTTGTAGTTATGCCCAGCGACGGCCTTATCGGCGTCATTGATCAGCTGTGGATCGATGGTGTTCGGATCGACAGTGATTCCGGCTGCCTCCAAGTCTTTGACGGCTTGTTCCCATGCTGCGGAAGGGGCTGGCAAAGTGAAAGCCCCAGCACTTGGTGTTGTACTCAAAGCCAATCCTGTGATAAAAGCCGAGAGGGCGAGGCTGCGAGTAGTACGTTTTCTACGCATGTGCTGGGGTTCCTTTACCAATCAAGGGTGGATGAAAAAAGTTTGACCTTGGTTATCATGCCACGAAATTCGGCCGAAAAATTCCACATCTACCCCGAATTAGGTTAGTTAATTTCTACCAGGGCTTGTCCGCCCTGGACAGAGTCACCGACAGCAACGTGAATGGTGTTGACCACACCAGAATTAGGTGCAGTGATTTCGGTTTCCATCTTCATAGCTTCCAAAATCAACAGCACCTGTCCAGCCTCGATTTCGTCGCCTTCGTTGACCAAAATCTTAAAGACAGAACCAGCCAGAGGCGCAACCACAGCGTTGGCAGAAACACCTTGCACGGAGGCAGTGGCAGGCTCCGAATGGATCGTGGCGGCACCGCCACCGAATACGATGGCACCAAGTTGGCGCTGTTCTTCCTCCACCTCGACTTCGACGGAGTACGCAATACCGTTGACGGTTACGTTGAGTTTCATGTTTTAAATCCTGTTCTACAGACCCAGCATCCGCTGCTGGACATTCTGACGACCCTGCGCAGCCCACGTACGGTGGCGGGAATAACGCACAGCTTTGACACGGCCTTTGTTTCCTAAGAACGCACTCACCGCCGCGGAAATGGCGACAACCACATCTTCGGGAATGGAAGCATCCGAACGCTTACGCAACTCAATGAGCTCCGCCTCCGCCTTATCCAGGCGTTGGCTAAGCTGAGCCACCAACTGGGCAAGCTCTTGGTTTGATAATTCACTCATGGTTACTTTCAGTCCTTATTACACTGGCATGAGGCCGTGCTTCTTGTGCGGCCGGGTAACCCGCTTATTGGCGAGAACTTCCAGAGCATCCGCGATGTGCTTGCGCGTTTCAGCTGGGTCGATGATGTCATCCACCAAGCCGCGGGACGCAGCCATAAACGGTGTGGAGAAGGTCTCCTTGTACAGCTGGATCAGCTCTTCCCGCTTAGCGGCTGGGTCTTCTGCCTCTTCGATTTCCTTACGGAACACCACGTTAACGGCACCCTCGGCACCCATCACCGCGATCTCGGCGGTCGGCCAGGCAAATACGCGATCTGCGCCTAGGTCCTTAGAGCACATGGCCAGGTGAGCGCCGCCGTAGGACTTGCGTAATTCGACGGTGATCTTTGGTACCGAAGCAGAAGAATATGCGTAGAGCATCTTTGCTCCGTGGCGGATGATACCGCCGTGCTCTTGAGCCACGCCAGGCATGAAACCCGGGACGTCGACAAGCGTAATCAGCGGGATATTAAAGGCGTTGCAGAAGCGAATAAACTGCGAACCCTTGTCGGAAGAATTGATGTCAAGCACACCCGACATCACGTTTGGCTGATTGGCGACGATACCGACAGTGCGACCGACGACCCGGCCGAAGCCCACGACGATTGATTGTGCGTAACCGGCCTGAACCTCCAGGAAATCGCCACGGTCGACAATCCGGGCGATGACCTCCCGAATATCGTAACCCTTCTTGCCGTCAACCGGCACAATATCGCGCAAGTATGGGTCTGGCTCCACAATCGGATCCGGGTCGACCACCGGTGGTTCCTCGGTGTTGTTTTGCGGCAGGAAGCTTAGAAGCTTCTGGGTGATCAGGATCGCCTGCTCATCATCTTCAGCCACAAAGTGAATATTGCCGGCCTTCATCATGTGGGCATCTGCGCCACCGAGCTGATCGGAGGTCACGTCCTCGCCGGTCACCGACTTGATAACGCCTGGGCCGGTAATAAACATGTTTGCCTGGCGGGTTTGGATGATGAAGTCGGTAAGTGCTGGCGAATACGCTGCACCACCCGCGCACGGCCCCGCAATGATGGAAATCTGCGGCACCAAGCCGGACAGCATGACGTTTCGGTAGAACACCTTGCCGTAGCCGGACAGCGAATCGATACCTTCCTGGACGCGGGCGCCGCCGGAGTCGTTGATGAATACAAACGGGGTACCAGTGGTAGCCGAGGCTTCCATCATGGCGGCCACCTTATTGGATTGAGTCTCACCAGCGCTACCGCCCATGACCGTGAAATCCTGGGATGCAATGTGTAGCGGGCGACCAAAGACCGCGCCAGAACCGGTGACCACGCCGTCAGCTGGGGCATCCGCCGTATCCATGCCGAAATGGGTGGTGCGGTGCTTGGCAAACATGCCGGTTTCGTGGAACGTGCCTTCGTCGACAAGCGCTGCGATGCGTTCGCGGGCGGTGAGTTTGCCCTTTTCGTGCTGCTTATCGAGCTTCGCCTGGCCGCCGCCGAGTTCTACTTTTTTGCGTGCTTCTTCCAGCTGCTCAAGGCGCTGGGCCATTGTTGGTTCGTTAGCCATGATGTCTCCTTATTCAGCTGGCTCGACGCGGACAGTTTGGGTGCGGCCACCCACGGTCACCTGGTAGGTGATCGGCTCCAGGACCGGTTCGTTTTCCCGTTTCTTCAACTTCGCCGGATCGGTACCCACATTCTTCGGGCCCTCGTGGCGGGTCTTGAAAAATCCCGGAGCAACGCCTGGGAAGAGGGCATTCGTCAGCACGTCTTCATCGCTGCCGCCGAAACCTTCCAGTTTCGCGGCTTCGTCGCGCAGGTTATCCCATTCTGGTTCCAATAGATCCGCGGGCCGACAGGTGATGGCTTCTTTCTTGGTCTGAGCCTCAGCCTGCTTAATCAGCTCGGGGTCACGTTCGCCGATGCACTCGCCGTAGTATCCCAACATCAGGTCCGCGAATTCGGCGGTCATCACCTTGTACCGCCCCATCAGCACGTTGAATACCGCCTGGGTACCAACAATCTGGGAGGAAGGTGTAACCAGCGGCGGGTAGCCTGCATCCTTACGCACGAGCGGCACTTCAGCCATCACTTCGTCGATGCGGTCGCCTGCGCCCTGAGCGTTCAGCTGCGATTCCATGTTCGACAACATGCCGCCTGGAATCTGAGAGAGGAAGATATTGGTATCCACCAAGGTCTTGGACTCAAATTCCTTGTACTTGGGGCGGATCTTCTTGAAGTGGTCTCGGATATTGATCAACCGGTCCATATCCAAATCGGTGGTGTAATCGGTGCCTTCCAGCATCTCCACCAGGGATTCGGTCGGATTGTGGCCTGGGCCCAGCGACAAGGAAGAGATCGCAGAATCCACCACATCGGCGCCTGCCTCGATGGCCTTCATCAAGGTCACCAAAGTCACGCCGGTCGTAGAGTGGCAGTGGACATTGATCTGGGTGTCCTCGCCGTAGGTTTCTTTAATTCCCCGAATGATGTCGTATGCCGGCTGTGGCTTAAGCAACGCCGCCATGTCCTTCAACGCGATGGAATCCGCGCCCATATCCAGAAGCTGACCGGCTTGTTTCACGTAGCCTTCGACATCGTGCAGCGGCGAAACGGTGTAGCAGATCGTGCCCTGGGCGTGTCCGTCTACTTTCTTCACCGCACTCATGGCGCGTTCGAGGTTGCGTGGGTCGTTCAAGGCGTCGAAAACGCGGAATACATCCATTCCGTTTTCTTTGGATTTCTCCACAAATTTATCCACCACCAAGTCTTCATAGTGGCGGTAACCCAAGAGGTTCTGCCCGCGCAGCAACATCTGCAACCGGGAATTGGGCATCAACTCACGGAAGGTGCGCAGACGCTTCCAAGGATCTTCGTTGAGGAAGCGGATACACGCGTCGAAAGTCGCACCGCCCCAACACTCAACGGACCAAAATCCGGCCTTATCAATATCCTCGCAAGCATCCACCATGTCTTCCAGGGCCATACGGGTGGCAAATAGACTCTGGTGTGCATCACGGAGTGCAACTTCGGTCACTCCAATTTTTCGTGGACTCATACGTCCAAGACTATTGCAGTTTTCCACTTTCCGCATGTTCGGTTTTGTCCAGTTTTGCACCCGTTTCTTTTGGTTTTTTACACATTCAACCCATGTTTTTCCCAAACGCTATGCCCGAACAAAAAATCTGCGCTGCTCAATCCCTAGGATTGTTGCACAATTTTTCCGTCGCCCTACCCCCGTCACACCCTAACCAGACACGAGCGGGCGATCACGTGCCGGTTCAAAAGTGAACAATCGCACATTTTATCCCACTCATTCACCACCGAACCTGCGCCATTGCCCGTTCTCCGACCCGCAATACCGGCAGATTTCAAATTTTTTAAAAACTTTGGGAATAGAAAATTTAAGCGCCGCGTTGACCTATGCAGAACCAAAGAACACATAGGAAAGGTCAATCAATATGAAAAAGGTAGTGAAGTTCGGCGCTCCGTTAGCGGTGATCGCGCTGGCCATCGCCCTAGCGGTTTTCAAACCATGGCTGTTGTTTGTGGACAAGGAGGTCAACGACGAGATCCCAAATTTCACAGCCCAGACTGCCCCGGCAACCACGACCGCGCAGTCCGAACCTGGTACCAGCGAAACACCCGGCACTGCCACCACCGAAGCGAACGAGACCCCCACCACCCCGGTTCTGATCGCCCAAGGGGACTTCATCTCCCACGAGCACGAAACCACTGGTCGCGCATTGGTGTTCAAACTACCCAACGGAAGCCACCAGTTAGCCCTGGAAAACCTCGCAACCTCCAACGGCCCCGACGTGAACGTGTGGTTCTCCCAAGGACCTGTCGTTGAGGGTGTTGCCGGGTGGACCACCGCGAATGACCATCCTCACCTTTCCTTAGGCGCAATCAAGGGCAATGTCGGCAATCAGGTTTATGATCTTCCGGCCGATTTCAACCCCAGCGACTGGCCAACTGTTGATCTATGGTGCGAGCAATTCGGCGTCAGCTTCGGTGCCGCAGCGCTTCAAGCGGTATAACACCACCCAATAAAAACGAAAAGAAACCGCGTCAGGGCACCCCACGCCCGGCGCGGTTTTTTGATGCGCAGGCAGCACCTATCATGCGATACCGTAGTACCAGCGCTACTAATTGCTGAGAAACCACAGAGACACCCGTCATGCTCCGAACATGAGGCTGACGGAAAAACTGAGGGGAAACCGTGACCGAATCCACTCCTATTTCTGCGCAGACTTCTGCGGAGGCTTCCTCCGAGTCTTCCGCACTCGCTTCCACGCACGCTTCCGCACATACTTCCGCACAGGAAAACTCAGCCGAAAATACCGTTCAAGCTGCCACATCGAGCAAAAACTGTGCCATCGTCTCAGTATCATCGCTACCGGTAGCCCAATGAAAAGCTGAATTATCCCGGCGCGCAGGGATAGATTTCCCAGTTTTCCGGCTGTTAGCGCCATCTTTTCCTGGCGTCTATTCGATGCTCCTGTTCTCGAGCGGCCAGTGGCTTTTGGGAACTGTGGCTACAGCTGTGGCACTAGTGGCTTTCATTTTCGTGGTGCCCCGGGATATTGGGTCCGGAATGAATGTCAATACCTTGGATTTTTCGCCTGGTTCACGTTCACGCAATCGGGTGTATCGCACAATTGCAGCTAAGCTGCTGGCAGCTGTGCTACCGATTGCAGCTTCGGTGGCGGCATCTGGTGCCAGTTATTTCGGGTTGCCCTTGGTTTTGCCGGATATGCCGCCGTGGTTAGCTCCGCTTATTTCTGCGGCTTTTCTCAGTCCGGTTGTCGCCCTGGTGTTGAAAGCAGGAATGACCGAACTAGTAATGGAAGGACGCGACCGAGCTCGCCGCGCGCTGAGCACAATTTCAGATCCGGTGCCGGATGACGCGCGGAAATGTGTGCTTCGGGGAAATAATCCGCTGTTGATCCAAACACTGTTGGTCTTGGGCGCAGTGTGCGGAATCCAGGTCTTCGCTAGCCGCTTAAGCCAGGTCTCGGGGCTAACGCTTGACGAAGTTTTAGCCAGTGCGGCTGAGCTGGAGCGGCACGGTTTGGTTCGGGTGAGCACTGTAGCGCATCGCAGTACGCCGGAAAAGTGGTATGGGGAATTGACGGCAAAAGGGGTTCAGGCTGCAGCTGGATAAAGTCAAAACTGCGGCCGGTTCGAAACTAACCAAGCCGCAGTTCTATTTCGAATGGTGTTTTCACCACTACCCCAATGAATCAGCGCAGATGGCTACACTGGCCGACGATTTCCAGGTGGCACGTTCTCCCCGGTCATGGTGCCGGGGCGAGTGTTTTCATTCGGTGCCCAGCCTTCCTTGTTGCTGAAGCTTTCGAAATCCCAGTTACTGCTGTAGTCGTAGTCGTCTCCAGTCTTGCGTTCATACGCATCGGCCGCGATATATAGCAGGTGTTCGAATTCCATCTCGCGCGGCATGTGGCTCGGGTCGTTGAGCACTTCGGCGTAGTATTCGCGGCCGTTTGCCACCACGACGCACCGGGTGTAGAGGAAGTCGTCGGCCGAAATGTAGTCGTCGCCGTTATCGGGATCGGCTTCGCCTAGGTATGCGTAGCGGGCGTGTTCGCGGGTGTCGAGTGTGTATAAAAAGCGGTGCAAGTGTTCGGTAAAAGCATTAATGTTGTCTACCGTTCCCGCCGCGAGCTTTTCGACGGCCGGTTCCACCACCGCTTCATCGTCGCCAAGCTCGTCCCAGTCGAAGGATTCGATGAGATCCCAAAACTCAGATTCTGTCATTTTCTCCCCTTTATGTGTGGTTGCTCATTGTGACCTTATCACTATAGGTCGCCACCACCAACGCGGGGAGGTTTTCGGGATAATCCCAGAATCTCTTTTCCAATTCCTCTAAAGCGTCATCGTCCTGTTCCGTGAGTGTTGCGAGAATGACCTCCATGACGTCGCGGGAAGCATCGGACTGAGCGATCGTTATGGCTGGGGTGATTAGGCCCATCATTGCCTCTAACAATTTGATAGTGTCATTCGCCCCCATCCGGGTTAAAGCGGCGAGTGCGAGATCATAAATTGTGGTGCCTCCATTTTCGAAGAACGCCAGGAACCCACCGTTATTGATTTCAAGCTCCATCAGATACAGCGCGACAAGCTGTTGGTCATCGGTGCTTAATTGTGTGAGATCCCACCCTACCGATTCCCACCGGTTTTCCGCCGCATCATACAGCGAGCTTTGCAGACAATACAGCACATCAATGATTCCGTCTGGGGTTGGTGGTTTGATTTCCGGCCAGTTCAGCCCAAAGCCGTCTGGGGTCTTTTCCCATTGGGATAATTGAGCCTTAGTTGCTTTCTCTAATGTCACATGCCGCGATAAGGGTTCGGTCACCACCACCCCGTTTTCCAACGTGATCTCTATCGCTTCTTCGGTCACTGCAACATCAGCGATTGCAAATCCTGCCAGCATGTCTCCTCCTTGATGTCTCGCCTAAGAATACGCGCGCTCCTGGCTTACAACAATGTTGGCAATATGTTAATTGCCCTACGCCATAGCCTGCCGTTTTGATGATACGGAAGTTCATTTTCCGCCCTACTTTTTCTCTAGACGAAGTTCCACGTACCTCGCCACACACTAGCTGTTGGCCCGGTACCCGTTGACCCAACTCGACTTTTACCTCCCCTGGGCCCTGAAACCACCGACCACACCATGAAAAGGTCGAGTTACCTACAAAAGCTTGCACCGTTACCTTCCTTGATGCAGGTCATAGACGCACAAAAACACCGGAATCCACACCACTAAAAACTCCCCACCCCAAAGAACGAGCCTGGGCACATCACCACCTGTCCTACGCCCCCACAACCATCCGAAGCCCCTCCCCCAAGTCCCATATCAAGGCGCGGCTAGCCCGGTATCCGTTGACCCAACTCGACTTTTACCTCCCCTAGGCCCCGAAACTACCCACCGATCCATGAAAAGGTCGAGTTACCTACAGAAGCTGGCACTGGCTACCTGTTTTTTCGCAGGTCATAGCCACAGTTTCTCGCACGAATGCATCGCACGTCAGGGAATAAACAAAAACCACGACAGCCCGCTGCCTTTCGGCGTGGACTGTCGTGGTTTTTAGGAGTTACCGTTTGATCATACGGCAAGGTGGCTTAAGGAAAATCGAGATCTTTCGCATAAGCATAGGAGTACTGGGTGCCGCGTTTTGTCACGGAGTCTGCCGCGTAGAACGCCGCCCTTGTCAGCGCGGCCTCAAGGTCCAGACCCGTTTCAATCGCGTTCGCAAATGCCCCGATGAAGGCGTCACCTGCGCCAGTGGTGTCAACGGCTTCGACCTTGAATGGTGGGATTTCCCCTTCACCGGATTCGGTTAAGTAGTACACGCCTCGGGCCCCAAGGGTGACCACCACATTGGTGATTCCAGCATCGGACAATGTCTTGGCAGCTTCTTTGACCCGCTCCATGGTATCGACCGGCATGCCGGTGATGAGCGCTAGTTCCGTTTCATTGGGCATGAAGTAGTCGCACCCGGTGATTCGGTCAAGCTCTAATCCAGGTGTGGCTGGTGCCGGGTTAAGCAGCACAGGTATGCCAAGCTGGTTGCCCAGCTCAATGGCGTAGTACACGGATTCCAGCGGAATTTCCAGCTGCAAAATGATCAGCGAGCACTTTTCCAGATCAGCTTTCGCCTGGTCAATGTCGGCGGGGCTGAGTTTGGCATTGGCACCTTTGATGATCAGAATCGAGTTCTGTGAGTTTTTATCCACGAAGATGGGGGCCACGCCACTGGTGGTGTCGGTATCCAACACATAGGTGGTATCGATACCGTTGGCTGCGAAATTCGCCTTGGTATTCGCAGCGAAGGCGTCGTTACCCACCCGAGTGAGCATGAGCACTTCCGAACCGTTGCGGGCGGCGGCGATTGCTTGGTTGGCTCCCTTGCCACCGCACCCTAGTTGGAAATCGGGGGCTTCGACGGTTTCGCCGGGGTCCGGCATCCGATCGATATAGGTGATGAGATCCACCATATTGGAGCCAATGACGGCGATGGTCATTGTGGTTATCCTTTCATTCCGGTGCGGACGTGGAAGTTCTTGGTTTCGCCAGCCGCAAGCTTAATGAGTGTTCCGGCGGCTTCGGCTGCGTTGAATCCTTCTGGCCGAGATGTTCCCGGAAGGACGAATGCCGCCACCTGCTGGTCCGGGTTATGCAGCACCCACCTGGTTGCTACCGGGAATTCTTCGGAGTTAAACCGCGCGAAGAATTTGTCCATTGTCACTTCGACCTCTGCGCCGTATTGTGGCAGGTCATCGGCGAACCATACGATCTCGGGATCGTAGCGTTCTGGTTCGGTTAGCGTTGTGTAGGCTGGCCGGGTTGCCAGCTCTTCGATGAATTCCTGCCACTGCGGGGTGGGGTGCACATGGGCGGGAATGGTGCGGCGGATTTTAAAGGCCTCATCGGGGAGGTTTCCGCCGAAGGTTGCCCCTGGAACATACGCGTAATTCATGTGGCACATGTATTGCAGCGGCATCGGCTGGTAGGCCGACAGGTTTGTCACCTCGAGGTCAATATCGAATTCAGTGTCGCCGCGCCCAAGCCGTACCGTCGGAGTGGCCGTGTAGTGGTGGCCGAAGCCTTGCACGTATTCGTATGTTCCGGAGATGGCTACGGAGTCGTCGACAAGCTCAACCCAGGCGGTTTCGAACGGTGCGCACGGAAATTCACCGTGCAGCGGATGGGTGTCGTCCGGTGCGGGGCAACCTGCGGCGAGCAAGCCGGAGTGGAAGGCGAAGCAACCGTAGGTGTCGACGATAATGTCCGCGGGCTTGGGTTCGCTAAACATGTTTTTCATGGTCAGCGACACGCCATCGAACACCACATCCCAGATGATCTGTCCCATAAACGGAAGGACTTCAATGCTACCTCGGGAGTTTTCGATCTTCACCGCCGCTACCCCACTGGGATACTGCCAGCCGGTGACGGTGAATTCCTCATGCGTGACAAGCGTGCGGGGTTCGGTTGTAAAACACTCCTTGGTGAGTGGAAGTTTAAACATGAGCGGTTTCTTCTTTCTGAACAGAAGCGATGGGGGCACCGGTTTTCTCTTCCCGCCACAAGATGAGGAAGTACAGCAATACCGCGACGAAGCACACGAGATTGACCACGAAGGAGAACTGCAAGGAACCGGTTGTATCGGAAACAAAACCTTGGATAAGCGGTACGACAGCGCCACCAATAATCGACATGACAATCACGGCGCCACCGGTCTCGGTGTGACGTTTGTCCTCAATCGCATCCAAGGAACGGGAGTAGATGGTTGCCCAACATGGCCCAAAGAGTCCGGAGACCAACACAGCTGCATAGACTGCGGTGAGGTTTGGAACCAGCATGACGTAGACCAAAGCGAGGGAACCTAGTACTGAGTACAGGATCAAAACGACGTTTTCGTTCATCTTTGTCATGAGAATGTTCGCGGAGAACTTGCCTAGGAAGAATGCCACGAATGCCCAGACCATGAAGGTGGAAGCGGAACGTTCGTTCAAGGATTCATCGAGGTTAAGTGCCAAGCGAATGGTGAATGACCATACTGCGGTTTGCATACCGACGTAGAGGAACTGCACTGCGATGCCGCGGAGGAATTTCACGTTGGACGCCAGGTAGGCCAGGGTTTCGCCGATCTTGGCTTTTGCCACGTGGGTGCCGTCGGAAAGCGGCTTACAGGTAGGCATTTGGGTTAGAGCGACGATAATCAGCAGCACCACCAGGATCATGATGATGAATTGGTACGGCTGGAGGGTGCGTTGCAGCATTTCCTGTGCAAACGATGCCTTTTCGTCATGGCTCATGGACTCCATCTGCAAATGCAGTGCGTCGCCGTCGGTGAAAACCAAGTACTTGCCCAGCAGAATTCCCAGGATCGAACCGAGGGGATAGAAGGTTTGGGAGATGTTCAGCCGGAGGGTGGAGGTTTTCTTTGGCCCAAGCATCGTCGAATAGGTATTGCAGGAAGTCTCTAGGAAACTTAAACCCACCGCGATGGCGAACAACGCCACCAGGAACACGCTGTAGGTCGCCATGTGCGATGCCGGGAAAAACAGCGTACAACCGACGATATACAGCGACAACCCAATAAGGATGCTGAGTTTGTAGCTATAGCGTTTGATGATTCGGGACGCCGGAATGGCGATGATGAAATAGCCGCCGTAGAAGGCCGACTGGACGAATGCGGAGGCGAAGTCCGACAGCGTGAAGATCGACTTGAACTGGGTAATCAGGATGTCATTAAGACTGGCGGCCGCGCCCCACATGGGGAAGCAAATAGAGATCAGAATGAACTGGAACCACGGTGTGCGATCGAGATAGCCGTCCCGTTCTTGGACCGCGTTGTTAGGAATAATTCCGAACGACATTGTTATTTCACCCCCACAAGTAGCGCGACACCATTAGAGGTGCCGATTCGGTTAGCGCCCGCAGCCACCATGGCCGCGAAATCGGTTGCGGTTTTAATCCCGCCGGATGCTTTCACGCCGAGGCTGTCCCCTACGGTTTCCCGCATTAAAGCGACGTGTTCTTCTTTGGCCCCTGCAGTGCCAAACCCGGTTGATGTTTTCACGAAATCGGCACCGGCGGCCTGCGCGCGTCGACAAGCTTCGACGATGTCGGAATCGGACAGGTAGCAGGTTTCGATGATGACTTTCACCAGTGCTCGCCCTGCCGCAGCTTTGACTACGGCGCGAATGTCCGCCTCGACGGTCTCCCAGTCACCGGCGCGGGCCGCACCGATATTGATGACCATGTCGATTTCTTCCGCGCCGTTTCGTATCGCGTCTTCCGCCTCGAAGGCCTTGACCGCCGAGGTGTTTGCGCCCAACGGGAAACCGATGACGGTGCAGACTTTTACCGGCGATTCGGCCAGTCGGTCCGTGGCGAATGATACCCAGACTGGGTTGACGCAAACGGAGGCAAAGCCATGCTGTTTGGCTTCGTCAATGAGGTTTTCCACCTCGGTTTGTTGCGCGGTAGCGGCAAGCAAGGTGTGATCGATCAGAAGTGAGTTGCGCATCACATTCCTCCTTGATAATGAAATACTTCACCCCTCACGCTACCAATGGAGGAAATTTTGTCAATAGTGACTTTTACATAGTTTTAGCTTTTCGACGATTCCTCAGCCGCCTCTAATTCCAGCAGCTTCGCCGCGGTGTCGGAATCGACCACCAGGTGCGTCGCAAAGCCCGCACGCAGCGCCACCCAGATAGCTTCCGCCTTATCCAATCCCCCAGCTACTAATATTCTCGTATGCTTTCGCTTAAGCTCCGGTAAAGAAATGCCCACGGTTCGCTCATCGACCTCCGGCACACTCACCGTCCCACCCCGGTCGATCCAGCGGGAACAAATGTCACCAACGGACTTTTCAATAATTACTTTCTTATCTTGCTCTGTGAAGTAATCTAACTGAAACAATATCGAATCGGGGTTAGCTGCCCCCACCGTGAACAACGCAATATTCGCTTCCCGACCTGCCTTCATAATGTCGCGAATATGCGGTTCCTGCTCCACCAGCCGCTTCACCTCGGCATTTCGAAAAACCGCTGGCAACGGCAACAACTTCGCTGTGGCGTTAAGCGCCCGACAGAACAAATCCATCGTCTCAAAATCATTCGTTGCCTTATCGCTATGCGACATCCCACCCTTCAACTGGACAACCTCAACCCCGCGCAGATTCTGCCGCTCCAACTGCTTCGCCACCGCGTACATGGTATTTCCCCAACTAACCCCCAAAACATCACCGTCGCGCAGCAAGCCCTGCAGCATCTCTGCCCCCAATCGACCAAGCCCCAACAGCAGGTCATTGCGGTCACGCGGATGCCCAGTGACGATTTGAACCTCAACTAAATCGAAGCGTGCACACAACTCCCGCGAGCGATCCGACCCCACCTCACGGGGATCGATAATGTCAATCCGCACGAACCCCCGATCGTGCGCACGTTTTAACAATTTCGACACCGTAGGACGTGAGACTTTGAGTTTTTCCGCAATCTCCGACTGCGAAAGGTCTAATTGGTAGTACAACTTTGCGGCGTCAATTGCTTTCCAATCACGATCGTCCATAAAAGTGACAATAGCGCATAACCGTACCCAATCAGCTACCCACAGGCGCACGCGTGGGAGTAATTACCGCACCCACCTAAAACGCGATGCAGGTTGTGGTTCACTCGATTCGGCGCGAATGTATACGTCACCGACTCCCTGCTGCGAATTCTCCGAAATGCACATCAATGACTTCTCGCGGCGGCTGAACCAAGGACATCTCATGTTGCACCTTGTATCCCTCCGCCCCGATGGTGTCGCCGTCGTTAAAGACATCCCCGCGATCTAACAAATAGTGGACGATGCTGAAAACCAGGTCAGCCACTTCGTCTTGATCCACTGTGTGTGCATGCACCTGCACATCTGGTAAATCAAACAAATACGCGCCTAGCGAATCCATTAAAAACTCATTCTGGCCTTTACCAGCAACATTAAAACTGCGGATATTGACTGCCAATTGAGCTGGCTGGAACCGCGCATCCTCCAACAACTGGAGCATTTCCGCGCCGAAATACACATCCCCAGAATGAGCAATCCGAACCACATCGGGGCGCAAGGATCGGATAACACCACGAATCGCCGCCGCATACACTTCCAGTCGCGCAACCGGCGGAAAATCGGCAGATGCATACGGCAAATGCAATTCGGTCATTCCCAAGGTGAAGTTCATCAACGCTAGCGCCTCATCCTCACGACCACCCAACCGCCACAACTGCGTGCGCTCGAAAGAATCAATGACCGCGCCAGGATCTTCAACCTGTGTAATGCCGCTAAACATGAGCATTGGCGGCATGAGGCATCCATGTTTTTCGCCAAAACCTAACAAAAGCAGCTCCCCACCAGTATCTTTAATCGAACCAATGGCGCACGTTTCGGTCAGTTCTTTAGCAACAGGCGAAAGATCCAGCCCACGTTTAGGGTGCACACCCCAATAGAAATCAACCGTAAACGCCCCTGCCCCTACCTGGTCGCCAGATAAATCTTGCGTCAACATAACCTCGAATTTTATCCAATACCCACTGGTGGGTCTAGATGTTTTTAAGCAGCTTGGTATTTGGTTGTGTGGTTGGTGAGGATTCTGGTGATGTCGGTGATGAAAGTGCTGGTC
>NZ_JAUNKC010000055.1 GCF_030532965.1 Corynebacterium sp.
AGGTAAAACCCCGATCACCACCCGTAAAGGCACGCAAACAGACACCCGACCAGACGTGGTTAACCGTAACCTCACAGCCAGTTGCCCTAACCGGTTATGGGTTGCTGACATTACCTATGTACGGACCAGGAAAGGGTTTGTGTACGCCGCTTTCGTCACCGATGTGTTCTCCCGCAAGATCATCGGCTGGGCTTTATCAGATTCACTGCGTACGTGAGGCTTTGCCGTTGCAGGCTCTTAACCAGGCTATTGCTTTAGCGAAGGAAACTACTGGGCTGATTCACCATACAGGCCATGGCACACAGTACGTCAGTGTTGTTTACAATCAGCGGCTGAGAGAATCGGGGATTACCGCATCAACCGGCACAGCAAAAGGATTCTTATGACAATGCCCTCGCGGAAAATGTCAACGGCTCCTTAAAAAATGAACTCATCAATCCTCATAAGATGGGCTGTTGCTGTAGAAGTTGAAATCGCCACGTTTCAATGGGTCACTTGGCGGAATGAGACCAAACCCCATGAAAACCTAGGCTACCGCACACCAGTCGAAGTCGAAACAGAATAGTAGAACACCAACCACCAACAAGAAATAATAGAAACACAAGGCACACCTAGGAACAAAAACCCAGGTCAATTCAGTTAGAGGCATGTTTGGTTGAGGCACGGCAAGGCAGCTACTGGTGCTGGGTATTGGTGTGGGTTTCAGCTAGGGTGCTCAGAGATTGGGTAAAGTCTTCGATGGTGTTGTTTAGGGGAGAGAAATAAGTGTGGTCGGCTTTTTCGACTGCGACTATGGCTCGGTTGACTAGTCTGATACCTGCTTGGGTGGGGGCGAGGGTTTTAGCGCGTTGATCAGTAGGGTGACCACGTCGGGTGATGAGACCCTTGGCTTCTAGTGTTCTGATGACTTGGGACGTCATCATCGTATCGGTTCCAGCCTGAGTAGCAAGGTCTTTCTGAGTGATGGGCTGTGAATTGTCAAGAGAAGTCAGTACAGCAAGAAGAACGAACTGTACGTGCGTGAGATTAAAAGGGGTGAGGGCTTCACGCATGGCGCGTTGCCAAGAGTTCGTTACTTGCCACAGCATGAACCCAGTACTCGAGCCAGGATCAGGATATGCAGTGTTAAGAAGTGGATTCATTGTATATCAAGGTAAGTAATCAGCCCGGTCACGCTCGAGCGCGCTGATTGGGCGAGGTTTCGTTTCAAAATCCGGGCCCACACGAATGCCAGTGGGCCCTCAACACTAACCCTCACACTCACTTCGGATCCGTCAACGACAGAGCGAACCACATGCTCAAATAACAGTCTCGCACCAGGAAGTTTCGACGCTGTCGTCAACACTGCGTTAGGTTCAAAGGCCGTAATCTGGAAAGTAGAGGACGGTCCCGTAGCTGGTTTTATTTTTCCTCGCGCATGTAGCGTTGCTTCTCCGGTAAATAACACTTCTTTGACTTCTGTATCCCACCGCGGCCAGGAGTCAGGATTAGCCCATTGCTCAAAAATTATCGCCGATTTATGAGAGGTGGTTTCTGTGTAATGACTGATAACAACCATGCATATAGTATGCGCGCATACTATATTTTAGTCAAGCGATTTTCTTCAGGTTGAATTGCCTGGCTTTGGTCCGAATTAAACCGTACTGGGTTTGTGATAGGGCATAAAGACCTGGGAAACTTCAGGCTGACCGATTTATTTAATCCCAGGTGTGGTTTTCAAGAAATTGGGGGAGGGGATAGCCAGCTAGTTACTATATCTTTATGAAACTTAGGCAACGCAAAGCTGCATCGTCATCTGCGGCACGGCCTGCAGTTCCGTATCGGCTGAGTAATTTAGCTGTGGTGACGATCGTCCTCAATGTTGTTCTTACCTGGTGTGCGGTTGGCGGAATGTGTCTAACATTCATCGGCGCGGGAAAAATAATCGACGCCTATCCCGGCGACTACCCGGTGACACTGATAATTGCCGGGCCAGTGCTGGTATTTCTCGCGGTGCTGCTACGTACCATCATTGAGGCCCGCGGCCAGATTAGTGAAGAATGCCGTATCCGCCATCGCATTGTTGATGCAGTGTTTGGGGCGGGTCCGGCGCACATGGCCACTACCCGCACCGGGGCGGTGGTGTCACTGGCTACTGAATCCAGTGAGAAAATGATGGCACTGCGGGTGAAATTCGTAGCCCAAGTCATTTCCTCGCTGAGCGCACCATTACTAGTCATAGCGACGGTGGCTGTGGCAATCTCAGTAAAAATAGCGTTGGTGTTACTTGCTATGCTTCCCATTGTTCCGCTGCTCATCGGTGCGTTTAGAAAAGTCGTGTCAAAAGTATCCAGTGGCTCCCAGGATGCGCGGAAAGCCCTGGCTGCGGCGTATATGAACGCACTGCAATCGCTGAGCACATTGCAACTTTTAGGTGCGGCAGGTCGAGTCGCAGACCAATTGGCAGAAACCGGGGAGAAAAACCGAGTTGCGGTGATGAAACTGCTGCGCGGTAATCAATTGATTTTATTTGTCATGGATTCCGCATTTAGTCTTGCGCTGGTTACCATGACAGCCGGATTGGCGATGTGGAACGCGGCGAATGGCACCATTACGACCGGTCAGGCGATTGCGCTTGTAGGTTTAAGCATCTTGCTATTAGAACCCATGGATCAAGTTGGCGCGTTTTTTTACGTCGGAATGAGTGGATTAGGTGCGCAACGCGGCATTTTCGCATTTCTACGGAAGCGCACTACCACCACAAATGACGAGGTTAGGCCTAGCCGGAAAGTGGATGTGAAAAACGCCGATGGCTCCGAACCCGTGGTAATAGTCGACAACGTCGACTTCGGTTACGAGCAACCAGTCCTACGCGGCGCCAACCTGAACATTTACCCAGGGGAACGAGTAGCGATCGTTGGTCGGTCCGGGCAAGGAAAATCCACCTTGTTGTCCCTTATCAAAGGGGCGTTGCAGCCAACCGAGGGAACGGTTGAGGTGGCGGGAGCTTCTGGAACCGCATTGGCTGCGGCGTCGGCAAGCGTTATGCAAACAACCTGGTTATTTAGCGGTACCATCGCGGACAACCTGCGTATCGCCCGCCCGGATGCCACCGAGACGGATATGTGGCAGGCACTGGAGCGCGCCCTCGTTGCGGATGAAATCCGCAGGTTACCCGACGGGATAGACACGGTGCTAGGCGAACAAGGCCTGGGGTTATCGGGCGGTCAGGTGCAACGGCTTTCCCTGGCGCGGGCAATCATCTCCGGCAGAAAAATCGTGCTTCTCGACGAACCCACCTCGCATGTCGATTTGGTGTCGGAACGCAAAATACTCAATGCCATTGATGACCTAGGACGGGATTACACCCTCATCATGGTTACGCACCGATTAGGGGCATTAGCTGGGATGGATCGGGTAGTAGAAGTCGACAACGGAGAAATTAAGGAACGCGCATGAACCACAACCCAACCGTTGCCCAGTTGGTGGCCTGGCTTCTGGGCATTACCCGTCCTGTACTTGGACCGCTGGCAGTGTCCACACTGTGCCGCATTCTCAATCAAGTGCTGGGAATCGTGCTCTACGTCGTGCCGGTCTACGCAATAATCGCCGGGAACCTCACAATCACCACGGTAGTAATCGTCATGGTAGCCGCTGCGCTGGCCAAGGCGTTCCTGCGCTATCTCGAACACTACTTTGGGCATTTAGTGGCATTTAAAGCACTCGAATTGATCCGCATCCGGGTTTTCAAAGACATTTATCCGCAGGCACCAGCAATCATGTCCCGCACCGGAAACAAAGCCATAGGAAGCGGCGACATGCTCAGCCGACTAACCCGCGACATCGGCCAGATCGAAGTATTCTTCGCCCACACCACCGCCCCGGTTATTTCCGCGATCGTGGTGCCCACCGCCGTCATCATCGCCATCAGTATTCTTGCGCCGTGGCAAGGGCTCATTGCGGCGATTATCCTGCTTGTGGTCTTTCTTATCACCATTGATACCCACGCTTATCGGTATGCGGTTGAGGTCACCGGAATCCGCGGCACCATCGCTCAACACGTCACCGATTCGGTCGGTGGGGTTGCCGAAGTTACTGGTTACGGCGCCAGTGACCGCCGCATGAATCAACTCGATGAACTCGAA
Organism: Corynebacterium sp.; assembly: GCF_030532965.1. GTDB lineage: Bacteria > Actinomycetota > Actinomycetes > Mycobacteriales > Mycobacteriaceae > Corynebacterium. Next base: position 4,125 of record NZ_JAUNKC010000055.1, read on the forward strand.
CGACCATTAGTAACCAAAGTTGGCCGCCGGGGCGCGGTAGTGGGGGCACGCAATGGTCTGGTGGCGGCCGCACGCATGTCAGTTGTATTCATGCTGCTGCCTGGGACCGATAATCTGGCAGTGACGGTGGCCTGTATGTTCGCGGTGCTGCGCTGCTGGGACATGATTAATGAAGTCACCGATCTTAGCAATCATCTCTCGCAATCCCTGGCGGCCGCGCGCCGGGTATGGACACTGTCCCATGCGGGCCTGCAATTACCAGAAGGCGAACACGAAATTGCGCCGCATGGGCCCGGGTTATCCGTGGCGTGGCGGGATGTGAGCTTTAGCTACGAATCCGCTGCACACCCGGTGGTGGAGAACATTAGCCTTAGTGTTTCGCCTGGCCATTGGGTTAATATCGTGGGTTCCACCGGTTCTGGTAAATCGACGCTTGCCAAGCTATTGCTGCGGTATTGGGATGTGGGTGCCGGAAAAATCGAACTTGATGGGGTGGACATTCGGGACATGTCGCTGGAATCATTACGCTCAGCGGTCGCCGTGGTCACCCAGGATATTCGGGTCGGACATGCAACAGTTGCGGAGAATCTTCGATTAGCCCGGCCTGATGCCAGCGATGAGCAGCTTTTCGACGCCCTCACCGTCGCCTGCCTTGCGGATGAGGTGACACTTAGCGATAACGTTGGTGAAGGCGGAATGGCATTATCCGGCGGCCAGCGCCAACGATTGTCGCTGGCCCAAGCCCTGTTGCGGGGCGGAAGAGTATTGGTTCTCGATGAATTTACCGCCCACCTCAACCCGGAACTCGTGGCCCAAGTGCGAACCCGACTATTAGCCGCCTATCCGGACGTGACCGTCATTGAGATTTCCCATGCGCTCGATGATATTGATTCCGCCGATTGGGTAGCAGTCATGGATCAAGGCCGAATTGTCGAACAAGGAACCCCAACACAACTGCGTGCGGCCGACGGTGCATTGTGTCATTTACTTAGCCGCGATCAACGTTAAAAACGGCTTTGGGGAGCCGGCAGATAAGCCTCCCCAACGCCGTGCATGTAACGGAGTTTTATTGCCGCTGAACTGGCGTTTTGCTAAGTGTAATCGCTTAGGATAAAGTTCTATTTCGTTCCAATTTTTTGGGCCTATAGCTCAGTCGGTTAGAGCGCATCGCTGATAACGATGAGGTCGCAAGTTCGATTCTTGCTAGGCCCACCACGGAACAACGGGGCATTAGCTCAATTGGTAGAGCATCTGCTTTGCAAGCAGAAGGTCAGGAGTTCGATTCTCCTATGCTCCACAAATAGACTCCCAACCAGTAATGGTTGGGAGTTTTTCGTGTTTCCAAGATAGTTACGGCTTCTCTATTTTCACACTATCGTGCATCAACACAATCAGGTTTAACGGAAACTGAACCAGAAATAGGTGCAGCTTTAACCTTCAATGTTTCGGGAAAGGTAAATTTTTGGCTAGTGATGTATCAAGAGATATTTTCTAATAGTTCTAGGAGAGCATAGGGATTTTCCTGCCCATCTTGAGGAAGCATATTCGACCTGTATTCAATATGTGCGACAAGTCCTTTTGGATCTATCCCATTTTGTAATTCGGCGATGAGAAGTTGATCAATGCCATTAATTAACATCGGTATTACATTTTTTACGGTAGATTCAATACCGTATTCAACAGCTCTGCCACTGTGAATAATGAGATTACGTTTTCGGTAAAGACGTTGGAATTCTCTCGCAATGATTTTATGAGTTCGATCAAATTCCTCACGCGGTTTGCGCAGAGCCTTTTGCATCTTGGATACAGCCAGCTGGTCTACCGGACTGAGTTTCCCAAAATCATGTTGCTCTCGAACCACATCCGCCATGCGGCAGGCTCGGTCAAAGCTTGTCTCAGCGTTTCTAATTCGACGCACCGCATCACTGTTGGCAGCGTATTTTTCTACATAGTTTTTAGCTAGCCAAACGAACTCGGAACGAAAGTAGCTAGCTGCAATAACGAAAGCGATTCTTTCAGCTCCCACGAAATCTGGAGAATCGGCATCGACTAAAAGTGCTTCTATTGCAGTCCAACCGTTTACGATCGCAACATGATCGTCCTTCTTTTTAAGCGGTTCAATGATTGCCAGAATATTCCTTATTCTGGGGCTAAGGCTCAATTCGTGGAGGGTTCCTGATCTTCTAAAAGCTCGGAGTTTTAATGGTTCTGATCCTCTGACAGAACCAGTTGTAAAAGCACTTCCTTTCTCTTTTGACCACATCAATTCGGCAATAGCGAAACGGTTTTCTGACCCCACCCAAAACTTGAAAGCAAGTTGGGCCAACTGCCTTCTTACTTCTTCGGCAGCCTCATCTACGTCCCTCGCTTTTACAGAAATAAGGAATCCACCTTGGTAACGAACTTTTTTCGCATTCGGCGCATATTGATGTTTCCATTTCTTTAAATCCTGCGCTTTCAACCAATTTTCATGTTCGCGGCTTTCGAACAAGAACTCAGGAACCACAGTGACTGGAACCGCGAACGAAAATTCAGTTTTACGTCGTTTCTCTCGTTCATCGAGTTTCCGTAGAACTTGTGCGAATGTGAATTCTTCGGAGCTATTTTGAATATCACTAAAGAACCGGTAAATGCTAGATTCTGGGATTCCACAATAAAGTACATGGGAGACGATTCGTTTTGCAGTCCCC
>NZ_JAUNKC010000028.1 GCF_030532965.1 Corynebacterium sp.
ACCAAACAACATTCACCCACAAAATCTAAGCTTTTGAAATGAGACCACTATACTTCCATCAAGATGTTTCCAAGCCGGTTAAGCCCGCTGCCGTCCCCGCCGTCGCCCCAGTAGAAGTCCTTGCCGGTATGTTCGACCAATGTGGCGTCGCCGGTGGCAAGGAGTTCCGCCGCGATGTCCGGGTTCTGGCTAAACTTCGCCCATACGGCGTCATACATGATGGAGTCCTTCACCGATTCCCAGTCCGAACGTAGTGGTTTCTTCCGGTCGCGCCCGGCGCGCGCTGCCGCCGATGGCGACTGGCATAGCCGGATCTCACGTTGGATTTTGGGATCGTGGAATTTCATGGCCTGGAAGTAATGTTCCGAGGTAGCCCACCGTAATCCGTCGATGTAGAACTGGTATCTGGCGAAGTTTGAAAGGAAGCCGTAGGGGTCGTTATTGCTGTAAAAGTAGATCGTTGACATTAGTTATCCCAATTTCGTAGCGCGGTTAAAATGATTGGGTCGGGGGAATTGAGCTCGGCAAGCGAGTGGTAAAGCTGGTCCCCGACTTCGATGGCGTAGGTATCCGAGCAGGTGCGCAACACGGTGATGGTGTTGTGGGTGACTCGGTAGTCTTCATCACTGAAGGGTTCTAAGTATAGGTCACGATAGGTGCCGCGAAGGGTGATTTCGCCTGCCCAGAGGTAGGAATTTCCGGTAATCACGCCGGTGCCGGTTATTTCAGAAAAGGCGATGGTGCTGTTTCCGGCGATCGTGATGTCGCCGTTGATGGTGGATTGGGTGACGGTGGCGTCGTCGCAAAGCGTGACGTGCGGGCCAAGCCACGCGCCGTCGGCAAGGCGGGGTCGCCCGGCGCGGGTGTGCGTTCCGGGGACCCAGCCGCCGCGCGCGCCGGTGTCGCTGTGTTGGATTTGGTAGACAACGGTGCCGTCGGGAAGCGTGCGGGTGGTGTCGGTGAGCACGTAATGCTGCTTTTCGACGTCCCCAGGTTGCGGCCGATCATACGATGCCATGTAGAACTGCTCGCGGCTGCGAATGGTGGTGGTTCCGGTTACCAGGCAATAGCTGATGTCGGGCAGCCCTGTAATGGTGGCTTGATCGCGCACTGTGGTCGAGTAAATGTCGGCGAAACCGCCGACTGTGGCGTTGCCGTAGATCGTTGCGGATTCGACGGTGCACTGCTCATGCACGCGCGCGTGCCCCATGACGCCGGAGTAGCCGGTCACCCGAGCGTGACCGGCGATGGTTGCGTGCCCGCTGACCTGCGACTGGCCGTACACCCGGGCTTGTTCCGTCACGTGCGCATTGCCGAATACTTCGGCGGCACCATACACCCTCGCATTGTCTGTGACCTGCGCGGAACCGTAAACACGACAATTGCCATATACCCGGGCGGAACCTGTGATGCGGGCGTTTCCATACACTTCGGCGTCGTCAGCAATCCACGCATTATCTGCGATTCGTGGCTCGCCGGAATCGGTGTGAGTTGAGCTCACCCAGCCCCCGACATCCCCTTTGGAAACAAAGCGGGCGGGAATATCACGAGTGGCACGGATGCGAAACAACTGGACGCCGTGTGCGTTGGTTTTTGTTTCGTCAAACAGCTCAAAGTTCACGCTTTGTAATTTAATATAAACGCATGTACGAAATCTCCAGTTTAGAGCCGTTTTTCACCCCATTCCCCGAAGCCCGCGACGTGTTCGCCGGAAACGATGCAGACATCGCCCGCGCCGCAGAACACCTGTTGCCACTGCTGACCATTGATCTGGAAGCCTACGACCCAGAATTTGCCGGGCTGAAAGTCCACATGCTCAGCCCAATCGAACCTTACGAGGGACTGGTCGGGGAAAACTCCGAGGACTATCACAACTACTATTTGCGGGAAAACTGGTTTGGTTTCCGGCTCACTGAGGACAATAAATACGAATTCCTCGGCGACTGGCGCTACTTCGAAGCCGAAAACCCCGAGTCCGCGCTCATGACCGGCACTATGCGGGATGACTTCATTAAACACCGCGACGAACTACGGGAATCTTATGCAGCCCGGAAACAGTACTTTGAAAAGTACAACCAGCTCGTATGGGTTGACACAATCGCGGATATCGAAAAAGCACACGCGAAGCCCAACGTGCGTAAGTACCTTGAGTCTTGGAAGGAACCAGCAGGTTTTGCGAATTGGACATCGCTTGCCACCATACCGATGAACGAGGAACCCTACGTTGATGAAGATGGGTTCGAAGATACCGCCCACTATCCACTCTCTGAGTCGGGCAACCAGTTCTATCTGATAGCAGAAACCGCTGGCCACAACTATGCTGCCCACGGCGCAGACAGCATCCTGCTGTTCTTCGAACCGAAAGAACGCCTCGTGCTATTCACCTTCGATTGGTCGTAACTGCAGCACGGCGGTTTGGGCTTCGCGGAGAAGGTCGCGGTCGGATTCTGGCATGGATTCTAAAAATTCGGGCTGTGATAGTGCTGCCTGTCCGGTTATGGTCCGATACACCGCCGCCTGATCACCGGAGGAGAAAACAAGCGTGTGATAGTGGTGCGGTTGCCGTATATCAGCGTTGTCCAGGCGCCCGACTACCGTGATTGATGTAGCAATGACGGAATGCCCGGTGATGGTTCCAGCGCCATCGACCGCGCAGCTTTCGATCGTGGTGGTTCCGGCCACCACAACATTCCCCGATACCCGGGACGAGCCGGAGACTGTGGCGTCGTCAGTAATTCGCGCACTGCCGCTAATTCGCGCGGTTCCAGAGACTTCCGCGCAGCAATCCACGACGGCGGTGCCAGCAACTATCGCCGAATCCTGGACGGAGGCCATGTCATAGACTTCGGCTTCGTCCGCGATCCACGCTGTTGGCGCGATGCACTCAGGAAATGCCACGTTCCCGCACCAACCGCCTAATTCGCCCGCAGTTATCCCGTGTTCCGGGATGTCCCGGGCGGCACGAATGCGATACACCCATTCGCAATCCGCTGTGAGTTTCTTCGCGTTAGTTAATTCAACGTGGGAGGTCATGGCCGGTTCAACTTTCGGCGAGATGGAGAAAGAAAAATTCCTCCCCTATAGTGCCATACGCTGCGCAATCACGAACTATCATTGGGTGACGGTGTCGGCAGGTCTTAGTAAGAAGGATGGAAAACAGTGATTGACGTAGCTAATCTGGAACCATTTCTCACCCCTTTTCCTCAGCCAAGCGACGTGTTCGCCGGAACGAAAGACGAAATCGATCGCGCCGCGCGCCTCCTCTTGCCGCTGGTTTCCATTGATTTAGCGGCTTTCGACCCCACGTATTCCGGCACGATCCATGTTGTCTGCCCAGTCGAGCCTTATGAGTGCATCCTTGGGGAAGGCACCGATGAGTTTCATTCCCGCTACGCATGCGATGATTGGATCGGGTTTCAGCTTAACGACGACAACACGTACTCGTTCCTCGGCGATTGGCAGTATTTCCAGGCCGAACACCCCACCCATGCATTGAAAACAACGGAGGAATTCCGCCAGTTTTATGCCGATGCCCATGCCGCTTACCAGTTACGGAAGACATGTTTTGCTGAAACTGGGACTTTGAAATATGTGCGTGAAGAAAGCGACAGCCATGCCGAACCCCCTGCCAGTGGCGAGCCACAGTTTATCTCGCAGTGGGCAGGGCTACCGCCTAACGGGAATTGGGAAGGCAACGATACGTATCCGCTGATTGAGGTAGAGACTGATTCCGAGACGGGTGTTTCTTATTACCCGCTTACCGAGGATGGCCGCATGTTTCAGTTCATCGCTTCGGTGGATTCTTTCAGCTATGTAGATTTTTCGTGGCAGGAAATCCTCACGTTTTTCGATCCAAAAGATCGGATCGTTTTATTTACGTTTGAACGCTCCTAACTTTCACAATTGCTTCGGTTGAACGAACTATGATGGGGAATTACCGCCACATCGTTCGAAGAAAGGAGTTGCCACATGACGATCCGTGTTGCTGTAGCACCGCCTGTTCTCACGTGGGCCATTTCACGAACTGATAAATCTGTCGAAGAATTGAAGGCTATTTCTGAGTTTCGACGCATTGAGCAATGGCTGAGTGGTGGAGTTTCCCCTACTTTTAAACAGGCTGAAAAATTAGCTAGTGAAGCCAGTATTCCGTTTGGGTATCTCCTCCTTGAAGAACCCGTAGACGACATGCCGCAGATCCCCGATTTCCGTACTCTTCAGGGAAGACAAAGGCGGCAATTTAGCACTAATTTGGAAACTACGCTGAATGATTGCATACGTCGCTTAGCATGGTATGTGGAATTCGCCCAAGACAATTCCATCGAACCGCCAGAGTTCGTCGGAAGTTTCACGCTTACATCTGACCCTGTTGCTGCTGCATTGAAGTTTCGGGATTTGTTTTCTTGGCCACCAACTGAACCATTCAAAGGTCGCAAAGCTGTTGCCGTATTGGCCGATATTTTAGAGAACAATGGCATTATCGTGATGCGCAGCTCAGTAGTTCATAACCATAATCAGCGGAAACTAGACGTTGCGGAGTTTCGTGGTTTTTCCTTAATTCAGGATGGTTTTCCATTAATCTTCGTGAACACATCCGATGCAAATTCGGCTCAGCTTTTCAGCCTAGCGCATGAGCTCGGGCATATTCTGCTAGCAAAACCAGGCATATCCAACAACAACGATCACCATGACGTGGAACGTTGGTGTAATAAATTTGCTGCGGAATTACTTGTCCCGACTGAGGAGTTGGTTGCACAACTTGCCAAAACCTCCTCCGTGGAATTAGTGCTCTCCTGGGCTACTGATCGTTACAGGGTCAGTTCTGAAGTGATCCTTTGGCATTTGGTTGATGCAGGCAAGATCACCCGTAACCAGGCTCAACAATATCTTTCAGAACATGCACATTGGGAAAAAGAAGAACGTAAACCAAGTGGTGGAGATTTCTATAAAACGATTCGAACCCAACTTGGAAACCGGTTTGTGGATGCGTTAGGTGAAGCTTTTTCCGACGGTCGCATCACGCAGCGCGATGTTGGGCGTTTTATAGGAACTGAAAAAACACGCGCCCTGACGAGAATCTTCTCTGAAGATTAGCAGGTAACAGACGTGTATCTTGTAGACACCAACATCATCTTCAACGCGTTTAATTACTACCCGCGTTCGGTATTTCCAAGCTATTGGAACGCCTTGGAAGATTTTATTGTTCATGGAAAGTTGCTCTTCCATGAACGCACCAAACAAGAAATTGAAAAAAGATCCGACGATAAATCCGATTGGTTTGCGAAAGTAGTCCCATCAACCTCTATTGTCACGATCAATGAGACTGAAATTGCCAACTATGCGGAGCTGACCAAGTGGGCGAGATTTCAGCGGAGACCTGCATACACAACGGTGGCGGTGCAAGAATTTTTGAATGTTGCAGACTCATGGCTTGTTGCAAGTGCACGAGCCAGAAGTCTCATCATTGTGACAAATGAGACTTCGAAACCTAACGACGTTAATCGAATCAAAATTCCCGACGCAGCCAGTGCACTAGGAATTAACTCGATAACTGGTATCGAGCTCTTCCAGCGAGAAGGTATCCAATTTTAAACATTGCCTCACCCGCTATCCCAGCGGCAACGCATCTAACCGCCTACGTCAGCTCGTCGACAAGCTTGTTATCGAACATGCTTAACGCAGATGCGATCGCCATGTGCATGTCCAGGTACTGGTAGGTGCCGAGGCGGCCGCCGAAGTACACCTTGTTGGTGGCGGTTTCAGCGTCGGCAAGCTCGCGGTATTTCAGCAGCATTTCGCGGTCGGCGGGGGTGTTGATCGGATAGTACGGCTCGTCCCCTTCGTCGGCAAAGCGGGAATACTCCTTCATAATTACCGTCTTATCTTTGGGGTGGCGGTCCTCCCGCTCGGGATGGAAGTGGCGGAACTCGTGGATGCGGGTGTAGGGGAACTCGGCATCGTTGTAGTTCATCACCGGTGTGCCCTGGAAGTCGCCGGTGGGCAGCACCTCAGTTTCGAAGTCGAGGGTGCGCCAACCCAGTTTTCCTTCCGAATAGTTGAAGTAGCGGTCGAGCGGACCGGTGTACACGACGGGGGCGTCGGGGTTTGCGGCGCGGAGTTCGTCGCGGACCTCGAACCAGTCGGTATTAAGGCGTACTTCAATGTTGTCGTGTGCGGCCATGTTCTCCAACCAGGCGGCATAGCCGTCGACAGGCAAGCCCTCGTAGGTGTCGTTGAAGTAGCGGTTGTCGAAGTTGTAGCGCACGGGCAAACGGGTGATGTTGCCTGCGGGCAGTTCCTTGGGGTCCGTCTGCCACTGCTTAGCGGTGTAGTCGCGGATGAATGCCTCGTAGAGGGGGCGGCCGATGAGCGAGATTGCCTTTTCCTCCAGGTTGGTGGCATCTTCGGAATTGATTTCGGAGGCCTGCTCCGCGATCAGTGCGCGTGCCTCGTCGGGGCTGTAGTACTTGCCAAAGAACTGGCAGATCAGCCCCAGCCCCATGGGGAACTGGTAGGCGACGCCGTTATGCATGGCGAAGACGCGGTGCTGGTAGCCGGTGAAGTCAGTGAATTGATTGACGTAGTCCCATACCCGCTTATTAGAGGTATGGAATAGGTGGGCGCCGTACTTGTGAATCTCAATGCCGGTTTCGGGTTCCGCTTCCGAGTAGGCATTGCCACCAAGGTGGTTGCGGCGCTCAACGATGAGCACCTTTTTCCCTAGCTGGGAAGCAGCGCGCTCAGCAACGGTGAGGCCGAAAAGACCGGAGCCAACAACAATCAAGTCAAAGTCACTCATGCTTATCAAGGGTAATGCGCAACCACGAGCAACAGCAATCGCCACACCCGCATAAGTTTTGCTACTTGTGACGAACATCTAGTGGAGTTTTTTAGGGATTCGACACGCCGTTTTAAAAAATATTTTTAACAACAAATATGCAGCTAGGCCCCAGCTTTCACGTAAATCACATTAGTCACACGGCTACCAGATGCTTCATTTGCCCCAGTTGTGGTCTATTGTTATCTCAGATAACTAACCCTAAACTAGAACTTTAAAGTCAGGTTTTCCTTGGTTTAAGGTTCACAGTTCAAGGAACACGATTCACATTAAGGGAGATAAAAGTGAAGCAACGACGTCGCCTCATCGCTGCCCAAAACCGTCGCCCAGTCACCGCATCCATTCTTGCGGCAACACTGGTTGCGAGCGCAGCAGTAGGCATCGGCACATCATCAATCCTGCAAACCCAAAGTGACGGGATTGACCCCATCGACCCAACGATGACCACCGCCAGCCTTGCCGACGGCGAAAACATCGTCGTCGACGACCCCGCCATCGCAGCCCAAGGCGAAGGCGAAGCCGAAGCCGCACGGACCGTCAAGCAGTTCAATCGCGACGAAGAATTCTCACAGTTCGCTATCACCTGGGAAGGCGATAAAGACCTAGCAGCATTCGTTCGCGGCCAGCGCCCAGACGGCACCTGGAGCGAATGGTTCGACACGGAACCGCTTGACTACGGTTCTTCGGACCCGAATGCCCGCCAAGGCACCGACCTGATCTTCGTCGAACCCACCACCGCCGTGCAGGTATCCCTTTCCGGTGTTGACCTGGTAGAAGGCTCCGAAGCTAAAGAACTAGACGTGGTATTCATCGACGGCGGCGAATCCGACGTAGCCGCCAATGGGATCAACTTGACCAGCGATTCCGACGGCCTGCCTAAGGTTATTTCCCGGAAAGGCTGGGGTGCCGACGAGAGCATCCGTTGCTCCAACCCAAGCTTCAGCGATGGCACCGCAGGCATCACCATCCACCACACCGCCGGCTCCAATAACTACACCCGGGAGCAAGCACCAGGCATCATGCGCGGCATTTACAAGTACCACGCACAAAACCTCGGTTGGTGCGACATCGGATACCACGCCCTTGCAGATAAGTTCGGCAACCTTTACGAGGGTCGTTACGGCGGCCTAAATAAGGACATCATCGGTGCTCACGCTGGTGGTTTCAACGAAAACACCTGGGCGATTTCCATGATGGGCAACTATCAAACCGCACAGCCTTCCTCCGAGATGATTCAGGCTGTCGGCGAACTCGCTGGCTGGCGCGCCAAGGTAGCAGGCATTGACCCAACCGGTAAGGGTGCTCACTATTCTGAGGGAACCAAGTACACCCCGTACCCACAGGGAACTCGGGTTGAGCTTCCTAATATCTTCGCTCACCGCGATGTTGGCTTGACCGAATGCCCAGGCGACCACGCCTACGCACAGATGGGAACTATTCGCAATACCGCAAAGGCAAAGTACGATTCTCTTGGCGGAGTAGCTAATTCCAACCCAATTGTCACGCCAGATAGCCCTAATTCAGACTCCACCACGGACAACTCGGGCACTACCGACAATTCCGGAAACACTACCCCATCGCGGCAGAATTCTAACCGGGCTTCCAATGCCGCCACCAATGCGCTTGACCTACTCAAGCAGCTGCAAAATATCGGCAATGCAAACGATCCAAAGGCGAAGGCCACCGCGGCGGTGTCCCTGATCTCGGTCGTGATTGGCATTGCATCCGCATTGGGCATCCTGCCCGGCAGCCTCTCCAAGCTAGGTGATGTCAAGATCATCAACGGCTTGACGCTTTCCTCCATCCCTCCGATGGTGGATAAGGTCGCGGGCTTGTCCTCCGATTCCCCAATTTCGAAGCTGTGGAAGACGCTGTCCCCGATCCTGGGCTCGGCTCGCACCGGTGAAATTCAGTACACCAATGGTTACGGCCAGGACATCACCTACGCGCTGTTCGACAACGGCATCATCATCGGTTCCCCGGAAACCGGCCCCCAGGCGCTGTGGGGTGCGATCGGCGATACCTGGGCTGCACAGGGTCTTGATATGGGACCGCTCGGCCTGCCGCTTAACCAGGAATACCAGGACGGCGACCTGCTCCGCGTGGATTTTGAAGGCGGTTACATCACCTTCGATCCGGCAACCGGTGCCGTCGATGTAAAGACTAACGTCAACGCCGAGGAGGCGCTGGCGGAATAATAAAACTTCCCTGACCGGAAGACCTTGTTATCTCCCTAAAGAACACGAAACCCCGCAGTACTTCTCCCTTATACTGCGGGGTTTCGTTATGCGGTTTTCGCTTTTCGACGTCCCCATGCGTCAAACCAACACACGTTGGCAGTGTTGTTTCGCCTATCACGCACAACCGTGAGCATGCTGTTCCACAATTTTGACGCGCATTTCAGCAAGCTACCCCCACAACAAAAACATTTCGAACAAATGATCCATGTTAGAATTTCATGTTAGACACCTCGTATAGGATGACGGTAGTCATAAACATTGATCTAGGATAAAACCCACGACTCTCCACTCAACCTCAATCCCCGAAAGACATACCACCGTGAAAAACGGTTCTCCACCTCATCGTTTACATTCAATTGAAATCTGCGCAGGAGCTGGCGGACAGGCGCTCGGACTTGAGCGAGCGGGATTCGCACATGCCGCCGTCATCGAAATTGATAGGTGGGCTTCAGAGACTTTACGGTTAAACCGTTCGCATGACGGCCCCCACGGACCGTGGCCAATTTTCGAACTAGACATTCATGATTTCGACAGCACACCCTATCGAAATAAGATTGACTTGTTCGCTGGCGGAGTCCCCTGCCCGCCGTTTTCCATTGCTGGAAAGCAACTAGGTGCAGCTGATGAACGCGATTTATTCCCTCGTGCACTTGAGTTGATTCGAGAGATTAATCCACGAGCAGTGATGCTTGAAAACGTCAAAGGCCTCGCTCAGAAACGTTTTGATGCTTATCGGCAACAGATAATCGATGAACTCAGGTCGCTTGGCTACACGGTTTTTTGGAAACTGTTATTCGCATCTGATTTCGGTGTCCCCCAGCTACGGCCGCGTTTTATCCTTGTGGCATTAAAGAATGAGTATGCTGCATTTTTCCAATGGCCTGAAAAACAAATCGAACCACCAACGGTTGGAGAAGCATTGGAAGATTTAATGTCGGCAAACGGATGGCTAGGAGCGAAGCATTGGGCGACCCAAGCCAATTCCATCGCGCCTACCATTGTCGGCGGGTCAAAGAAGCATGGCGGCGCAGATGTTGGCCCCTCCAGAGCACGTGAGGCCTGGCGTAAGCTCGGAGTAAAAGGAAGCTCAATTGCTGAAGAGGCCCCCGGAAGAGATTTTCCCGTTGGGGATTCTGAAAACTTACCGCGATTGACAGTGCCCATGGGTGGTGTCATTCAGGGTTTTCCACCCGAATGGCAGTGGGCGGGCGGAAAAACCGCTCAATGGCGTCAAGTAGGTAATGCTTTTCCGCCACCAGTGGCGGAAGCCATTGGCCACGCAATCCATAACGCATTAACAAAAACGAGTATCACTATTCCTGATAACATCAATACCCAAATTCCAATATCAATCCCGGTATGAGGAAAATGTGACTTCTGGTTATCCACTCACACCCGACGACGTGAGTATCACCCTCGCGCAGCGTTTGAGAAATTTTGATCCCGCAGGTGAAAAGTGCCGCAACGCGATTCGAAAAGCTTTAGACCACATCTACGATGGTCAGCGTACTGGTCGTTTCAGTATTGATCAGGTTTCTAAAACGGAAGCAACCCACTTGGGAACCATGGTGGAGATTTACCTAAGGCGAGCACTTGACGGGTTTTTGGGCGACGGCGAAACAATGGATTTTTCCGTAGCCGGTATCGATGTGGATTGTAAGTTTTCCAAAAATCGTTTTGGGTGGATGATTCCAACCGAAACGGTGGGCAATTACGCCATGGTTATCCACGCGAATGATTATGAGTGCTACTGGCATCTCGGCTTCGTCTATGTAACCGAAGATATTTTGACCAAAGGTGGAAATCGCGACCGCAAACGCAGCATCGCTAAACAGGGACGCGACGCGATTGCGTGGTGCTGGCAGGAGTATACGCTTCCGGAGAATACCCTGCTCACCTTACCCACAGAAGCTGTCGCACGAATAACATCTCATAAGCATGGAACTCAACGCATCAACGAATTGTTCCGTGTTGCACAGCGACGAATACTCACCCGAAATGTCATCGCAACCGTTGCACAACAGGCTGACTACATGAAGCGAGTCCGCGCGAATGGTGGTGCGCGAACCACGTTGGCCCCCGAGGGCATAATCATCCTCGGGGGCGATTACCTGAACCAACAAAAGATTGCGCAAGCTCTCGGAATCAGCGTCCCAGAGAAAGGTGAAATGATTTCTGTACGGGTTAGCTCCAACTGTGACTCAAGCACTCACAACACAGTTTCGCTTGGTGCAAAACTATGGCGGGTGGCAACCGACACCGACCCCATTGAGCATGCCCCGACTATTCCCACCACCTAATTATTGCGGCATTACCAGCGCATAGAAGAAGCAACTAGCTCGATAGCGACTTTACTTTCACGGTCACCACACATTCGTCGGAGTTTGTGGTGACCGAGGCTGCGGATTGACGAAGAACCTTATGCACGGCTTGTTGAATATCGCTGACAATCTCGGTGACAGGGCGGGAATCATCAATGCCCACCTCGATGGTGACGGCCGAGGAATCGTCGTCAAGCAAAATCCCGTAGCGGCTACTGCCGTCGTCTTCACCGCTAACGCGCGCACCCCACACCCGCAGGGCGCTGGTAATTCCAGGTTCAATACCGCGAACGCCTGGAACGCTAGTGACTACCTTCACCAATTCGGAGGCTAATGCATTAGAAGTCGTCATCGTGAAGATCCTCAATGTGAATATCAACGTCAGGGGCGAAATTAAGGTTATCGCGGCACGCGTCACGCACGGTTTTCCGTACCCGCGCGGCGAGTTCAGCGTAGTTTTTCGCCGTCACGTGGACACTGATCCGGCAGCGAATCCGTGTTGGTTGACCATAGCCGCGGTGGTTTTCCGGCGCTTCGGAATACTCGAAAGATGAACATAACGCACTGACCAGCGGAACGGTTTCCACTGATCGCCGCACAAGTGTGCGTAGCGACAGTTCCGTCATTGTGTAGGGGCCATGCTCGGTGGGCGGCATGTGAACCTCGGCGCCGTGTCGGGCATTGGCGCGTACTGCTTCCATGACGGAGTCGAACACTCGACTGGAGGGACGTACCGATTCATCGTTGTCCGCGTCCATTAAATCCCATTCATCGTGCAGGGATTTGATCAATTGGAGGTACCGGCCGGTGGCTTCGTCGCTCATTTCCACTCCTCCATCCGTTGCATGATGAGTGTTCGGGCGCGGGCTATCCGGCCACGAGCCGTCGACTCGGTGATGTTTAGGGTTTGTGCGATCTCCTTATAGGACATGCTTTCAACCTCTCGGAGCGCCCAGCATGCGCGTAGCTCGGGGCTCACGGTGGATAGGACATCAGCGAGAGCCATGATTTGCGCATTGACTTCGCTGGTGCGGGCGGGATCAGCCTGGTTGCTACCGGCACTTCCGGCGTGCACACTGGTACCTTTCTGGCCAGCCAACTCTTCGAAATTTGTTGGGTCGTGCGGGTCTGTGCCGTGGCTGCTGTGGCGTCGAATAGTGCTGGTTGCTTGGTTCGTGCAGATTTTTAACAACCAGCCTCGAAACGCTGCGGGTTCGCGCAATAGGTGCAGCCGACGCCATGCTTGGATAAGAGTTTCCTGCACGACGTCTTCGGAATCCTGTCGATTGCCCAAAACCATGTATGACGTGCGGAAAAGCCGCCCTTGATAGCGCCCGATCAATTGCTCGAAGGCAGCCACGTCGCCGTCTTGCGCCTTGAGCACCAGGTGTGTGTCATTTTGTTGGCTCACGCTAACGCTTTCCGACGATGGTCAGTAACCCCCGCGACCGCTTCCGAAGCGGTTCCGCTATTAGGTTTGATAATCACATCAACCTGTTGCGGCGCGGCACCCAGCGAAGCGGTGATGTCGTCGGCAAGTCGACGTCGTAACGCAGCGACAGCCCACGAAACTTGAGCTTCCTGGCTAATCTTGGCGCTTGCCTGCAACCAGATGCTTTGCGACGATCCCGCCACCCACACCGAACAACCAGAAACGCCCGGCAGTTCCTCAGCACGCTCCGCCAAGGCCCGTGCCAACACGTTCGGATCGACCGTGGCCATGAGGGTGCCGTCGGTGTCGATCAACCGCAGTGGCGCGGTGCGTGCTTTACGTGGAATTTGGGAGATTAGCATCATAATGCCAACGATGAGCGCTATGAGTGACAACACAATAGCGGCAGGTAGAAGCCACGTACCGGTGCCGCTTAGCAGCGCACCAATCCGGGTGTGCGGATTTGGCAGAATTGGCTGCGCCGTCGGCCATGAAACACCCAGGTTAAGTAAGGTTGCTGCCAACCAGGTCGCCGCCGCGATGGTCAGTAATCCGACGATGGCGAGCACGACCCGGTTTTTGATACCAGAAATGGAACGCATAATCTGTATCCTCCTTTTCTTACGTGCGACTTCTTACGTGCGACGAAGCCGCACCCGGGGCCGAATGCCCGCGGCAGGTTTAAGCTGTAGTAACGCGTCTTCGGCGGCTGCCTGCACTGCGGAATGCAGTGGCTCAGTATTGCCAAGCACGCTGCCAACCCGCAGGTCGGCGCGGCGTCGACTAGCAGTTACTTTTACCGAATCCACGCCGTCTACTTGCTCCACCCGATGTTGGATCAGCGACGCAAGATCCCGGCGGGTCATCACGGTTTCGCCGGGTATTTCGTCGGCGAGCACCGCGACCCGGCGCGGCTGCCCGGGCCACAGGGCGAGGAGGAGTAGAAGAACACCGATGACGGCCAGGACGCACGCGGCGGTTACGACAGCGGCGGAGGCCAGGTGGGTTGACGCTATCGTCGTCATGGTTGCGTGCGCTTGATGCGGCCACTGACCGGTGACCACGTGCGTTCCGAGTAACCACAGCCCTACGCCGCCTAGCACTACCAGGGCTATTGCTAAGACGGTGGCTGGTATGGTTCGGGATGGTCGCCGAGTGAGGCTCCGGGGGTCGTTGTTCATCGCAGTGCTCCTCTTATTGTGCTGCTGGGATCGATCCAGGAAATCTCGATGTCAATGCGCCCTACTTCTAGCCCGGTGAGTTCTTCCACCCGAGCACGCATGCGGTCACGTAGTTCTTGAACGCTGGAATGGAGCGGCAGGGGGAAGACCATGCCAATGTCCATGCGCAGAACAGCGATGTGTCCGTAGAGGTCGCATTCGACGGTGGGGCGGGAGGAAAAGTCCCGGCGCGCACCGACTCCCATTACTCCACCTGCTGCGGAGCCGACGAAGCGCACCTCAGATGCGGCTTGCTCGGCGATGCGGGCGACTACCCGCGCCGGTATGGTTGTGGTTCCGCGTTGTGTTTCGGGTTGGTACAGTTTTTCTGCAGTTTCGTCACTAATGGTCACGGGCGTCATTGCCTCCAGCGGTCTAGGAGTTCGCGGGTGTCGAGTCGGCCCTCAAGGGCCAGACCCGCTGCCCCTCCGAAAAGGCCGCACAGTGCCACCAGGATGAAGTCCGTGAAGGATCCGAAGGCCAGAATGGTGCCGAGAAACAGTCCGATGAGGATAGTTAGGTGTGTGGTCTTCATGCATACTCCTTGGTTGCCGTGCAGGTTTTCAGGGTTACTTCAATTCGGTGGTGGAGTTGTCGGAATCCTCGTCTGGTAGGTGTACGTCGGTGACGTTGACGTTGACTTCGATTACCTCAAGGCCGGTGGTGCCTTCCACCTGTTCGATGATGTTGCGGCGAATGGCGTTGCCTACCTCGACGATGGAGACGCCGTATTCAACAACGACGGTGACGTCCACTGCTGCTTGGGTTTCGCCTTTTTCTACGCTGATGCCGCCTGCGACGTTGGTCTGGGCGTTCGGAATCCGGTCTGTCACGGCGTTGAAGGCGCGGCGTGCGGCGTTGCCCATGTCGTAGACACCGGGCACCTCGCGGGTAGCCATGCCTGCGATCTTTGCAACGACGTTTTCTTCGATGGTGGTTACGCCGTGCTCGGTCTGCAGTGGGCCACGGTTGGTGGTTTCGTTCTTTTCTTCGCGCTCTTTGTTGATCTCGCGCTGCTGACCGGTTTGTGGGATCGAGTTATTGGTCATTGTGTCTCCTTGAATACGAATTGATAGCCGACGACTGTCGTCGACTGGGACACTTATAAGACGCCGCGACTGGCGGAGTTGTCACGCCACATTTATGTGATTTGAATCACCATATAGAATAGCGGTTGTTACCCTAGACGGCCGCAGCAGACTCGCCGCGCGCGCCGCACCCCCACAACGAGAGAAATAAATCGCCATGATCGTCGTCATAAACGGCCCATCTAGCTGCGGAAAGACCTCCGCCGCCGCAGCTTTAACAAACATCGCCCCCGGTGCGTGGTTGCGATTTTCGGTCGATGATTTCATTAGCGCACTACCGCCCAAACTCATTGGCTCACCCGCCGGGCTAATAATTTCCGAAACTGGCACCGTCAGCACAGGCTCGACGTTTCATTTGCTTTTCGACGCCTGGCTCAGCGCCTTAGGACACCTCGCCCGCACCGGCGTTCATGTTGTCTACGACGATGTTCTCCTTGACCCCATCGCCAGCACCCGCACCCTTTCGCGCGCCTTTAGCGGTAGCGACATATTCTGGGTAGCGCTTGAATGCTCCCCCGATGAACTCGCACGACGCGAGGCCACCCGCAATAATCGCCCCACCGGAATGGCCGTCACCCAATTAAACTGCGTGGACGACCGCTACGCAGCGGACATCAGGATCGCCACCGATCGGCTGACACCGGAACAGATAGCCCAGGAAATCCTTGATTGCTTAACCGAATCAGGGCGCCAGCTCTCAAAATGATGGTGACACTGCTGCAATCGTCACCACCGGGAACGGGTGGGCGTCGAAAAGCAAAACTACGCGATAAAACCCCGACCTGTGTCGATTAGTCGGCGCTAAAAACCCGCTCCAACACACGCGCCACCCCGAAATCGTCGTTGGAGGTGGTCACCTCGTCGGCGACCTGTTTCAACGCGTCGATGGCGTTGCCCATCGCAACACCCGTTCCGGCCCACTGAATCATTTCAATGTCATTGGCCATATCCCCAAACGCAATAACATCTTCGGCGGAAACGCCCAGGATATTGCCCAAGTCCTTCAGGCCGGAAGCCTTTGTCACGTTCGGTGCGGACAGCTCCAATAGGCCCTCACCGATGGAAAACGTCACGTGTGCGATGGATTCTGGGACAACACTGCGGACAGCGGCATACATTTCTTTAGCCGAGGCAGTGTGGTTGCGCAGCAACATCTTGATTGCGGGTTGGGAAATAACGGTGTCCACATCGGCTTCGCCGTGTTCCTCAGATTCCCATGCGTGCACAAATCCCTCCGCGACGACAAATAGCTCGTCGCAGCGATCGAAGGCGGACTGCCCGGCGCGTTCCACCGCCACCCCGACGGGCAGGACATCGTCGACGCGAGCGACAATTTCTGCCATGACATGCGGGCTTAGGGTTCGGGTGCGCAATACCCGATCCGCCTCAGAATCATAAAGCACTGCACCATTGGCGCAGACGCATATCGGGCGCAACGGTAGTTGTTCCAGGACGGGAAACAGCCAGCGCGGCGGTCGGCCCGTCGCTAAGGTGAAGTGGGTGCCAGCGGACGTGGCCCGGAGCACGACATCCCGAAGCCTGGGCGTGACACGTTCGCTGGAGGTAATAAACGTTCCATCGACGTCGCTTGCAATTAGCTTCGGAATCATTGTTCTATCTCACTTTTTCTTTTTGGCTTTCGCCGCTTTACGCGCGGCGCGTTGGCGTTTTTCTTCCGCATCCCGCTCGTCAGCTTCGGCGAGGGTGGGCGCCCCACCACCTAAGGATTTCGGCCGCCAGTATTCCCCACCGGGAAACGGCCCGTATTCTTCTTCGTATTCGGTGCGCAGCTGGTTCAACATCGACGCCATGGTTTCCCTAAGCGTCTCGGTGTCTTTTTCCATGTCCCCGCTAAGCTCAATGGGCGCACCGGCGCGAACCCATACCGGGATATGGTTGCGCCCCAACCGGCGCGGGTGATCTTTGGTCCAGACTCGTTGTGAGCCCCACAACACCAGCGGAATAAGCGGGACATTCGCGGCACTAGCGATGCGAACCGCGCCGGTTTTGAACTCTTTCAACTCAAAACTGCGTGAAATGGTGGCTTCGGGGAAAATACCCACCAAGTTGCCATCAGCCAGGCTATCCACTGCGGCGTCCAACGACGACGCCCCAGCCGAACGATCCACCGGAATATGCTTCATCTTCCGCATGAGGGCACCGACAACCGGGACTTCAAAGATTTCCTTCTTCGCCATAAACCGCACCAGACGGCGCCCGTGCAGATTCGCCACCGCCCCGCTGAAAATGAAGTCGTAGTAACCAGTGTGATTAGCAGCAAGCAAAGCCGGGCCGGTCCGTGGAATGTTCTCCGAACCGGAAATTGACAGTTTGACCCCTTGGAACCGCAGCATGGCGATCACGAGCCGAATGATGATGGAGTTATAGACCGTTTCCCGGGATTCGGATGGGTGGGCGGGAACTTTGGTAAAACCAGGGCGAACCCAAAATATCGGTCCGAATTTTCGCCAACCGGCGCGTGCCATGGTGCGGTTTCCTTACTTACGTGTTTAAGGGGTTACTTGATCGGCTCTAAAACGTCTTTACCCACGAACGGCCGTAGCGCCTCCGGAACAACGACAGAACCGTCGGCCTGCTGATTGTTCTCCAGAATCGCAACCAACCACCGGGTAGTAGCCAGGGTGCCGTTCAATGTGGCAGCAACCTGCGCCTTGCCATTATCGTCGCGGTAGCGAGTACGCAACCGGCGGGCTTGGAAGGTGGTGCAGTTGGATGTGGAGGTAAGCTCCCGGTACGTCTGTTGGGTGGGGATCCACGCCTCGGTGTCGAACTTCCGCGCCGCCGAGGAGCCCAAGTCGCCGCCAGCAACATCGATGATGCGATACGGCACTTCGACCGCCTTGAGCATGTCACGTTCCATGTCCAATAACGCCTGGTGCTGGGCTGCTGCGTCTTCCGGCTTGCAGTAAACAAACATCTCAAGTTTGTCGAATTGATGTACCCGCAAAATTCCTCGGGTGTCTTTGCCGTACGATCCCGCTTCTCGACGGAAACACGACGACCAACCGGCATACTTCACCGGCCCTTGCGAAAGGTCAATAATCTCATCTTGGTGATAGCCAGCCAAGGCCACCTCGGAGGTGCCCACCAAATACAGATCATCACGCTCAAGGTAGTAAATCTCATCCGAATGCGCGCCTAAGAAACCGGTGCCGCTCATCACCTCGGGCCGCACTAATACCGGAGGAATCATGAGCGTAAAACCAGCCGCCTTGGCTTTCTGCGCAGCCAAGGTCAACATACCAAGCTGCAGGAAGGCCCCGTCGCCGGTGAGGTAGTAGAACCGGGCGCCACCCACCTTGGCTCCGCGATCCATATCAATGAGCCCCAGCGAAAGCCCAAGATCGAGGTGATCCTTAGGCTCGAAATCGAAGCTAGGTGGCTGACCCACATGTTCTAAGACCACGAAGTCATCTTCGCCGCCAGCAGGAGCGCCCTCCACCACGTTGTCCAGCTGCATCTGCAGGTCATTAACGGCAGCTTCCGCCGCCTTTCGCGCCTCTTCCGCCGCCTTTACTTTGGCCTTAAGCTCGTTGGAACCTTGCAATAACGCTGGCCGTTCCTCAGGTGTTGCTTGACCTATCTTTTTCCCAAACGCATTCTGCTCGCTCTTCAATTCGTCCGCCGTCTTAATGGCGACCCGGCGGGCCTCATCTGCAGCAATGAGCTCATCCACTAAATCTGGGTTAGCGCCGCGAGTGAGTTGGGATTGGCGGACAACGTCGGCATTTTCGCGTAGGAATTTCAGGTCAATCATGCCTATCAGCCTACCGGTAATGTCGGGGTATTACAGAACCCCTAACCCAAAATCCGGTACTGGTTATTACCACTAGGGGTAGAATGATATACATGGCCGACACTCTTATGGAGCTGCCCGCCAGGACCCTGACTGACGGAACAGACACTCCGAAGCACCAACAACTCAGGGAGATCCTTGAAGATTACTGTACCCACCAGTTAAAACCCGGCGACATGTTGCCCGGTGAACGGGTACTGGAAGAAACCTATGGCGTTTCCCGCATCACGGTGCGACGCGCCATCGGCGATCTGGTTGCCAGCGGAAAACTGAGACGCGCCCGCGGCAAAGGAACTTTCGTGGCACATTCCCCCTTGGTCGCCCGAGTCCACCTGGCTAGTTTCTCCGACGAAATGTCCGCACAGAACATTGAATCCACCTCTAAGATTCTGCAATCAGCCTGGTCCGCCGCCCCAGAAGACATCCGAGCCTTCTTCAATTCCCCGCCTAACCAACCCCATACCCATTTACGGCGCCTCCGACTGGGCGATAAAAAACCATTCTGCATTGACGACGGTTGGTACAATTCCGCCCTTGCCCCAGACTTATTGGAAAACGACGTGTATAAATCCGTCTACGCCATTTTGGAACACCATTACGGAATCGCCATCACCGATGCGGAGCAGATAGTCAGCGCAGTCGCGGCAACAATCGAAGAAGCTGAACTGCTAGAAGTAGACAAAGGAACCCCATTACTCAAGGTGGTGCGGCTTTCCCGGGCAAATCACCGACCGGTGGAGTGGTGCACATCGGTCTACCGGACGGACCGTTATGCTTTGCGCACGCTGATTACTAAGGCATGATGGAATAACTATGGATAAGAAATGGCGTTCCGCAGAAGCTTTGAGAATCGCACTCGTAGCAGCCCTTGCTACAGTAGCAGCGATCGGCGGGTACAAACTCGTATCCTCCTCCACCCCGCAACCCGTCGCCCCGGTGCAGTCTGAGGCGTCGCAAAGCGACGATGCCACAAACTCCATTTCGTTCACCTCAGCCGACGTCGGGTCCTGCCTCACCTGGAAACTCGACGGCGGCGCGATTGCCTCCTTCGAACAAACCGACTGCGCTGGCCCGCACCGCTTTGAGGTGGCCTCCCGCGAAGACCTCGCCGTATACCCATCCTCCGAGTTTGGTGCCACCGCCAAACTGCCGAATCAAACACGGCAAGCACAGCTGCGTGAAGAATTGTGCCTGGATGTCACCATGGAATACTTAGGTGGCTCCTTCGACCCGCTCGGCCGGTACTCTGTTGCATCCATCCTGCCGCCGCAGGAGTCCTGGGACGCTGGCGACCGCACCTTGCTCTGCGGCGTTCAGGCAACCGACTCCTCCGGCACCGTCATCACCACAACCGGCAAAGCCGCCCAGCAGGATCAATCCCGCGTTTTTGCCGTCGGCTCCTGTGTCGCTGTGGACAGCGCCAGCGCCACCAAAGCAGTCGACTGTTCCGAACCGCATCAATTGGAAACCACCGCGATCGTCGATCTCAAGACGGTATTCCCGGATGGAACCCCTAGCATCGAAGATCAGGATTCCCACTTACGTAAAGCCTGCACCCAAGCCGCTCGGGAATACCTCGGCGGTGAGGAACAACTCTACCGTTCCACCCTGCAGCCGCTCTGGACCTCGCTGCCCGCAAATTCCTGGAACCGCGGTTCCCACAGCGTCAACTGCTCACTAATGTTTGCCGACGGCGATAACCTCGGTACCCTTGTCGGCTCAGCAAAGGAAACCTTCACCATTAACGGCAATCCTCCAGAAAACCGTCCGGAGCGTTCCCCCATCGTCAACCCCGAAGCATTGGACAAAGTAGAACACTAAACCCCACCCGCCACCAGGAGATGTGCAGTGATTGACATTAGCGACGAGCGGTTCGAAGAACTCGTGGATCAGGCATTAGCCAGCATCCCCGACGACATCATGCAGCACATCTTAAACGTGGTCTTCCTTATTGAGGACTTTAACCCCGATAACCCGTGGACGCTTGGCCTGTACCACGGGGTGGCGTTGCCGAAACGCACCTTCGACCACACCGGCTATCTTCCCGACACCATCACCATTTACCGGCAGGCGCTAAAAAATTTCTGCCACACGGAAGAACAACTAGTGGAACAAACCCGCATCACCGTTATGCACGAAGTCGGCCACTATTTCGGTCTAGATGAAGACGATCTGGATCGACTCGGCTACGCCTAGTAGAAAACGTGATTACTGCGCCCCCTTTCACGCGCCAGGCTCTAACGTGGTGATTCAGCTGTCCATGCATTTCGTAATGGCTTCTCACACGTTCAAAATTTCAAGGCACAAGTTCCGTAATTCGATCGTGCGAGACGAGTTATTGGTGCCAAAGCGCTTTCCAACATCGCAAGTTTTTCAACGCGACTTCAACCTCTATCAGATTTGATGATCGGCGTTTGGAACTAATCCGATACCACGAATGCACTAGTAAAAACCTTTCCGCACATGATTTGTTCATTTCATGACAATTCTGTCGCCTCGGAAGCCGGTAGGTATAGCTGACACTACCCACTGATGCGCAACTAGATTTGTATCATCTTTCTTTTAGCTAAACTTTGTTTGTATCGCCTATAATGATACAAACAAAGTAAATTAGGTGATACAAATGAAGAATATTGAAGTTTTAGAGGCGCTGGAGCTAGCCGCTTCCGAGCAATGGGGGATTATCACTACCGCGCAAGCCCAACGGGAAGGCGTTAGTCGACTTCAGCTGGGGCGCCTGGCCGACAAAGGCGTTGTCATGCGAGTACGTCAAGGAGTGTACCTTTTGCCATCAGCCCAACATGGGCCTTTCACGGACATCCGCGTTGCTTGGGTTGCACTAGGCGGAGATCTGTTCCCTGATGAACGATGGGAATTAGAAGAAAAGCTTGTCGTTTCGCATGAATCTGCTGCGCTTATCCATCGGATTGGGGACTTGATTCCAGCGAAGTTAACGTTTACTTCAACGACAAGGAAACAAACGTCTCGAGACGACATTTATATCTATGTTAATCGTGGAGTCTCCTGGGCAGACGTTGTCAATGTTGATGGCTTACCAGTGACATCAGTAGAACGTACAGTAGCCGATTTGGCAACAAAGAAAATCGAGTTTGGTTACTTAGCCACGATCGTTGTAGAAGCGTTGCAAAAAGAGGGAGTTCGATCGAAAACTCTTTCTACCAAACTTGACGGTGTAGCAGGGGCCTATGGTTTTACTTCTGGTCAGGAACTGGTGCTTGAATGCCAGAAGCAAGCGGAAACGGAAGGGCACCGTCACGAGATTGAGTCCGATCTTCCCCCAGCTATTAGGCAGATCCTGGAGGAATATGCTGTACAGCACTCTTCCCTTATAAGAAGAATCAAGGAAGAACTATATCGACAACTGACAGATAGCGGCTTACCATCCGCAACACTTGCTGAACTCGCCAAGAAGGACGTGCCTGTGAATACGCCACCGCGAAGTTTTTAAGGTTATGCGGCAACTGCCCCACCTTACCGACGTAGCCGCAGCGTTTAACAAGTTTAGGTGGGCTTGGGCTTCACTTGTCGACGTTTTAACGTCACCACTCGCACGCCGCTGAACAGTCACTCTGTTGCATTCATTCTCACTAAGCGAATGGTGACAACGAATAAGCAGGGCTTACGGTGGCAAATCACTCCGTCCGATGGGAAACCCAAATCGTTAGTGTAAACCAGTTATGAGCGCTGGGCCTGAACTAATAGAGCGCTGCCTCATCTAAACCCCGTGTGTTGAATGATTCATTGCCCAAGCCGCAGCGCCCATCGACCCACATGTACTTGCTGGCAGACCGTGAAAACTTCTAGATTCTTATCCGCTGCGATCAGGCTTATTCTTCCGTATCAGACGACCTCGTCCGCCCAGTGTAAACACCGCCAGCTGCCGAAGTCGCCGGTTGGTTCGATAACGGCAAGGGAACCATTGGCGATGTACCGGTCATTGATAACGGAGCGGTCGCATGTGGTTCCGTGCAGCCCGATCAGGCGAATCGCAGCACCGTGCGATACGACAAAAAGGTCTTTGCCTGCCGCCTGTTCGTAGGCCTTATGGAGGGAAGGAACATAGCGGTCCAGGAGTTGCCGTGGGGTTTCGCCACCGGGAAGTCCCACATCAAGGTGTCCAGCCTTCCACCCGGTTAGCGCCTGATTGTAGTGCTGGTGGGCTTCCTCGGAATTGTGGCCTTCGTAATCGCCGCAATAGATTTCGTGTAATCCAGGTAGGACTGCGGTGGGTACGGCGGAAACGCCAACCCCAAGTTCCCCACTGGTTTGTGCACCGTAGCCCAGCATCGCCAGGTGCAGGCTTTGTTGGGCGCGTAGCGCAATGGAGCTGACGGCAAGCCCCAGTTCCGGGGCGATTTCGCGCAGCCGTTGCCCAGCCGCGAGTGCTTGCGAGCGGCCCATTTCGGTGAGTTCCGCTCCAGGGGGTCGGGTATCGAGATAGCGGCGTGCATTGGAAAGCGTTCGGCCGTGCCGCATGAGAATGATTTTTCCGCCCACTTATTCTGCCTCGCTTTCCTGCCCTAATGCTGCGGCTTTCACCCACGCGTCGGCTTCCGCTAATCGTTTCCGGTGTTGATTGAGTTCCAATTCGCGGTCGTTTGCTTGCGCCACTGGCCAGGAGCCTAAAAACCTAATGGAATCGCAATGAGTGTATAACGCGCGCAGCGCTTCGGCCACAAGGGGGTCGGCGATATGCCCGTTGAGGTCAACGTGGAAGCGGTAGGTACCTAACCCGGTTTCGATGGGTCGGGATTCAATCCGGGATAGGTCCACGCCCCGCACCGCGAACTCGGTGAGGGCGGCGACGAGGGAACCGGGTTCGTTGCGCAGCGTAAATACCACTGCGGTGCGGTCAACCCCGGTGGGCTTAGGTGGCAGGCCGCTGGAGCCGACCACGACAAAGCGAGTGCGGGCACCGGCGACATCCGCGATGTTTTCGGCGACGATGTCAAGGCCGAATAAGTCCGCCGAGCGGGTGGGCGCTGCGGCGAGGTCGGCGCCGCCGTCGGCGACGAGTTGCGCGGCGGCCGCGTTGGAGGAGGCCGGGATGAATTCGTGTTCCCCGATGGTTTCCGCCAGCCACGTTTTCACTTGTTGATAGGCAACCGGGTGGGTTGCCACGCGGTGGATCTGCGATAGCTCGGTGCCGGGTTTCAGCATCATCGCAAAGGCGATGGGAAGGTCCAGTTCGGCATAAATATGGACGCCGCTGCCGGCAGCAATGGCGTCGAAAGTGGGGGTGACGGGGCCGTCGACGGAGTTTTCGATGGCGACACAGGCGAAATCCGCGGCACCATCCCGCACGGCATCAATTGCTTCGCGCGGATTGGTTGCCGGAAGTGGCGTGATGTCGGTGGTGCGAAATACCCCGGTTTCGGCGAATTTCCACAGGGCGGCTTCGGTGAATGTTCCTGCGGGGCCGAGGTAGGAAACAGTGGCGCTCATGGCATTACAGCTTATCGGGTATTTGTTAGTGTGCGACAGTTACCGGGTACTCTTGCACCATGGCAGAATCCGTAGAGTCCTTTGCGCAATTATGCGCGGCGGTAGAAAAACTGCGCCCGGAAGAGCATGGTTTTGCGTTTTTTGATCCTTCCGCCACTCCCCCCCATTCGGGAAGACTCAGTGGTTGGATTATCCCGGCGAAGGATTTAGCGGACGTCGCAGGTATGCCCACCACCATGGGTTCGGTGCATCGGAAATATATCGCCGAAGATACGGATGAATTTGTCAATGCTTTTCGACGCCAGGGGGCGCTCGTACCCGGCAAATCTTTAAGCCCGGAGATGGGGTTAACCGCCTATACCGAGCCGGTTGGGTTACCCCACCCCGATAACCCGACACTGCCGGGGCATACGCCCGGCGGCTCCTCCGGCGGGGCGGCCGTCATGGTCGCGCGCGGGCTGGTGCGGGCCGCGCATGCCTCGGATGGCGGCGGTTCCATCCGGGTCCCGGCTGCGTGCACTGGCTTAGTAGGCTTCAAGCCCACGCATTCGGTGGGTTTTGCCAATCCGGTCGCCCAAGGTTTTATCACCGCAACCGTGGCCGACGCCGCGTTTGTGCATGATATCCCCCTGGTTTCCGATCTGCGCCCCTTGCGGGTCGGGGTGTTATTCGAACCGGTTCATGCGGAAGCTGACCTCGCCGACCACTTAGGTGCCGCCGTGGATGCGGCCGCAGCGAGGTTAAGCGCGGCAGGGCATACGGTCATTCCGGTCAGGCGTCCCTATGGTGACGCGCCGTTCGCGGCGTTTAAAGACATCCTGGCGTTGCGGTCAACGAAGATTACTGGCGAGGCCTCCCCTATCGTGTCGTGGCTTCGAGACCTGGGGTTGGGAATCGGACCTCGCCGCCGCGACGCGGCCGTGGCGGAATTCATGTCTGTGCGGTCCCAGTTGCTTCGGGCCTGGGATATTGATGTCCTGCTCAGCCCGATGCTGACTTTCGATCCGCCGCCGATTGGGTATTTTTCGGCCATGAAGCCGGAAGATGATTTCTATGCCCAAACGCAATGGACGCCGTGGGGCACGATGTTTAATATGTCTGGCTTAGCTGCTGTTTCACTTCCGTTCCAGCGGATTCGCACCCCGATTCATGTGGGGGCGTTGCGGGCGTCGCAAAGCGAATTATTAAGCCTCGCAGCATCGTTGGTGCCGGACCCACACCGCCGCGTGGAGGAATAGCCTATGCAGGAAAGCCGGAAGAAACTACTACAGGAGATAGCGATCGTCCTTGTTATCACCTTCGGGATATCAGGACTACGCTCGGCGCTGCGATTGATCAATTCGCTGGCTCAACCTGAGCCATTGAATGAGCAGACAGCCACGATCACCGACCACCAGTCGACGGTCATGTGGATCGACTTGGCCTTGCAATTATGCAGCGCAGCGGTGCTATTCGGCTGGGGCTTTTTGGCGTTGTTTTTGCTGGGGCGCAGACTTAACTCCGATGTGGAACGCTGGCCGACGAATATCGCACACGGCGTGGGGCTAGCCGCCCTCATCGGGGTGCCGGGCCTGGCGTTGTATGTGGCGGCGGTGCACTTTGGCTGGAGCAAACAAGTAGTCCCCTCCGCGCTGGATAACGTCTGGTGGGAAGCGCCAGTCTTGATTATCTGGTCGGCGGCGAACGCCTTTGCCGAAGAAATCATCGTGGTGCTGTGGTTTCTAAGCAGGTTGAAGCAACTGAATGTTTCCCCACTGTGGGCACTTAGTTTATCGGCATTGCTCCGGGGCAGTTACCACCTGTACCAGGGAATTTCCGCCGGTTTCGGCAATATTATTATGGGGTTGATCTTCGGGGCTTATTTCTATAAAACCGCACGAATATGGCCACTGATCGTCGCGCATTTTCTCATCGACATCGTTGCGTTTGTGGGCTATGCCCTGCTGCGCGGTCATTTAGGCTTTTTAGGCTTGTAAGTTTTAGGCTGCGCACCGCTAACCCACCGTCGTTTTCTACTAGTCTTAACCCTATGACTTCGCAGGGTTCCCGCAATGATGACTACCTCCGCAATGCGCAGGGGGAAATAATCAAGGATCGATTTGGCCGCCCCGTCCTCCGGCGCGGCACCCCGACCACGCAGTCGTCGGCAAGCAACCCGACTCATGGAAACGCCCCGGTGCGCAGGCCACGCCGCGACGGCAGCGGCGCGACACGGCCGCAACAACAACCGCCCGCGCCGAGGCAGCAGCCTGCCACCCGCTACGAGGAATTTCCGGCCCAGCAGCAGCGGCAACACCAACCGCAGCAGCAACCGCCCAAACCTAAGCAGTACTTCCCGCCCGCGCAGCAGACTCAGGCCGCCCCCAGCAATTACCACCAACAATCGGCTCCGGCGCGCCCCGCACAACCGGCCCACATTCCGGCCAGCCCGGCGCGCCGCCGCCGTCGGTTCCGGCCTCGCGGTTGTGTGGCTGGGTTTACCTGGCTCATCGCCATCGTCTTAGTTCTAGGTATCGCCGGTACGTTGTGGCTTGATTCCCGGTTAAACCGTACCGACGCTGAACCGGTGCAGCACGTCGCCAATACCGCTGGCACGAACTGGCTTTTGGTTGGCTCGGATTCTCGCACCGGGCTGAGCGAAGAAGATGTGCAGCGGCTTGGCACCGGTGGCGATATCGGTTCCATGCGCACCGACACGATTATGTTGTTGCATATTCCGCGTAGCGGGAAAGCCACCCTCATTTCGTTGCCGCGCGATTCCTATGTCAACATTCCGGGCTATGGGATGAATAAGATCAATGCGGCGTTTACCTTCGGCGGCGCTCCGCTTTTGAGCCAAACGGTGGAGGAAGCCACCGGGCTGCGGATCGACCACTACGCCGAGATCGGCATGGGCGGTCTTGCCAATGTTGTCGATGCAGTCGGTGGTATTGAGGTGTGCCCGGAGTACCCCATCGAGGACCCGCTGGCTAATTTGTACATCGGTGCCGGCTGTCAGACGATTGACGGTCCGACCGCGTTGGGTTACGTGCGTACCCGCGCCACCCCGATGGGGGATTTGGATCGGGTACAGCGACAGCGGGAGTTCTTCACTGCGTTGGTGAAGAAGACGTCGTCGACAGGTACCCTGGCTAATCCGCTGCGGATCATGCCGACGATCAATACCGTCACCGGTAGTTTTACCGTTGGGGAATCCGACCATGTGTGGAATCTCGCGCGGGTCGGGCTTGCCATGCGCGGCGGCCTTGCAACCGAGACTGTTCCGGTTGCTGGTTTCGGCGATTACGATGTCGGCAGCGTCGTGTTGTGGGACGAGGCGGCTGCCGCCCAACTGTTCTCCTCCCTGCAATAGTCTTTGCTTTTCGACGCCCTCGGGTAGTCCGCCCCGCCGGGGTTACTCCGATTACATCGGTGTTCCGGGCGGGGTTTTATGCTGTATGGCGATAATTAACATCTTGCTTATCATCGACTTGGGGAGACCAACCTTGGACTCTATATATGCCGTTATAAGGTAAAAGTGAGTTATGGAAATACAGTGACCTGAGCCAGTGTTGATGTGATCAACTTCCATGAGATTTTCACCATTCCATTTCTAACGCTATGAAATCACCAACGTAAAGCGTAGAATGGCTGACACTTAATATTTGCTTTCATAATTCGTCAGCAAAAGGAGGGAAACATGGCAACTGTGTACAACGTGGGTCAGCTGATTACTGAGCTGGTTCCTAGCATTGACAAAATGCGACTTTATAAGTTGTGCTTTTTCTCTCAAGGCTGGCATCTAGCTTGGACCGGAATGCCTTTGTTCAATGAAGAGCTGCAGGCATGGACCATGGGGCCTGTACCAAAGTCCTTGCGTGATCGTTCGGACAGAATTGCTGACGGATGGATCGTTTCATTCATCCCGAATGGGGATTCAACTACACTTTCGTCGTATGAACGCAGCGTTGTTGAAAATGTAGTTGCTTTCTATAACGCGTATTCTTCAGAAGAGCTTTCAGAAATTAGTCATGGTCGTGCATGGCTTGAGGCTCGGCGAGGGCTTCCGCACGATGCAAAGTCTGAACAGCCACTCAGCATCACCACGATTCGTGAAGAATTCACCGATCGTATCCGTTCAGGTGAACCTGCCCCTACAGCTCCGGCAGAAATATTCAATAATACCGACTTCAATTTTGAAGACATGCTTGAGACTGCAATCGAAATTGAAAAGGAATGGCATCGCACATTTGAACTACTTGCCAAGCGATAGCGTTGTCTCCAAAAAAATCTTCACAGCAGACTGACGAGGAACGTGTTGCAGCTTTCCTCGTCAGTCTCGCGTGTGAGCTTAATAAAAGATGCGGTAAACGAAAAACTAGTGAAGGGGTTCCAGAAGCATACTCCGGATACTCAGTAGAAAAAGATCTTTTGGAATCTGCCGTTTACGCTCCTTTTCAAGTATTTAGCAATCACCGACCTAGATATGCATCACCCTATGACCGCGCAGCCGCATTGATAGTTCACATCGCCAAAGGACACCCTTTCGGCGATGGCAATAAAAGAACAGCGCTACACCTTGGCTTGTCCTATTTACGGTACTTGTCGATACATATAACTGAACCAGATGGCGAAGCTGGATCGAGATTCGTTGAAGAAAATCGTCATCAGTTCGCAACCATATGAGCTGTTGATCCGGCAGGCTAGCCAGATCCTTCAAGACTGGACTGAACCTGATGCCACCGCTAAGTTGCATCGCAGTAAGCCTAATGAATAGGTGCACTCTCTGATATCAGTCACCTTATCCCCCAAGTAGAAAATATGGCAATACTTCTATATAACTTACAGCGACCAGGCGGCAAGTGCTGCGAAGGTAACGCCTGCGATAAGTCCTGCGAGATAATAGCTGGCCACATCGGGCGAGATGGAGAAACCGAAACCCGAATCCATCACCACGAAGTTGGTCACGGTGCGCGGTTTGGATCGAGCAGTTGCTATCCACCCGACGGAAATGGCCGCGCAGATGATGGCGGGTAGTAACCCGTGCGGTTGCCACAGCGTAAGTAGTATTCCGACCGCGAGTAGTGTGTGAATCGCGATGAACAAGCGCCGCACCCGGTGGGCAGCTGCGGTGGTCAGCGTGCCAAATGTGGCAGCCCGCGCTATTCCGGCACCGACGATTCCCCAGCCGAGAAGGAAACCAAAGCAGGAAAGCTGCGGCATACCGGCCGCGAGGGCGATTGTGTAAAGCAGAATATCAAGGGCGATAAGTGGCAGGTAGAAGCGGCGGTAGAGGCGTCGAAAAGCAAGCAAAAGATAGTTCGCGGTGGGTGCTTGCTTACGCCACCACTGTGGGGTTTGAGTAATGACGGTCGCCGCGATGGCGTTAGAAACCAGTTCAGAATCCTGGATATTGATCCCGCCGAGACCAATGTCGCGGGTGCGTCCGGCCGTTAGCAGTTCGGCCAGCGTCCAATTGCGCATGCCGAACAGGATGCGGCTTACTGCGGCGATGGTCGCCAATTGCCACCAAAAGTCGAGTGCGGTACCGATTGCCGCCGCACCGACCGTAACCACCAAGAGCTGAAGAAGTGCATAGTGGTCGATGCCAGACATGGTGCGGGTGAGCTTCGCGTGGTACACCCAACGGTGCCGCGAAAGCGCCCGCAGCGGCAAGAGTTGTTCCGCCAGAACATTGCTCAGAAGAACCGCGGCGATTGCGGCAGCCACCGCCA
This sequence comes from Corynebacterium sp., assembly GCF_030532965.1. Classification (GTDB taxonomy): domain Bacteria; phylum Actinomycetota; class Actinomycetes; order Mycobacteriales; family Mycobacteriaceae; genus Corynebacterium. The sequence goes on from NZ_JAUNKC010000028.1 coordinate 30,134, forward strand.
CCGCCTTGGAAACCCGGGTGGTTACCTGCGGCAATTCGGGGAGGAGTGCGGTTCCGACGCTGATGATAAGCCCGGCGCAGATAGCGAAAACCACGGCGATATACACAATGTCGCCGGTGCGCGCGAGGTAGGTTTTCATTAGAGCAGCACCCGCTCGTCGCAGGCCCACAACATATCCTCGCTGTGGGTTGCGATGATAATGGTCACCCCGGTGTCCGCTATGGCGCGTAGTTCCTCGGCAAGAAAAGCCTGCCAGGCTGCGTCGAGATGTCGTTCGGGCTCATCCATAATGAGCACAGTCGCCGGTAGATAAAGCTGGGTTGCCAGGTAGGCGCGCTGCCGCTGGCCGCTGGAGAGATAGCTCGGCGGCAATGCCGCTAATTCGTCGAGCTGCCAGGGTTCCAGTTGCTCGGTGAGGTCGATCTTTGCCTTACGTTCAATCAGAGCGATGTGTTCCCCAAGACTGAGATCGGGCAGAAAAATGGGATCGTCGATGTGGTTAATCCGCCCGGAATTGGTGACATCACCAGGCGAAACACCGTTGAGGCTGACGGTGCCGTCGAAAGGCTCAAGGTGCCCAGCCAGCGTAAGAAGCAAGGTGGTTTTACCGGCGCCATTCACGCCGGTAATGGCGTACATTTTCCCAGGCTCGAAGGTGCGCTCAAGCGTGGTCAGCGGGATCGTCCGCCCAATCGTGGCGTTGATATGTAATCCGTTTTGCTTTTCGACGCCCATCGCTCACCCGAGTCTTAAAAATCAGCCCTGCTCTTTCCGCTCCACCCAGAAATCGGCATTCTTAATGCCCAACTCCTCCGGGTTGAAGTGTGGATCGAGACCAGCTTTCTTTTGCTTCCGGTAATCCCACAGCGCTTTATGCGCCGGAACCTGTAAGAACAATATTGCGATGATATTAAGCCAAGCGGTTAGTCCCACGCCGATATCACCCAACGCCCACGCAGTACCAGGAGTGGTGACCGCGCCCACCACCACTGAGATCACGACCAGCACCCGCAAACCCCAAATGATTCCACGGCGCGCCGACCGGTTCGGAATCCACCGGTTGAAATAAGCAACATTAGTTTCCGCCATGTAGTAGTAGGCAAGCACAGTGGTGAAGGCAAACAACGCCACCGCCAACGCCACAAAGCTAGGACCCAGACCCGCGGCGAACGTATTGAGGCCTTCCTGCACGAAACCAGGACCAACCGGGACATCCGGGTTAATGGAACCTGCGTACACGACAGCACCGTCTTCGCTTTCACCCTGGAACACCCGGTACATGTCGGTGGAGATAATAATGAAAGCCGTCGCCGAGCACACAAACAACGTGTCAATATACACCGCAAACGCCTGCACAAACCCCTGCTTAGCCGGGTGAGAAACCTCAGCAGCCGCCGCCGATTGCGGCCCAGTGCCCTGCCCTGCCTCATTAGAGTAAATACCACGCTTCACACCCCACATGATGGCCACACCAAGCATGCCGGAAAACGCCGCCTCCTTATCAAAAGCGGAACGGAAAATCAGGCTGAACACGTCGTCAATCCGGTCGTAATTGATGATCATCACAACGATAGATGCAATGATGTACAGCACTGCCATGAACGGAACAATCAGAGCCGCGAAACTAGCAATGCGCTTAATTCCGCCAATGATGATGACCGCAAGAGTCACACCCAAAACCGCAGCGGTGATATAGAAATCCACACCCCAAGCGTTCTTCATTGCGGCAGCCACACCGTTCGCCTGGATTCCGGGCAAGAAATAAGAGGTGGCCAAAATCATGGAAACCGCAAAGACAATGGCATACACCAGCATGAACGGCGCCGCAGCGGTGTGCTTGAATGCCTTTTCAATGTAATAAGCAGGCCCACCCCGGTACTCGCCGGTGTCTTTATCCTTTTCCTTGTAAATCTGCGCCAGCGTACATTCCACAAATGACGTCGCCGAACCCAAAAGCGCAACCATCCACATCCAGAAAACCGCGCCGGGCCCACCGAACGCAATAGCGGTGGCCACGCCAGCAATATTGCCCACGCCGACCCGACCCGCCAGCGAGATCATCAGCGATTGAAAGGAAGAAACGCCAGACTCCGATTTCTTACCGCCCACAATTTGGCTGACCATATCGGGTATGCACCGAATCTGGAGAAATCCCGTGGCGAGGGTGAAAAACACCCCGACCGCCAAGCACAAGAACACCAAGGCTGGCGACCAAATGATCCCATTTAATGTTTCAATTACAGTTTCCATAGCATCCACCCAACCGCCATCATTATGTGACTAGAGTCACCGAGCAAGAGTATGGGAACTATTGTGCAATAAAATTCGCCGCAATGTGCTCATTTCGTTCAAAAACACGCCCATCAACGAAAGCATATTTCCCCGCGCACCCTTTGTTCACGGCCAATAGTCACCCCAGCACGTGTGATGCGTTTGGCGGGTGTGTGCGGTAAAAGCAAAGGTAAAACCCCGATCACCACCCGTAAAGGCACGCAAACAGACACCCGACCAGACTTGGTTAACCGTGACTTTACAGCCAGTCGTCCCAACCATTTGTGGGTTGCTGACATTACCTATGTACGGACCAGTAAGGGGTTTGTGTACGCAGCTTTTGTCACCGATGTATTCTCCCGTAAGATTGTCGGCTGGGCGCTATCAGATTCACTACGAACTCATGCATTGCCCCTTCAAGCTCTTAGTCAGGCGATCGCTTCAGCTAAAGAAACTACTGGGCTGATTCACCATGCTGACCACGGCGCACAGTACGTAAGCATTGTGTACAATGAACGGCTTAAAGAGTGCGGAATTGCTGCATCAACCGGCACGGTAGGAGATTCTTACGATAATGCTCTGGCGGAAAATGTCAACGGCTCCTTATAAAAATGAACTCATCAATCCCCGCAGATGGGTCGATGCTGTAGAAGTCGAAATCGCCACGTTTCAATGGGTTACTTGGTGGAATGAAACCAGACTCCACGAAAACCTAGGCTACCGCACACCAGCCGAGGTCGAAACGGAATAGTAGAACACCAACCACCAACAAGAAATAATAGGAAACAAAGCAAACACCTAGGAACAAAACCCACGGCAGTTCAGTTTCGCAAGCTACAGGTTACCGCTACATCCATGAAGCACTGAAGGTTGTTTCCTTAAAAAGCCCTACCCTTCTAGACGCATTACAGCATGCCGAGGGCAACAATAATCTCTTCGTCTGTCTGGACGGAACACTCATCCGGACAGATCGTGTAGCAGTAAAGAACCCGAAAAGTCGTCATGACCTGTGGTATTCCGGCAAACACAAAGCGTTTGGCGGAAACGTACAAGTACTGACTGACGATAGCGGGTACCCACTGTGGGTATCACCGGTATCGCCTGGATCAACTCACGACATCACCGCAGAACGCGAGCATGTCCTTCATGCGATAAACAACGTTGATATTCGCGTTCTTGCCGACAAAGGCTACATCGGTGCAGGTCAAAACGTATATACACCGATCAAAGGGAAAAATCTAACAGATGAAGAATACGAGTACAACCGTCGCCTTAATAGTCTCGGGGCACCAGCAGAACGAGCAAACGCCATATTCAAACAACTCAAAGCTCTACGGCGTGTTACCTCATACCCTTAGAGCATTACAGCTATCGCAAGAACCGCTTTAACCGTCCTACACCTCAACCACAAAAAACTCTGGTGAGAAAACCTCAATATCTACCAACCAACGGCAACCCCACCCCACCTTTTACCCCCGCTTATTGTATTTCGAGTCCATGATGCGTGGGAAATTTAATTTATGTAAGACTCGCAATAATACGAATATACTGCACTTTTGAAGCTTCTAGGCTTCACCTATGTTGCATCTTATCTAAGTGCTGCTCAATGAATTTGTAAAAACCTATTGTCGAGATGGATTGCCTTTGCTAGCCTGAGCGTAATTCAACTTGCCTAGAAAATGGGAAGAACCTGGAGTAAAGTTTCAGTTTTTCCGTTAGCAATATGCTGAAATATAAATGGAATTCAACTTAGGTTGTGCAATGAAATGTAAGGCAAAGTTGAATGTTTGAAATATGAATTAAACGCAGACCGATGGAGATTTGAAATGGCTTTGGCACCACTCGTTTTCTCGCCACAAAAACAGTCATGGAGTTCTGTTAAGTTCTTCTTCAAGGCGCTCTTTTCCGTGCTATCGGCATTTTCTTTGGTTTTTGGCAGCGTTAATCTAGCGCAAGCAGAGGATCGACAAACTTCTATTGAAGATCGAGTGCAATCTGTAAAACTGGCTAATGTGAATGTATCTGACGATGATATCTTAAAGGGGATACTGTTTGGAATTGGCCCCGTTGCGAAACACATAGGATTCCAAGTTCAGATGCCGAAGAATCTCACCTTTGGACAGTATGAAACCGCTGTTAATAAAACTATCAACGATCTTCCAAGTATTTACAGACATGAGCTTCGTTCAGTGCTCATGCAGTTAAGGAGCGGTGATCCAGTTGAAGTTGAACAAGGGATGTCTGACTTATCAAATATTGTTGTCGACTATGCTGCAAAGAAAGCACCCAGTTATAGCATGAAAAGAGTAAGACCTGCTTGCGGAGTTGCGGTCGTCTGTGTTGCATATGCAGCAGCTGCTGTTCATAACACCGTAGTCGTGACAGGTTTAGTGGCAGTTGTGGTAGGTGGAGCGCTCTGGGCGGGTGCCTGGCGGTGGGTTGGGCGACGAAGCCATATTCAGGCTGCTTCACGGGAGGCTTTAGTTGTGGATGTAATGGAAGCCGTTCGTGATGAAAAACGAGAGATCTGACTGTGCTGAAGCTAGGGCTACAGGAGCTTTGCCCATAGCAACCTTTATTCTTGTTTATTGTTTTATTAGTATCCAGATGTGGGCATGGCTCCCTTCGGTTGAATTGTACAGTCAAAATGCAAAGGTAAATGTGGATCGGATTCGCACCTTTACTGTACAAGGGTGGGCTTTTTTTACTAAATCACCTCGAGATGACCGAATTTTAATCTATTCTTTCGACGAGAGAGAAAACAAATGGAAATCGGCAATGCGGGGGCCAAACCTTAAGCCAGAATACGCTTTTGGCCTTGATAGGAGTTCGCGCATTTCAGAGTTTGACTCGGATTTAATAATGAACGCTGTTTCGGAGGAAAACTGGATTGAGTGTGACAATGTCTCAGCTTATGCAGGATGTTTTCAAGGTGTTACTCCATTTAACCTCCCGAACCCTACCCAAAACAATAACTTATGTGGCGAGATATCCATCACAAAAGCTCCACCAGTTCCATGGTCTTACCGAGGTTTGCGTGAAGGCATGCCTGGTAAAGTTCTTTATCTTGATTTGTCTTGTCCTGATTAACTGAATCAAGGAAGCAATGCAGCAAAGTATGAGTTTCAGAAAATTGTGGGATCGTCTTATTGTCGTCGGTTCAACGATGAAGCAATTTACCCCTCATAATCGCCTTTCCGCGATTGCAAGGTCTCTTCTTGGGGCGGGAACATTACTAACTTTTACGTTTACTCCCCGAGAAGTTCTTTTCTTTGCTTCCGATAGCTACCCAAGTGGAGTTATTTGTGATGGGTTAGCTGCGAGATACGGGCTTTATTGTGCTTGGCAGGATAATTTGACAATTAGCTATATACTGACCTTTTTCATTTTAGCTGCGGTAATTTTTGGGATTCTTCCTGGGATAATATCCTGGGCGCACTTTTGGGTTGTTTGGAGCTTCGCTACTCAGTCTCCGCTAATTGATGGGGGTGATCAAATTGCGCAGGCTCTTGCGTTGATATTTTTGGTATTTCATTTTGGTGATTTCAGGTTAACGCATTGGGAGAACCGCTACCCGAGCGCGAAATCTCTCACTTATTTTTTCCCGTTTTGGTGGGCGGCGGTGATTTTATTCATTGCTCAAGGTTTTGTGGTCTATTTTCATGCATCTATTGGTAAAATTTTTGTCCCGGAATGGGCAAATGGAACGGGTATTTGGTATTGGCTTACGGATCCCACTTTTGCACCTCCGGAACATATTTCAACGGTTTTATTATTGGTTTTCGGTACGACGTATTTAGGGCAATTAGTTACATATTCTATTCTCATTATTGAATTTTGCTTGGCCATTGGCTTTTTATTCAAACCAATGGTGCGTAAAATCCTATTCAGTATGGGGATAATGCTTCATGTTGGATTTGCATTAACTTTTGGTCTTTGGTCCTTTTTATTCTCAATGTCGTCTCTATTGATACTCCATCTTTTGCTTTTTGACAGAGTTTTTAAAGTGAAGAATTACATGGTTTCAAATATTAAGATTTAAGTCAAATGAGGGGAGCCGCAGTGTTCTATTTTGTTTCGGCATCATTGGTCATAAGCAGTATTCTAATTGCAGTCCTCGGAAATGAATCTCGGAAAGGTTTAAAAAGGAACTGGTGGGCTGGGTTACGCACTTCCGTTACTTTGTCGAGCGATGAAGCTTTTCGTTTGGCAAACCAAAAGGTTTGGAAACTCTATATTGTAATTGCGCTAATCTTATTTATTGAAGGTGCGGGTGTTGCGATTCTAGCGTATTCTGATGCAACTGATGAGGTGATTGCGATCTTTATACTAACTAGCAGCTTCATCGTGTTAACCTTAGCAGGCATTCAATATATAGTTGGTTCTCGTGCAGCTAAGTCAGTCTCGGATACGTAGGAAGATCAAATACTGAATTTTCGTTGGTTGGCAGGCTGTTTATTTTTGAGGACAATAATTGTCAGACTACTTGTGAATGAGTTCAAGGATGGATTCACAAGTAGTCTGGTATCTATCAAACAATGAAATATCAGCATGGAACGTCGGGAAGAAAAGCGAATCAATAGCCATGTTTATCCTCCGGGGTTAATTTTGACGCAAGTGAAATACATAAAAGCCCACCCGTACCTGCCTTTTTGCCAGATTCGGGTGGGCTAACACCGGGATTGATTGCCCCTAGCGAATGGTCACCTGGCGCGACTGAATGTTCTGCAATTGCCGCCGTTCTTCCGGCGTGAGCTGAGCGTCGTTGTCCAATTCCGCGACGATCTTTTTATCCAATGCCAGCAATTCATCCTGATAGGTGGTGTGTGACCGGGTTGGGTCGAGGTCCCACACCGGTACCGCAACCCCGTGGGTGCGGAAAACACCGGCGAATTTGGTTTCTTCGCCTAGTTTCAATTCGCCTTTCGCCGCAATCCGGGCCAAAGCGCGCAGCACTTTGTCTTCGTCTTCCGGCCGGACCCACCGGATGTAGGCCTTTTCGCCAGCGTCGATCCACCAGACGGCGCCGTGAACGTCGGCATCAATGCGGTGGGATGGCATTACGTTGTCGTTGGCGACTTTGATTGCCTGCGCATGTTCCGGGCTGAGTTCCGTGCCTTCCGGCAGCCACCAGTTGAAATCGTTGAACTGGTTGATGTCGAGCGCCTGGGAAACGTCGAAAAGCTCGACGAGGGCTGGTTCGGTGCCGTCGGCCGCAACGCTAACGAGCTGCTGCCCCGGCGCGGCGTCTTGTAACCACTGCAGCGCGAAAGCTAGGTCGCGGTGCGGGTTGTGCGAACGGGAGCCGATTTGCAGCGCGACGAAAGCATCGCCGCCTTCGGATCCTTCCCGCACGATGGCGGCGGTTCCGCCCGGCAGCACCGTGCATAGGTATACGTCGCGGTCGACGCCTGTGACGTCGATTTTCGCCGTCGCCGAAGGGACAAACTCCTGCAAAGCGATCAAGTCTGCTTCGGATTTCACGTCGCGGAATGGGCGCGGGTCACGTTCGGTGGCAGCGCGTTCGGCGGCGCGGGCTGCGAGTTTCGCTTGACGACGGCTCATCCCCGCTGGGAGTTGTTCTTTTTCTTTCCGTTTCTTCTTAGCCATGAGTTACAACTTACCTGACGGTTTCGCCGCTCACCCAGCCCGACCCAGAACCTCTACCGCAAGATCTGGATAATCTGTCGCCATCACCCCAACGTCGTGGCTATCTGCCCACAGCATGTCGTCGGGTTCATTCACTGTCCACATGTAGGGTGCGTATACTTGCGCATCGCGGTCCAGAATCCAGGTGTCGAGCTTCGCCCGCTTGAGGGAAATACCGAAATTATTCGGGTGGGAAAAATGTAGGTCAGCCGGGTTGACCTTTGCTTCCCATTCCCGCCGCAGGTAAAAGGTTTCGATGGCGGGAACCAGGGCATTTATTCGGCGAACCGCCGCGTGGGAGAACGAAATAAAATGAACCCGATCGCTGCACGCGAGACCATGGTATTTCAGGCACAACGCGACCTGTTCTTCCAGCATGCGCCCCATGCGGGTGGGGTGTTTGGCCTCGATGTAAATGTGTTTGTCGTCGGTGGCGAACACCATCTCAAGTAGTTCATCCAACGTCAGAATCCGTTGGAATGCAGCCGCGCCCACTGCGTATTCGTCGCCAATATTCAGCCGTTTGAGCTGCGCCAAGGTGGAGGTGGATACCACCGCGCGCACCCCCGCTACCCGCAGCATTGTCCGATCATGAGTGCAGACAACGTGGCCGTCTTTTGTCAGCCGCACATCGCATTCCACCCCATGTATCGGCAGTTGAAGGGCCTTTTCGTAGGCGATGGGCGACATCTCCGGGTAGCGCCCGCTGAAACCTCGATGGGCGACGATGTGCATTAAGCCTCTCCCCTTTTTGTGACGTCCTGCGGCAATTGGTTTTAAGCCCTTGACTTACGAGGATACGCTCAAACCCAATCGCCAGGCGTTCCGTGGGTTTTATTGATCCCAGTCCTTCAAGCCCTTCGGGTGCCGGGAGGTATCTAACTCAAACATCGCCTCGTTTCGCTTCTCTGCGACGCCCTTACCTAATTCGATAACCACCAGGTTATCGGATAGTTTGACCGTTTCCCCTCGGGTATCCACGTAGATCCCGGCCACTTTAGTCACCGATTCATCCGGCAGCGTCTCCTCCGCGCTGATGTTTCCGGCCTCTGAATAGGATGTCCTGAAGATCGGCGGCGGGGCGAAGTCAATTTTTGCGAAATTGGTCTTGCCGTTAGGTGCGGTTTGCACCCCTTCCGACGGGGTAAATTCCGACACGTTTACTGGCCATGTCGACTCCGTCCGGTCCTGGCAGGTAACGCCACGCCCCTGGGCGAAGTTGCACAAGATTGTGCTATCACCCATCGGTACTTCAGCGAGGATGTCGTGGTCGATTTCTTTCTCCGCGACCTTCTTTGTGGCATTGCCTTGCGGCAACAATAGGCCCCAGCCCGCTGGCGGGTTCTTGGTGAAATCTAATTCCAGCGAATGCTCCTCTGGTAAGGTCGCTGGGTCGCTCTTTACCGTCTCCCCCGCCAGGGTGTATGTCACTGTGTGTTTCTTGCCTTCCGAAACCCTTGGATAAGCAGGCTCTTCGTAGGTTACGGTGGCTTTGTCGCCTTCCACAGCTACTTCATCTATCTGGTATCCCAGGACGAAATTCATGTCGGTTATCAATTGATCGCCTCGGAAAAACAGCACGGTATCCATCGCGGATTCGCGCGCCAACCATGAGTCTTCCTCCATGCCGACCGTAGCGCCCCGCAACACAACCCAGCTGAGCGTCGCGCAGGGGTCGAATTGATTGTCCACGATGTCGAAAGAGAAATGCACCTTAGGTTGTGGCGTCGGAATTTTCTTCGCGGGTAGCCATAGCCCGAGGGCGGTTTCCGCCAAGTCCAGATCCGGGTCGGTGCAGGTTTCCTGGGTGGTTTCGCTTGTCGACGACTCCGCTACCTCCTTCATCGCCTGATCCGTTCGCTCCTCGCAGCCCACCAACAGGACACTTGACGCCGCCACCAGGGCAATTACCGATACACGTAGTCGGTTCACCAAACCACCATCCCCGATCAAAGCACAATTGCTAAATACATTTTCCAATTGAAAACTTTAATCAGCTGCTGGTCATTCCTCAGCCGTTTTCCGCAAAAACCTTTGCGCCCCACCCGATGGACTCCTAGCCGATGCCCTTGTTCATGCTATGTGGTCAGCCGATTTCTGATTACCCATTGGCCCGGCAGCCACTAGCCCGCGAGTTACTCGCTCTGCACTTGTTCAAGTCGGAGATTGTCTCAACGAGAAGCGTTTCCCCTAGTGTTTTACCGCGTTATTTGCGTTATTTCGGGAAATCTCCGACTTGATAAACGGACGCGCTAGCGCTCTGACCACCCCTAGGCCCTCTACAACCTTTAGCCCCTAGACAAGGTGCCACACACAAAAACCGGCACCGCGATCCTGTCGGTGGCAGTGCCACGGTGCCGGTTGCTGCAAGTTAAGGGATCCGCTTAGACGTTAGGCGGGGAAGAATTCCTCCTGGATTTCCCTGAGAGTTTTGGCGGAATGTTGGAAACGTTCCATCTCGTGATCGGAGATTTCCAATTCGACAACCCGGCGGATGCCGCGCCGGTTGATGATGGCAGGGGTGCCAATGTAGATGTTTTCCTCACCATATTCGCCGTTAAGCAGCGCCGATACTGGTAACGCTACGTCTTGGTTGTGCAAGACGGCGCGGGTGATGCGGGCCAAGCCCATACCGATGCCGTAGGATGTCGAGCCTTTGGCGTCGATAATGGTGTACGCCGCGTCGCGGGTTTCCTCAAAAACCCGCTCAAGTTCGGATTCCAACCCGGGGTTCTTTTCCAATTGTTTCCGCATGGATACACCAGCGATGGTTGCCGAGGACAGAACCGGAAGTTCCGTGTCACCGTGTTCGCCGATGATGTATGCGTGGACGGAGGTGGGGGCCACTTCGTAGCGTTCGCCCAGCATGTAGCGGAATCGTGCGGAGTCCAGGACGGTTCCGGAGCCGATTACGCGGTGCCAGTCCAGGCCGGAGTAGCGCCACACAGCGTAGCTGAGAATGTCCACTGGGTTGGAGGCGACCAAGAAGATTCCGTCGAATCCGTTGGCCATGACCTCATCGACGATGGATTTCATGATCTTCATGTTTTTATCCACCAATTGCAGCCGGGTTTCGCCAGGTTTTTGTGCAGCGCCGGCGCAGATGACGACCATCGCGGCGTCTTCGCAGTCGGCGTAGGTTCCCTTTGTCACCCGAGTGCGCGATGAGGCCCACACAACGCCGTGGTTGAGGTCCATGACGTTGCCTTCAAGCTTCTTTTCATCGATATCAATAATGGCCAGATGGTCGCAGGTTCCTTGGTTGACCAGTGCGTATGCATAGGCTACGCCCACGTCGCCCGCGCCGATGAGTACGACTTTATTGCCCACAATCTGTTTCATATCCCAGCACACCTTCCGGAGTTTTTTGCTTTTCGACGGTTGTTTTTCACGACAGCCACTACCGCCAAGTATGCCCGATTTTTTCTGAATATGCCCGATTGAAAATGGATCTGTGGGCAAAATCGCACACTTTTATCCGAATGTGAAGGAGTAGAGCTGCAAGCCTTCAGATGGAGTGACCGTGATCAATTCCGATTCATTCTTGTCTTTACGGATGATGTCGACGGAACCGTCTTCGGTGATATCGAATTCTTGGGTTTCGCCCGATTCCCGCTTCACGGTGATCTTGCCCGTGCCGCTGAGAACCAACTGCACCCACTTGGCCTGGTAATTCAGTTCGATGTGTGCGTCTTCGGACTTAGGGGTGATGGAGGTTTCCTCAACGTTCCACTTGCCAGCCAGGGAGTAGAAGCCGAGCTCCGGGGTTTCACCGGTACCGAAGTCGTGTTCACCAAGCCGCTCGCCACGGACAGCATTCCACTGGTACTTAGAACGCTCAGCGCCGAGGTAGGTTTCTGGGGAGCGAGGCTCACGAGCTTCCGCTTCTACTCCCTTTTCAATTGGATCCGGCAGGGTGATGCTTGGGTCGCGGTCTTGGAGCAGCTGGCGGATAACCATTTCGGTTTCAGCGTAATCACCTTCACCCTCGTGGATTTGGCGCAGCTTACCGGTGTGGTCAGCCAAGTACCGTGCTGGCCAGTAACGGTTATTGAAGTTCTTCCAGGTAACAAAGTCATTGTCCTGTACTACTGGATAGTTGATTTTTTGTGTTACGACGGCATCCTTGACGTTAGCCAGCTCGCGCTCGAAAGCGTATTCCGGAGCGTGAACGCCGATGACTTCAAAGCCGTAATCCTTGTAGTGATCGTAGAGCTTGGTGATGTGCTCATTCGCGCGCTGGCAGTTAATGCAGGCATATGCCCAGAAATCCACAAGCGAAACTTTGCCGGAGGTGTGTGGATCGACTGGCTTGTCGGTGTTAATCCACTCGCCCAATCCTTCAAACTTAGGCAGGTCGCCGCAATCGTGTGCCTCGGAAACGCCTAGTGTCCGGCACGCTTCCAGGCTACCGCCAGCAGTAGAGCCACCTGCTTGGATTTTTTCACCGAGTGCCTGCTGTGCCGCACCTGTCCAGTCCGGTAATGCCCGCTGAATAGCAGCCGGAGCATCATACGCAAGCGCCACCGCCAAGGCGATAACGACCGCACCCGCACCGCGTCGAAAAGCATTGCCGTGCTTCTGAAACCAGTCCACGCGCTGCCCAATCTGGTTTCCACCGAGCGCAAAGCCCAATAGCGGGATAGCAGCACCGACGGCAAAGGACATGGTCAAAGCGATAATCGTCGCATCAATCTCACCGGTTGCAGCGGCAACGGTGATAGCAGCCAACACTGGGCCAGCACATGGCACGTACACCGCGCCGAGGGCAAGACCCACGGCAAAGCCACCCCGGCCCTGTACCTTCGACTGCAAGAAATTTGCTTTAGGTAACCGATCAAACGGTGCTTGGAGTATCCGCCCGATCGCTGGGACGATCATGCCCAGACCCACGAGAACCAGAAGCCCGATACCAACCCACCGAACTGTATCTTGCGGCAATCCCAGCGCATTAAGCACCACTGAGCCGATCAGGGTGATGATGGCGAAGCTGAGCGCCAAGCCAGCCACCACTAGATAAGGGCGTCGTTTATCACCAGCACTGACAGCCAAAATGAGCGGCAGCACCGGAATAATACATGGCGACAAACTTGTTAAAATACCGCCAATCAAACCTATGAGGATCATTGAAAACATAGCGTTCCTTTCATGAAGCATCCCGCTTATCAAGCGGCTCATAAAGGGTTACGGCGCTGACGCAAAAACGGATTGGAAAAATTTTCTCCCGCCCACATAAACCGGCTTTACCTGCGGAAACAAAAAGTTTTCAAAATTTTTTCTAAAAATCCAATCCAGTTTGCCACCCCACTCCGAAACAGTTTGTGAGTGCCACCGAATGGCACATCATAGATAGGTTTTCCAGACCGACATCTTTAATAGACAGACAGTTTCTGATTCCCTACAAGGAGTACTCTCATGATCAATCGTAAGTTCATCGCCTCGATCTTCGCCCTCGGTGTCGCAGCAACCGGCCTGGTCGCTTGCAACGATTCCGGTTCCTCCGCCCCGGCTTCCGAGTCCGCCATGATGCAAAGCGACAAGATGGAAAAGGACGCCATGGACAATGACGCC
>NZ_JAUNKC010000056.1 GCF_030532965.1 Corynebacterium sp.
GCACTTGTTGTCCTACGCCTCAACCACAAGAAGCTCTGGTGAGAAAACCTCAATATAAACACGCGCACGGCAACGTGCTCCTTTAAGTGAAACCCGCTACGAGTTTCACAACCTAAGAACATTTGTTACCACTAGTTTGTATTGTCCTCGTTGCCCATTTCTTTATACCGCCGGAAGCTAAGACCATCGATCCCCACTCTGTGTGGTCGAGCGTCCAGCAACAATCAGAAACACGCAGCGAAGACGAAAGGAGAACCCTCATGGACGTAATCCGGTATGGTTTCGGCGAAATCGAAGCCGCCGCAGGAGACATCCAATCCACCTCCGGGCGCATCAACGCCCTGCTCGACGCGATCAAATCCCAGATCCAACCTATGGTTTCTTCCTGGGAAGGCGACTCCGCTATCGCATACCAGGAGGCTCAGAATAAGTGGGACCGCGCGGCCGCTGAACTAAATACGGTTCTGGCGACGATCTCGCAAACCGTCCGCTCTGGCAATGACCGCATGAGCGACGTCAACCGCATGGCAGCAGCCTCCTGGGGCTAATCAGCCTTTAACCACCATATAGACAACCTATCCATCATCGACGCGGTGAGGAAAGGACAACGACAAATCACCGCACACCACGCCACCCTGACACCGTGCTTTTATTACACAAAGAACGGTGTGTGACACTAGGTTGATTGAAACATGGTTCCGCAGGGCACCGCGCCAAGGTTACATGCCCCTAACTTGCTCGAAATAGGCTTTCATTGTGGCAGATGAACCCATTTCGGGGTGATGTAACCGTACGCGCCTGTGACACAACCACAGCAATCGGCCTGGTGGTTTTGGTGCGTCTAGCACCCTTACGGTAGAGTTGTTGCTCTATGTGTGCAAAGCGCAAAATTACTTGCGCAGTCTGTTCCTTAATCGGGTCTCCACCGGCCGCCGAATAAGGGGTTTTGTATGCATCATGGCTGGCAGTTCTTAGACAGACTTATATAAAAGGAGTCATAAGTGTCTACTTATCACCCAAAGGCAGGTGACATTACCCGCAAGTGGTACGTCATCGACGCCACTGACGTGGTTTTAGGTCGTCTCGCTGTAACCGCAGCTGACCTGCTCCGCGGCAAAGGCAAGCCACAGTTCGCACCAAACGTTGACTGCGGCGACCATGTAATCATCATCAACGCCGACAAGGTTCACGTTTCCGCCAACAAGCGCGACCGTGAATTCCGGTACCGCCACTCGGGTTACCCAGGTGGTTTGAAGACCATGACCCTGGGTCGTTCCCTGGAACTGCACCCAACTCGGGTTATCGAAGAATCCATCCGTGGCATGATGCCCCACAACCGCCTAAGCCGCGCTTCCGTCAAGAAGCTTCACGTTTTCGCTGGTTCGGAGCACCCATATGGTGGACAGAAGCCAGAAACCTACGAGATCAAGCAGGTGGCACAGTGACCGATCAGAACGTAACCGAAACCTTCGCGGCAGATGCAGCTGACATCGCTGCCGCAACCGCCGCTACCGAAGAATTCACCAACACCATCGGCGACGCCATGGCTGTTGAAGCTGATGCACCAGTAGCTGCACCAGTACTACACGAAGGTCCTATCCAGACCGTTGGTCGCCGTAAGCGCGCCATCGTTCGGGTTCGCCTCGTTGAAGGCTCCGGCCAATTCGTGTGCAACGGTCGCACCCTCGAAGAGTACTTCCCGAACAAGCTGCACCAGCAGCTGATCAAGGCCCCACTGGCATTGGTTGATCGGGACGGTCAATTCGACATCCACGCTAACCTCACCGGTGGTGGCCCAACCGGCCAGGCTGGCGCATTCCGGTTGGCTATCGCACGTGCACTTAACGTTTACAACCCAGAAGATCGCCCAGCTTTGAAGAAGGCTGGCTTCCTTACTCGGGATGCTCGTGCCGTGGAACGCAAGAAGGCGGGTCTGCACAAGGCACGTCGTGCACCACAGTACTCCAAGCGTTAATACGTGGTTTTTACGCGAGTCTCTTCCGCTATCAATGGCGGAGGGGGCTCGTTTTTATTTGTCCATATGCTAGTTCGGGAATAATGAGTGTTCTCTTGTGGCCGTGTTGATTGGTTAGATGGTTGTTATAATTTCCTGTCATAGAGTCCTTGCCGTTGACCCTCTACTTAACAAGAGTGCTGCCGATGACAAGGACCATTTCTTCAATGAAAAATAAGCATTACCACAAACAATGAGAGGCAGGCCCCGTAGTACGTGGCTTATTGCTACAAACAGCCCGACCTCACAGCACAAGGGCGGCTGTTTTGTTTTTGCTTATGGCTCCGGCAAAACCGAACTAGTAGTGCTGGAATGGGGGTAACCGCGCATTGATCTCTCGCTTTATCAGTCGCATTTAAGCTTCTGGAATTACTATCGGCATTAACTGCGGGATACAAGAGAATATGAGAGGGTGATGGTGGTGCGCAGAGTCGGCAGGATTCTCCTGAAACTGGGGGCAGCCCTGATCGTGATTATCGTGGCCTTGGTCGGTTTTTCTTACTATAACGCCAAGAAATATGATGTCCCAGGTCCCGATCCACGCGATCCAACCGTGGCGATGGCGGAGGGGAACGTTGATCGGGTGGAGGGGGAATACCTTAACGGGTTTTATTACCACGCGAAAGGCACCCCACATCCCGGTACCGTCGTGGTTTTCGGTGGTTCCGAAGGAAGTGCGGCACACCGTGATGCAGTACAAATTCGGGAACGGGGATACAATGTGCTGTCGTTGTATTTCTTCGGCCAACCCAACCAGCAACAACTTTTAGATGAAGTCCCGTTAGATTTCTTCAACGAGGTGCTTGATTGGATTCGCGCTAACGACGATATTGATGCCCCGCTTACAGTTATCGGGAGCTCTAAAGGGGCGGAATTAACCGCGAATTTGGCTGCACGTTACCCTGAAATCGACAACATCGTGCTGTATACGCCCGGCGAATACACCTATCAAAGTCTAAGTTTTGATAAGGGTGAGCCAACCAGTAGTTTCACCTATGAAGGTCGACCGGTTGACTTCCTGGCGTTTAAAGGATCGTTCATCGATTTTCTCCCCACGATGACTCGGTTCTTGCTCAACCTGCCAGTTTCTTTCCGCGGGGACTATGAGAAAGCAATCGCGGAGGCCGACAATGCGGATGCCGCTCGGATCGATCTGAGTAAGTTTGAGGGACATGGTTTGTTATTCGCCGGTGAGCAAGACAGAATGTGGCCAGGTGAGCAGGCAGCCCGGAATCTCGCTGACCAAAATCCGCAGTTGGAAGCCGTTGTTTTTGAGGATGCGGGGCATGTTTTCCTTGAAGACATGGATGAGCTGGGTCCGGTGTGGCCAACAATGCTAGGCGGCACGTTAGAAGGAAATAAAAAGGCCAAGATTGAGTCGGACAAGCTGTTGTACGAGCGGTTAGAACAGTGGCATTCCATGCCTGCTAATTAGTAGTCCCGGGCTCAGGTGATGCTTGTCGACGCACCCTGCCTCCGGTCACTGCGAGCGCGATCAGGATTCCGAGCCCACCCGCAACCAAAGCGTAGCTAAGCATGTATGACATACTTGCTACTTGGTCGTGGGATAAGAATGTTGTGAAAAGCTTCATGAAAGGATGCAACGCAACCGGTATGTCCCGGTCGTCAAAGTCGGGGAGGACCCAGAATCCCATAAGCATGGTGAAATGATAGGCGCCGATCAGCCTTAATATTCGGCGTCGTGTTCGCGGGTCTAATTCTTGGGTAGGTAGCGGAGGAAGAAAGAACAGTACAAATCCGGCCAAGAAAATGAATAAGAAAATTTCGGGTCCGCGGAAAAAGAATAGTATTGCGGAAATCCATCCGCCTAAGCCGGAGGCAGTGCGTACAAGAAGTGCGAGAAAATATAGCCCTATGGTGCAACAACACCATAGGGCATAGGCGCGTCCACGAAATGTCTTCATGAGGGCCAGTATAAAGATCCTCGTTTTCGACGAGGGCTGCAGGTGGCGTCGAAAAGCGAAAACATTGCGGATTATGTAGGTTTTTTAGGCCAAGACTCCCGCATAATGGGGTATCAAGGACGTATCCTAAAAGAAGTATCTTTTAGAAAGGGAACAATTTCATCATGACACGACTGTTTGGAACCGACGGGGTGCGTGGCCTCGCGAACGAAGCACTCACCGCCCCGCTGGCATTGCGGCTTGGAGCCGCAGCTGCGGAAGTTCTTACGTCAGGACATCGCACATCCAAACGCCGCCCGATTGCAGTGATCGGGCGCGATCCCCGCGTCTCCGGCGAAATGCTCGCCGCAGCGCTTGCTGCCGGAATGGCCAGCCGAGGCGTCGACGTGCTCCGAGTTGGGGTGCTGCCTACCCCGGCTGTTGCGTACCTAACTGAATACTACGGCGCTGATATGGGGGTAATGATCTCCGCCTCCCACAATCCGATGCCTGATAACGGCATTAAGTTTTTCTCAAAGGGCGGGCATAAACTCCCAGACGCAATCGAAGATCAGATTGAGAAAACCATGGAGTCGTTGCCTGAGACTGGGCCGACCGGACACGGGGTTGGGCGCGTCATCGAGGAAGCCGTCGATGCGCAGCAGCATTACCTTGAGCATCTCGCGGAATCCATGCCGCGCAATTTAAATGGGATAAAAGTGGTGGTCGATTGCGCAAATGGTGCGGCATCGACGGTGACGCCATTGGCCTATGCTGCCGCAGGGGCGGAAGTGATCCCTATTTTCAACCAGCCAACCGCATACAATATCAATGATAACTGCGGTTCCACCCACATCGAGCAGGTAAAAGCGGCCGTGTTGCAGCATGGCGCGGATCTCGGCCTGGCGCACGATGGCGACGCGGACCGCTGCCTCGCGGTGGATGCGGAAGGAACTGTTGTTGACGGCGATCAGATCATGGCCATCCTGGCGCTGGCGATGAAGGAAAATGGCGAGCTGCGTAAATCCACCCTTGTTGCGACGGTAATGAGTAATCTTGGTTTGCGGTTGGCCATGGATGACGCTGGAATTACATTGCGCACGACAAAAGTCGGTGACCGATATGTGCTGGAAGACCTGAACGCGGGTGGTTACAGCCTGGGCGGCGAACAGTCCGGGCATATCGTTATGCCAGACTATGGCACCACGGGCGATGGCACGTTGACGGGCCTGGCGTTGATGTCGCGCATGGCGGAGACTGGATTGTCGCTGAAATCTTTGGCGGAAGCGATGACTGTGTTGCCGCAGGTTCTCATCAATGTCCCGGTCTCAGACAAATCTAAGATTGAGTCCCACCCCGATGTGCAAGAAGCCATTGCCAAAGCAGAAGCTGAGTTGGGCTCAACCGGACGGGTCCTACTACGTGCTTCCGGTACTGAGGAATTGTTCCGCGTGATGGTCGAAGCGTCCAGTGAGGAGACCGCCCGACAGATCGCTGGGAAACTCGCCGCAGTGGTGTCCCACGTGTAGGTTTCCTACGAAATCCCGCCGCCATTCCCGGTTGTGCACAACTGGGAACGGTGGTTTTTGTCATTTGTGGGGCGGTGTTCCGCGCGGTTTGCTTTACGACGGGGGTGGTTACTGTTTTAGATAAAAGTGCTACTTTCCTGGTGTATTTGCAGGTATCGGGCTTGTATTGATGGGGGTGAGTGGAAAATATTTTCTAGCTTTTTCTAGAAAATGCCGATGTTTACTTTTAGTATGTGGAATTGATTTACATCGATGTAATTTATTTTTCGATCTTTTCATCTTTGGTGGTGCGACTTGAGTTCTGATTTTTGGCAAGTGCCAATTGGCGATCTGCGGACAATACAAAACAACTTGAATGACATGAGTTCCACGCTAGATGGCGTTGAAGGTGATGCCGAAGGCTCTGACGGTGTTGATGATGTGCATGGATACAAGATCACCCAGGCAGTCGAAGAATTCTTCTCTGAGTGGAAAGCCTCGCGGCGCACCTTGATTAAAAATATTGAAGGGATGGGTACCGTTTCTGGCGAGATTGCTAAGGCGGTAGAGAGCTTCGACACCGAAACCGCATCCGCTTTGAATCAATTTGGTTCCGAATTGCGGAAGGTTTCTGGGGGTGCATAAATGAGTTCGATGTTTTCCTTCGGAACCAGCGATGCGGAAGGATCAGCTTCCGACATTCTCTCCGTGCAGGCCGCAATGATTGACACCATGGACGCCATCGGCCAATCAGTGGATAAGCTCCGCCCGGATTGGGTCTCTTCCGAATCGGACCAATACCAAGAAATCATTAGCAAATGGCAAGAAGGTGCCGCCGGTATTCGCGACATTCTGAAAGACGTCAGCGAAACGCTCACCGCCATTAAAGACGGTAATACCGAGCTGCGAAAGGGAATCGACGAATTGCTGCAGCAAATCACATAAAAGGCCCGCACGCTGTAGCTACATTGAAACGTCAAGATCTCGGTAACGGGTGTGCGGGCGTTGCAGAAAACCGAGCAAAACCATTGAAAATAATCTTTTAAGGAGTGTTGTTGTGTCTCAGTCGTCTAATGTGTCTGTTGAGCATTCTGCGGT
>NZ_JAUNKC010000029.1 GCF_030532965.1 Corynebacterium sp.
TCCACCAAACAACATTCACCCACAAAATCTAAGCTTTTGAAATGAGACCACTATAATTTGATCCACTTTATAAGCCATGAGATCACCAGCCGTTTCAATTATGAAAATGTCGCCCAGCTGAATCCGATGCAAGTTATCAAACATCGTCAAAGCCGTCAGACCAGTATGTCCAGTAAGAACCGAATGGGTCCCCACACCACCAACAGGCAGCGCAGTCCCATACATATGCCCCACGCCGTGCGCCAAAGTAGATAAATCAGTCCCGTGGTAGATCGGTAGATTTATACCGACACTCGGTACCCGCAATCGAGACATGATCGAATCAACTGATAATAAATCTCTATAACGCTGATAATCCTCAGTGGTCGTATCGGGTTGGGTTAACCAAGGATCATGCAAACCTCTATTGCCTAGATCATCGTTATAGACCCGAGCGGCAATAATAAGCGCGTCGCGTTCAGCCCGATCCAAGGCAGCAACATTTCGAGAATAGGCCGTTGCCAATCGCGACTGTTGATCGTTATGAATCGTTGTCAGCACCACCGGCGTAAGTAAAACAACAATCGCTAACAAAAGGTATACAACTGTACGTAGTTTGGTTCTACTAGCACTGCTTTTCGACGACACGGCACGCTACGCAAAATGTACACACAGGCCCATAGCTACTTCAGCCTCCCCATGAGGGGGCTCTCCAGCGCATACCCCGCCAGGGATTACATCTGTTGCTTGTCGACTCAGCCTTTTAGATTCGCGGAGACTGTCGATTTGTTTCTTAATATCTGGCAGGCTGTTAAAGAAATCAATCTTTGGTTCGCTTCGGAACTGCGAATGCGCAACTGGATGCAATGAACGAAGACCAGTAAAGGTAGGTTTGCTCCCCCAATTCAGTTCAGAATTAGTCGCAAATACTCTTCCAGAAACAGTAACTGTCGTCATCTTTTACTCCTAGATTTATGCTCAACAACGTTGCGAACCGACTAACTTCACAACACTTACCTAAACTTTTACTTAACGCAAAATCCACGCAACCCGCCAAGCGTTATCAACCTCGCTTAATACAATTTAAGCTCGACATTCGCAACAGTAAAGCTGCCAACGTCCCGCCAATAGTTGCGAGGTAGCAGATATTTAAACTTTTTAAAACCTAAGAAATATTAACATAAAGATAAGGGTAGCACAAAATAGACTTTCTTTTGTTTATGTAAATTCATCGGGCGGAGCGAAAGTCGGATCTTCCCTGTCACTGCAAAAACAACAAACTGGCTTTCACCATTGGTGAAAGCCAGTCAGGCACCAAAATATATGCTATTCGACAACAGAATTCGCGCCGACCGCATGCCCAAAAAGATCAGGCAGGGTCGAAGACCAGGCGTCGCTAAGCTCAGCTAGAGGCACGGCAATAGCGGTGTCGCCGTGGCTGACCTTAAATTCGCCACAACCGCAGGTCGTGCCGATCTTTACGCATGGAATGCCCAATTCTGCGGCGCGAGCAACCACCGCAGCGCCATCTGTTGTCGCCACCACTACGCGCGAGGCCGATTCGGAGAACAGCGCGGTGAAGAAGTCCGCATGAACCTCAGATAGGTCCAGCTTGAGACCGGTACCTGCCTGAATCGCCATCTCCATGACCGAAGCGCCCAAGCCACCTTCGGAAAGATCGTGAGCGGCAGTGACTAGAGCCTGGTCGGCGAAAAACTCAACCAATTTTTCCTCGTTTGCCAGATCGACCTTCGGTGGTAGACCGGACAAACCTGCACCGGAAACCTGCTGCCAAATGGAGCCGCCGAACTCGTCGAAAGTTTCGCCCAGCAGATATAGCTCCTCTTGTGCTTCTACCGTGCGTAACCGGTTGCCGATCGACGCGCGGACATCGTCAAGCACGCCAAGCACGCCAACGACCGGGGTCGGCAGAATCGCCTCGGTGCCGGTTTGATTATAGAAGGACACATTGCCGCCGGAAACCGGAATACCCAATTCCTTACAGCCATCAGCCAAACCGTGCACCGCCTCGCGGAACTGCCACATCACGCCCGGATCCTCCGGAGAACCGAAATTCAGACAGTTGGTCACCGCAACCGGGCGGGCACCCGTGACCGCCACATTGCGGTACGCCTCCGCCAATGCCAGCCGGGCACCAGTGTTGGGGTCGAGTTTGGTGTAGCGGCCCGAAGCATCCGCAGAAACCGCGACACCCCGGTTGGTTTCTTCATCAATACGCAGCACACCAGCGTCGGCATGCTGCGCCTGCACCGTGTTGCCGCGCACGTAGCGATCGTATTGGTCGGTGATAAACGCCCGCGAACAAAGCGCCGGGGAGGAAATCATATCAATAAGCGCCTTCTTAATACCTTCCGCATCGGTTGGCTTTTCGACGCCGCCAAACTGTTGCAGTTCATCCTGCCAATCCGGGCGGGCAAACGGCCGCGTGTACACCGGCCCCTCATGGGCGATGGTGTGTGCTGGGGCATCCACCACAACCTCTCCCTTATGGCGGATAATCAAGTGTTTGCCATCGGTAACCTCGCCGATCTCCGCGCATGGAACGCCCCAATGGTCGCAGATTTCTTTGAACTTCTCGACGTTCTCCGGCCGCACCACCGCGCACATACGCTCCTGGGATTCCGAACACAGAATCTCAGCAGCCAGCATATTCTTCGCCCGAAGCGGCACGTTATCCAAGTTGATTTCCATACCGCCGTCACCGGCAGCCGCAAGCTCGGAGGTAGCACACGACAAACCGGCACCACCCAAGTCCTGGATACCCACAACAACGCCAGCCTTGTACAGATCCAGGCAGCATTCGATCAGAACTTTCTCAGCAAACGGGTCGCCTACCTGCACCGCAGGCAGTTTGCGCTCCGCGCCCTCTTCGAAGGTATCGGAGGCCAAAACAGACACACCACCGATGCCGTCCAGGCCGGTGCGCGAACCAAACAGCATCACCTTATTGCCCAGGCCAGAGGCGAAAGCCAGCTTGAGGTCTTCCACCTTCAACGTGCCCACGCACAACGCATTGACCAGTGGGTTACCGGCATAAGACTCGTCGAAAATGGTTTCGCCGCCGATATTCGGCAAGCCGAGGCAATTGCCGTAATGCGAAATACCATCGACCACGCCCGGCAACACCCGGGAAGTATCCGGTGCGTCTGCAGGACCGAACCGCAGCTGATCCATGACCGCAATCGGGCGTGCGCCCATCGCCATAATGTCGCGCACGATACCGCCGATGCCGGTCGCGGCACCCTGATGCGGCTCCACATAGGACGGGTGATTATGGGACTCCACCCGGAAGGTCACCGCATTGCCGTCGCCGATATCGACCACGCCTGCGTTTTCGCCGATACCGGCCAGGATCTTTGCGCCCATTTCCTCAGTGGTGGTTTCACCGAAGTAGCGCAGGTGAACCTTGGAGGACTTATAAGAACAGTGCTCCGACCACATGACCGAATACATGGCCAGCTCAGCATCCGTTGGGCGACGGCCCAGGATTTCCTTGATGCGGGCGTACTCGTCGTCTTTTAGCCCCAGCGATGCGTATGGTTGTTCCGCATCTGGGTTTTTAATCGCCTGCTCAACGGTGTCATTGAAAGTAGTCATTGTCCGTGTTCTCCTTTAAGCAGCGATGGTGCCGACGGCCGATAGGAACAACTGCAAACCGTCAGTGGACGGCCCAGTCAAAGAATCAATAGCGTGCTCTGGGTGCGGCATCAAACCCACCACGCGGCCAGTTTCGTTCGTGATACCAGCAATGGCGTTGAGCGAACCGTTGAAATTATCGGTGTAGCGGAACACCACCCGACCCTCATCTTCCAACATTTGCACCGTCTCCGCCGACGCCTGGAACCGACCCTCGCCGTGCTTAGCTGGGATGAAGATCTTATCCCCAGCCGACAACGAAGAAGTCCATGCCGTATCGGCATTCTCCACCACCAAATGAGTGTCCACGCAGTGGAAATGCAAACCCTGGTTCCGGGTCAACGCGCCCGGCAGGAGCTTGGCCTCCGTAAGAATCTGGAAACCATTGCAAATGCCCAACACCGGCATGCCCTTGCCTGCCGCCTCGATCACAGAACGCATTACAGGCGCAAGAGCAGAAATAGCGCCGGTGCGCACGTAGTCACCGTAGGAAAACCCACCGGGGACTACCACCGCATCGACGCCTTTAAGGTCGTAATCAGCGTGCCACAAACTCACTGCTTCGGCACCTGCATATCGCACCGCGCGGGCGGCGTCGACGTCGTCAAGCGTGCCGGGGAACGTAATAACTCCGATTTTTGCGCTCATGTGTTACGCCTCGAAGATGATGTCGTAGTCTTCGATAACGGTATTGGCGAGAAGCTTTTCAGCCATCTTCTCAACCTGTTCTTTAGTTACCGTATCGTCCACCTCAATTTCGAAGCGTTTACCTTGACGAACATCGCTAACCCCCTCGATTCCGAGCAAGCCCAAACCACGGACAACCTGCTGTCCCTGGGGATCCAAAATCTCGGGTTTCAACATCACGTTCACAACTACACGGGCCACGTTGGAAGCTCCTCAATCACAGTAGAATTGCCAGACGCCAACCGATAGGCATCATCGTGGAATTAGTTTAGTCACAAAAACAGCAGATTCTACTATCCTTAAGGAAACCCACCGATTATCTAGATAGGCAAGTACTTTTCAATCACGTTAATGATCGGCATTTCGTCCGGCTCCATCGCGGGCGCAAACCTACCCACCACCTCGCCTTCCGGCGATACCAGGAACTTCTCAAAATTCCACTCAATGTCCGGGCCATCGCCCTTCAAGAACCTATAAAGCGGGTGGGCGTTTGGCCCATTGACATCAGTTTTAGCAAGGAGTGGAAAGCTCACCCCATAATTCGTGCTGCAAAACTCGGCGATCTGCTTATCCGTGCCGGGTTCTTCCTCCGCGAACTGATTGCACGGCACCCCGATGACAAACAGCCCACGGTGGGCGTAATCATTAAACAAATCCTGCAATAACTCGTACTGCGGGGTATAGCCACACTTCGATGCCGTATTGACAATCAGCAATAAATGCCCCGCCCAATCCGCCATCGTGGTTGTGGTGCCATCGTTTGTGGTGACCTCAATATCGTAAATACTCATGCACACTAATGTACCGAGTATTACCCGATGACCACGCCGGTTTTGTCCAGCATCATCCCCGCGTATGGCCAACGGCAACCGTTTTGGTTCAGGTTAGAACCGCATTTCCGACAACCCACATGCATAAAGGCGGGGTGTATCCCCGCCTATCATGCCCTGTTTAAGCTTCAAGCCCAGTTGCTTGGTTAATCAACCACGCGTATTCGAAAGCAGTCTGGTGCCACTTCTCGTACCGGCCGGATACGCCGCCGTGGCCTGCCGCCATTTCGGTTTTCAACAGGAATTGCCCGCCGGTCGCGGTGGTGCGCAGTTTAGCGATCCACTTGGCTGGCTCCACATACAGCACCCGAGTGTCGTTGATGCTGGTCACGGCGAGGATATTGGGGTACGGCTTGGCCTCAACATTCTCATACGGCGCGTAACTAGCCATGTAGTGATACACCTGCGGGTCAGCGTATGGGTTGCCCCACTCTTCCCACTCCGGCACGGTCAACGGTAGTTCCGGCATAAGAATCGAGGTGAGCGGATCGACAAATGGGACATTCGCTTCGATCGCCTTGAACCGGTCGCCGCCCATATTCGCCACCGCACCCATCAACAGGCCTCCGGCGGAACCGCCGTCGGCCACCAGCATGTCACGAGTGGTGATGTTCTCCGCCAGGAAGAAATCCGCCACCGCGATAAAGTCGGTAAAGGTATTGCGCTTCTTCAGCATCTTGCCGTTTTCGTACCAGCCGCGCCCCATTTCGCCGCCGCCGCGCACGTGAGCGATGGCGAAAATCATGCCCCGGTCCAGCATGGATAACCGCGCCACGGAGAAACCAGGGTCGATGGAAATCTCGTAGGCACCGTAGCCGTACAGCAGGGTGGGGTTCGGCTTCGAAAAATCAAGGTCGCTGCGGTGAATGACCGACACTGGGATCTGCGCGCCATCTTTAGCTTCCACCCATACCCGGTGGGCTTCGTAGTCTTCCGGGTTGTAGCCGCCAAGCACCTCTTGTTCTTTCAGCAGCCGCATTTCCCCGGTTGCCACCACGTAGTCATACACTTTGTTCGGGGTGATAAACGACGTGTAAGACATGCGCAGAACCGGCGCATCCCATTCCGGGTTGCCCGCAATGGCGAGGCTGTAGAGTTCCTCGTCAAAGCTCAGTTCTTCGAAGGTGCCCAGGTGGCCGTCGTCAAGCTTCATTATCGCGGCCCGGCTGATCGCGTCCTTGCGGTAGGCAACGACAATCTGATCGCGGAACGTATCAGCACCTTCAAGGCGAACATCGTCGCTGTGGGCTATAAGCACGGTAAGGTCGCCGAAATTGCTGAGCTGGTCCGCAGCCCACATCCAGCCCAATTCAAAGTTAGGGCCATGGGCGTTGTGGGTCACCAACCAGGCGTCTTTGCCCTCTACAACCGCGTGTTCGACGACGTATTCGATGCCTTCTTCGCGCGGGCGAATGACCCGAAATTCGCCGGTGGGATTATCTTCTTCCAGCACCCATACTTCGCTGGTCACCTTCGATGCGGCCTCGATCATCAGGTATTTTTCGCTGCGGGTGCCACCCACACCGACGTTGTAGCGTTCGTCGGTCTCGTGGAAAACCCGGACGTCCTCGCTGGCGTCGGTGCCGACCCGGTGCCGCCAGACGGAATCGGAACGCCACGCATCGTCGACCCGCTGGTAGAACAAATACTCTTCGCCCGCCCAGGTGGCTCCGTAATAGACGTCCTCAATGACATCGGGCAGCAATTCGCCAGTGTCGAGATCCTTGATGCGCAGGGTAAACCGCTCGTCACCGGCTGTGTCGACGGAGTAGGCCAAGTACCGACCAGAGGTGGTCACCGAGGACGCGCCGAGGGCGAAAAAGTCGTGGCCTTCTGCCAGCTCATTGAGGTCAAGTAAGACCTGCTCGCCCGGCGCGGCTTCCGCTTCGTCGATAACTGGCGGCACCCACGGGTCGTGTTCCTCATCGACGGCGAGTCGGCAGGAAATGCCGTAGGATTTCCCCTCCACGCTGCGACCGTAGTACCAAAAATCGCCCGCCCGGGTGGGCACCGACATGTCGGTTTCTTTCACCCGGGATTTGATTTCCTGGAAGATGTTTTCCTTCAGCTGCGCTAAGTTGCTGGTTTCCTGTTCGGTGTAAGCGTTTTCTTCTTCCAGGTAGGCGATGGTTTCGGGGGATTCTTTTTCCCGCAACCATTCGTAGTTATCGATAAAGTCGATGCCGTGGTGGCTGCGGGTGGTGGGTTTTTGTGTCGCGATGGGGGCGTTGATAGTCATAGGGTTACATCGTAGTGGGTGACGATGAGTGGCGAAAACACGGCTAATGCCAACGGCTTTCAGTGCGCTACACTTCGAGGACAAGGCACGTCAGTTTAAGCTAACGGTTTACCCAAAGGAGATTTATGACATCCGCCAATCACTTCGACCCGGATGATCGGGCGTCTGAAACCGCACCAGATCACGCACCTGACGTCGATATGGCTACTGACGATCCTTTGGCCGATACCGCAACCGAAACCCCCAAGCCGAAGGCAAATAGCGAGTTACCTGAATTCCTCGCCAACGCCACCCGCACCGACTGGGTGTTGTGGGGGCTCATGGTTGCCGCCGGAATTTATTCCTTTGCCCTGATTCCGTTTCGCGCCCTGTTACTGGTTAATCACCCATTTTTCTACGCCGGGCTTTCCGGTTCCAATCTGGCGGTGCTCACCGTGGGCGCAACGTATTCGGATAAACCGTGGCAATTGGTCGCGGTAATCATCATCGCCACTTTGAGTGCCGCGAAATTCTTACCGCTGTACTTCCTGCTGGGTAAACGCTGGGGCAAAGAGTTTGTGGATATGATGTTCGCTGGTCACCCGCCAAAGTGGTTTAGCAAGCTGGAAAACTTCATTTACAACCACCAAGGTTTCAGCTTCCTGCTGTCTTGTATCCCGTTCTCCCCTATTTCCCCGGTTTTGATCGTGACCATTTCCGGCATTAAGCGCGCCCGTGGCATCTTCGTGTCGATGTGGGTGTTGAGCTTTATCACTTTGCTCAAGCTGTTCTACCTCTACCTCGGCATAACCTTCGGCACCCAGGTGCAAGACACCCTGGAGGTTATCAACCGGTACATCACTTGGATCACCATCGCACTTATCGCGTGGCTGTTCATTTCCATTAACCTAAAGCAGCGCAAAAAGGGTGCGTTGCGGAAGTAGGATCCGATAAGTCCGCAGCACACAATAAAACCACCGCCCGCCTGGAAGATACCCCTAGGCGGGCGGTGGTTTTTACTGTTTTAGGTTAGGCACAGCAGCCGATCCAACACGAGAACTTCTGCCCGGTGATCCGTTCGAACGCCTCCACGTAGCGTTCCCGGGTGGCCTCGACCACCGAACCCGGAAGCGGCGGTGGCGGCAGCTGGGAGTCTTTG
This sequence comes from Corynebacterium sp., assembly GCF_030532965.1. GTDB lineage: Bacteria > Actinomycetota > Actinomycetes > Mycobacteriales > Mycobacteriaceae > Corynebacterium. Next base: position 8,531 of record NZ_JAUNKC010000029.1, read on the forward strand.
TCCCAACCAGACTTTGCGGAGGTTAGCCAATTGCGCACGAATTGCTTATCGAAACTCGGCTGCACTTTCCCCGGCTGGTACCCGTCCGCGGGCCAGTAGCGGGAGGAATCCGGGGTCAGGACTTCGTCGGCAAGCACCAGGGTGCCGTCTTCGTCGATACCGAACTCGAACTTGGTATCGGCAAGGATCAAGCCTTTTTCCTCCGCCATCTTCGCGGCTTCAGTATAAATACGGATGCTGGCGTCGCGCAGTTCATTAGCCCGCGCCTCGCCGAGTTTCTCCACCACCTGCTCGAAGGTGACGTTTTCGTCGTGGTCGCCGATATCCGCCTTGGTTGCCGGGGTGAAAATCGGCTCTGGAAGCTTCGATGCTTCGACAAGCCCTTCTGGTAGCTCAATGCCGCAAACGGACCCGGTTTCTTGGTATTCCTTTAGCCCGGAACCGGTGAGGTAACCGCGCACCACGCATTCAAACGGAACCATCTTCAGCTTTTTGCACACCATCGCGCGACCCAGCACCTCTTCAGGGATGCGGGGATCGTCGATGCAGCCCGCCAGGTGGTTAGGGAAATCGATGTTGTTGAAAAAGAACATACTCATCGCGGTGAGTACTCGACCCTTGTCTGGAATTTCGGTGTCCAGGATGTGGTCATACGCCGAAATTCGGTCGGAAACGACCATAAGCAGGGTTTCTTCGTCGATCTCGTAGATCTCACGAACCTTACCCGCAGAGACGTGATTGTACTGGGAGAGTTCAGGACGCATAAGGAATGAGTGTAGACCTATTTAAAAACAAAAGGCTAGTTAATGAACAGTAATACTCATAACCTTATAAAAACACCAGCTAGACCAACATTTACCAGAATAATCCCACCCCTTTAATAGTGAATACGAACTACTGTTTTTCGCTTTTCGACGCCCCCCGAACCCCATAAACTCACCGCAGCTGTTTGCAAACCACACCCCCAACCCGTGTGCTGCGAAACCGCCCCGCCCGGCGTCGAAAAGCACCCACACATCCAGACTTCGCAGCACACACCCACAACCCCACTAACCTGGCACAACCTGTGTGCTGCGTTCCCGCAAAAACCCTCCCCTCAATCCCTCCTCAAAATCAGACTTCGCAGCACACACCCACAACCCCACTAACCTGGCACAACCTGTGTGCTGCGTTTCCACAAAATCCCGCCCCTCAACCCCACCTCACAATCAGACTTCGCAGCACACACATTCCCCCAGCTCAACCCGAGTGCTGCGAAACCTTCCAAAACAACACCTACGGCAGCCTCCTATTTCCGCAAACGCAGCACACGTTTTCCTCGCCCCGCGCCTCGAACCTCCCCAAGGTTTTCGCCGCGCACCTTGGAAAGTGAGCGTACCCTAAATAATTGAAGGCAGTGTGTATTGTTTCGCTGTTATTTGGAGAACTATTTCCACTGGAAGGCATGTTATGGACACCGTATCCCACACTCTTTTCTTCCCGCTGCTTGGGCGTTCCCAGGCGGCTACTGATTACCCGGACCTGTTTACACAACCGCCGTTCGGCAATGCTGAGGAGATTGCGCGGAAGACGCAAACCCCGGCCCAGCCGATGGGTGCTTTTCCGGCATTTGTGTACGGGTTGCGGCATGAGATTACCGTTATTATGGCGAAACGTTATCTTGAAGAGCACCCCGGCGCGGCGGTTGTGAATCTTGGGTGCGGTTTGGATCAGTTGGCGCATGACCTGACTGACTACGAATGCACTGTTTATAACCTGGATTTTCCGTCCGTGATTGAGGTGCGCCAGAAGTGGCTGACGGCGCTTGAGAATGAGGTTGATTTGCCTTATTCGCTGACGGATACGGCGTGGTTTGACCAGGTTGATGGCACCAAGGGGGTTATTGCCATCGCGGCTGGGGTGTTTTATTACCTTAAGCCGGAGGCGGTGGCGACGTTTATGGATGAGTTTGGTAAGCGGTTCCCCGGGGCGTGGTTGACTTATGATTCCGAGTCGCCACGGGTGATTCGGATGAGTGAGCGTTCAATTGCGAAGAAAGGTACGCCGACCACGATGCCGTTTAAATTGGCTGATCCGTTTGAGGTTCGTACTTTCAGCCCGACTATTGCGAATGTTGCGGTTAATTACAGTTTCGCCAATTATCTTCCGGTTGCTTCACGGCGCACCATTCCGAAGCCGATCCGGGCAGCGTTTTGGTTCTTCGAAAAGATTAAAGGCATGTACCAGGTAACCATTACGTTTGCCGGGAGCCCGTCGGATAGTGGCAGGTAGGAGCGGAAACGGGGCGTCGAAAAGCAACCGTGTTGTTTGAGCTTTTCGACGCCCCCAGGGATCAGAGAATGTCGCCGGGGTTGTAGGCAGCGGCCTCCGGGTGGCGGCTGACCAGATCCTGGACGCGCGCGCATACGCGGGCGGTCTGCGACTCAGCGGAACCGATGAAGGCGTGGCGGTCGGCGAGGGCGTCGTTAAGCTCGGCGGCGGTCAGCGGCAACCGGTCGTCGGCGGCGAGTCGTTCGATGAGATCTTGTTCCCCACCGTTTTCGCGCATGTTCAGCGCCACGGCGACGGCGTTTTCCTTGATTACTTCATGGGCGGTTTCGCGGCCGACGCCGCTGCGTACCGCGGCCATGAGAATGCGGGTGGTTGCCAGGAACGGCAGGTAGCGCTCCAACTCCCGGTCGATCATTGCGGGGAATGCGCCGAATTCGTCCAGCACGGTGAGGAACGTTTCAAACATTCCGTCAAGTGCGAAGAACGCATCGGGCAGCGCAACCCGACGGATAACCGAGCAGAAAACGTCGCCTTCGTTCCATTGCTGGCCAGAAAGGTCGGCGACCATTGTCAGGTAGCCGCGCAGGATAACCTGCATTCCGCCCACTCGTTCACAGGAGCGGGCGTTCATCTTGTGCGGCATAGCGGAGGACCCGACCTGGCCTTCTTTGAAGCCTTCGGTGACGATTTCGTTGCCCGCCATAAGCCGGATCGTGTGGGCAAGCGACGAGGGTCCCGCACCGAGCTGCACCAACGCGGAGACCGCGTCGAAGTCCAGGGAGCGGGGATAAACCTGGCCGACGGAATCGAATACGCGGCTAAAGCCGAGGTGATCGGCGATTAGGGTTTCCAGCGACGCGAGCTTCGACTCGTCGCCGCCCATGAGATCGAGCATGTCCTGGGCGGTACCCATCGGGCCTTTAATGCCGCGGAGCGGGTACCGCGACAGCAGCTCCTCCACCCGCTCAATCGCGATGAGCAGTTCCTCACCTGCGGAGGCGAAGCGCTTGCCCAAAGTGGTGGCCTGCGCGGCAACGTTGTGGGAGCGGCCAGCCATAACAAGACTCTTGTAATTCGCTGCGTGCCGTGCGATCCGGGCAACAACGGCAACCGCCTTGTCGCGCACCAATTCCAGGGACCGGTAAATTTGCAGCTGTTCGACGTTTTCGGTCAGGTCCCGGGAAGTCATTCCCTTGTGAACATGCTCAAAGCCCGCGAGGTCATTGAACTCCTCAATCCGGGCCTTCACGTCGTGTCGGGTGATTTTCTCCCGCTGCGCGATGGAGTCCAGATCGACCTGATCGATGACGTTCTCATACGCGGCGATTGCCTCGGCGGGGATATCAACCCCCAAATCTTTTTGGGCTTTCATCACGGCGATCCACAGTTGGCGCTCCATGATGATTTTCGATTCCGCGCTCCATAGGTTGGAGAGTTCCGCTGAAGCATAGCGGTTGGATAGGACGTTTGCGATCTTTTTCTTTTCAGCCACGCCGCTAATTATTGCATGTCTTTTCCTATTTTTTGGATTTTGGCATCGAAAAAGCAGCACACGTCTAGCCCTTACTGTTGTCGCCCGACGTTAGGATTGGCGGCCACCTAGATACTACCGCCGGGTTTCGAGAAATTCCGCGATGCGGGCGCAGGCTCGGGTTATCACGTCCAGCGACACACAGAAACTAATGCGGATGTATTTGTGGCCGTCAACCGGGTCGAAATCCACGCCGGGGGCGACCGCGACGCCGGTGGCTGCGAGTAGTTGCGAACACCACCGTTCGGAATCGTCAGTCAGATGCGAAATATCCACATATAAATAGAATCCGCCGTCCGGTGGCGCGAAGGTGCCAAGCCCCAACGCTGGTAGGGTTTGCAAAAGATAATCGCGGGCGTGACGGTACCGCTCCACATGCCCATCAAGTTCGGCTTTGGCTGCCTCCCCGAAAACCTCCAACGCCGCGTATTGGGACAACGCCGGTGGGCACAGCGCGAGATTCGCCTCAAGATTTTCCAGCGGCGTCACCATATCATCTGGAACAATTAGCCACCCAAGCCGCCAACCGGTCATGGAGAAATACTTTGACAGGCTGCCCACCACCGCCGCTTCCGACGAGAATTGCCGGGCCGTCGCACATTCGCGGCCGTAACTAATGCCGTGGTAAATCTCATCGGAGATGAGTAAACAGTTGTTTTCTTCGCACCACGCGGCTATTTTGGCCAGCTCCGCCGGGTCAATGATCGTGCCAGTGGGGTTATCCGGGCTCGTGACTATGACGGCGCGAGGAATCTCCGGAAGCGCCACCAGCTTTTCGACGGTCGGCTGGAACCGGGTTGCCTCATCGCAGGGAATATCAAGGATGCGTGCCCCCAGCGCCTTAAGCGCGTTGCGGTAGGCGGGATACCCCGGGCGGGTCATGGCGATAGCATCACCGTGTTCTAATGCCGCGAGGAACAACGCCACGAACCCACCGGAAGAACCCGTTGTTACCACCACATTTTCCGGGCTGGTGGCAACGTTATAGGTTTCTGAATGCCAGGTGGCGATAGCTTCGCGCAGTTGCGGAATTCCCAGGGTAGCGGTGTACCCCAAGGTATGAGAATCAAGCCACGAGTGGGCACTGGCGATAACCGGTTGCGGCGCGCTGGTCGCTGGTTGCCCCACGCACAGTAATAACGAATCATCCCGCCGCTGCGCGGCACCTAATATCTGCATGACCCGAAACGGCTCAACCTCTGCCCGACGGCTGACAAAACTCATGGTTTTATTCTAGCCCCCGGCCCAACTCGGCGGACAGCAATAGTCAAACCAACTCAATAAATTTCTCATAATTTTCATATAGAAATGAGTTTTCCAGCAATCTTAATTAACAATTTCCACACTCAACACATTGCGCTTATATATAAAAATAATATATTACCTGCATGTTTTCGAAAATCCACACCAACAGTTTTAACCCCTAAAGATTTTATTCTATTCTTAGCTTTGTTTAATTTCAGCACGATAGAAAGGATGCGGCCGCCATGAATCACCGACGCTCATTAGCGCGGGTTGCGTGCAGTATGGTTACGGCTTTTGCCGTGACGATTGGCCACTTAGTAGTCCCCTCCGGAGTTGCTGCCGCGCAGGAATCAATTGAGTTACCGCCCGAGCCTAATCCGGAACCATACAACGTAACGATTAGCGATGTCACCATCACAAAGCTCAACGAACGTGGTCGGGCGATCCCTGGCGATATTCACGTTAATGACCCAGTTCGGGTCGAGTTCAACTGGCAGTTCCCCAAAGGTGAAAAAACTCAACCGAATAAATTCGTGCATTTTAAGCTGCCGCCTGAGCTTCAAATCGATGAGCATCACCACAACGAGCTCGTCCGGATTAAGCTCAGACGCCCAACACCTGAAGATCAATACCCCGATCCAGATCATGATTCCATCGGTGAATGTGGTAAATCGGACGATGATCCCCACGTATTTGAGTGCCAAACCGAAACATACAACGATTACCAATTGGACCGTCATTGGAGCGGCACTCTCACCATTTTGGCACATGCTGCGAAAGCCACCACAAGCCGTGAGCTCACAATTTCCGCTAATAATGGCGCGGCTTCCGCTATTGGGTACTACCCAGGAACAGGTGCGGGTATCGCGCCGGAGGCGTCCTTGCATTCCGGGACTATTGAAAAGAATGCCCGCTATATCGACCAAACAATAATCAATTGGAAGGTAGGTCTTGCCGAAGACATCGTCGAAAAGCAAGGCGGAACTGAGTTCGCAATAACGGAGCGGTTCAGCGGCTATCCCCACACCATCATTACCGAAGATCATAGCTACAAGTGGGAAGAACTAGGCCCAGTCCTTCGTAAGTACACTGCGGAAAAAGTCGGATCCGAATACCGGATCACCAACTATGTTCCGGTCGCCGAAATAAAACCGCGTAGCATCGATGCAACACCACCGATTGAGGAAGAAATAAACGCGATTGGTCTTCCGGATAATGCGCCAGCTAGGCATGCCACCATGGTTTTTGATCTTCCGGCTGATACGCATCCGAATGCTACGTACTACTATGTTTTGCAATATCGGACTAGAACTGCCAACAACGGGTGGGCTAAAGAAAATGCCCCCACAACAAGCGTGACCGAAGTAGCTGGTGCCACCCCAACTTCTGCAATGACCCACTATGTGGAGAATATTAGAGACAAAGGTGTTCCCTCAATCCGAGTTCAAACATCCGGACCGGAAGAGGCAAAAACCAAAGATTTCCACTTCCTCGTAGTCTGTCACATACTTGACATCGGATCCGTAACAGGACATGCCGTTGTCAAAGGTGATGGCCAGCCTGTTGATGCAGTGATGGATTTCCCTTTTGAAGCTGGTGTTTCTACCGGATCAGTTTGCTACGTCCGTGAGAACCGCAAACTCGCCGAAATACCAGGATGGAAACTCCCGGATGTACCCAGCCGCGTAAAACAAATTCGCCTCAGCCGTTTCCTTGATCGTGATAGCGAAGTCGTATTCGACTACAACTACACTCAAGACGCCCCAGTCCGCGCCTTCCCAGTCTTCGTAAAGGCAACCGCCAGCGGCAGCGACAACATCGACGGGCACTCATACAGCTTTGAGTATTCGTGTACGAAAGACGACCGGGTGCTGGCATCATCCAGCCAGAAAATCAGAGTCCCCGCGAACACCTCAGGCACCGGCGTTAAGATCGGTGAATTCCCCGAAGGAACTTCGTGCACAGTCACTGAAGATGCCAACAGTATTGCAATTCCAGGTACCCGCACCATCAGCCCAGCTCCAGGTGCGCAGCTGACCCAAAGGAAGGAAGTCGCCGATCCGCACACGGTATTCACCTTCGACCATGAATACAAAGACCCGGCACCACAGTTGCAAATCAGCATTGAAGCAACCGGACTGCATAACCCGGCCATCGTCAAAGACCACAAGTTTAAAGTGGAGTATTCATGTGAAATTCCCGACGGGCCGCCATACCCAACCGGTGGATATCTCACCATAGTTGGCACGAACAAAGCTGTCGGTGTACCGAAGCACTTCCCGATAGGCACGAGGTGCACGATCACTGAGGACCTTGATTCCGCCCAAGTTACTGGCTACACGCTTGGCGAAGTGCTACCAGCCACGGTCACAATTACCGATGACACCCCACCGGTGGTGATTACCAATCCGTACTCCCGGCAGCTGGTACCAGTACGAATCAACCACAAGATTGTGCCACCAACGCTGGATACTACGGGCAAGACTTTCAGGTACTTCTTCAAGTGCACCGTCGATGGGCAGATTGAACACCACACCATTGAGGTCGCCGCGAATCAGGAAACTGTCACCGATCAGAAATTCCCGATTGGCACCGAATGCACCGTCACGCCTGACCCCAACGACAACGTGATTCCGAATTACAATGGCGCGCCACCTGAGCCGCACACCTTCCGGATTGATCGGCCCAATATTCCAACCGACATCACGTTGACCAATGTGTTTGTTCCGAGCACCCCGCCGAACAACAACACCCCACAACCGCCAACCGATGACACCCCACAACCGGAAAAAGGTCAACCACTGTGGTGGATTTCGGTTATCGCTATCCCGGCGGTGATTGTTGGATTGTCATTGCTGTTCAAGCATGTCATTGCGACTATGAAGAAACCTGCACCGGCAGTGGAAAAGCCAGTGGGCAAGAAAGGCATTCCGAAAAAGCCGCAACCTGCACCGCAACCGGATTTCAAGACTCAGGTCAATGATTTCCTCAGCGGACTTGGATTACCACGAATCTAATCCGTAAGGCTAAAAAACCCGGTAGGACACGAAACTGCCCTACCGGGTTTATTGTTGCTCAAGAAAAACGCTTCCGGCTGACTTTCATCAATTGCCGGAAGCGTTTCGTATTAGATCAGATGCCTAATTACTTCTTCTTAGGGCCGAGGTCCTTTGAAGGAGGAGCAGGCTGCTCACCAAGTGGTGGGGTTGGGTTGTTGCTGTCCTTGGTTGGACCCTGTGGGTTGTTTGGACCCTTAGGCTGCTCACCAAGTGGTGGCAACAGTTTGCCGAGGTTCGGGAACTGGTTAGCCAGAAGTGCAACCAGACCACCGATCAGCGGAACCAGAAGCAACAGCCACCACAGGTTCTTGTTGTCGCTGGAGCCTGAGCTGCCGTTACCAATTCCACCACCGGAGGAATCCTTCTGGGCGATATTGGTAACCTTAACGCCAACGTTGTCTTCATTGATGATGGTGATAACAGCGGACTTCTTGTCAGCGGAAATCTCAACGTTAGGATCGTTTTCCTTCAGCGGTGCGAATTCCGGATCACCGAAGGTAACACCTTCAATCTCTGGCAGGTCAACCTCAGTCAAGGTAACCTTGGTGCCCTTGCGCAGCTTCACACCACCAGCAACCAGGTTTCCGTCAAGACCAACCTGGATCTTTTCGGTCTTTTCAGCAGAACCATCGTTGTACTTCGCCTGAATGGTGAACTTGGTGTTCTGCGGAATGATGCTCTTGTCCATGGAATCCGCAAGAACCTTCTTCACTGCGAAGGACTGACGGTCAACACCCTGGATGGTGCCGCCACTGATCTCGGTGCGCTCAATGGTTGCGGTGGTTTCGTTGCCGTTGATGCGAGCGTTGTTGGTGGTCTTCTTGCCCTGAGGAGCGAAGTTACCATCAGCGGTGATGGTCCGGTAGTAGACGCGGTAGTAAAGGTTCTCGTCCCAACCACCGTAAGGCTCTACGATGTCGAACTTCAGGGAGTTGTCGGTGCGCTGGATGTTCTGGATACCAGTGCCGATGTACCCTACGTGGTCACCAATCTTGATGTTATCGCCATCTTTGATGGCCTTGTAAGAATCAAGGTAGACCTCACACTGTCCATCGCAGTTGGTGAACTTGTGTGGGTAGCTTTCACTGGTGAAGGAGTCTTCAACGGTGAGACGATCCTTGCCGACTAGCAATTCGCCTGGCAAGTTGATAACCCAGACAGCGTGCTTGCCGTCATCGTCGTACCAACCCCACTTTTCAAAGTCACCTGGAACGCCGTTATCATCTGGGGTTACGCCGTCACCGTTGCCCGGAAGCTCAGCGGAGATGGTGCGATTGCCGTTGATGGAGAGCTCGACTTCACGAGACTTGCGTGCTTCAGTTGCCTGAAGGGTGCTGTACAGGGTGCCGCGAACATCGTCGCGTCCAACGAAGGCCTCATTGAACGTACATTCAATCTGAGTCTCGGCAGGAACAACCTTGCACTTGCCGCCGACTTCACCGTTCTTACCCTCAAGATTGAAATCCTGAGCCGCAAAAAGCTTGAAGCCGTCAGGGTACTTCACGGTGAATGTGTCGCCTGCTTTAACTCCGTTTGGAGCATCCCAATCCGCTGCAAAAGTCGCCTTATCCCATTGCCTAAGAGTTGCATTTGGGTCGGTTTCCTTTAGCGTCTCATTTCGAACGGTCACGTTCGTGATGTTGATATCTGCAGTATCAGCGTAGGCCGGCACGGTCAGATGGCCGCTAAATAAAACAGCAACAGCCGCAACGATGGCTGTTGCTGATTTCCGAATACGAGCAGCATTCATCATAGAGCTTCCTCCCTTCACTTAGCGGAAACATGACAACATAACCGCTAGATTAATAACGTTTTCTTGAAGTTTAACAAGCGTATTTTCCGACAACAACGATTGCAAGTTTATTAAACTATCCCAAAATTCGCTTAAAACCTTCTCGATATAACCTCGTTGCAGGATACAGCGTTTTTGCTTTCACAGGATGCGCCCTCTCCCACCCTCAACCCTCCCCTAACGTCTACCCCTATTTGGAGCAATAATAATAAGTTATTAAGTTTCGCGTTAAGGTTTCTCCCGACGATTCTTTATCCACAATCATTTTGAGTATTCGATTAAGCGCAACGTATTAAAAAATCAGGTGCACAATTTCGATTGTGCGAAATATATTCACCAGTATGCAATATGTGAAAATTTCGGTTTTTTACTCAGGAACATTTCCAAGTTCCGCATTTCCCCAGGAAATTGATGATTAACACTCCCTCATTTCACCATTACACACAAACCCCGGTTTTTCGGGCATTCATTATGGCTAAGCAAAGCCGTAGATACCTGAAAAACCGGGGCTGGGAAACCACGGAAGTTAGATGCTAATTGTGCCTTCAACCGCAGGAAGCGCGATGTCCGAGCGGTAATGACCGCCAGCTAGTGCAATCTGTGACAAAACGGAATACGCCGAGTTGCGGGCGTCGAAAAGCGTAGGCCCAGTACCAACTACGTTGAGCACTCGGCCCCCCGCCGACACCAGCGCCCCGGTAGCCGAGCGCGCCGTGCCAGCGTGCCGGACCTGCGAAGATTCGGCACCAGTGATGTCGTCGCCGACCCGCGGGGTATCAGGATAATTGTGCGCGGCCAAAACAACGGTGACGGCAAAACCGTCCTCCCATTCCAACGGTGGCTGCTGCGCCAGCGTTCCGGTCGCAACGGCATGCAACAACGTGGCCAGTGGAGTCTTGAGCAACGCCAAAACCGCCTGGGTTTCAGGATCACCGAAGCGGCAGTTAAACTCCACTACCGCCGGGCCGTCCGCACCCCACGCCAAGCCCGCATACAGCAAACCGGAATAGGAACAACCGCGCGCCACCATTTCTTTCGCCACCGGCACGCACACTTCATCAACGATGCGCTGCACCCCATCCTCCGGCAACCACGGCAACGGGCAGTATGCCCCCATGCCACCAGTATTGGGGCCCTCATCATTATCGCCCACCCGCTTATGGTCCTGCGCAGGCAACAGCGGCACGACAGTTTCGCCATCAACCAGGCAAAACAGCGACACCTCAGGGCCGTCCAGGAAACTTTCCAGCAACACCGGATTACCGGCGGCCAGCACAGCCTCCATGTGCGCACGGGCGGCGGCGCGATCGGTCGTCACAACCACACCCTTGCCGCCAGCCAAACCGTCATCCTTCACCACGAAATTGGGGCCGAAGCGGTCAAGCGCGGCATCAATATCCGCCTCTGTTGCACCAGGCACCACCTGTTCAGCGTGTGCGGTTTTCACCCCGGCGGCCGCCATGACGTCCTTGGCGAAGGCCTTGGATCCCTCGATACGGGCGGCGTCTTTGTTCGGGCCGAATACCGCGAAACCATGAGCACGCAACACGTCCGCAACGCCCGCTACCAGTGGAATCTCCGGACCGATCACGACAAGATCAGCTTTGATGCTCTGTGCTAACTCCAGCATCTCATCTGGATTATCAACCGCGGTTTTGTCCGGGTAGATGGTGGCGATTTCGCCGATACCTACGTTTCCGGGGGCGACATGCAATTCTGTGACTGCGGGGTCTGCTGCTAAACCAAGTGCTAGGGCGTGTTCACGGGCGCCCGAACCGATGAGAAGAATGCGCATGGTTGCTTATTGTATCGTGTCCGATTCGCAACCTTCATTACCCGCCCAACCAGCCCCGCACGCAATAGCCCACCAGCGACAGTGAGTATCGGTAGGCTAAGAAACCATGAGTAGTGTTTTTAGCAAAATTATCGCTGGCGAACTACCAGGTCGGTTTGTCTATCGCGATGATGAGGTCGTCGCTTTTTTAACCATCGAACCGCTCGCCTACGGCCACACCTTGGTGGTTCCTGTCGCTGAGGTCGACCGGTGGACCGATTTGGCCCCCGACGTGTGGCTCAAGCTCAATGACGTCGCGCAACGCGTCGGCCAGGCCGTGATTTCGGCGTTTTCCAGCCCCCGCGCGGGATACATCATCGCCGGTTTCGACGTGCCCCACACCCATATCCACGTGTTCCCGACCTCGCAGATGTCCGACTACGATTTCAGCAACGCCATGGCAATGTCCGCCACCGACCCGGCATTGATGGACGAAGCGGCCGCTAAAATACGCGCCGCGTTAAACACCGACGACGCCGGGTTTAGCCGCGGCTAACACCTAGTGCCGCTCGTTACTTTATTGCCAAGCCGGGGGACGTTTCCTGTCTCTCGGCCACCGCAACCTGCCGAAACCCCGGTGGTATTCATCCACGGCGCGATCGCCTCACCGGGGAATTTCGCCGCGCCCGCCGCTGCACTCATCGACCGGGGCGTGCCGGTGTTCGCCCCGGCCTACGGTAATCGGGGGACGAATCGGCTCGACCAGTCCCTTCCTGAGCTCCTGACCACCATCGATACTTACGTCAACCAGCATGGGCTTTCCCGCATTGCGATCGTGGGACATTCCGCTGGCGGCCTGCTGGGGCTCCGCATCGCCTGCGCCCGACCAACACTAGTAACAACATTGGTGGGGCTGGGCGCGTGTTTTCGCGGCATCCCCTACCCCACCGCCTCCGCTTTTCGACGCCGCCTAGTCACCTCCATCACCGCCGCAGTCGCTGGCCCGGTTTTCCGCGACCTTTTCCAGCCAGAATTACTACCAGTCACGCTTCCCCCAACCACCCGCATCGTCTCGATAGTCTCCGACGCTGACCGGTATGTGCCCACCGAATAACCGGCGTGCGCCACGAACTCCTGCCCCAACTCACCGACCCGGTCCTCGTCGCCTTGAATCTCTAACCGCACCCCGCCCTTCCCCTGTGTGCTGCGAACATTGCAATTACAACCGCAAAAACCACCCCAATTCCTCAACAACGCAGCACACAACGTCTACCCCGCAACCAGCAATAATCCACTCTTCACGTGTGTGCTGCGATCGGTGCGTGTGGTGCGTCGAAAAGCAACCCTCAAATCAGCTTTCGCAGCACACAACAACCTACCCCGCAACCAGCAATAACCCACTCTTCACGTGTGTGCTGCGAACTTGCCTTGGCGCACTCCGAAAAAGGGACCCGTCTTTCACACGCGCAGCACAGGCAAATAGCGGTGCTAGCTGGCGCGTTTGGGCAGCCGCAGGGTGAAGGTGGTCCCTTCGCCTAGTGTCGTATCAACGGTGACGGTCCCGTTGTGGGATTCCACGATGGATTTCACGATGGCAAGGCCCAAGCCGGAGCCGCCGGTTGCCCGGGTGCGGGAGGTGTCGGCCCGGTAGAACCTTTCGAAGATGTGGGCGGCGTCCTCTTCGGACATGCCGATTCCGTTGTCGATGACGTCTAAGATCACTTCCGTTTCGGAGGTGTCCACGACGACCTTAACGTCGGCTTCCTCACCGCCGTGTTTGAGCGCATTGACCACCAGATTGGTAAGCACTTGGTGGAGCCGGGCGGCATCGCCGGTGACGGTGGGGGCTTCGGCGGCGTTATTCACCACGTCGATGTGGCGATCCGGGTACGCGCCGCGCAACGACCTGGTGACCGCCAACCCGACTTCCAGCATGTCCACTGGGGCTTGTTCGAAGCGGGCTTCTTCGCAGCGGGTGAGGCTTAATAGATCCTCGACAAGCAACCCCATTCGGCCCGCTTCTTCCTCGATTTTCTCAATGACCATGCCGACGTTGTCGGTGGCGCCGGAACGATAAAGCTCAGCGTATCCTTTAAGGCTGGTCAGGGGGGTTCGCAGCTCGTGGGAAGCGTCGCCGACGAATCTTCGCATTTGGGTTTCTTTGGCTTGCAACTCCACGATGAGGCTTTGGAGCTGTTCCAGCATCACGTTGATCGACCGGGATAGTGCGCCGACTTCCGTGTTTTCCGGCAGCACGGGGGCGCGACGGTCAAGGTCGCCGGTGGCGATGGCTTTTGCGGTTTCCTCAACCGCGCGCAGTGGCCGCAGAGTATGGCGGATAATGAAGTAGCTGACCACCCCGATGAGCAGCACCACGATCAGACCGATGATAAGTTGCCCCATTGCCAGCCTGCGCAGCAGCAAATGCTCGTGGTCGATGCGTTTGCCCACCACGATGATGGAGTCTTTGTAGGTATCGGCCACCACCCGCCATTGGCTCGATGATTGCTTCGGGTCAATGCTGGTGATGATTTGCGGTTCGGTGGTGAAATACACCTGCCTGATGTCGGGTAAATCGGGGCCACCGCCGCCTGCATTGATGGCGGTGTAGCTGCCGTCGGCGTAGTGCCGGTAGACGAAAAACTCTGAGGGTAAAACGAAGTCTTTGGCGAAGTCCTCTTGAAAAAGTTCGTCTTGTTTTGCCCAGGTGTTCAGGCCTTTTTGCAGTTCTTCGTCCACCCGCGAAAAGGTCACGTCGTACATGGTTTGTTGGATACCGATGGCGCTGGCCAAAAGTCCCATCGCAGCGACGATGACGGTGACGAAAACCAACCCGGATCTCAGCGGCAGCCCGGCGCGGTGTTCCCGGGGGGCTCGGGTTACGCCTTTTCGCCGCTTCTCTGGTGCGGGTTCGGCTGTATCGGAGATGGTGCTCACAGGCGGTGACGCTTTCTGGTTTGCGGGGAGGTGCGATGGTTAGGAGCGGGGTTTGCGCAGAACATAGCCGACACCACGGACGGTGTGGATGAGGGGGACGTCGCCGGTGTCGATTTTGCGCCGCAGGTAGGAGATGTAGGATTCGACGACGTTTCCGTCGCCGCCGAAGTCGTAGTGCCACACGTTGTCGAGGATTTTGGCCTTGGATAGCACCACTTCCGCGTTGAGCATGAGGTAGCGCAGGAGGTTGAATTCGGTGGGGGACAGTTCCACCACTTCGCCGTTTTTGGTGACTTCGTGGGTGTCGTCGTTAAGTTCGAGGTCGGCGTAGGACAGGATTGCGGAGTCGTCGGCGACTTGTTCCACTTGGGCGCCACGCCGCAGGATGACTCGCAGCCGTGTGATTACTTCTTCGAGGGAGAATGGTTTTGTTACGTAGTCGTCGGCGCCGATGGTCAGCCCGTGGATGCGGTGTTCGACGGCGTCTTTGGCGGTGAGAAAAAGAACCGGTCCGTCGAAGCCGAGTGCCCGTAGTTTCGGCAGTAATTCGAAGCCGTCCATGCCGGGCATCATGACGTCCAGGATGAATGCGTCGGGGTTGAAGTCTTTGGCTACTTCAAGTGCTTTCATTCCTGAGGTTGCGGTTGCTACTTCGAAGCCTTGAAATTTGAGGCTGACGGTGAGTAGTTCGACGATATTGGGCTCGTCGTCGACGACGAGGACACGGGTGGTATTTTCCTTCATACCTCTTATTGTTCCTTAATCCATGGGGTTGTGTGCTTTTCGACGATCCCCGAATGCGGTTGCGGCAGTTATGAGTTAAGCGGATTGTTCTGGAGGAGTACTGCTTGATCACTGGCAATAGGCTGTGAACACCATATTTTCAAACTGTAACGTTCGTTCGGTATAGTTTGCTGGCATGAGTCAATTGTCCACCACCCGCCGGTGGCTGTTTTTAGGAATCATCTCCCTCGGTCTGTTCATGATCGGTGTGGATAATTCCATCCTCTACACCGCACTTCCCACGTTGCGCAGCGAACTTCACACCAGTGAGGTCTCCGGCCTGTGGATCATCAATGCCTACCCGCTGGTTCTCGCTGGCCTGCTTCTCGGGACCGGCACCCTGGGGGATAAAATCGGCCACCGGCGCATGTTTGAAATTGGCTTAATCATCTTCGGGCTTGCCTCCTTGGGTGCGGCATTCTCCCCTACCCCGGAACTTCTCATTGCCGCACGCGCCCTGTTAGGGGCCGGTGCGGCAACCATGATGCCCGCTACGTTGGCGTTGCTTCGGTTAACGTTTACCGACATCCGGGAGCGCAACACCGCGATTGGCATTTGGGGCTCCGTTGCCACTTTAGGTGCGGCGTCCGGCCCGGTGATCGGCGGTTTCCTTTTGGAGCACTACTGGTGGGGCTCGGTGTTCTTAATCAACGTTCCCGTGGTGGCCGTAGCGTTAAGCGCAACCTTTGCGCTCGCGCCCGCTAATATCGCTCAACCCGATCGGCATTGGGATTTCCTCTCCTCATTGTGGGCGATGATCGCGATGGTCGGCATCGTGGTTTTTATCAAGGAGATCACCAATTCCGGCATCACTAGTGTGCTTGGCATCTCCGTAGCGTTGATCGTCATCGGTGGCGTTTTATTCTCCCAGCGGCAAAAACTCCTGCCCGAGCCGATCCTCAGCGTGGATGTTTTCACCAACCCGGTGTTCAGTGCGGGCGTGCTGGGAGCAGGTCTAGCTATGTTCGTCCTCGCCGGTAGCGAGCTGATGACAACCCAACGGTTCCAACTCTCCGTCGGATTCAGCCCCCTTGAAGCAGGGCTACTGACCGCAACCGCCGCCCTGGCCGCATTTCCCACCTCCATTCTGGGCGGGGCAACCCTGCACCGGGTGGGGTTTCGCCCACTAATCTCCGGTGGTTTTATCGTCATGGCAACCGGTGCCGCCATCGCCGTGTGGGGTGCACACGCGGAAGCGTTTTCCCTCTTTGTGGTGGGCATGATCGCCCTCGGCGCAGGTGGCGGGCTGGTGATGTCCGTAACCTCCACCGCCATCATCGGTTCCGCACCCGCCCGGCGCGCCGGTATGGCCTCTGCGGTGGAGGAAGTCTCCTATGAATTCGGCACGCTACTAACGGTGGCGGTTCTTGGATCCTTGCTGCCTGCCCTCTATGCCTATTTCGCCCCGGCGGAGGTTGCCGAGAACTTCGAAGCCGGCCTGAACCACCCGATCCATGCGTCGGCTGCCCATCATGCTTTTGACACCGCCTACATGGTGGTGCTTGCCATCGTGGGTGTGGTGGCGCTGGTTGCCGCCGCAGTTACGGCCGTATTATTGGCAGGAAATCCGAAGGAGCCGGAATATGCGCATGAGTAAACGAGCATTGTTGATTGAATCGGCCATTGAGATCGTCGAAAAGCACGGGCTTAACTGCCTCACTTATGAATCCCTCGCCGCCGCAACCGGCTTAAGCAAATCTGGGCTGATCTACCATTTTCCCTCCCGCGATGCACTGCTGCGCGCGATGCACGAACAGCTGGCGCACACCTGGGAGCAGGAAATGATCGCGGCCGCGGGCGGCACCGCTGAGGAGGTCGACGAACGCACCCGGGTGCGGGCAAGCTTCATCGTCATGTCCCAATCGGCAACCCTGGCGGATTTACGCCTGGCGCTTGATACGGTAGGCGACCCCACGATGCAGGAACCTTGGCTTGATGTGATGCGACGCTGGTCGGTGTCGGAAGAAACAATAGCCCACACCCCCCGACTGTATTTACTCAACGTTATCGCCGATGGGTTGTGGGTTCACGACCATGTCAACGGCTTCGTCTTAACTAAGCAGCAACGCGCCGCGTTAGTTTCCTCCGCCCTTTCGCTTTACGACGAATGTGTGCCCCCACACTAACCCACTTCAATTCTTAACTGCGCACAGATTAGAGTGTTCTTCATGACTCAATCTGTGCTGACAACACAACCCCTCACCGGTGAAGAGCTGCTTGCCCACAGCCAGCGCACTGACAAGAAAACTGTCATCGCGTGGGCACTGTGGGACATGGGTTCAGCGGCTTTCAATGCGGTACTCATCACCTTTGTGTTCTCCGTCTACCTGACGGACTCCGTCGGCACAACCATCGACTCCCGGTTTTCCCCCACCACTTGGCTCGGATTCGCCATCGGGGTGGGCGGCGTCCTGATCGCGCTGATCGCCCCCGTGGTCGGCCAACGATCCGACGCCCGCGGCACCCGCCGCCGCAGCGTGCGCCGCTGGACCGTAATCACGTTCCTCATCATGCTGGCGTTGTATTTCATCCGCAACGACGACCCCATGTACTTCTGGATCGGCATCAGCCTGCTGGCGCTTGGCTCCGTCACCTACGAGCTAGCAGAAGTCAGCTACTTTGCCATGCTCAACCAGGTATCCACCGAGGAAAACGTCGGCCGAGTCAGCGGCTTCGGCTGGGCACTCGGCTACTTCGGCGGAATCTTCCTCCTGTTGATCTGCTATTTCGGCATGATTAACAACGACGGCGGCCTATTAGGTTTAAGCACCGAAGGCGGATTCAACATCCGACTCACCGCAGTCCTTGCCGCCTTGTGGTTCCTACTGTTCGCCCTCCCCACCATGTTCCGCGTGCCGGAAGTTCTCCCCAACCCTGCTATTAAAACCGGCGGCGTCGTGGACTCCTACAAAGAACTCGTGCGCACCCTCGTTGCCTTATGGAAAAAAGACCGCTCCGCCGTGTTCTTCCTCATCTCCTCCGCAATCTTCCGCGACGGGCTAGCGGGCGTATTCACCTTCGGCGCCGTCCTCGCCGTCAGCGTCTACGGGCTCAGCCCCGGCGATGTACTCATCTTCGGCGTAGCCGCCAACCTCATCTCCGCCCTCGGCGCGGTCATCTGCGGCTACCTCGACGACCTCATCGGCCCGAAACCGGTCATCCTCGGCGCCCTCACCGCCATGGTGATCGACTGTTTCATCCTGTACTTTGTGGAGGGCCCCACCAACTTCTGGATCTTCGGACTCATCCTCACCCTCTTCGTCGGCCCCGCCCAATCATCGTCTCGCACCTACCTCTCGCGCATGGCACCAGCTGGCCACGAGGGGCAAATGTTCGGGCTGTACGCCACCACCGGCCGCGCCGTCAGCTGGATGGCACCCATCGCGTTTTCCATCTTTGCAATCCTGTTTGGCGGCGACCGCGCCGGAATCTTCGGCATCGCCCTGATTTTGCTCGCCGGTGCCGCAGTTTTGGTTTTCGTCCGCCAGCCCCACAAAGTAGACACCACAATGGTTTAAACTCACACAACTATGAAGCTGTTTCGGCGCCGAACCACCACCCCAGCAACCGCCACCATCGACGTGGCGGCCGCGCCGCCGCTCAGCCCACTCGCCCCGCTCGACCTCAACGACCACAGCGAAATCGCCGCCGTCTTGGACGTCGCCGGGCACATCGGCGAAATACTCATCTGCGCCGGTTCCACCAATTCCGACGCCGCTGAACACGTCAAAGCAATCACCGAATCCTTCGGCCTGTGGGACTGTCACGTCGACCTCACCCACAGCCGCATCCGACTCTTCGCCCGAGTTGACAATAATCCGCGCGACCCCGTCAACGTCATCCGGGTCATCCCCGCCCAGGCCCAAGATTTTAAAAAACTCCGCCAAGTTGATTCCCTCATCCGCGACATTCACACCGGGCACGCCTCACTTGCCGACGCCCAACGACGCCTCCATGCCATCAGCAACGCTGAAGCGTCGATAAGCTTAACCGGGGTCATTACCGCCTGGGCCTGCATGGGCGGCGCGGTATCCGTGCTGCTCGGTGGCGACCTTGCGGTATCCCTGCTATCCATGCTGGCTGCCGCCGCCATCATCGCGCTCGGCGCACTCCTGGGGCGACTCCGGTTGCCGGTGTTTTTCCAAAACGTCGCCGGTGGCATCTTCGCGGCGGTGCTGGCCGCCCTGGCGTACCACATCGGCACTGATTACGGGCTGATCCTGCGCCCCAGCATGGTCATCGGCACCTCCATCGTTGCCATGCTGGCCGGGCTCACACTCGTGCAGGCCATCCAAAACGGAGTCACCTTCGCGCCGGTGACCGGCAACGCCCGATTTTTCGACACGATCATCATCACCTGCGGAATCGTCGCCGGGGTCGGCATCGGCATCGAATTATCCAATGCTTTAAACATGCCGCTACCACCCATGGAAACCGTCGCGGTCCCCAACTTCGCATCCAACTCCATCCGGGTGCTCGGCGGCGCACTCGCCTCCGCCGCCTTCGCCCGCGCCTGCTACGCCGAATGGCCATCCGTCGCGGTCTCGGGGCTCACCGCCTTGGCTGGCTCCAGCCTCTACTACTTCGCCCTGCAACCAACCGTGCTTGATGGCATTTCCGCAATAGCCGTCACCGCCGTCTTCATCGGCTTACTCGGTGGCCTGCTGGCGCGCCGGTTCCATATCCCGCCGCTGATCGTCACAATTGCTGGGGTCACCCCACTTCTTCCCGGCCTGGCAATCTACCGGGGCATGTATGGTGTGTTGCACGACCAAGTACTGGTCGGCTTCGCCAATCTCACGCTGGCGCTGGCCACCGCGACTGCGCTTTCGGCTGGCGTGGTGTTTGGCGAGTGGATCGCCCGAAAGATCCGCCGCCCCCGCGGCCTGGCCAGCTACAAGCAACTCGCCCGCATCATGGGCAGCTCCTCTGGATTCTTCAACTGACACCACCCCATCTGCGTTTTCTCCTGTTGGCGAACTTTTTCAGAGATTTGCGCTGCGGTGTGCTTAGGTGTGCTGCAGTGTGCTGCGAAACCTGCGTGAGCGGCGTCGAAAAGCACCCCGCAAAACTGACTTCGCAGCACACAGCCAACAGCCGAAAAACCCAACGCCACCCGGAGATACGGAACCTAATCGGTGTGCTGCGAACTTAGATTTTCTCCCTTGGTTATCCGGCCTAAAAAACAGGGATCGCAGCACTCAGCTAACCAGGGAAACCGCATCAAGATGTGTGTGCTGCGAAACCTGCGTGAGAGGCGTCGAAAAGCACCCCGTGGAACCAACTTCGCAGCACACAAGTAATGCAAGTTCACGCGGCAAAAGATGGGACTGGCAACGGTGTGCTGCGAAACCTATGTGAGGGGCACCGAAAAGCACCCGTGGACGCAAGGATCGCAGCACACATGGAGGGAGCCAGGGCTCGAGGAATTTGTTGGGTGAGAAAGGAAAATGGCCACAAGCGTTACGCCTGCGACCATTTGTTTTATGAGCTGGAGACGAGACTTGAACTCGCAACCTACGGTTTACAAGACCGTTGCGCTACCGATTGCGCCACTCCAGCACATGCAAGAAACATGTGTTTAATGCACGTGGAGAATAGTACTAAAACTCCGCGCATAATCCAATTGGGAACAATCCGGGCTTATGCGGTGCGGTATGTGTGCAGGTTGTGCTGAGACGGTAATGTGTTGCAGAAGCAATGACAAACCCCTGGCGCGATGATTGGTGTGTGCGGTGAAAACACTAAGAGACCTGCTGCGGCAATGGAATATCTGGCCCCAGCACCACGGCCGGATAGCAACCATCGACGCGGTGAAAGCAGCACCACCGCCGTCCCCACTGGCGCCGGTCGACCTGACCAGCCCGGAACAAGTGGCCGGTGTGATGGATGTCGCCGCGCGCATTGGGGATATTTTGTTATCGTCTGGTACCGCCAATAGGGATACGGTTGCCCAGATCCAAGCGGTGGCCTCAGCCTACGGCTTGCACTATGCGCACGTGGACATCACGTTGAATACGATCACGATTTTCAGCACGGTGGGAACGGAGAAGAAAACTCCGGTAAGCGTGTTTCGGGTGGTCAGCCACATGCGGACGGATTTCTCCAAGTTAAGCGAGGTGGACCGCCTTATCCGCTCCATCCAAGCGGGTGCCACGCCGCCGGAATTGGCGGAGAAGATTTTAGATGGTTTGTACCGCTCGCCAGCAACCTATGGTTTCAAAACATCGCTGGTGGGTTGGGGTGTATTCGCGGCGGCGGTGTCGGTGATGCTCGGCGGTGGCCTGTTGGTGGCGTTGGTGTCGTTCATCATCGGCATAGCGATCATTGTGTGCAATACGTTGCTGAGTAAGCATCGCCTGCCGCCGTTTTTCCAAAACATTTTCGGCGGTTTCATCGCAACGGTCCCAGCCAGCATGGTGTTTAGCTGGGCAACCAAGGCGGGGATCGTGATCGCACCGTCGCATATCATTGCGGCGGGGATCGTGGTGATGCTGGCCGGTTTGACCCTGGTGCAGTCGTTACAGGACGGGATTACCGGCGCGCCGGTTACTGCCAGCGCCAGGTTCTTCGAAACACTGCTGTTAACCAGCGCCATTGTTGCCGGGGTGGGTATCGGGATTCAGGTGTCGGGTTTGCTGGGCATGACGCTGCCGCCGTTGGAGCCGGTGCTATTGTCCCCGAATTTCTCCACTTCGACGGTGCGGGTGGCTGCGGGCGTGGTGGCGTCGATAAGCTTCGCGGTAGCCTGCTACGCGGAAGTTTCGTCGGTGATCGTCGCGGGGTTCACGGCGGGGGTCGGCGCGGGGATATATTATCTGGTGCTGCTGCCGACCAATATGTCTGTGATTACGGCGACGGCGATCGCGGCGACGGTCATCGGTTTCGCGGGTGGTTTGCTGGCGCGGCGTTATCTGATTCCGCCGCTGATGACGGCAATCAGCGGCATTACCCCGCTGCTGCCGGGGCTGGCGATCTACCGGGGCATGTACGCGGCGCTTAATGAGCAGATGCTGGTGGGGTTTACCAACATGGCGGTGGCGTTGTCGATCGCCTCGGCGCTCGCAGCCGGGGTGGTGTTGGGCGAATGGTTGGCCCGATTGCTCAGGCGTCCGCCGCGGCTTAACTTCTACCGCGCTTTTCGACGCCCATAGCATCCGCGTTTGTTCCCATGTGGGCCAAAATAGCGTAGAATTATGGATTTGCACCGTTATTGTATTCTTCGTGTTTAAAGGAGGCGACCTTGCCACCAAAGGTCACTGACACCCGTACCCCCGCCGAATCATTGCACGCTGTAGAGGCGGAAACCGCAGCGGCAGCCCGCCGCGTTGTGGCATCGTATGCGGAGGATTTCTTTGACGGCGTCACCCTGATGTGCATGCTGGGAGTCGAACCAGAGGGTTTGTCGTACCGGAAAGTCTCGGCGGAGCATGAAGAAGCCACCGCACCGAAGAAGACCGCCAAGAAGGCCAAAAAGACCACTAAGAAGTCGACGGCAAAAAAGACCACCAAGAAAACCACTAAGAAGACTACGAAAAAAGCAACCAAGGCCGCCAAGAAAGCTTAAATAAGGTAATAACACCGTGAATACTTCCGCCGTCGAAAGTGATTACACCACCAACGATTTCGTGGTGGTGGCTAATCGACTTCCGGTGGATTTAACCATCGACGCAGATGGAAATCACACCTGGACCCCCAGCCCCGGCGGTTTGGTCACCGCGCTAAGCCCCGTTTTGGAACAACACCGCGGATGCTGGGTTGGCTGGCCGGGAACCATCGGCGACGCACCCGAGCCGTTTCGCACCGAAACCGGCGTGCTACTACACCCGGTCACCTTAAGCGAGGCGGACTTCGAGGGATTCTATGAGGGTTTTTCCAATGCGACGTTATGGCCGCTGTACCACGACCTCATCGTTCACCCCCGCTACCACCGGGAATGGTGGGAAGCATACCGGGAGGTAAACCAAAAATTCGCCGTTGAGGTTTCCACAGTGGCCGCCGAAGGTGCCACTGTATGGATTCAGGATTACCAGCTGCAATTATTGCCCGGCATTTTGCAGCAAATCCGCCCCGACCTCACCATTGGGTTCTTCCTTCACATTCCGTTCCCCGCCCCCGATCTATTCCGGCAACTTCCCTGGCGGGAAGAGCTGCTGCGGGGTGTGTTAGGGGCGGATCTTATCGGCTTCCACTTGGAATCCAACGCCCGAAACTTCCTCGACGTGGCCGAGCAACTATCCGGAAGCTCGGTATCCGGCACCGTGTCGGTCAGGGACGTAACCGCCTTTATCACCACCTCCGACGGCCGTCGCGTGGGGGTCGGCGCGTTTCCTATCTCCATCGACCCCAGCCCATTTTTAAATAAAGACATCGATATTGCTGCGGTGCGTGCGGAATTGGACAACCCAGACCTGCTGATTCTGGGTGTGGACCGGCTCGATTACACCAAGGGCATACTGCAACGGTTACGTGCGTTGGAAGAACTCCACGAGTTAGAGGCCATCGACACCAATACGGTATTCCTCCAGATCGCCACCCCATCGCGGGAACGCATCGATCACTACCAAGAAACCCGGCGCGAAGTAGAAGAAGCAGTCGGAAGGATCAACGGACGGTTCGGCAAATTAGGCAAACCTGTGGTCAGCTACCACCACGTGGCGGTGCCGAAGTCGCGGCTGGTTGAGCTTTATAGCGC
The DNA here is from genome assembly GCF_030532965.1 of Corynebacterium sp. GTDB lineage: Bacteria > Actinomycetota > Actinomycetes > Mycobacteriales > Mycobacteriaceae > Corynebacterium. The sequence continues at coordinate 32,618 of NZ_JAUNKC010000029.1, forward strand.
GGCGGATGTCATGCTGGTCACCCCTTACAAAGACGGCATGAACTTGGTGGCGAAGGAATACGTGGCCTGCCACTCAGATGGATCAGGTGCCATTGTGTTAAGTGAATTTGCCGGCGCGGCGGAAGAGCTACAGCAGGCGTATCTGTGCAATCCGTTTGATATTGAGTCGGTGAAGCGACAGATCCTCCACGCGATTCGCGCGTTGGAAGCCGACCCGGATACTGCCCGCAGCCGCATGTTGCAGCTGCACGACCAGGTGATTAGTCACGACGTCAACGTGTGGGCGGATGCGTTTTTGGAATGCCTGTATTCGGCAGGCGATGCGGACAATGGAGATGCGGATGCGTAACAAGCTTCGGGCAGTTGGCGCTATAGGGTTATGCGTGGCGGTTTTGGCTGGTTGCGGTGTTGAAAGCCCGCTGAGCAATACCTCCTGGCAGGTGGCTGACGTTTATACCTCGCCGGAGTATCCGTCAACGGTGCCGGATTCCATCGCCGGGCTGGTCAGCATCAATTTTGGCAATACCACCATCAGTGGTTTCACCGGGTGTGTGCCGTTGCAGGGGATCGTGAGTTTTTACCAAGATGCCAGCGAGAAATCCAGCGCGCCGGGCGATCCGGCGACCGAGGTAAAGGCGGATATTTTACGGGTCGACAGCATCGAGTTTGATGAGGTCAACGAGGAAAATTGTTCCGGCCATGCCCGGTTTATCCATGATGCGATGGTGGAGTTTTTTAAGGCCAGCGAATACAGCGTGACCAAACCGTCGGATCATGAGGTGGTGCTCACGGTACGCAGCAGCGACCCGCAGGCGCAGTTCCTGGAGCAACCTGCGGTACGGCTGGTCAGCTCGCAATCGTAACGGGTACGGTTAGGCTATGACCTTCCGCACCGATGAGCTTTATCCCCTGGCCACCACCGATTACCTGCTGGTTGTTTCGGATTTCGATGGAACCCTCGCCGGGTTTTCCACCGACATGTACGACGTTCCGATTAATCAGGGCGCGGTGGCTGCGCTACGAAGCTTGACGACGCTCCCGCGCACCGAGGTGGCGATTCTATCGGGTCGGCACATCGAAGGGTTGCGCACCGTATCGGGTTTTGACGACGAGTTTATTTTGGCGGGCTCCCACGGGGCGGAATCGACTATCGGGACGGCGGAATTAACCGATGCGCAGCGCGAAGCCCTTGAGCTGGTAACGCAGCAGTTTGAAGAGTTGGCGAAGGACGTCGACGGGGCGTTTGTGGAATACAAGCCCTATCACCGGGTGCTGCACGTCATTGCCGCTAAAGATAAAGAACAAGCCCAGGCGATTTACGATAAGGCGTGCGAGGTTTCACTTCCGGGGGTGCACCTGAAACCGGGGAAATTCATCGTGGAGGCTTCCGTCTCCACCGTGACAAAGGGCAGCTGGATAGCCGCCGCCCGAAAGGAACTACGCCCTTCCGGCATCGTCTTCATCGGCGACGATGCTACCGACGAAGACGGTTTTGCGGTATTGGCGGGCACGGATCTGTCGGTGAAAGTTGGCCCCGGCACGACCCACGCCCGGGTACGGGTTGACGATATTCCGGCCGTAGCTGAGTTTCTAGCCGAGCTGGTGCGCCTGCGCCGCACTCACCTGGGTTTAGGTGGGGCGACGGTCGAACCGGAGTGAAATTCCACCGGCAATAGGGTGCGTTCGGGGTAATCCTCACCGGCGATAATCCGCGCCAGCACCCGCCCTGCGCAGGCCCCCTTTTCCTTATTGGGTTGGATGACGGTCGTGAGGTCACGCAATAGGGCTTCCGTGATGCCGTCGAAACCGGTGACGGATAAGTCTTGTGGAACCCGCAGCCCCTGAGCCGTCGCAAAGTTAAGCACCCCAAGCGCCATCGTGTCTGTGGTGCACAAAATGGCGGTGAGGTCTGGGTGGGCTTCCAATAATTCCCGCGCCGCCGCCACGTTATTTTCCGGGTTATTGATGTGACGTTCGATGATCGGCACCGATTCCGGCTCGATTCCAGCCTGGGCAAACACCGCCAATGCGCCGCGCACCCGCGCCTGCTGGACGTGGTGTTGCGCATTGTCGAGCCGCTCCGGGCTGACGTGCCCATTATTGGCCTCGGGCGAAAGCCTAATACACAGAATGCCAATGCGGCGGTGACCTGCATCAACAAGCGCCTGGGCGGCGGGGGCTATGGCGGAATAATCATCAATGCCGACGAACGGGAACCGGGTGTCGGTGGCGGGCTGATCGCACACGACTGTGGGCAGCCCCCGGGTGTAGGCCGCCTCCAGATAGGGATCATTGTGGGCAACCGAATAGACGACGAAGCCGTCCACCACCGCGGAATTAACCAATTGCAGCGCCGCCGCCGGATTAACATTGGTCGGCCCGGCTGGCACCAGGGTGAGGGTGTTCTGGGAGCCTATCGACGCCTCCGCCATGCCCGCGAGGAAATCCACCGATGCCATGTCCTCGAATGCATAGGTCAAATGTTCCGTAAGAAGCACCCCGATGCTGCCGACCTTGCGCATACGAAGCGAACGCGCCGCCGGATCGGGCCCTGGGTATCCCATCCGTTCCGCGGTTTCTAAAATGCGTTCGCGTAACGTTGCGGACAGCTGCTCTGGGTGGTTATAGGCGTTGGAAACGGTGGTGCGCGAAATCCCCAGCTCTTCTGCTAGCGACGCCAAGGATGTCTTGCGGGAATTGCGTTTCGGCATGCCCGTCACCCTAGCCGAATGGCCGGATAAAATCTGTCGTTTCACGCTCATCGGCTAGCTTTTTCATTAAATTTTCAATTGACAACGGTTCCCTATAACTGGATCATTGCAGATATGGCTTCGTTAACAACTTTCAAAAAGTCAATGTCAGCACTGGTATTCGCCAGTTCCGCATTCGTGGTTGCCGCTTGCTCCGGCACCGACAGCACCCCTGGCACCACGACGACCGACCAATCCGCCGCAACAACTGCGGATATTTCCATCGTCGCCTCCACCTCCATTTGGGGCGACGTGGCCCAAACGGTCGCCGATTCCACCGGTGAAGCCGACAAGATTTCGGTGACCTCCATTATTCAGGGCAACACCGTGGACCCACACCACTTTGAACCCACCGCCCAGGACATCGCCCGCGCGAAGGAAGCAGACATCGTCGTGGTAGGCGGGGGCGGCTACGACGCCTGGCTCTACGAATCCGTGGATAAGGACAAGGTCGTCCACGCCCTCGATCTGACCGCGCACGACCACGACCACGGTCACGATCATGAACATGGGCATGACCACGGAACCGAGGAACAGCACGATCACAGCCATGACCACGGCGAGCACGGCCACGATCACACGCACAACCACGATCACGGGCATAAGGAATGGCCGGGCATCGAATCCAATGAACACATCTGGTACGACACCATCGCGGTATCCGATGTGGCGAAGGAAATAGCAAAGCGGATTAATACCTCAAATAAGACCAAACCCGCCGATGCGAAAGACTTCGTCACCCAACTCGCCGCTCTGCATGAGCGAGTGCACCACCTGCCGGAGGTGACCGTGGCCCAGACTGAACCAATCGCGGATCACCTGCTGTCCCACAGCCCGATGACTGAGGTAACCCCCGCAGACTACCGCACCGCCACCTTGGCGGAACGCGAACCAGCTGCCAGCGAGGTAGCGGCGTTCATGGAGCTCATCGACTCCGGCAAGCTGGATGTTTTAGTCTACAACCCGCAGACCAAGACCGATGTCACCGAACGGATTCGGGCAGCAGCCGAGCACAAAGGCATTGCGGTGGTGGAGGTTTATGAAACCCCTGCTGAGGGTGAATCGGTGATCGACTTCATCACCGAGGCCATCGACCGGGTGGAGGAAGCAGCGAAGAAGGCAGCAAAAAACTAGTGTCTTGTTTGCTCAGCATCCGTGACGCCGCCATCGACCCGCTATGGTCGGGGCTAAATCTTGATATTCACCCAGGCGATTTTATTGCCGTCCTAGGGCCCAATGGGGTGGGGAAATCCACCCTGCTCCACGCGATCCTCGGCACGCGGGACTTAAGCGCGGGTTCCATTTCGGTTTCCGGCCGGATTGGGTATATCCCCCAACAGCGCATGTTCCCGGAGGATTTGCCGCTTCGGGCTAAGGATTTGGTGTCGTTGTCGCTGGAGCACCGAGTATTCCGGCGGCGTAGGTCCGGTGCGCTGCGGGGTGACGTCGAAAAGCTCCTGGAGTATGTCGGCGCCACCGGAATTGCGAACCGTCGGGTCGGCACGCTCTCGGGCGGGCAGCAGCAATTGGTGCGCCAAGCTCAAGCGCTGGCGAACGACCCGGAATTATTGCTCTGCGATGAGCCGCTGCTGAGCCTCGATATGGGCATGCAGCAACGCATGGTCGACGTGCTGGCCAAACGCCAGGCGGCTAAGAATACCGCCGTTTTGTTTGTCACCCACAGCATTAATCCGGTGCTGCAACACGTCACCCGAGTTTTGTATTTCGGGCCGAATGGGCACACCATCGGTGCCGTGTCGGATGTTATGAATTCTCAGACCCTCTCGGCGCTCTACGGGGCGAAGGTTGAAGTGGTTCGGGTGGGCGACCGATTGGTGGTTGTGTAGGTGAATACATCATCCTTTTTCTCAGACACCCAGTATTTGCTCGGGGTGGATTTCGTCCAACAATCGCTCATCGCGGCGGCGTTGCTTGGGGTGCTATCGGGGGTTATCGCGCCCCTGATCGTGCTGCGGCAAATGTCGTTTTCGGTCCACGCCACGTCGGAACTGGCGTTGATGGGGGCGGCCGCCGCGCTGCTGTTTAGTTTTAATATCAGCATCGGCGCAGTGTTGGGCGCGGTCGTCGCCGCAGTGGTGTTGGGGCTATTAGGGCTCAAACAGCAAGACAGCGCAGTCGGGGTTGTTATGAGCTTCGGCTTGGGGCTGTCGGTGCTGTTTATCCACCTCTACCCCGGCAATTCCAATTCCGCGTTTTCGTTGCTCACCGGGCAGATCGTCGGGGTGCGCTCCACCTCGGTATGGATTCTGGCCGGGGTTACGGTCCTGGTGGTCGGCATCATAGCGGTGTTATGGCGGCCCCTGCTGTTTGCCTCCGCCGACCCGGTGCTTGCCGCCGCCGCTGGCATTAACGTGCGCGGCTACGCCCTGCTTTTCGCGGTTTTGGTGGGCTTAAGCGCCTCCCAGTCGGTGCAGATTGTCGGCGCGTTGCTGGTCATGGCGCTTCTGATCACCCCGGGCGCTGCGGCGGTGCAAGTCACCAATTCGCCCGGAATGGCCGTGGTGCTGTCGCTGATATTCGCATTAGTGTCTGCGGTTGGCGGTTTAGTGTTGTCTTTAGCGCCCGGTTTGCCGGTATCTGTCTTGGTAACCACCATCAGCTTCGGCATTTACCTTGTGTGCCGGTTTATCGGCTGGCGCCGTCTAAAACGCGCAACCAAGGACGAAGTTGCGGCCAACCGGATTGCGGAATATAGCTAATAGTCATGGCATTTCACATGCGGGATTTCCGCACCACCGCAGGTGTTACTCGTCGCTACGGGATCGTTTCACCAGCCCACCCCAGCGGCGAGGTTTTTCTCTGGTTACACGGCTCCATGCAGTCCACCCCGGTCACCCGCCGCTTCACCCGCTCGCTTTTCGACGCCTACACCACAGCCGGGGTCACCGTCCTCTACCCGGAAGGGGTGGCACGACACTGGAATGACGGGCGGGTGCACTTAAAAGAAAAGACCCGGGAATTAGAAACCGACGACGTGGGATTCCTCACCGAACTAGTCGGCTCATTCCAACCCACCCGGGTACTAGCAGCAGGATTCTCCAACGGCGGACACATGATCTTTCGGCTCCTCCATGAAGCCCCCGGTCTGCTATCCAAAGCAGCCGTGATCGCGGCGACCCAACCAGTGGCAGACAATTTCTTGCCCACCGCCACCAACTGGGTGGCCACCGACCTCCTTATCATGCACGGCACCGCCGACCCATCTCGCCTTTCGACGGCGGGATTGTCGGACTCACCCGCGACATAACATCGCGCGGTTTAGTACTCTCCGCCCCCGAAACCGTGGCATATTACGCAGACCGCAACGGCTCCCCCGACTCGATCACCTTCCACCCGCTCAGCGGCGTCGGCCACGTGGTGCCCGGCCCGGACTGCATCACCTCACCGCTTCTGGGCCCCGCCTGCACCCAGGTTCACGCGGCCAAAATTATCGCCGAGTTTTTCGGGTTCGCGTACACATAGGCCCATTCGGGTTTTAGGAACCCCTCCGCGATCGTCATGGCTTAAAATCCGGTTGTATCCGCCCGCGCCTTCTCCACATTGCGCTGAATAACCTGCCACAACGCATCAAAAGACTCGGCGATAAGAACCTCTTCCTCAACCTCCAAATCAACACACACCAACGCCCCTGGCGGATACATCGGGTGAGTAAGATTCAACAGAATCGGAGTATGAATCTCACCATCCGCTTCACCCACGAAGAACCCCCATTGGGGCATCTCCCAGGATTCCATCAGTGGTAGACACAACTTGTCCAAGCTATGGTCATCGTATTCATCAGTCGGCTGGCCATTGCCATACAAAGTTTTAACCATGCAGCCAAGCTCATCATCTTCACGAATCCGATTGATTCCGCCGCGAATCAATCCCCCACCGCACCCCATAACAATCTGGCGATACGTCTCCGGCAGCACACACCCAATCCGACGCTCAATCTCCGCAAGCCGCACCGAATCACACGGCTTACCAGTACGAATAAAAACATCATCCCATGAAAATTTCTCGGTCACGCAGGGGCCTTTCATAGATGCTAATTATGGCTAAAAAGAACTACTGTTCTCTATTCAACAAACAAGACGACAGCAGCAATTGTACTGACCCCCCACTCACCTATGGCCGCAATTCAAGCGCGGCAACAGATATAAAGAAGAAAAGCTGAATCGCTTCGATGTCACGTTCTTCCCGAAACTTACGCGTAGCTTCCATGAACCGATCCACCGTAGTGATCGACTCATCCGTTGAACTGTCATAAACCTCAAACCGACCATCAGCAAACACATAGCCCATCACCGCATCAAGCGCTTCCAACCACTGGTCTTTATTAGTCTGCATTTCGGGCCAGTAAACATCCACGTGTGGCCACAGATACAACCAGCCCATAAGATTTCTTGACCACTGATTGCGCAAGTCAGCCCACAAACAGTCATCAAGAAAACGCTCAATAACCTGCGGTGAATCAAACGAACCAGGTGCAAAATACGCAGGCGAATTCCGGTGTGATTCTATCCCCGGGTTGAAATATGTCACCTGGCACCAATAATCATCCAGAACCTGTCTAACATCTGTGGCTAAAACAATAGGGGCATCGGTCCGCCATATTTGTTCTCCGTTTTCGAACCGAAGTTGATTTTCAAAAGTCCGGTTCCAATCCTGAACAAACTGGGCAGAATCATCAAGCACAATGCCATCAACTGTTATGAATGGTTCATCCCAGCGGAGAGTCATTTCAGTTATTCTGCCGTTGACAATTGTCCACCGGGATTCAGGATAATTCCACGTATCTGATCTATTGGGCATAACCAGCACATGATCAATTTCTTGAGTAAACACCCGTTTAACATCAAAACTCGCGTCGACTTCAAAGCGAGAAAAATCTATGTCACCGAAATCCAGCGACAGAAGGAAACTCGGGTCAAACGAGATGGTTGAAGGCATATAGTTTCTTCCGTGAACAAGGGATTAAGCGACTAGCGACACCCGTAGGTTCTTCGCCACCTCTACCCAATCAGCTGTTTGGATCAACGCGGTTGCCGCTTCAGGTGAACCCACCAACTTACCGGTACGACCATCCGTCACAGTAAACCTACCGTCGGCGTAAATGAAACCAACCACCGCCAACAACACCTCTTGCTGCTGCCCAACATCATCGGCTATTTCCGGCCACACCTTTGTAATTTGCGGCCACGCCAACCCCACCTCATACAACGACTGCGGCATGCCTGTTGCCAACTGTCCCCACACGCAGTCCTCCAAATACCGTTCCACCATAGCCGGGTCATCCCACTCACCAGAGCGGAAATAGCGCGGATCACGGCGGTTCGACTCCACCTCAGGATTAAACCACGTCACAGTATTACGCGGCCACTGCGGATCAATACCCACACTTCCAGTCACCGACACGGAATTATCCGCATTCCACACCTGCTTATCAGCCTCAGCACGAAAATCCCCACCAAATCTCTCATTCCACTGCGAAACAAACTGGACAGGTTCAACAACATCAAACCCATCAATCCACGAAAAAGTCTCATCATCTCTCACCCCAAAGTCTCTGCCTCCCCCGATTGTCTCCCACCGCAGCGCCACATCAAGCACACGATTACCCGCAAGCCGCCACCTAAGCTGCGGCGACAACCACCACAACTCCGCAACCCGCTCTGTCACCAACACATACTCAACCCCACCCGACACAAACCGCGTCACCCGGAAATAAGGATCATCCTCAAAACGAGCAAAACCAGGAACAAATAGCGACGAATCCACTTGCAACGTCGGAAAGAAAATAGCATCAATAGTCATGTGTAATTTCCTCAATCTATGGTTGCAGTTGTAAAGCGGTCGGGTAACCGAATATACATAATTTAATTCCCTCGATATCACCAGACTCGATATATGATCGCGTCCCTTCGGTGAATTGTTCCAACGTGGTCCACGTCTCATCGGTGTCCACATTATAAAGTTCAAACCGACCATCAGCATAAATAAACCCGACCACCGCAAGTAATGCTTCTAACCATTGCTGATCATCCGAAGCTATATCCGGCCACCTGACACGAACACCAGGCCACCCACACACCCAGGGCCCCAACGACACCGACCATAATCGCCGGAGATCATCCCACAACCACTCATCCAAATACCACTGCACAATCCTCGGATCATCAAATTCACCAGGCGGAAAATTCTCCACCGAACGCTTCGGCGACGGTACAGCAGGATTAAACCACGTCACAGTATCCCAAACCTGCGACGAAATGGTCGGCCGACTATTCGTCAGTACAACCGAGTAATCCGCATTCCAAATCTGATTACCACCTTCAACGTGCAAATCACCATCGAATCTGTCATTCCATGCGTCCACAAACTCGTCAGCATCAGTCAATGCGACCCCATCAATAGCCGAAAAATGTGTTTCCCACCGCAACGAAATCTCCAACACCACACCATCAACAATGGTGAACCGCAACTCAGGGTAAAACCCAGGAATCTTATCGTCCTCCTCCATCACCAGGACATACTCAACCCCAGCCCACTCCATACGCACAGTGTAAAAATACGGATCATTCTCGAATCGAGAAACCCCTGTATCAAACAACGAAATATCAGCATGGAACGTCGGAAAGAAAAGCGAATCAATAGCCATATTTATCCTTAATGATTTTTGACATGCAGTTTAAATTTTTCTGTTACTGTACCGTTGATTTTTCGGAAAATATCTAGGGTTACGCCCCCGGATCGGCTACCAGAGCGGCGCTGAACTTCAGCCTCATCCGACATTTTAAAATAATGTATTTCAAATTTGCTGCTGCCTGGACGAGGTAGAATTTCATGTCCTTGCTTTAATGTTTTCCAAGCTTCTTCCACAATTTCTTCATTTGCTACCTCGAAAACCTTATATCGATTTGCGTCCTTCCCTCCATGTATGGATTTGAGATATTCCAATGCATCATCACAGGAATCGAATGGTTTGGATGCTTTTGGACATCCTTGGAGCCCGTAGTAGTCGATGAGAACGGTTGGGTTGGTGACGTAGCCTTGGGGTGTTGCTATGTTCGGGCTTATCCCGAGTGGGTCTTGGGCGTTATAGATTCCGGCTTCTGGTTGGTAGTACCGGTACCGGTTATACA
>NZ_JAUNKC010000057.1 GCF_030532965.1 Corynebacterium sp.
TGCCAGCCACAACCAACAACCACAACAAAAAACAACAAGAAAACAACCAAAAAAAACAAAAGTACATTGGCACACTATTGAGTTCTCAAACAACGTTCGCACGCTACTTTAAGGGATTTTCTCTTCCCAGCCGGTCGCGGCGACTCACATAAAGTTACACAGAACTTCTCAACAACACAAATTCCCAGTTCAAACCGAGTTTTCAACGAGTAGCGCCGCCATACTGCGCGGGTTTTTCATAGAGAATGCTTAGCGTCCCCACAGTAGGCGGCGATACGGGTGGCTTTGTGCTCGTCGAAAAGCGAGCAAGCGCTATTTCACGCGTGTGATTGTTGCGCCCAGGCTTTGGAGGTTTTCCACAAAGTGCGGGTAACCGCGATCAATGTGATAGACGTCGTGCACTTCGGTCACGCCGTCGGCGCACAAGCCCGCAAGCACCAAGCCAGCACCGGCGCGAATGTCGGAGCTCCAGACCGGGGTGGACGATAACTGCTCCACCCCGCGCAGCACCACGTGGTGTCCGTCGACGGTGGCATCGGCACCAAGCCGCATCATTTCGTCAACGAAGCGGAACCGTGCTTCAAAGATATTTTCCGTGATAACACTGGTGCCTTCCGCGATCGCGGAAATCCCGATAGCCATCGGTTGCAGGTCGGTGGGGAAACCGGGAAATGGCAGCGTTTGATAATCGACAGCTTTGGGGCGATGCGGCATGATGACGCGGAAGCCGTTGTCGTAGGTTTCAATGTGTGCCCCAGCAAACCGCAACATTTCGAGCGGGAGGTGAAGGTGTCGCGGCGCTATTCCGCTGACAGTAATGTCACCTTGGGTCATTGCGGCGGCATAGGCCCAGGTGCCGGCGACAATTCGGTCGCCGATGACTTCGTGCTGGGTGGGATGCAGTTTTTCCACGCCGTCGATAGTGATGGTGGGGGTGCCTTCGCCGGTGATCTTGGCGCCCATTTGGCGCAGCATGACGCAAAGGTCCACGATCTCCGGTTCGCGCGCGGCGTTTTCTAAGATGGTGCGGCCGTTTGCCAGCACCGCTGCGGTCAGGATGTTTTCCGTGGCCCCCACCGAGGGGAAGTCGAGGTCGATCTGTGCGCCGCGCAGCCCATTAGCCTCGGCGACGACTGCGCCGTGCCGGATATAGGTGGTGGCACCGAGTTTCTCCAGACCGGACTGGTGCATATCGAGCGGACGGCTACCGATGGCGTCGCCGCCAGGCAGTGCCACCACGGCGTGTCCGCTGCGGGCGGTAAGGGGACCTAATACACAGACAGAGGCGCGGAATTGTCGTACCGCCTCAAAATCCGCGTTGGGCGAGACCTGGGCGGGGGTCGTTATCGTCACTGTGTCGCCATTAATCTCGACGTGGCAGCCCAGCCCGGAAAGAACTTCGCCCATGAGGGGGACGTCGAGGATTTCCGGGCAGTTTGTAAGTGTGGTGGTGCCTTCGGCGAGCAATGCTGCCGCCATGAGTTTCAACACACTATTTTTCGCACCTGCTACTTTTACTTCACCTACCAGGCGCGCACCGCCTGTGACCAAAAAACGATCTTTCACAATCGCCCAGCATAATAAACTGTTCGCGTATTTTGGTGTTATGGCTGTTCACTTAACAAAAATTTATACCCGCACGGGTGATGATGGCACCACCGGATTATCGGATTTCTCCCGGGTTTCTAAAAACGATGCCCGATTGGCCGCCTATGCCGATTGCGACGAGCTTAATGCGCAGATCGGCGTCGTTTTAGCCCTGGGGCAACCCGCACCCCCAGTAGCTGCGACGCTGCAACGTATCCAGAATGAGCTTTTCGACGCCGGTGCGGATCTGGCAACTCCCGAAAACCCAGATTTGGGATACGAGCCGCTTCGGATCACGCAGGACTATATCGATCGCTTGGAGGCAGAATGCGACAGCTTCAATGAAAGCTTGTCGAAGCTGGATTCGTTTATCCTGCCAGGCGGCACCCCGACCGCCGCATTGTTGCACGTGGCTCGCACTGTGGCGCGGCGGGCGGAACGAGCCGCCTGGTTAGCTGTCGAGGCCCATCCGGAAACGACCTCCGTCATGCCCGCTAAGTATCTCAATCGGCTCTCGGATTTGTTGTTCATTCTGTGCCGGGTGACCAATGATTCCCAGGACATCAAGTGGGTGCCGGGCGGCAAACGATAAGGGCGTCGAAAAGCAACGTTTCGCTTTTCGACGCCCTCCCAGGTGTTCGTTCTTTAACCCAGCTAAGGCAACGCCCCGATGCGGCGAGCGGCATTGACCGCCTCGTAGCGGGTATGTGCACCGAGCTTACGCATCACGGAGCGCAGGTAGCTCTTGACGGTTTCTGCGCCGATGCCCATTTCTTCTGCCGCCTCGACATTGGTGTGGCCGAGTGCAACACAAGACAAAACGTCAAGTTCGCGGGCGGAAAGTTTGGTGGTTTGTTTCACGCGAACTGGTGCAACCATCTGATCGCAGAGTTCTTCTAATTCAGCGCGGATGTCCTCTTGTTCGATTCGATTAGCTAGCATGCGCAACTTGGAGTGGGTGGAGCGGATTTGCTCCCATTCCGCGCCGTTCATCATTCGACCTTGGCGAGGCGCAGCCCCGCCACGCAGGCCCTCGGAACGGCGAGCAGCCGCGTTAACCGCGAGGTCCTGCTCTAGAGTACGGGCGGTCATGGTGACTTCTTCGATGACCTTGTCACCCAACCGCACTGGTGAATGGACGCCGACGTACAAAACGCCGCGGATTTCACGATTGACAATGACCGGAACGGCGACGATGGAGTGTAAACCTTCATCCTGGATCACCGAGTCAAGTTCGTGCGAGATGACGTTGGCGCGAGTGTAATCAGAAACACCCACTGGCCGACCAGTGGTGACGACACGGCCGCCGACACCAACACCTGGTTCGATAATTAAGTTTTGTAACGCGGGTGTTCGTAGACCAACCCATTGTGTGATTTGGATGCGGTTGTCGGTCAGTACTGTTGCGTACATAGTGACCGGGATACCCGTCTTTGTTTTCAGCGATGCAAGTGCCGAGCGAACGGCATCGTCATCATCTTTCACACGCTGAATCTCCACATTTTCCTCCTGTGTGTCACGCATGGCATGAATCCTCTTGGGCTACAAACACGGCGTGGTGTATTAAGTGTTGTGCGCTGTAAGAATTCTTCCTATGGAAGTTTTGCAGCACCCAACCGTTAAGACCACACAATCACGCAAACTGTTTGCGAGTTGTTATGCAATCTCAAGAAGCGACAAGCTAGCCTGCCGTATGCACTACCCCCGGAGTGTGGGTGGCGCATACCTGCAACCTCACAGCAGTATAACCATTGAGCGGGGGGTAGCAAAAGCTCGTAGACATGTGGGAAATTCCCGAATAATGCCCGCTTTGTACGGAATGTGGGGGTAAGTGAGTGGGGAAACTACCCCAGTTTTTACACCACCCACCGGAATTAAAAATCATAAAGTTATCGCCACCCCAGCCCCGCAGCAAATTATATACTTTCGTACACAAATAGCGATCTAGCTGACGGTTCACCCCCAACATGGGGCAGATACGCAGCGGCCCGGAGCGGGGCGATATATTGCACATTTTTCATCTAATCCGCGCAAAATATTGCCGGGGGTAATTTCTGCTACCGGGCGGCAAAATCGGACATTATTCCGCATTCATACGCATGCTAAACCCACAAAACCACATTGCTCAACAAGAAAAATTTTTAAAAAAGTGCCATGAATCACCTGAAAAATACCAAATGCGGCAATCCTATAGCTTGACAGACAAGTCGGTCTATAACAGGGTGAATAATATAGACTCATTAGTCTATGTCTTTGCTATACTAATCTCCGGCATGGTCGCAGCAGCCAAGCAGAATAAGCTGCACACGCCCTAAAAACACCTACTAAATCAAGGAGACCCCTCGTGGCGAAAATTTATAACGACATCCTGGAAACCATTGGCAATACTCCCCTGGTTCGTCTCAACCAGTTAGACAAAGACCTGCCCGGCAATGTCGTCGTAAAGCTAGAGTTTTTCAACCCAGCAAACTCCGTCAAAGACCGCATCGGCAAAGCCATCGTTGACGCTGCCGAAGCATCCGGCGAGCTCAAGCCAGGCGGCACCCTCGTCGAAGCCACCTCTGGCAATACCGGAATCGCATTAGCGCTGGCTGGCGCGGCACGCGGCTATAACGTCGTGCTCACCATGCCTGAAACCATGTCCCTGGAACGCCGCGTCATGCTGCGAGCATTCGGTGCCGAGATCATCCTCACCCCAGGCACCGCTGGCATGCAGGGGGCCGTCGACAAGGCCAACGAAATCGTTACCGAGCGACCCGGCGCAATCCTGGCGCGGCAGTTCGCCAACGCCGCTAACCCCCAGGTCCACCGCGAAACCACCGGTGAGGAAATCTGGCGCGACACCGACGGAAATATTGACATCTTCGTCGCCGGAATCGGCACCGGCGGCACCATCACCGGCGCTGGCGAAACCCTACGCAAGCACAAGCCGGAAATCGAAATCTACGCCGTGGAACCGGAAGCCTCCCCCTTGCTGACCACCGGCAAGGCTGGCCCCCACAAGATCCAAGGCCTGGGTGCGAACTTCATCCCTGAGGTGTTGAACCAGAAGATTTACGACGAAGTCATCACCGTCTCCAACGAGGATGCTATCGCCACCTCCCGCAGCTTAGGCGTCAAGGAAGGCATCCTCGGCGGCATCTCCGCTGGCGCCAACGTCAAGGCCGCCCTGGAACTTGCCGCCCGCCCAGAGAACGCCGGTAAAACCATCGTCACCGTCATCCCCGACTTCGGCGAGCGCTATATTTCCACCGTGCTTTACGACGACATCCGCGACTAACCCCGCCCCCACCTCAGAAAACCGCCCCGCTACACATAATCTTTGGCTTCTTCTTAGCGGGGCGGTTTCGCCTATTTTTATCCAGGTGTAGCCCACCACACTGCGGTATAAACCCAACTACTGTTACGCTGGTCAAACATGTACTCCATTATCAAAATGATTCGTGAAGATTTAGCCAACGCCCGCGACCACGACCCCGCCGCCCGGGGCAATGTGGAAAACGCCATCGTCTATTCCGGATTACACGCGATTTGGCTGCACCGCATCGCCCACTGGTTATGGGTCCGCCGCATCAAAGGCCCCGCCCGGATTCTTGCGCAGTTCACGCGGTTCCTCACCGGAATTGAGATCCACCCCGGCGCAACTATCGGACGCCGATTCTTCATCGACCACGGCATGGGAATCGTCATCGGCGAAACCGCCGAAATTGGTGAAGGCGTTATGTTGTACCACGGGGTCACCCTGGGCGGTCAAGTACTTACCCAAACCAAGCGCCACCCCACCATCGAAGACAACGTCACCATTGGTGCGGGCGCAAAGGTCTTAGGCCCCATTACCATCGGTGCCGGTTCCGCCATCGGTGCAAACGCCGTGGTAACCAAGGACGTCCCACCAAACCATATCGCGGTCGGCATCCCCGCCAAAGCACGCCCCCGCAAAGACGAAGAGTGCATCAAACTCGTCGACCCCGATTGCTACGTAGCGAAAGACGGCGGCAGCTTTATTATTTAGACCTCAACGAGATCGATAACCGATCGCCCGCACCAGTGAGTCAGCTGTTAGGGCGATCGGTTTTCTTTTTGTGTGGTGCGGTGGGCGGACTCGACTTTTTCTGCATGAGGGTGGGGTATTCGGTGTGCCTGGGGCGGATTAGTCGAGTTGGTGGTTCGTGGGGTGTTCTGAAAACCACGTTGATCGGGGGTTTGGGGCTTTGGGCTTAGGGTTTTGGGCTTGTCGGCTCGACCTTTGTGGGTGAAACCGGTGGTGTGGCCTGCCGTGGTGACGAATGAGTCGAGTTGGCGGTTCCTGGGTTCCTAGGGAGGGACAAGGGTTTGTGCGGTGCGGTGGGCGAACTCGACTGATTCTGCATGAGGGCGGGGTGTCCGGTGTTCCTGGGGCGGATTAGTCGAGTTGG
>NZ_JAUNKC010000030.1 GCF_030532965.1 Corynebacterium sp.
CCCCCAAAACCACTGGTCAGCGTTTCACACACATTTTCCTGGTGAGAAAAACTCAATGGATGCAATTTCGGGAATTTTTCTTTTAATCCGTCAGGTGGCCTTGGTTGCATAAAGGGTTGCGCTAAATAGGGTTTTTAATTCCCAAAAGCGGCACAATAAAGGAGCGCAATCCATGTGGATTGACGTACTGTCGGGGGTGATAATGGGGGATAGTATGCGTGCTTACTAATGAATACCTAAGTGCCGTTTTTGCTGGTAGTGAAATTGCTTTTGGGGCTTCGGGTAGGTGGGGAAAGCTGGTCGCGTATCGCGTAGTTGGTGCGTTGCCTGCGGCGCTCTGTGTCATGCATATCGTCTACCTGGTAGTGCTGGTAGTGGTTGAGCTTTGTGTCGCTGTACTGCCGGGTTATTGCTGCGCTGCCGCGAACTGCGCTGCTCGCAAAAGTTGCGGGATTTTCCTCGCTGTGACCTGCGGATTAGGTAAAACGGGGGTTAACGTGGCAAGATTTCTCCTGTCGTTGAGAACGGCACACCCCATGTAAGGGTTTAGAATCCTAGTGGTGTATAGCGGGACGTGGCGCAGCTTGGTAGCGCATCTGCTTTGGGAGCAGAGGGTCGCAGGTTCAAATCCTGTCGTCCCGACAATAACCCCCGAGGAGCATAAATTGTCATGCACCTCGGGGGTTTAAACCAGTATTACCGCCGATAAAACAGGAGAGTAGCTCGTGAAAAGTTCCGTCGAAAAGCTGAACGATACCCGAGTCAAGCTGACCGTGGAGGTTCCGTTCGAGGAACTGAAGAACGAAATCGATCAGGCTTATCAAGCAATCGCTGCCCAGGTTTCCATCCCTGGCTTCCGTAAGGGTAAGGCACCAAAGCAGCTTATCGACGCCCGCTTCGGCCGCGGCGCTGTCCTTGAGCAGGTCGTCAACGAGGCGATCAATAACAACTACCCGAAGGCTGTCGACGAGCAGGACCTGAAGGTGTTGGGCACCCCAGAGATCGAACTATCCAAGTTGGAAGACGGCGAATTGATCGAGTTCACCGCTGAGGTGGATGTCCGCCCAGAGATCGAGCTGCCAGACTTCGCAGGCATCGCTGTCGAGGTTCCGGCCCGCAAGGTCGACGACGAAGCTATCGATGCGGAAATCGACAAACTGCGTGAGCGTTTCGGCGAGTTGAGCGACACCAAGCGCAAGCTCAAGACCAATGACTTCGCTATCATCAACCTCTCCGCAGCAGTAGACGGCAAGGAGATCGAGGAAGCTTCCGCCGAGGGCCTTTCCTACATGGTTGGCGCCGACGACCTGATCGAGGGCCTTGACACCGCACTGCGCGGCATGAAGACCGACGAGAGCGCTGAATTCACCACCACCCTCAAGACCGGTGAGCACGCTGGTGAAGAAGCAACCGTTACTGTCACCGTTGTTCAGACCAAGGAACGCAAACTGCCAGAACTCGACGAAGAGTTCGTTCAAATGGCTTCCGAATTCGACACCGTCGAAGAACTACGTGAGGCTACCTCCACCCAATTGGAAGAGCGTTCCAAGACCGAGCAGGCTGCAGCCATCCGCGATGCGGTACTCGATGCAGCGCTAGCGAAGACCGAGTTCGAGGTTCCGCAAAGCCTTATCGACGAGCACGCCCACAATGTGCTGCACGGCACCTTCGGCGAAGCCGCTCACCAGGAGCAGGTTATCGACGACTTCTTGAAGACCCAGGGCTCCTCGCTTGAGCAGTTCAAGGAAGAAGCTAAGGAACAGGCTGTAAAGACTGTTCGCAGCCAGCTCTTCCTGGATACCCTTGCAGACAAGGAAGAACCATCTGTCTCCAACGAAGAGTTCATTGAACACGTCGTCTACACCGCTCAGGCATACGGTATGCCGCCGGAGAAGTTCATGGAGCAGCTGCAAAACGCAGGCCAGATCGGTGCGTTGTTCGCTGACATTCGTCGGGGCAAGGCACTGGCTGCCGCTATCTGCCAGACCACTGTCACCGACGACGCCGGAAACAAGGTGGACGCTACCGAGTTCTTCGGCGTAGACGAAGCCGAATCCGAGGCGGAAACCGAGGCTGAGTCCTAATCCTCCTACCACTAAAAGCCCAGCGTTCATGCTGGGCTTTTAGTGTTTTAACGCTGTTAGCGAACAAAAGCGGATTTTGTGACGTTTCGTTGTATCGTTGACACCATCGACTTTTATCCAACAAGGAGTTTTTAATGAACGAACTGGTTAATTCGTCCGCATCAAGCGGGTTAAATTTGAGCGATTCGGTCTACGAGCGACTACTCCGGGAACGCATTATTTTCCTTGGGACGGCCGTCGATGACGAGATTGCCAACAAGTTGTGCGCACAAATCCTCCTTCTCTCCGCCGAGGATCCCACCCGCGATATTTCGCTGTATATCAACTCCCCGGGCGGTTCCGTCACCGCAGGTATGGCTATTTATGACACCATGAAGTACTCGCCTTGCGACATCGCCACCTACGGCATGGGGTTGGCTGCTTCCATGGGGCAATTCCTGTTGTCTGGTGGTACCAAAGGAAAGCGCTACGCGCTGCCACACGCCCGCATCATGATGCACCAGCCGTCGGCAGGCGTGGGTGGTACCGCAGCGGACATCGCTATTCAGGCAGAGCAATTCGCACAGACCAAACGCGAAATGGCGGAATTGATCGCTGAACATACCGGCCAAACCTTCGAACAAATCACTAAAGACTCCGACCGCGACCGTTGGTTCACCGCACAGCAGGCTAAGGAATACGGTCTGGTAGACCACGTTATTACCTCGGCGCAGGGTTCGATCTCTAACTAAGAATTACCAGGAGAACATTATGACTAACGGTATGCAGATGCCATCCGCGCGCTACGTGCTTCCATCTTTTATTGAGCACTCCTCTTACGGCACCAAGGAAACCAATCCGTATGCCAAGTTGTTTGAAGAGCGCATCATCTTTTTGGGTACCCAGGTAGATGACACCTCGGCCAACGACATCATGGCGCAGCTTCTGGTGCTGGAAGGGCTGGACCCAGACCGCGAAATCACCATGTACATTAACTCGCCAGGCGGATCGTTTACGTCCCTCATGGCAATTTACGACACCATGCAGTATGTCCGACCAGACGTCCGCACTGTGTGTTTAGGTCAGGCAGCTTCCGCTGCAGCTGTGCTTCTGGCAGCAGGTGCGCCAGGTAAACGCGCAGCATTGCCCAACGCCCGCGTTCTGATCCACCAACCGGCGACCGAGGGCGGTCGGGGACAGGTTTCCGATTTGGAAATCCAGGCAGCCGAAATTCAGCGGATGCGTACCATGATGGAAGAAACCCTCGCGCGCCACACCGGTCAAACCGCCGAGAAAATTCGGATCGACACCGACCGTGACAAGATCCTCACGGCTCAAGAGGCCATGGAATATGGAATTGTGGATCAGGTCTTTGATTACCGCAAACTCAATGCGTAATTGAATGAAATAATCCACCCGCCACGCCCCCAAAAGTAACCATTCTGGTATTTGGCGGCGTGGTTTTCTTCCATTCACCACGCCATTTATATTCCGCATGTCAAACTCGTCTGTCAGATCACGATAATGGACACAGACGGTGCTAGTGTTGGTGGGTAACTGCCCAGTTTTGTGGGCGCTGCTTTGTTTCACAAAGACTAAAGAAAGAGGCCACGTACTTTTATGGCACGCATGCAAGAAAGCGCCGATCTGCTGAAGTGCTCCTTCTGTGGCAAGAGCCAAAAGCAAGTGAAAAAACTCATCGCAGGTGGTGGAGTATACATCTGCGACGAGTGTATTGAACTATGTAATGAAATCATCGAGGAAGAACTGGGCCAATCCCAGGAATCCGGTTCTGAGGACTCCAACCGTCTGCCGCGCCCGTCGGAAATCTCAGCATTCCTAGATAAGTACGTCATTGGACAAACCGAAGCCAAGCGGATTTTGTCTGTTGCGGTCTACAACCATTACAAGCGGGTTCGTGCCGAGGAAGCACGTAGCATTAATCCCCGGCGAAACAAAGAAGAAGAAACCGAACTGCAAAAGTCCAATATCCTCATGTTGGGACCCACCGGTTCCGGTAAGACATACTTGGCCCAAACGCTAGCTCGGCTGTTGGACGTGCCGTTTGCCATCGCGGATGCCACCTCGCTGACGGAAGCTGGCTACGTGGGCGAAGACGTGGAAAACATCCTTTTGAAATTGCTCCAGGCGGCTGATTTTGATGTCCAGCGCGCCCAGCGGGGCATTATCTACGTCGACGAGGTGGACAAGATTTCCCGTAAATCGGAAAACCCCTCGATTACCCGCGACGTGTCCGGTGAAGGCGTACAGCAGGCGCTGCTGAAGATTCTTGAGGGCACAGTCGCATCCATTCCGCCGCAAGGGGGACGGAAGCACCCCAACCAGGACTTCATCCAACTAGATACCTCGAATATTCTGTTCATCGTCGCTGGCGCATTTGCTGGCTTGGAAAAAGTGATCGCGGAGCGACGCGGCAGGCAAGGCATTGGTTTTGGCGCGGATATTAAAACTAAGGAAGAACGCGACGAAATCGATATTTTCAAGGATGTTCGCCCTGAAGATCTTGTGAAGTTCGGACTCATCCCCGAATTCATCGGCCGGTTGCCAATCGTCGCTACCGTAACCAATCTGGATCGCGCTTCGCTGGTGCAAGTATTGACCGAGCCGAAGAACTCTCTGGTGAAACAATACGAGCAATTATTGGCTATGGACGGCGTTCAGCTGGTATTCGAACCTGAAGCGCTGGACGTGATCGCAGACCTAGCTCTTGATCGTGGCACCGGAGCCCGTGGCCTGCGGGCGATCATGGAGGAAATCCTGGTCCCGATCATGTACGACATCCCAGACCACGAGGACATTGAAGTCGTCATGGTTACCGCCGCAGCGGCGCGCGGCGAGGAAGCACCACAACTGCTGGATCGCGATGCCGTAGAGCAATCCGCTTAGTCTCACACAGATAGTGCCGCCCACCAGGTTCGACTCCGTGGTGGGCGGCACTATTTGGGCATTTCGTATGTTTTATTGGAACATGTCAGGGGAGATTTCGTAGGTGGAGTCTTCCTCGACTTCTAAAGCTTCGTTGGCGGTCATGGGGGAGAGATAGGAAATTTGGTCCCCCGTCTTCAAATGCGACGTCAGGAACGCCAAGACTGCGTCCACCGCCATGCGCGCCATTCCCTGGGTGTTGTTCTCATCCATCATGTCTATGTTGTATAAGTTGATGGTGGTATTGCGAACGGTGATGCGGAAGATCGCTAGAGAGGCGATGAGCGTAAAAACGTCCTGGGCGGAAATGCCGGGACGGAACGCGCCAGCATCTTGGCCAAGCATCAAAAGTTTATCCAGCTGGAGGGTTATGCTGGATTGGTCGACGATCGGCTGCGCCTCCACCAAGTTCGCGTACTGCATGAGGTTTTCGACGGCCAGCAACCGAATAGCTTCCGGGTTTGCCACATACCGGCTGAATACCGCCTCGACGATCTTTTTTACCCCCTCGACCGGGACGTCGGATTCCAATGCCATCTCTTCCATGGTGGGGCGCAGGCGATTGATGGCTAAGACGAGGCAGCGTTGGTAGAGGCCCCTTTTGTCGCCGAAGTGGTAATGGATCATCCGCTTGGACATGCCTGATTCTTTGGCGATTGTTTCTAGGCGGGCATCGTTAAAACCGAGTTCGGCGAATTGTAGAAGCGCGATTTCCAATACCGTTTCCGGAGTGATGTCGGTAGACTGCGGAGATTCTCCAGCGTGTGGGGAATCAACCGATTCTGTATCAACAGTATTGTTATTGGCGTCCATCACCCTTGAAACTCCTAAAGAAAACAACCGTAACGTAAATCCTCACCCAATAATGAGCCTTCCTAGGCCAAAGATAGCGGAATTTCCGATAAACGGCGGATTGGGACGGGCTGGAATGCCCATTTTGTGGGAAAGGGCAGGAGAGTGGGGGTGATCCTTGGGGTTAAGGTTGCCAAAGGTGGGAGTTAGATTCACCAGTTTTGTGGTATTTGGGGCCAGCCCGGATGTTTGTGTGATAAATCTCTTAAGTGCTTTTAACCTGGAGTTTTGTGATCTAGGGGGATCGTTGTTTCCGGTTGTGAGTTAGTCTGATAATAAGTGTTGAACGCCAGCCACAACGCCCAGATTGTCCGCGAATGTGGCAAGCGTTACGCGAGTCAATCGTTGTTGAGACTTTTTCCTCATAAGTTAAGGAGATTTCATGAGCCATTCCGTAAAGAAGATCGCCGTCACAGGTGCTGCTGGCCAAATTGCATATTCACTTCTCTGGCGTATCGCAAACGGCGATGTCTACGGTAAGGACACTCCCATCGAATTGCAGCTTTTGGAAATCCCAGACGCCATCGGCGGCGCTGAGGGTGTTGCAATGGAGTTGAATGACTCGGCATTCCCACTGCTGAAGAATATTGTTGTGACCGACAAGCTGGAGGAAGCTTTCGACGGCACCAATGCCGCCTTCCTCGTGGGCGCTAAGCCACGCGGCAAGGGCGAAGAGCGTTCGGATCTGCTGGCTGCAAACGGCAAGATTTTCGGCCCGCAGGGCGCAGCCATCAACGATCACGCAGCAGACGACATTCGGGTTTTGGTGGTTGGCAACCCAGCGAACACCAATGCTTTGATCGCCATGCACGCTGCGAAGGACGTTCCACACGATCGCTTCAATGCCATGATGCGCCTGGATCACAACCGTGCGTTGTCGCAGCTATCCGCGAAGCTCGGCTGCGACAAGAACGACATCAACGACCTCGTCGTGTGGGGTAACCACTCGGCAACTCAGTTCCCAGACTTGACCTACACCACGGTTGCTGGTGAAAAGATCTTCGACAGCCTGGATCACAACTGGTATGTGGAGGAGTTCATTCCACGTGTGGCAAAGCGTGGTGCGGAAATCATCGAAGTGCGCGGCAAGTCCTCGGCTGCCTCGGCGGCATCGTCGGCAATCGACCACATGCATGACTGGATTAACGGCACCGAACGCTGGGCTACCGCAGCCATTCCTTCCGACGGTTCCTACGGAATCCCTGAGGGATTGATCACCGGCTTGCCAACCGTTTCCCGAGGCGGCGCCTGGGAGATCGTGTCGGGTCTGGAGCTTTCGGACTTCCAGAAGGCTCGCATTGAGGCCAACGTGAAGGAACTCCAGGAAGAGCGCGACGCTGTTTCACACCTGCTGGGTTAATCTCAGATGAAATAGTCGACTCGGATTTAACACACGTCAGATAATTCGACGGAATCCGAGTCGACCCAGAGTAATACAGTTGTGACAGGAACCGACTGCGGCTTCTGCCACGGATAATGCGGCCGTACCACTCGTAATGGTTGTTTTAGTTGCAAGGCAACATTGGTGCCTTCGCTGGAACCTAGGACGAGGGTATCGGCCGTTATTTCATGGTCGTGGGCGTGGAAACGTCGCGACTCGTGCAGCTTCGCAATACAATCAAGCGGAATCTGGGCGATGATTTCCCGGTTGTGGCGGAGGGTTAACGTATTTACCGCAACGTAATGCGGGTGGGTTTTACGGCTGCCAAACGATGCCCACAAGATCACCACCGAGTAGCCGGAAATAACAATCAATAACAGTCGGATCGGACGGTGATCGAGCAACAGCTCCAGGGCGAGGATCTCAATCGCGGTCGCGGCGGTCAGAGCAAGCGGAATTTGCCACCAATTGCCGGTACCAAAAACCGGGAGTGCCCCTGGTGGAATGATCGTGCGCCCACGGATCAGCGCGGTGAAAGTTCTAAACATCTGCCATTCCGAGCGGAGGAGGCGCAGAACAATATGGTCGGGGTCGCGCCAAACCAAAAATAACCCCAGGCCACATTCGGCGCAGACGAAACACACAAGTGCGGCACGATGAGAAAACACCCCAGAGTGAACAAGCCACCATTCGGCAGCTATGAGCACGCCGGTGCCGATGAGCGTGAACAGTAGTTTTTTCACGGCGATCCTATCCGGTTGATGACGATGGCAGCCATGTGGTGTAGGAAGCGCTCTTGGCTAGGGGTTAACGAAAGCGCTGTTGGTGGCAGGTGAAGGTCACCGTTATGAAAGGTCTGCCAAAGATCCTGCATGATGGATTCGTCGATAAGCGTTGCGGCACGGTCGAAATCGGTATCGGTTAACTTCGGCCACAAGTCATAAAATTCCTGGGTGTTTGCCACGAGGTGGGGGTCGCTGAGGTTGCGGGCCACAACCTGCCACGTGTGCTCAGTCGCCACGCCGGAAAATGCCAGAAGCTCCCACATTTCGAATTCCGTTTCCGGCACGATGCGGCGCAGCTTCGTCGCCACCGGCTCGGGAATCCCAAACCCATCGGTGAGGTAACGGACAAGCTGGGCACGTTGGCGCTGAAGCGACTCGATCCGATTATCCAGCGACCGCAACGCTTCGTTCAGATCGATTGGTTGCGAGGCTGCTTCGATGGGAATACCTGCCGCAACAAGGGCACGAATCCGGACGATGGAAACAACATCGGCGATCCGGTATTGGCGATAGCCGTTTCTCAGCCGGGGCGGTTCGGCCAATGCTCCTGTTTGGTGGTAATGCCGGATGGCCCGGGGAGTGCACCCGACGATGGCAGCGACTTCGGAGATCCTCATAGTGTTAGTTCTAAACCATGACGGTGCGATAGGGTCAAGGGTCGGCCCAGCCTTGGTGGATTGCCGCTGGTGGCGGTGAAAGTGGAATTGGGGCTTAAAGTATCTAAGATGGTGGGCATGGCTGAAATGAATCGTGCAGATAAACTGCCCAAAAGTTGGGAACCGCAAGCAGTAGAAGAGAAGTTGTATCAACAGTGGGTCGACGGGGGATACTTTGTCGCCGATGCCGATTCTGATAAGCCAGCGTTCTCTATTGTGTTACCACCTCCCAACGTCACCGGGCAGCTGCACATGGGCCACGCCTTGGATCACACGTTAATGGACTGCATCGCTCGACGTAAGCGAATGCAAGGCTATGAGGTCTTGTGGTTGCCGGGCATGGACCACGCCGGAATTGCGACCCAGACAAAGGTGGAAGCGCGGCTGAAGGAAACCGAAGGGAAGTCCCGCTGGGATTACGATCGGGATGATTTCATCGCGAAGGTGTGGCAGTGGAAAGAGGAGTTTGGCGGCGCCATCGGCAAGCAAATGCGCGCCATCGGTGATTCCGTCGACTGGTCGCGGGAACGATTTACCCTGGATGACGGGTTATCCCGCGCGGTTACCACGATCTTCAAGCAGCTTTATGATCGCGGTTGGATTTACCGCGCGAACCGGTTGATCAACTGGTCGCCGATTTTGGAAACGGCTGTTTCCGACATTGAGGTTGTGTACAAGGACGTTGAGGGCGAGTTGGTGTCGATCCGCTACGGTTCGCTTGACGACGACCAACCGCACGTCGTGGTCGCCACCACCCGGGTGGAAACCATGTTGGGCGACGTGGCAGTTGCGGTGCACCCAGACGACGAACGCTACGCGGATTTGGTGGGTACCACCTTGCCGCACCCGTTTATTGCCGGGCGCGAGATGGTGGTTGTTGCCGATGATTACGTCGATCCCGAATTCGGAACCGGCGCGGTGAAGATCACCCCGGCGCATGACCCGAATGACTACGCCTTGGGCTTACGGCATGGGCTGGATATGCCAACCATCATGGACGCAAGCGGAAAGATCGCCGATACCGGCACCGAATTTGACGGCATGGATCGCTTCGAAGCGCGGGTGAAAATCCGGGAGGCGTTGGCCGACCAAGGGCGAATTGTTGCCGAAAAGCGCCCCTATATTCACTCGGTTGGGCATTCGGAACGCTCCGGTGAGCCGATTGAGCCACGGCTGTCGTTGCAGTGGTTCGTGAAGGTCGATGAGTTGGCGAAAATGGCGGGCGACGCCATCCGCAGCGGGGATACGGTTATTCACCCTAAGTCCGCGGAACCGCGGTATTTCGACTGGGTGGACGACATGCATGATTGGACGATTTCGCGCCAATTGTGGTGGGGGCACCGGATTCCTATTTGGTACGGGCCAGAGGGAGAGATCGTGTGCGTCGGGCCGGACGAGATTGCACCGGAGGGCTATACCCAAGACCCCGACGTTTTGGATACCTGGTTCAGCTCGGCATTGTGGCCGTTTTCCACCATGGGGTGGCCGGATAAAACCCCAGACTTAGCTAAGTTCTACCCGACATCCGTGCTGGTCACCGCCTATGACATCCTGTTCTTCTGGGTGGCTCGAATGATGATGTTTGGTACGTTCGCCGCCCAGCAGACACCAGAGGTGCTTGGCGAAGGAACCGACGGGCGGCCACAGGTGCCATTTACGGATCTGTTCTTGCATGGCCTGGTTCGGGACGAACACGGCCGCAAGATGAGTAAGTCGCTGGGTAACGGTATCGACCCGATGGATTGGGTGCGTGACTACGGTGCTGACGCGCTGCGCTTTACCTTGGCGCGGGGTGCTAACCCCGGTGTGGATTTGCCGGTGGGCGAGGATTCCGCCCAGAGCTCCCGTAACTTTGCCACCAAGCTGTTTAACGCCACCCGGTTTGCGCTCATGAACGGCGCGCATACGGGTCAATTGCCAGCGCGGGAAGAATTAACGGATGCGGATCGGTGGATTCTGGATCGGTTGGAGCAGGTCCGGGTAGAGGTTGATGATTACCTGGATCGGTACCAGTTTGCCAAGGCAAATGAGGCGTTGTACCAGTTCACCTGGGGTGAGCTGTGCGACTGGTATGTCGAAATTGCCAAGGTGCAAATCCCGCGCGATTTCGAAGCGGCAACCGAGACGGAACAGCGCCGCGGAATCACAACCCAGATCGTTTTGGGGAATGTGCTTGACGCCGTCCTGCGGTTGTTGCACCCGGCCATGCCGTTTATCACCGAGGTTCTGTGGCAGGCCCTGACCGATCAGGAGAGCCTGACCATCGCCGCGTGGCCGGACGCCGCGCTTACCAACGGCGGTGCGGCCGCCGATGAGTTGGCGGCCCGGCGCATGGCGGACGTCGAAAAGCTCGTAACCGAGCTGCGTCGGTTCCGCTCCGATCAAGGAGTAAAACCAAGCCAAAAGGTGCCAGCAGCGATCGACTTCGCGGCCGCGGATTTGGCGGACCAAGAAGAGGTCGTCCGATCCTTGGCCAAGGTGGATGTCCCGGCCGCCGACTTCGCGGCTTCCGCGACCATCGAGGTGCGGCTGAGCACCGCGACCATCGAGGTTTCGTTGGACACCTCGGGCACCGTGGATAAGGAAGCTGAACGCAAGCGGCTAGAAAAGGACCTGGCGGCGGCGCAGAAGGAACTCGACGGAACCACGAAGAAGCTGGCCAACGAGGCGTTTTTGAGCAAGGCTCCTGCGGCTGTGGTGGACAAGATTAAGGCGCGGCAGCAGATTGCCACGGAAGAAGTTGCCCGAATTACCGCCCGACTTGGGGAACTATAATGGATGAGCTCAATCTAGGGGAAGTGACCCTGGGCAACGGTGGGCTGAGTTTGCCTATCGACGCCAGTGGGGACGTCGAAAAGCCAGCACCGGTGGAAATTACCCCGGCTGACCTTGCCGCATTGGCGGAAGTCGAAGCGGAATTGGACACCCGGTGGAACGAAACCACCATCGACCCCACGCTGTCGCGGATGGAACTGCTGATGGATGTGTTGGGACACCCCGAGCGGGCATTCCCCGCGATCCATGTCGCCGGAACCAACGGTAAAACCTCCACGGTCCGCATGATCGAATCTTTGATGCGGGCGTTTCATCGCCGTACCGGGCGCACCACTAGCCCGCACCTGCAATTGGTCACCGAGCGCATCGCCATCGACGGCGTGCCGATTCACCCGCGCGATTACGTGCGGGTATGGCAGGAGATCAAACCGTATGTGGAGATGGCCGATAACGAGAGCATCAAGCAAGGCGGGCCGAGACTGTCGAAGTTTGAAGTGCTCACCGCGATGGCGTACGCCGCCTTCGCCGACGCCCCGGTCGATGTTGCGATCATCGAAGTGGGACTCGGCGGCCGGTGGGACGCCACCAATGTCATCAATGCTGATGTTGCGGTGATTACCCCGGTCGGGGTGGATCACACTGAGTACCTTGGCGATACCATTGAAGAAATTGCGGCGGAGAAAGCGGGAATTATCAAACCCCGGTGGGATCTGTCTGATCTATTATCCCCGCCCGACAACGTGGCGATTATCGGCGAGCAAACGCCGGAGGCAATGGCCGTGATCTTGGAACAAGCGGTGAAAGCGGATGCCTCGGTTGCCCGCAGCGGCGTGGAATTTGGAGTCACCGAATCCGCGATCGCGGTGGGCGGGCAAATGCTCACCTTAAACGGCTTAGCCGGTGAATACCCGGATATTTTCTTACCGCTATCGGGCGAGCATCAGGCGCGCAACGCCGCCACCGCGCTGGCTGCGGTTGAAGCGTTCTTCGGCGCGGGCCCAGGCCGCAGCTTGGACCTTGACACGGTGCGCGAAGGCTTTGCGACGGTGGAAAGCCCGGGCCGCTTGGAACGAGTCCGCACCGCACCCACGGTATTCATCGATGCAGCCCACAATCCGCACGGGGCCGCCGCATTAGGGGCCGCATTGGATCGCGACTTTGACTTCGGTCGCCTCATTGGTGTCGTTGCGGTGCTTGGCGATAAAGATGCCCGAAACATTCTGCTGGCCTTAGAGCCCTATTGCGCGGAAATCGTAGTGACGCAAAACACCAGTCCACGGGCGTTGCCGGTGGCGGAGCTGGCGGATTACGCGCAGGAGATTTTTGGGGAAGAACGGGTCCACGTCGCGGCAAATCTGCCCGGCGCCATCGAGCTTGCGGTGGGACTAGCTGAAGACACCGACATTCAATCCGGGGCCGGCGTTATTGTCACCGGATCGGTAGTAACCGCCGGTGAAGCCCGCACTCTGTTTGGAAAGGAACCAGCATGAGTAGTTCCGAAACCGTGGAATACGGGCCGTTGGGCCCAGGCCATGAACCCGTAAAAGACCCGATGAAGGGGTTGCGCGGGGTAATGGCGGGCGCGATGATGATGCAGTCGATCACCTTCTACTTGGTGCTCACGGTGATCCTTCGGGTCGATAACGGCGCGCATTGGACCACCTTCAACTGGGTGAGCGTGACAGCTTTGGCGACCGTGATGCTGATTATGAGCTTTATGCAAGGCAAACCCTGGGCGATCAAAGCGAATATTGCTATTCAGGTTCTCGCACTGTGCGGCTTCTATATTCACATCTCCATGGGAATTGTCGCGGTGCTATTTGCCCTGGTGTGGTGGTATATCCTCTATCTGCGCCGGAACTTATTGGAACGCATGAAACGCGGTTTGCTTACTACGCAGCACATGTAGGTATAAACTGATTAACCATGACTGAACGTACCTTGATTCTGATTAAGCCAGACGGCGTTGCTTCTGGCCATGTTGGTGAAATCATCGCTCGGATCGAGCGCAAAGGCCTCAAGCTTGTCGCATTGGACCTCCGGGTTGCCGATCGCGAGACCGCTGAAAAACACTACGCTGAGCACGCCGACAAGCCCTTCTTCGGTGAACTCGTTGAGTTCATCACCTCCGCACCGCTCGTTGCTGGTGTAGTGGAGGGCCCACGGGCTATCGATGCATGGCGGCAGCTGGCTGGCGGCACCGACCCAGTGGCAAAGGCAACCCCAGGCACCATCCGGGGCGATTTCGCTTTGAACGTTGCTGAAAACGTGGTTCACGGTTCGGATTCCGAAGAATCTGCCGCCCGGGAAATCAGCATCTGGTTCCCTAACCTTTAAAAGCCTCCTTAGCTGTCCCGCTGTTCGCTGCTTGATTGCGAACAGCGGGATTCGCGCGTTTTGGGGGCGTTTCTGAAGTTCCAGTGGCCCTGGAAATCCTTTTAGTATTCGCGTGATTCTGATAGTTCTGTTGGGGGTGTCACAAGCTGAATGCTTAATGTGGTGGCCTGGGGTTTGGTGATGGGGCAGTGACTTTTCCTGTACCGATTACCCCTGGGCTAGGCGTCACGGATCCCACTACACAAGAGCAGGCGGGAGGGGTGAATGTGCCCCAACTCGACTTATTCGTCTCCCCGGCCACGAAATCAGCCGCCGATTCGCGAAAAGGTCGAGATGGCCCTCCGAAGTCGGTAGGACCTGACTCGTCTAACTGCATGCTTTCCATGTTTTAAGTCCCGGGAACTCCAGTATTAGGGCGATGTATCTTTGGGCACTAGCTCGCCCGCGGTTTTTAATCGTGCTGAGGGCAGTGAGATTTGCGTGGTGTGGGGTGCTGTGAACGGAAGGTGGGAGGGGTAGTGGTGAGTCAATCGATTGGCGGAGGGAATCCAATAATGTAATGCTTATCGTCGATTTGGCCAATATATAGTTGTGAGTTAAGTTATTCTCAGTTTAGTTCTGGTTGTTTTGGTGGGATTTGCGCAGCTAACCTGCAAAATCCGCGCGAGTGAAGCCATCCGAGAGGAGGAAAGTGGATATGGAGGCGAACACAGTGACGACACCACGCCGAAAATTCGATCCGGTTGCGGCTATCGCTGGTGGGGTGTGGCTGGCATTTGGGTGTTCCACCCTGCTGCCCGTTATTGCCAATATCGCCGCACCAGTGACTCAAGCGGGTGCGTTGGCGATTTGGGTTTTGTTCTGTGTCGTCTACATTCTCGGATTTGGCTTCGATGGCTATAACCATGGAAGTAACCGGTGGGCGATCGGTAACGTGACGGTTCTGATGGGACTTGCGCTTTCCCTCTGGGGGTTGATCGGCGACGTCGCGATCATCACCGTCACCTACATCACGGCCGCATTCATTTTCGCATTGCCGCAGATGCTGGCGTCCATCAGTATCGGTGCGGTAATCACCGTGACAACCAGCATGTTATGCATGGTCTATCTGCCAGACGTTGGCCGGTTTACGATCTTGCCGCTCTGGATCGCGTTTTTCTCCGTCTCGCTGGCTCGGTGCGCTGTGGAGTTTGGCCGCGAACGAAGTCTCGCGTAGCGGATTAAAGGCCGTAATCCACAAGGATGCCGCCGGTAGGGGCCTCGCTGCCGGTCTCGGGCTCTTCGCTGAGCATAATGCGAGTGGTGCCAGGCGCGGCGGGCATCCACGTTCCGGTTTCCGAAGGGGTGACCATCCCGGCCGAGGACACCACACCCTCGTGATTCGTGGTCCACATCTGAATGCCAATACCCGGTGGTGGGGTGGGGAAGCCGGTGACAAATAAGCCAGCGTGCCCCATTGAAGCTGAGGAGTGAATTTCCCCTTTAGCCCCATAGACATCAATGATCTGAACCTGGGCATCTTCGGCTGCCGTTATCGCCTCAAGCGTTACGGCCTCTGGCGCGGGTTCGGAAATAACCTCAGTTTCGGTGACTTCAGTGACCTCCGTGTCGGTCGGTATCGGGTCGACAAAAGTGATCGGAGGAATCGACACTGGTTCAGGCTGCAACTGGGAGCTCAGCTCCGCAGCGGCCTGATCGTCGTTTCGCATTTCTTCAAAGATATATAAGCCACTACTTAATGCGAGGACGCCGCAGGCAGCCGCTATCGCGAACCACAGGTTGCCCCGATTGGGCTTAGTGGCAGGCACGGAATCGTCAGCGGTACCAGCTTCGTTGGGCTCTGAAGCGGCTTCGGATTCTGGTTCGTTATCGGGTGAGAAGAGCAAGGTGTGTACCAGATCATCGAAAACGGGGGTGTCACCATTTCGGTGCGGTTCCTGCATGCTCTCACCCTTTCTTAATTTACATACCAGGTAAATATTAGTTGTAGCAGGTTGCGCGGAAACCATGTCGGAGCGATCCCCAAACACTACCCCCGGAACGAATAAAATTGATGCGAATATATCACTATCCGGTGAAGCATTCCGCCCCGCAACTAGCCCCATTGTGGGACGTGGAAAGCTAGAACCTGAGAAAACCACACAGTTTTCATTCGCAGACACGGCAGATAGTGGTTTACTGCATAAGCTAACCGCTTTGTGAAACAATGGGATGGTGCGTGCCCAAGAGGAAAATCACAAAAATGCGTTGGCACCACACACAACTTCATAGTCACAAACCACAACAGAAGCATTTTGCGAGGCTGACTTTCAGGCGCCCGAAATGCTTGTAAAAAACCTATGCCAGGAGAACATAATGGCTGACATAACTACATTTGATCGCAGTGCGCTCGGCGAAAAAACCCGAGTGCACGTTCTAGCAAAAAACGTGGGCTTAAGCTCCAAAGAACTGATCGCCGCCCTCGCCGACATTGGGTTAAAGAAAGTAGCCCAATCCAATCTGTCCCGCGAAGAAGCGGAAAAAGTCTTAGACGCATTGGCGGCAGCACCAGTACCTGAAGAAGAAACCTATACCGATGAGGAAAAGCTGCGGTACCGGGTGGAAAAGAACGTCGAAAACGAAATTAACCAAATTGAACAAAAGGTTGAGCGTGAACTAGCGGAACAAACCGGCGAACCACTCGCAGAGACCGAGGACGACGAAAAAATCCGCCACCGGGTAGAGAAAAACGTCGAGAACGAAATCAACCAGATCGAACAGAAGGTTCAACAAGACATCGCCGACCGGCTGGATCGTGGCCTACTAAGCGAATCTGACTCGGACACAAACGCGCCAGGTACGACCGCCACAGACGCAGCCGCTACAGATGTCGACGCAGCGGATAGCGATCCAGCCGATGCGCCAGAATCCATTACCCAAGCAGCATCAGCACCGGATTTCAGCCTCATCGATGATGAGGAAGAAGATTTGGTCCCGGTCATCACTCCCGCACCGCGCACCGTGGGCTTTAGTATGCCGCTATTCGTCGCCCCAACCGTCGACAGCAACGATGATGACGACTACGACATGGAGTACTACGGCTCGGCGGAGGACGAAGACGACGCCACCGACGATTCGGCGCCACGCAAACGCCGCCGGGGCCGCCGCGGAACCGGGCGCGGTGCAGGGAAACCTGAACCTGTGGACGAGGACGACCAGCCGATCAGCGAGCCGCTCGCGCTCAAAGGCTCCACACGATTGGAAGCACAACGCAGGCGTCGGGTGGAGATGCGCGAAGAATCACGCAAAAAGCGCCATATCGTATCCGAAGCAGAGTTCTTGGCGCGCCGGGAATCCGTTAATCGGGTAATGGTGGTGCGGGAACGCGAGCGCACCGACCACCCGGGCATGGTCACTCAGGTGGGCGTGTTGGAAGACGACATGCTTGTCGAGCACTTCGTTACCTCCGATACCCAATCGTCGATGGTGGGCAATATTTATCTCGGCCGGGTACAAAACGTCTTGGCATCGATGGAAGCGGCGTTCATCGACATCGGCAAGGGCCGAAACGGCGTGCTGTATGCCGGTGAAGTGGATTGGCGCGCAGCCGGTCTGGGTGGGCGTAACCGCAAGATCGAGCAAGCGCTCAAGTCCGGCGACCAGGTGTTGGTGCAGGTTGCTAAAGACCCGGTCGGGCAAAAAGGTGCGCGGCTGACCACCCAAATTTCGCTGGCGGGTCGCTATCTGGTGTACGTGCCGGGCGGCAAATCGGCCGGGATTTCTCGGAAACTACCCGCGCCGGAGCGCAAGCGACTGAAGTCGATCCTGCGCGATGTTGTGCCTAACGACGGCGGCGTGATCATCCGCACTGCCGCCGAAGGCGTTTCCGAGGAAGCCATTGCTGCCGACGTCAACCGGCTACACAACCTGTGGGAGCAAATCCAGGAGCGCACCTCGAAGGAAAAAGAATCCAAAGGTGCAAAACCGGTCACCATGTATGAAGAACCAAACATGCTGGTGAAGGTTATCCGCGACCTATTCAACGAGGATTTCTCCGCGCTGATCGTGGACGGTAAGCGGGCATGGAACACCGTGCACGCCTATATTCAATCCGTCGCGCCTGATCTGCTCTCCCGACTCCAACGTTTCGACCGGTCCGAACATGACGGACAGGACGCGTTCATGGTGCATCGGGTCGACGAACAGCTCAAGAAGGCGCTCAGCCGCAAGGTGTGGTTGCCGTCTGGCGGCACGTTAGTGATCGACCGCACCGAAGCGATGACGGTTATCGACGTGAACACCGGTAAGTTCACCGGCCAGGGTGGCAATCTGGAGGAGACCGTCACGAAGAATAACTTGGAAGCTGCGGAAGAGATCGTACGCCAAATGCGGCTGCGGGACTTGGGCGGCATGATCGTGGTCGATTTCATCGACATGGTCTTGCCGGAAAACCAAGACTTGGTACTGCGGAGGCTTACCGAGGCGTTGGGCCGGGATCGCACCCGCCACCAGATTTCGGAGGTGACCAGTCTCGGCTTGGTGCAGATGACCCGGAAGCGATTGGGCACCGGCCTGCTTGAGACATTCGCCACCGAATGCGAAGAATGCGGTGGCCGGGGTGTTTTGATCCACGAAGACCCCGTCGAGCAGCGCGACCCGGCTGCCCCGCGCGGCAAGCACGGCGTCTTGCACCAAGACCCCACCCGCCACCCGGCGGTGGTTGCCATGCATACCGCAGACGACAAAGAAGACGGCATCGAAGAAGCGGAACCAGAAGTGTCCGCGAAGCCAGAGCGGGAAACCGAAACGCCTTCCATCGAAGAGCTGGCAGCTGCTGTGATCGCGTTGCCGGAAGAACCTGAGGGCACCAAGAAGAAAGCTTCCAAGTCCCGGGCTACCAAGGCCGATGAAGCGTTAGCGGACGTTGGGCCGGACACCTACGAACAGGCTCTAGCGGAATTTGAGAAGTCGCCACGTCGGAAGCGGAAGACACGTGGAAATTCCGTCTCGGATGTTCGCCCGCGCCCCGAGGACTTCCAAACGAAACCCGCCGCTACCGAGCCGCCAGCGGTGCAGGAAGATTCCGATCCGGAACCACAGGCTACCGCGGTTTCTCAGGTGGAGGAGAGTCCGCATGGGCGCAAACGCCGACGGGCGGTGCGCAAAAACGCGCCGGAAACGGCGCCGGTGGAACGTCGACAAGCAACGGGCGGAAAACGACGGCGCATCGTGCGCAAATCCGCAACCCGCGCGGTGCATGACGGCGAGGTCAGCCAGCAGAAACCACAATCGGATCCGGAGCCAACCTCAGCCGACGCTACCCCTCGCGGTCGGCGACGCGCCGTGCGGCGGGGCACACGGAAATGACGCAGTTTGTCTTTTCTATGCATTAAAGGGTAGTCTTTGACAGTCGCTGTTTTAAGCAAGATTCGCCGACCGCAACTGCTTAAAACACAATGAAAGTAAACGTTAGTTCCATCGGGTGAGTCATGAAAGCCTCGCCCGGTCCTGAGAATAGATAAGGGGTAGCCCTCGTATGTACGCGATCGTCAAGACCGGCGGCAAGCAGTACAAGGTTGCCGAAGGTGACCTCGTCAAGGTCGAGAAGATCGAGGGTGAGCCAGGTTCGTCCGTGGCTCTCACCCCGGTTCTGCTCGTCGATGGCGCAAATGTTACTACCAAGGCAGAAGACCTCGCTAAGGTGAAGGTCACCGCCGAGATCGTTGAGGCCGTTAAGGGTCCAAAGATCAAGATTTTGAAGTACAAGAACAAGACTGGTTACAAGAAACGTCAGGGTCACCGTCAAAAGCTGACCGTGCTGAAGGTAACTGGCATCAAGTAAGGCTCACCGGCCTACCTAAAACCCAAAAGGAGGGAAACCGAAATGGCACACAAGAAGGGTGCATCTAGCTCCAGCAACGGTCGTGATTCCGAGGCCAAGCGCCTTGGTGTTAAGCGATTCGGTGGCCAGCGGGTCAACGCCGGCGAGATCCTCGTCCGCCAGCGTGGCACCAAGTTCCACCCAGGTGAGAACGTCGGTCGCGGTGGCGACGACACTCTGTTCGCTCTGAAGCCAGGCTCTGTGCAGTTCAGCATCAAGCGTAACCGTCGCACTGTGAACATCGTTCCAGTAGAGGCATAAGCCACTTTTTTAAAAAACCGGCCCAATTTCTCGGGTCGGTCTTTTATTATGTGTAAGATCCATGTGTTAAATCTCAGGAGAATCACAACATGAAGAAACGTATCGCAACCGCACTGTGCACCGCAGTGGCTGTTTCCGCGCCGATCGTGGCCCCACCCGCTTCCGCTGCACCAGCGGTTGCCGTCCCCGGCGTAGTGCAACAACTTGCCGCTGAAGAATCTGAAACTCCTCAGATTTTCCACACTGAGCGCCAAAGCAAAACTCTTCGTACGATTTTGATCGTATTCGGCATTATCGTTGGCGTTTTGGCCTTCATTTCAGTATTTGCAAGCCGCATTCTTGGATTGTTCGGTATCCGCTTCTAGCCGAACGACGATTGCTAATTATCCCCACGGTCTCGGTTTTCCGCCGGTGCCGTGGGTTTTGCTTTTCGACGTTTCCAGCGCCGCCAATATGCGAAAAACTTGGTTTCATGGCGTGTTTATTCACCGCGGAGCGATAACCGAATGGTATCGTTGGGGGGTTAGACGGGGGTGGTGTATCAACAAATGCATAAAGAGTGATTTTAGTGAATGCATAGGTGATGCTTATTTTTACTTAAGCTCAATGTGGTTGCGTTTTTGCCTGAAATCCATGGAAAAACGGCGCCGTTACCTGTGTGAAAAACTCTAATTGCGTCCCGTTAGCGCCGATTGTTTAGTGATTTTTAAGGTTCTTCCTGTAATAGAATGTTAATTTCAACTTATATTATCAATGGAAGAAAATAATAAGGAGGTATTATCGGCGATGTTTGGTATTCGAAACCTCGCAGTAGTCATGGCTTCCGCACTCGGTGCGGCTATCCTTACCACCCCTGTAGCTGGAGCGGTAGAAGCTTCGGAAAAAATACCGATGGATTGTCACTTTAAAGTAGGCTCCACTGAGTCCTTTGCTTCGTCGTTAAATGGCCGATACGGCGCAACGCGAGGCTTGGAATTCAAAGTTACTGCTGATGCGCCAAAGCAAGTGACGCTCGGGCAACCAGTAACTTACAAGATCAAAGCTGCTGATGCGGTTATCAAGGACCCACAAAGTATTGGAATTTTCTTCACATCGCCATTAAAATTCCAGAACTTTTCCCAAGGACGCATGTCCTTTCAACTGCCCGAAGGCGTCGACAACGTTGACGTGACTCCGTCGTCGCCGGTAAACGGGGTTTCCGTTTCAAAGGTCGGTTCCGCGATTGAAATCAAAGGGGACGCCGTAACCGACAGCATTCCAGCATCTGAAGATGCAGTGGAACAGATTAAACAGCTGGCGCCGGGAGGTATGGCGGGAGAACCTGGCGACAAGTCATTCCACATGGCTGCGCCGGAGTTTTCCTTCACATTCACACCAACTAAAGTTGGCCAGTATCGTCCGACGCTTAAACAATTCTCGGTTCCGGTAAACCAAATTGGTTTCGCTGCCGAGAATGCCTTCTTCACAGCGATGGCAACAATGACATATGAGAAGAAGGAATTCAATACTCTTATCCGATGCGCACCAAACGGAAACGTGACGCTGCCAGCGGTAGAAGTGGTGTCGGACGCAAATGCCGTGGACTCCGTGACCCTGACTGCGGAACCGAAGACTGTAGAGAATGGTCAAAAGGTTACCTTCAACGCCACTGCGCTGAACGACCAGCAGCAGCCGGTTGCTGGTGCGCCAGTGACCATCGAAGTTGGCGATGAGAAATTCGCTGGTGTAACCGGTGCCAATGGTATTTTCAGTCACCAGTACCAAACCACCAAGATTGGTACGTTAAGTGCAATCGCCAAGGTTGGTAACAAGGCATCGCAGCCTGTACAGGTTGAAGTAACCAAGCCAGCGCCAGTGGCTAGCGAAATCGTGCTCAGTGCTGAGCCTGCCGAGGTTATCAGCGGCAAGGACGTGGTCATCACTGCGCAGCTCAACGACAATGAGGGGCAACCATTCGCGGCCGATTCCATTGAGATGCGCTTCGATCGCGGTGACCGCGTCACGGTTCAGCATCAGCAGGATGCCCCGGTTGGCCAGTTCGTTCATACCTTCACCACCGATCGCGTTGGCGACATTCGGGTTGATGCCTACTTTGGCTCCCGTCTGACCAACCGCATCGATGTCAAGGTCAACC
Source organism: Corynebacterium sp. (assembly GCF_030532965.1). GTDB lineage: Bacteria > Actinomycetota > Actinomycetes > Mycobacteriales > Mycobacteriaceae > Corynebacterium. The sequence goes on from NZ_JAUNKC010000030.1 coordinate 22,051, forward strand.
CTAAGCCTGCCGACGTCGTAAAGTCGATCATTGTAGCCCCCGAATCCCAAACCGTGAAGATCGGTAGCGAGGCAAAGCTAACCGCGACTGTTTTGGCCCAGGACGACTCAAAGATGAGCGGACAGAAGGTAACTTTCGAGGTTGACGGGAAGTCCACACTAGCCCAAGAAGGGCCAAACGGTAGCTACAACTTCACCTACCCTGCTACGAAGCTCGGCGAGAAGACCATCACTGCAAAGGTCGAAGATAAGTCGGCTGAGGCGAAGGTTTTGGTCGAAGAAGAAGACTCCAAGATCGTGGAATCCATCACGCTCACGCCGCGCAAGACCCCAATCCAATTGGGTGAAACCGCAACAGTCGAAGCGACCGTGACCGCGCGCGACGGCTCCAAGATGACTGGCCAGGACGTGAAGTTCACCTACAACAACAAGGCTGTGCGCGGCACGGAAATGGACGGTGTGTATAGCTTCACGTTCTCACCAACCACAGCAGGTGACCATACCGTCCTGGCATCGGTGTCCGATAAGACTGCAACTACCACTGTCGTTGTTGCCAATGAATCGCAAAATGGCGGCAGCGTCGAAGGCGAAACCATCTGGAAGATCGTCGCGGGTGTTTTGGGCACAGGTTTCTTCGGTGGCGTAATCTACGCGATCCTGCGCTACTTCAAGTTGGTTCCGTAATCGTTGGTTTGTTAACCGAATACACTTCAACAGATTTTTAAGGAAGACGTATGTCGATACTCAAGAAATTCATGACGGCGGTAATAGCGCCGGTAGTGGGGGTAACAGCCATCGCGGTTCCGGTGGCTGAAGCCAAAGAAACAACCATTGGTATTCAATTCACCTGTGATATTAAGACCGCTGGTCTCGGCAGCTTCGCGAGCCAAGCCGATGGTCCCCAGAAAAAAGACGGTTTCGTCTTTAACTTCACGGTTGATGCACCTGATGCAGTTCGCCCGGGGCAGGAATTTGATTACACCCTTAAAGGCGGATTCGTTGGACTCGGCAACCCATTCAACGTTGGTCCCGCAACGGTGAAACTGACCACCGTTGAACAAGCCCGACTGTTGGTAAATCTGCCGGACAACATCGATTTCCTGGATGTCAACCAATCCGGCGGACAAGATGATGTCACCGTAGAACGGTTGGAAGCCACCAACCAACTGCGGATCGGCGGCGACGCTGATACCGACAAGATAGACGCCAGCAAGTCCGATCAAATCAATCTGGCCAAAGACGGTGAGAAGCGTGGCATGGTTGGCCGAAACCAGGGCGGCAAGATCGGCTTTGATTTGCCAACCATCAAGGTTCGGGCACGGGCCAAGGAAAAAGGCAAAATTCAGCCGACTACACCACTGGTAGCTGATCCCGGCAAAGCTGGATACCCCGCGAAGGACTCGTTTGTCACGTTGATCGCAGCTGTTGAAGCGAAGGCTCCGATTGTGGGAACACTGAATGCTCGGGCACTAGTGCGTTGTACCCCTTCTGATTTCAAGGGTTTCCCTGCGGTTGCCGTTGAAGATGGCGGCGACCCAGCTTCGGTGAAGAACATTGCGATCACCGCGGAGCCACAGACTGGGTTCCAGGAAGAAACCTCGCAGTTTACGTTCTTGGCAACCGATGCTGATGGAAAGCCAGTACCACTGATCGATATGGAAACCGTGATTGCCGGTGAACGTCAGGTACTCACCACCGACCGGCAGGGCGTTGTTGTTCGTCGTTTCACTCCGGTGCAATCGGGGCAAATCGAGGTGTCAGCGTCGGTTGGCGATGTAAAATCAGCACCGTTTAATTATCAAGTAGATGCCCCGTTTGGTGTTGAAACTGCGACCGCACAAACCGCCTTTAGCTGTTACTTAACGGCGGATAAAGAAGGGGCTGCCTTAGGTCGCCACGTTGATGGTCTGCATGGTTCTATCGCTGGTGCCAAGACTAACCCAGACTTTAAGCTCGCGGTTGAGACGGAGTACCCCAAGAATGGCCGGGTCGGCGCGCCACTGCGCTATGTGATCCGGAACGTGAACTTCGACTTCAAGTCGGTACACAACAACACCACCGCTGTGAAGACCACCTACAACGATGTCAGCCGGGCCCGGTTGGCACTGGACTTCCCGCAGGGGGTTCAGATTGAAGGTAATGCTTTGAATGATAGCCGTGCCATTGTTTCCGGTGGTCTGGACACGGATTCGATCGATCCAACGAACCGCGCGCAGATCAAGAGCGAAGCTGATGGTGGTGCCACCGGCACCGTCGTTGGTGAGCGGGTGGTTGGTTCCATCGGTCGCAGTGTCTTTGTAGTAACGCCAAACGCCGAAGGTGAAATGCGTCCGACGTTCCCGGTGGCAGCGGATATTAATGCTAACCAAGCTGTAGATTCGTTCTTTACCTTCAACACCCGGATCAATTTCTTCCAGGCAGGTTTCTTCTCGGACAGTGATGACGTGCATCAGGTTATGGCTCGTTGTGCCCCAGACGCTGGTGCTGAGCAGCTTCCTGCCGTGAATGTTCTCCCCGCGATCGGTAACGTTACGGTCGAGGGGCCAGATTCCTTGAAGGTTGGCGATGACACCGGTGAGTACACCGTCACCGTGACTGACAAGAACAACGCGGTTGCTGCGAACGAAGCGGTCGAGGTTCGGATCGGTAACGAGATTGTGAAGGGTCGCACTAACGACGAAGGTAAGTACATCTTCAAGTTCCAGCCGAAGGAAGCAGGCCAGGTTGCTATCGTCGCTCAGGCTGGCGGCAAGGAGTCCGCACCGAAGTTGCTTGATGTCAAGGGTGAGAAGGGCGGCACGGGCGGTTCGTCCTCATCTTCCTCCTCTGACTTCTCCGGAAAGACCATCTGGCAAATCCTCTCCGGCATCTTCACCGTGGGAATCCTGGGTATCCTCGGATGGCTTGGGCTTGTGAATTCCGGCGTATTGCCAATTCGCTTCTAACACGCCACCGATAGGGGCGGGGTTAAGTGTCTGCTAAAATCTAGCTACTTAACCCCGCTCTTTTTCTTTTCGTACTGGAAGGCACTTACTATAATGGCCCGTTTTATCGACCGCGTCGTCTTACATCTAGCGGCAGGTGATGGCGGCAATGGGTGTGCCTCCGTGCACCGGGAAAAATTCAAACCACTCGGCGGGCCGGATGGCGGAAACGGCGGTCACGGTGGCGACATCATCTTGGAGGTCTCACCCCAGGTTCATACGTTGCTGGATTTGCACTACCGGCCGCACATCAAGGCTGGGCGCGGTAAAAACGGTGCCGGTGACCACCGCAACGGTGCGCGTGGTGAGGACATGGTGTTGGAGGTCCCAGCAGGCACCGTCGTTGTGAGCGAAACGGGGGAGACTCTTGCGGATCTCACCACCGTTGGTATGCGGTATATCGCCGCCCAGGGTGGCTTCGGCGGCTTAGGCAACGCGGCTTTGGCATCTGCCGCGCGGAAGGCGCCTGGTTTTGCGTTGAAAGGCGAGCCAGGCGAGAACCACGACGTCATTCTAGAGTTGAAATCGATGGCGGATGTGGGCTTGGTGGGGTATCCGTCGGCAGGCAAATCTTCGCTGATCTCGGTGCTGTCGGCAGCCAAGCCGAAAATTGGCGACTATCCGTTCACCACGTTGCAGCCGAATTTGGGCGTGGTCGAAGTCGGCCATGACACCTTTACCATCGCGGACGTTCCTGGTTTGATTCCTGGAGCTTCGGAAGGCAAGGGATTGGGCCTGGATTTCTTGCGGCACATTGAACGTACCGCCGTGTTGGCGCACGTGGTGGATACCGCGACTGTGGAGCCGGGCCGCGACCCAGCTTCCGATATTGAGGCGTTGGAGGCGGAACTTGCGGCCTACCAGTCGGCACTCGATGAAGACACCGGCCTGGGCGATTTGCGGGATCGGCCGCGCATTATCGTGCTGAATAAGGCGGATATTCCGGAGGCGGAAGAACTCGCGGAGTTCGTTAAAGCAGATTTGATTGAGCAATTTGGTTGGCCGGTATTTATTATCTCTGCGGTAACCCGTAAGGGCCTGGAGCCGTTGAAATACAAGTTGTTGGAGATCGTGCAAGCAGCGCGCAAGGCTCGTCCGCAGCAGAAGGCTGAACCGAAGCTGATCGTGCGTCCGAAAGCGGTTGACGCCAAGGGCAAGGGCCACGACTTTAGCATTGAAGAAGATCCGGAAATCCCAGGTGGGTTCATTATTCTCGGCGAGAAGCCGCAGCGGTGGATCATGCAGACGGATTTCGAAAACGACGAAGCTGTCGGGTACCTGGCGGACCGGCTCAATCGCATGGGCGTGGAGGATGCCCTGGCAAAGGCGGGTGCCAAAGCTGGCTGTGCGGTGACCATCGGCGAGGTTACCTTCGAATGGGAACCGATGACGGCCGCTGGCGTGGACCCAACGTTGACGGGTCGGGGCACCGATATGCGGCTATCCCGGACGAACCGGGTGTCTGCTGCGGAGCGTAAGCGCGCCTCCCAGGTGCGGCGTGGCTTGATCGATGAATTTGACTACGGCGACGGCCAAGAAGCAGACCGGGAACGGTGGCAGGGTTAAGCTTTTCGACGCCCCTAGCTTCGGCGTTGACAACACTTTTAAAAAGGATGTTTCTTCATGTCTAGCGTGCGCGAGCTGATCGCCTCGGCTAAACGAGTCGTGGTCAAGATTGGTTCTTCCTCGTTGACCAATTCCGATCACACGGTCGATCCGTACCGGATCGACCTGTTGGTTGACGCCATCCAGGCGCGGCTTTCACGCGGCACCGAGATGATCGTTGTGTCTTCTGGTGCAGTAGCGGCGGGAATGGGGCCATTGGGGCTTAGAACCCGGCCGAGTGATTTAGCCACCAAACAGGCCGTGGCTTCGGTGGGGCAGGTTCACTTGATGCATACCTGGGGCACGAGTTTTCTCCGGCATAATCACACCATCGGGCAGGTTTTGCTGACCGCCTCCGACGCCGGACGCCGGGACCGGGCACGAAACGCGCAACGGACCGTCGACAAGCTACTGCGACTGGGGGCGGTGCCGATCGTTAATGAAAACGACACCGTGGCGCACACTGAAATGCGGTTTGGCGACAACGACCGCCTCGCCGCAATTGTTGCGCATCTGACCTGCGCGGATGCTCTGGTATTGCTGAGCGACGTCGACGGGTTATATGACAAAAATCCAGCAGAACCGGACGCTCGATTCATCGCTGAAGTTCGGGACGGTAATGACCTCAAGGGCGTGATCGCTGGCGACGGCGGGGTTGTGGGCACCGGCGGCATGGCGTCGAAAGTTTCGGCCGCGCGGATTGCCTCGCGTGGCGGAATTCCGGTGCTGCTTACCAGCGCGGATAACATCGAGGCAGCACTAACCGCCGCTGATGTCGGGACGGTTTTTCACCCGAAAGACAATCGACTGTCAGCGTGGAAATTCTGGGCGTTATACGCTGCGGATACTGGTGGAACTTTGCGTATCGACGCTGGCGCGGTGGCGGCGGTGACGTCCGGCGGCACTTCGCTTCTCGCGGTCGGCATTACGGAAGTTGATGGCGACTTCCACTCAGGTGAGATTGTCGAAATTGTCGGCCCCAATGGCGAAATCATTGGCCGTGGGGAAGTCTCCTACGATTCAGAGACCTTGGTGGGAATGCTTGGAAAACATTCCGATGAACTCCCGCCGGGAATGCAACGACCGGTCGTACATGCAGATTATCTCTCGGATTATGCTTCTCGCGCTTAAGTAGAAACCCCAGGTTTCGCCCCTGGGGTTTCTACTTATTTATTGGAGTGTCCGAATAGCGCATCAATGAAGCGTCAGATGACAGATTTCTATCTTAATCCTTTCTTGCAGGTGAAAGGGGGTGAATAAAGGGGGTGTTAAGTATTGTTTGGTAAGCCTTATCGGATTATTGTGTGTGTTGTCCACATAAATCCCAATCTCTTTTAAGGAGTTTTCTATATGTCGCGTAGGTTTATTGCCGCACTTGGATTGGCAACCTCTTTGGCGGTGGGCGCTGGCGTCGTTAACCCAATCGCTGCAACTGCACAGAATGCACAGCAGTGCAAGGTGTCCATCGAATCCGGCTCTCTGAATTGGGGTATCAAGCACTCATGGCGTAGTTACGTCAAAGGTCCAATTGCTCGGGGTGACTGGACTCTGGAAGGTGCCGTTACTGAAAACGATGCTGCTAAGAAGCGTGCTACTGACTATCAGTTCCAGTTTGCGGTCGACCCTGCTGCTTCTACCATTGAGGTTGGTCCGGATGGCAAGGTCACTGCGGCCACCATCAAGACCCAGCAGTCCAAGGTTGTCTTCAGCGGTCACCATGGCGGGCTAAGTTCCACTTTTATTTCCCCTTATGTAGAAGTAGCAGGGGACACCGTTAAAACTGGCACTACCTATGAAGGCTACTATGTAGAGGGTAAGGGAATGGCAGAGTACACCGAAAAGGATCGTACTCCTGAGAACTTCCGGACGGGTGCCGACACCTTCGCTTCTGGTGTTGCAGATTGGAAGGTTACCGATACCACCGCAAATCTGACGGGTACTGGTATCAAGTACCAGGCCAAGCCAGGAACCCGCTACGATGAAGCAACTGAAAAGCAATACGTTGAAGGTGTCGACTTGATCTTCATGGGTCAGTATAGCGCAACCAACAAGCCGGAAATGGACGACGTCAACGTTGAGCTGAAGCTCAAGAAGGACTGTGGTGAGGCTCCAAAGCCAACCGATACCACCAAGCCTTCCGAGCCGGGTAAGCCAACCGATACCACCAAGCCTTCCGAGCCAAAGGAGCCTGGTAAGGACAAGCAAAGCACGATGAACGATAAGCTGAAGAAAGCCATTATCGGTATCGTGAGCGTCCTGGGAATCGGCGGTTTGCTGGCAGGGCTGTTCCAGTGGCTGTCGCGCTCTGGTCTAGTTCCTGGTCTGCCAAAGTTCTAAATCGGCGGTAAAATTCGTTACTGAACCCCCATTTATACCCTGAACCCAAGGGAGCGGCTGGGCACGTGAAACCTCTCACGTGCCCAGCCGCATTTTTTGGATTTCATCGCATGGGTACGTTTTGGGGTTAAGGGATAAAAGTGTGTCTGGTTGGCGCGCTGTCGTCCAAGAGATCGATCTTAGCCGTCATGGGGTTAGGGGATCGTCGGAAACGTCGCTATTGGCTGCAGGCATCGGTGTTCTGATGTTTTTATGGCGCTGTACCCGGTCTTTGCTTGGGGGCGTCTGCTCTTTTCTGGCGAAGTTTTGACTGGTAGAAAGTTACGGCCTGGGTGTGGAAACTGCTGGGATCGTTAATAATCACTTGACGTAAAATGAGAGCCTCGCCATATTTTGTGCGGGCGTTTTATTACATTCGTGTAATTCTTTTAAGGGCATATTGGGTGCAGTATTTGCTTCTACCTAGTTAATTAGATCTTTATTGAAGTTACTTCTAAGGATGTCGCAGTTTGTAAAACCAGACATAAAACCACCAACATTGCCGGAACCGGGGTGAGGCGGGTCCATTGCACGGTGGGATCTAGGGGTCCGTTGTGGTTGTGGTTTGAGATTTTTCTCGTTATGGAGTTAAAAACCGCTGCTTTTTGAGCCACGACTAGTACATTTTCTTGGCTGCGGGTGGGAAACAACCTAGAATGTGCTGGTATGACTGCTGAGCGGGAAGAAGTACTACAGAAAGCGCGCGCGGCTAAAGACATCGCGCCGATCATCGCAGGCTGTTCCAGCGCGAAAAAAGACGAGGTTCTGTTTGCCGTGGCAGCTGCCTTGGTTGACAAGACCGCCGAGATTCTTGCCGCGAATGCCACCGACATTGAGCGAGGGCGGGCAGCCGGGATGAGCGAATCGCTCATCGACCGCTTGGCCTTAGACTCCGCCCGGATTGAGGGGATGGCTGGCGGTTTGCGCCAGGTTGCCGCATTGAAAGACCCGGTGGGGGAGGTTATTCGAGGCTCCGTCATGCCGAATGGGGTGCAGATGCGGCAGGTGCGGGTGCCTCTCGGGGTTATGGGCATGGTATACGAAGCCCGCCCGAACGTCACCATTGATGCCTTCGGTTTGGCGCTGAAATCAGGAAACGTCGCTCTGCTGCGCGGATCGAAGTCCGCGAAAGCCTCCAACGAACAGCTGGTTGCCATCGTGCAGGAAGTGCTTGCCCGGCACGGACTTCCCCGCGAAGCGGTGCAGTTATTGCCCTGTGAGACCCACGACAGCGTGCAGGATCTCATCACCGCGCGTGGTCTCGTTGATGTAGTGATCCCGCGAGGTGGTGCGGGTTTGATTAACGCTGTGGTGACCGGTGCGACGGTGCCAACGATTGAAACCGGAACCGGCAATTGTCACCTGTATATCGACCGGGAGGTTGACCTTAGCCAAGCGATTTCTCTACTGCTGAACGGTAAGACGCGGCGCACCTCGGTCTGTAACGCCACGGAAACGGTTTTGATTGACGCGAACCTGGGTGACGTCGAAAAGCGGGCGATCATTGACGCGCTGCAGACCGCAGGAGTGACGGTGCACGGCGAGCCTGCGGAATGGTCGGCTTTAGGCGTCGCTGGCATCGTCGCAGCGGACGACGACGATTGGGCGAACGAATACCTTTCAATGGACATCGCCGCCAAGCTTGTCGACGGCCTTGACGAGGCATTGGCCCATATCCGCACCTACAGCACCGGGCACACCGAAGCGATCGCCACCACCAATGCCACCACCGCGCTGCGGTTTGCCAACGAAGTGGATTCAGCCGCGGTGATGATTAATGCTTCCACCGCGTTCACCGACGGTGAGCAGTTTGGAATGGGGGCCGAGATCGGCATCTCCACCCAGAAACTCCACGCCCGCGGGCCGATGTCTTTGCCGGAATTAACCAGCACCAAATGGATTCTGCACGGCACCGGTCAGACCCGGCCGTAACGTAGCAAAGGCTTCGGCGCATGACTAATCGACAGAAACCTCGCCGCATCGGCATCATGGGTGGCACCTTCGATCCGATCCACCACGGACACCTCGTGGCAGGCTCCGAGGTGGCGGATCTGTTCAACCTGGATCTAGTGATTTTCGTCCCTACCGGGCAACCGTGGCAGAAAGCCGGGCGGGATGTTTCCCCAGCCGAAGATCGCTACCTCATGACAGTGATCGCCACCGCATCCAACCCGAGGTTCAGCGTCAGCCGCATTGACATTGACCGCCCCGGCGCGACCTACACCATTGATACTCTTAGCGAGCTCAAGCAAGAGTATCCCGAGGCGGAGCTGTTTTTCATCACGGGCGCGGACGCGTTGGAGAAGATCCTCACGTGGCGGGATTGGGAAAAGATGTTTCACCTTGCCACTTTCGTGGGGGTTACCCGCCCGGGCTATACGTTGCATGAGGATAATATCCCGGATGAATATAAGGATCGGGTGGAGTTGGTGGAGATTCCGGCTATGGCGATTTCTTCGACGGGTTGTCGGGAGCGCGCCCGCGCCGGGCGGCCGGTGTGGTATTTGGTGCCGGATGGTGTGGTGCAGTACATCAATAAGCGCGGGTTGTATCAGGGCGAATAGCAGCCGAGCAGTGCGTACCTAAGGCTAACGTTCGGCTAATGTTCGGCTGACGGGTGTTGCGAATGTCGCGGTGCGCGTGAGGTTTCTACGGTGGTGACGTTTCGCATAATCGGTGGTGTGGCGGGCAGTGGTTTCCCATGCTGCCAGCATTCATGGGAAACTGTAGAGTGGAAATTTAAGCAACATTAGAAATTAGGAATATTTGTGACTGCATCTTTAGACACAATTGATATTGCAAAAGTGGCCGCGCGTGCGGCGGATGAGAAACTTGCAACGAATATCGCCGTCATCGACGTCTCCAACGTGATGGATGTCGCTGAGGTTTTCGTTTTGGCCTGCGCCGATAATGAGCGCCAGGTGCGTGCCATCGTGGAGGAGATCGAAGACGAGCTGACCAAGCTGGGCCATGAGCCTAAGGGTCGGGAAGGTAATCGGGAAAACCGGTGGGTGCTGCTGGATTACGGCATGCTTGTTATTCATGTGCAACGCAATATTGAGCGTGATTTTTACGGTTTGGATCGGTTGTACCAGGATTGCCCGTTGATTGACGTTGTGGGTATTGAGACGATGGTGCGGCCCGAGGATTGGGCTAGCGAGGTTGATATTCGCACCGCTGAGTCGTTGGATGACATTCCGCTTGCTGAACCTGAGCCACAAGAGGAGTTTTAATCATTATGACTCGCCGCCTTATTCTGTTGCGCCACGGACAGACCGAATTTAATGCGACCAAACGTATGCAGGGTCACCTCAATACTGAGCTGAGCGAGGTGGGTGTTGCGCAAGCGGAGGCAGCGGCGGATTTTCTTTCCACGCTGAATATTTCCACCATTGTGTCCTCCGATTTGAACCGCGCCTATAACACGGCCACCGTCGTTGGCGACCGGCTTGGGGTTGCGGTGAAGAAGGACCCTCGGCTGCGGGAGACCCACCTGGGGGACTGGCAGGCGCGTTCCCGTAAAGAGGTGGATGCGATGTATCCAGGTATGCGGGCTGTGTGGCGTCACGATCCGACGTGGGCACCGCCGGGTGGGGGTGAATCGCGGGTTGATGTTGCCCGCCGCGCCCGCCCGGTGATTGATGAATTGATGCAAGAGACCCCGCAGTGGGATGACGGTACGGTACTACTTGTTGCTCATGGTGGGACAATCAGTGCGTTGACATCGAATCTTTTAAATCTTGATGTGTCGCAATACCCCCTATTTTCCGGACTGGGCAATACGTGTTGGGCACAATTAACTGCTCGCCCAAAGTTTGAATTAGATAGTGACGGAAAGCGCCGTTACACGCGGTTTACTGCGGATAATATCGACTCGGCGCAGTGGTATTTGGATGGCTGGAATATGGGCGTTGCGTTGGGGTTGAAGTCGCCAAACTTTTCGACGATCGGTGAGGCCGGCGCGCCGGGTAAATAAAGGAATGCACGATGCCAGTTCGGATTGTTACTGATTCTTCGTCCGGGGTGCCGCCCCAGGTGGCTGCGGATTTGGGGATTACTGTTGTCGGCTTGCATCTGATGGGCGATGACGGTGAGCGTTCGACCTCGGGGTTGTCTGCCCTGGAATTGACGGCTGCCTATGCCCGTCAATTGGAACGTGGTGGTGACAGCGGCGTGGTGGCGTTGCACTTGTCGAAGGATTTGTCGGCGACGTGGTCTGCGGCGGTGACTGCGTCGGGGGTGTTTGACGGTGCGGTGACGGTTATTGATACCCAGAGCATTGGCATGTGCGTGGGGGCGGCGGCGATGGCGGCTGCCCGGTTGGCGTTGGATGGGGCAACGGTGACCGAATGTGTCGAGTTGGCAGAGGATACCCTCGCTCGGTCGAAGACCTGGATTTATTTGCACCGGATTGATGAGATCCGGCGGTCGGGTCGGATTTCGGCGACTACTGCTGTGGTGTCGACGGCGCTTGCGACGAAGCCGATCATGCAGCTTACCGATGGCCGGATTGAATTGGCGGTGAAGACCCGCACCCAGTCGAAGGCCTTTGCAAAGCTCACGGAACTTATCTGCGAGCGGGCGGCGGGGCAGCCGGTGTTTATTGCTATTCAGCAAAACGAGGCGCGGGAGGCTGCCCGTACTTTGGAGGCGCAGCTATACGGTGAGCTTCCGGCGGGTTCGTCGATCATGATTACGGAGATGGATCCGATTCTGGCCGTGCATTGCGGGCCGGGGGCGTTGGGGGTGTCCACGGTGTTTTCGCAGCGGGAAGATGAGGTGGCGCAGCCACCTGCGTCGGAGACCGAAACTGCTGTGGATTCCGGCGCTACTGCGGGGGTGGAGTAGTCCGCTAAAGGTGGGTTTTCCACAGGGATGTGGGCGTTACTGAAAATGTCGTTTTCAGTAACGCGGTAGTTATCCACAGAACCGAAGTAGCCCTTTCGCACCGTGGGTGCTTCGGTTTAGCGTCGAGAGTATGAGACGTTTGGGTTTTCTGCGCCATCAGGTATCCGCATCGGTGAAACAACGGTTAGGCGATATTACCGCCCCGCTGGGAACCGAGGACGAACTCGCGGTGGATTTTCCCCCTCCGGCGCAGATGCAGTGGCGGATTAATCCCCGGGCAGCGCTCGTTCTGGGTTTCGTGGTTGCGATGGGGGCGGTGATTGTCGTGGCCTGGAACCTCATCAGCGGCTCCTCCCGGACGGTCCCGGTGTCGGTGGCTGCGGCGCATTCGCTGCTGCCTGCGCAACAGCCGGTTTCGGGTGCGGGCGATCCGGCCGCAGGGACTCAGGCTAATGGCGACGTGGCGGCGTCGACAAGCATCGTGGTCAGCGTCGTCGGCGAGGTGGAGCAACCGGGTTTGATAACGCTTGCCCCGAATGCCCGCGTGGCAGATGCTTTGGATAATGCCGGGCTGAAGCCGCAGGCGGCGACGCGGGGGTTGAACTTGGCGCAGAAGCTTGTCGACGGCGAACAGATCCTCGTACCTCACGTCGACGACCCGGCTGCGGCGATAGCGCAACCGATGGTCGGAGGTGGGGCGTCAACAAGCGGTGTGGTGGGCGGTGCAACGGGTGGCGGGGCACGCGGAAAACTGTCGATTAATAGGGCGACAGCCACGGAGCTGACCACTCTTTCCGGGGTGGGGGAGAAGACCGCCCAGGCGATTGTGGCGTATCGGGAAAGCCACGGCGGGTTTTCTACCATCGAGCAACTCCAAGAGGTCAAAGGCATCGGCCCGGCGAAATTCAGCGCACTAGCCGAAGAAGTAACGCTGTGACCCAGTGGCGGTTGGTACCTGGTGCCCTCGTGGTGTGGGCGTTAAGCTTTGCCGCCATCTGGCTGCGCGGCGGAAGCGGTCTTTGGATCGTGGTGGTGGTTTTCGGCATTGCGCTGATCGGGTGCCTGAAAGTCGATGTCGGCCAGGCGATCATGTGCGGCCTGCTGGGATTGAGCACCCTCATGATTTCCATGATGCGGGTGTGGCGTGTGGACCGCTACGAATGGGGCAGAACCATCATCGTGCAGGCGGTATCGCGTCCCCGCCGGACCAACAGCGGCTGGATGCAGGAGGTTGGTGTTCCAGACTATCCGGCTACCATTCCCGTGCTGTCCGATACGCCACTGACCATTCCGCCGGGTGCGATGGTGGAGATCACCGGCACAGCGATAACCACCGATCGGATCGGTTTAAGCAATACGCTTTTTACCGCCCAGGATTGGCAGCTCATCGCGCCCCCACCGGTGGCCCATGCGGTCAGCAACGCGATCAACGCCAGCTTTACACAGGCGGTAACCACATACGTCGACGGGGACGCCGCCGCTTTGATTCCCGCCATGGTGTTAGGTGACACCACCGCACAATCGGCGGAGTTGAGCGCAGTGGTGAAAGCAAGCGGGCTGGCGCACCTCACGGCTGTTTCGGGTGCGAACGTGGCGATCATAGCCACCTGTGCTGCGTTGGTGTCCTCCCGGTTTCCGCTGTGGCTGCGCAGCTGCGTGGTGCTCATGTCCATTATCGGATTTGTGACGGTGGTCGGCCCAGAACCGTCGGTGCTGCGCGCGGCAGTGACCGGAATAATCGGGGTGGTGGCGATCATCGCCGCCAGCACAAGCACCCCCATCCACGGCTTAGCGCTGACAACCATCGGTCTGTTGTATTGGGACACGAGCTTGGCGGCGCATGTCGGTTTCATATTATCGATCGTCGCAACCGCCGGAATCCTGCTCCTGTACCCGGTTCTTCTGCGGTTTTTCGTATCATTACCAGCCCCAGCCATCGCCGTGCGGGCGCTGGCGGTGGCGCTGGCCGCCCAATTGGTCACGATGCCAATTGTCGCCACCATGAGCGGAACCATCTCCGTCGTCGCGGTGCTGGCAAACGTCATCGCCGCGCCGGTGGTCGCACCCATCACCCTGCTCGGAATGGCGGCCGTTGTGCTCAGCCTCATTCACCCCGACGCCGCCATGCCGCTGATGGTCCTTGTAGAACTGTTGGCCGACTGGGTGGTTTTTAGCGCACGAACCACAGCAACACTTCCCGGGGCGCAGCTCACCATCGACTCGCCGTTTGCCTTCTGGTGGGCAGTTCTTGCTGCCTGTTGGGTGGTGGCGTTGCTATATCGGCGCCTGTTTAAAACCCTTGTATTGCTGGTAGCCGCGATCCTCATTATCCCCAGCCCACCACTGGATATAACGAAGCCGCAGCCACGCGACCCCCTAACCCTTAGCACCCTCACCGTCGAGACCATCGACGAACTTGAAAAACTCGGGCGCGATGTCAACCGCGACGGACTAAGCGACGGCATAGCACCCGGCACCGAGATCATCCTGGTACTTCGCGCACCACCGGCGCGCCGGGTAGGGCGGGTGAAACCAATTCACCGCCCCACCATTACACGAGAAGGCATCCCGGTGATCTTCGCCAACCGGCACCCGGACGTCATCGTCTATAGCGACGGTTCACAGCACGCGGTGGATGGGAGTTTTTAAGGCGGCAATCCTGCACCCTTTTTCGAGCATGGGTTAAAGTATGGGACATGCCCAATCCACAGGTTCATTTGATCGTCGGTGATGAAGAATTCCTTGCCGAGCGCGCCCGGCTAGAGGTTGTTGCTTCACTGAGGGAACAATCACCGGAGGGCGAAAACCTGGTGGTAACCACCGTGCGGGCCGGTGACGTCACCGAGGCGGAAATCATTGACATGTGCAGCCCCTCCCTTTTCGGCGAGGATCGCATTATCGTGTTGAACAAAATGGAGGAAGCGGGGAAAGAACCAGCCGAGCTCGTGTTGAAATTTGCGGTCGATCCGGGACCTGGAATCTACCTGATTATCGTGCATTCCGGTGGGGGACGCACGAAATCAATGGTGCCTAAGCTGAAGAAAATTGCCGAAGTTCATGAGGTTCCCAAACTAAAAGCAAGTGCGAAAACCAGCTGGGTGACCGCAGAATTTCGTCGACACGGGGTGCGCCCCACCCCGGATGTGGTGCATGCATTACTAGAAGGCGTGGGTTCAGATTTGCGGGAACTAGCCAGCGCTGTTAGCCAACTAGTGGCCGACACCCAAGGCGAAATCACCGAGGCGAAAGTCCGGGAATATTACGCCGGGGTGGCGGAGGTGTCTGGTTTCGATATAGCTGACTTAGCCTGCAGCGGTAACAGCAGACGGGCTGTAGCCAGTATGCGCCGGGCGCTGCAATTGGGATTGGAACCGGCGGCCCTAGCGGCGGCGTTGTCGATGAAAGTATCAGCTATAGCGCGGCTTTATAGTCTGCGGGGGCGGGTGGATAAATCCCTAGCAGGCAAGTTGGGTATGCATCCCTTCGTTTTAGAAAAAACTGCCCAATTAGCTAGGCGTTGGTCCGGCGATGCGGTCAGCGAGGCAGTGATTGTGATCGCGGAACTTGATGCAAGTGTCAAAGGCCAAGGTGGCGATCCGAAATTCGCATTGGAAAACGCCGTGTTAAAAATAGCCAAATTAGCGGGCTAAAGTTCCTAGAATGAAGGCATGTCTGAAAAGCCCATGTCTTCTGAAGAACTTGAACAATCCTATGCCAACGCCACCATCAACGATGATGCTGCCCCGGAGGATAGCGCTGAACTTCCACCAGAATTGCAGCAATTCGTAGCCAAACTTTTTAATCTCGCCCGCAACGGTGGCCCCGATGCCGCCGAGCATTTGGTGCAATATGTGGAAGCTGGGCTGTCCCCGAATCTGACCAACCATGAAGGAAACTCCCTACTGATGCTGGCTGCATACAATGGGCATGCCGACATCGTGACTGCCTTAGCTAAGGTAGGGGCGGACGTGGACCGACTGAATGACCGGGGGCAATCGCCACTGGCGGGCGCTATTTTCAAAAAGGAAACAGCCGTTGTTGAAGCGCTTATCGACGCCGGCGCCAACCCACTAGCAGGCCACCCCGACGCAATCGCCTGTGCCGATATGTTTGGGCAAACTGAATTAGCCGAGCGTCTGCGGGCATTGGCTGGCTAAAAGAGCACATACTAACCTCTGGCATAGCAGTGCTGGGCACAATAATTGTGGTTCAACTGTGTATTACTCTTTGAAATTTGCGGAAGTATGTATGGGGAAGACCGCCTTCTAGGACTCGTCCGATTGCAATCAAATCACAATAAACAGTGTCGAAGTTCAGGGCTTCGCAAAACCAGGAGATTGTCTGGATTTGTCTGACGTTTTGGATTCTAGGGTAAGAACAGGTATGCTCAATGATCGCGTTTGAATTTAGTCGAGACCCAAACGCCTTGTTGGCGCAAGCAAAAAGTTAGCAAAAATGCTTGCGCCTTACAAGCATTTCTACTATCGTGATATCTGGGTGTTGTAAAATGCAACACCATTCCAGCAAGGTGCTAGAAGAAAGGTGGTCTCGACTATGTCTAGCATTGATTTTTTTGAAGAGCTTACGGAACAAGAGTTAAGCTCTGAAAGTGGTTCATTCTCGGGTGGCCGCTGGACGGTTCCTGGTACTCGCACGATCGGTAGAGTTTGTACTGCATCGTGGGAATGCTGGGGATTCCTCTGTGGTTGGTAATTGAGTAGGTGGGAGTTCTCAAGTTGATTGGAGTGCTCCCACTTCCAATTTTCAAGGTTAAGGAGAATGTCCATTGTCCATTTCGAATCATTACCAATTTTTTCCTGAATTATCTCATACCGAAGTTGATTTACTCTTGGAAAAAGTGGATTTTCAGAAAGAACAACTGCAGTTACATTGTGATATAGAAGCATTTATAAAAGAAATAGACTATAGCAATCTAGAAGATGGGGATTTATTTTGGGAACAAATCAATAATTTCTTCGAGAAGGAGCCCATACCATTTTTTGAAGCAACTTGGAAAATTGCTAATTTATCTTTTCGTTCCTTAAAGGATGCAATAGATTCAGCAGGTTTTGAGTGAGGTTTTCTCACCAGGAAAATGTGTATGAAATGTTGACCTGTGGTTTTGGGGG
>NZ_JAUNKC010000031.1 GCF_030532965.1 Corynebacterium sp.
TGAAGTACCAGATGTGGGTCACCGGCGCGGCCAGCTCAATGTGGCCCATGCGCTCACGACGCACCTTGGACTTGGTCACCTCAACGCCGCAGCGTTCACAGATGATGCCCTTGTAGCGGACGCGCTTGTACTTACCGCAGGCACATTCCCAGTCGCGGGTTGGACCGAAAATACGCTCACAGAATAGACCGTCCTTCTCGGGCTTGAGGGTACGGTAGTTGATGGTCTCCGGCTTCTTGACCTCACCCTTGGACCAACGGCGGATGTCGTCGGCAGTGGCCAGGCCGATGCGGAGCTCTTCGAAGAAGTTGACGTCGAGCACGTAACTCCCTTTCACCCCCACAAGATGTTAAGGGGGATCGTAGTAATTCTTTACTGATTTACGTTTCCGCCTACCACGCTGCCGAGCGATTCGGCAGCGAGCAGACCTGGCACGTTAGGCGATGTCGGCGTCGGAACGCTCGTCGCGGCTTAAGTTAATGCCCATGGAGGCACCAGCCTGGTCGAATTCATCGTCATCGGAACCGGACAGTTCCATTGGGGTGCCGTCCGCCGAGAGAACCTCGACGTTCAGGCACAGGGACTGAAGTTCCTTGAGCAGAACCTTGAAGGACTCAGGGATACCTGGGTCTGGGATGTTCTCGCCCTTGACGATCGCCTCGTAAACCTTCACACGACCAACCACGTCGTCGGACTTGATGGTCAGAAGCTCCTGGAGGGTGTATGCGGCACCGTAGGCCTGCATAGCCCACACTTCCATTTCGCCGAAGCGCTGGCCACCGAACTGTGCCTTACCACCCAGCGGCTGCTGGGTAATCATGGAGTACGGGCCGGTGGAACGAGCGTGAATCTTCTCGTCTACCAGGTGGTGCAGCTTCAGGATGTACATGTAGCCGACCGATACTGGGTACGGGAACGGTTCGCCGGAGCGGCCGTCGAAAAGCTGTGCTTTACCGTCGGCATTGACCATGACGTCGCCGTCGCGGTTCGGCCGGGAATTAGCCAGCAGGCCAGCCAATTCCTCATTGGAAGCACCGTCGAACACTGGCGTTGCGGTGAGCGAACCAGCAGGAACGTCGTAGAGATCCTCAGGCAGCGTCTTAAGCAGCTCTGCATTTGCTGGATCTTCGGTGTCGATCTTCCAACCTGCGGCAGCCAACCAACCAAGGTGAACTTCCAGCACCTGGCCGATGTTCATACGACGCGGCACACCGTGGGTGTTCAAGATGATGTCAACCGGGGTGCCATCCGGCAGGAACGGCATGTCTTCCTGCGGCAGAATCTTACCCACGACACCCTTGTTGCCGTGGCGACCAGCGAGCTTATCGCCGTCCTGGATCTTACGCTTCTGGGCAACATAAACCCGGATCATTTCGTTCACGCCTGGGGCGAGATCGTCGTCGTCCTCGCGGGAGAACTGACGAACGCCGATGACCTTACCGGTTTCACCGTGCGGCACCTTCATGGAGGTATCGCGGACTTCGCGAGCCTTCTCACCGAAGATGGCGCGCAGTAGACGCTCTTCTGGGGTCAGCTCGGTTTCACCCTTAGGCGTGACCTTACCCACCAGGATGTCGCCGTCACGGACGTCGGCACCGATGCGGACGATACCGCGCTCGTCGAGATCCTTAAGCACGTCTTCCGACACGTTCGGGATTTCGCGGGTGATTTCTTCCGCACCCAGCTTGGTGTCGCGGGCATCGATCTCGTGCTCCTCGATGTGGATCGAGGTGAGAATATCCTGTTCCACCAGACGCTGGTTCAGAATGATCGCGTCCTCGTAGTTGTGGCCTTCCCACGGCATGAACGCAACCAAGAGGTTGCGGCCCAACGCCATTTCACCGTTGTGGGTACCCGGACCGTCGGCGATAACCTGGCCTTCTTCCACCCGGTCGCCAATGTCGACCAGTGGCTTCTGGTTGTAGGAGGTGCCTTGGTTGGTGCGCTCGAACTTACGCAGCATGTAGGTGTCACGAACGCCGTCGTCGCCCATGACGGTGATGTAATCAGCGCAGACGGTTTCCACGGCGCCGGCCTTCTTGCTGATGATCAAGTCACCAGCGTCGTAAGCGGCGCGCAGCTCCATACCGGTACCCACCAGTGGCGCTTCGGAACGAACCAGCGGCACAGCCTGACGCTGCATGTTCGCGCCCATCAACGCACGGTTAGCGTCGTCGTGCTCAAGGAACGGAATCATTGCGGTAGCAACAGACACCATCTGACGTGGCGAAACGTCCATGTAGTCGATGTCCTTACCGGACACAACCTGGATGTCACCCTTCTTCAGACGTACCGTCACCCGATCTTCGGTGATAACACCGTTCTCGTCGAACTTGGTATTCGCCTGAGCAACCACATAGCGGTCTTCCTCATCTGCGGTGAGGTAATCCACCTGGTCGGTGACGACACCGTCGACGACCTTGCGGTAGGGGGTTTCGATGAAGCCGAAGGAGTTCACCCGCGCATAGGATGCGAGCGAACCGATCAGACCGATGTTCGGACCTTCGGGGGTCTCAATCGGGCACATGCGGCCGTAGTGGGAGGCGTGGACGTCACGGACCTCAATGCCGGCGCGTTCACGGGACAGACCACCCGGACCCAGCGCGGAGAGACGACGCTTGTGGGTCAGACCGGAAAGCGAGTTGTTCAAATCCATGAACTGCGACAGCTGGGAGGTTCCGAAGAACTCGCGGATAGCAGCCGAGACTGGGCGCACGTTGATCAGGGAGGTTGGGGTGATCGATTCCGCATCCTGAATGGTCATGCGTTCCCGAACCACCCGCTCCATACGGGACAGACCAACCCGCACCTGGTTCTGGATCAATTCGCCAACGGTACGCAACCGGCGGTTACCGAAGTGGTCGATATCGTCGGTTTCCACCGGGATAACCTCGCCGGTTGGGGCGGTCATGGAGGTTTCACCTGCATGCAGACGCACCAAGTACTCGATGGTGGTCGCGATGTCCTCGTCGGTGAGGGTCATCAAACCCTCGTTGTCTCCGCCCAGACCCAATTTGCGGTTGATCTTGTAGCGACCCACCTTAGCCAGGTCGTAGCGCTTCGCCTTGAAGAAGGAGTTATCCAGCAAAGACTGCGCAAGGTCACGGGTTGGCTGCTCGCCTGGCCGCTGCTTGCGGTAGATTTCCAACAACGCTTCGTCGGTGTTGGAAACGCCATCAGATTCCAGAGTGGACATCATGATTTCGGAGAAACCGAAACGTTCGACGATCTGGTCGGTGGTCCAGCCCAATGCCTTCAGCAAGACGGTCACTGGCTGACGACGTTTGCGGTCGATACGGACACCGACGGTGTCGCGCTTGTCCACGTCGAATTCCAACCACGCACCACGCGACGGAATAACCTTCACGGAATGCAGGGGGCGTTCGGTGGATTTATCAATCGTCTGGTCGAAATACACGCCAGGCGAACGAACCAGCTGGGAGACGACGACACGCTCGGTGCCGTTAACGATGAACGTTCCCTTGTCGGTCATCATTGGGAAATCGCCAATGAATACCGTCTGGGATTTAATCTCCTGGGTATCGTTGTTGATGAACTCAGCGGTCACGTACAGCGGCGCAGAGTAGTTGATGTCCTTGTCCTTGCACTCGTCGATGGAGTTCTTCATCTCCTCGAACCGTGGTTCGGACAACGACAGGGACATGTTGCCGGAGTAGTCCTGAATTGGGCTTAGTTCTTCGAGGATGTCCTCGAGACCGGACGTGACGCGCACGCCCTCACCCAATTCCGCTTGCCGACGAGCACGCCATTCCGGCGAACCAATCAGCCAAGCGAAAGATTCCAGCTGAATATCAAGTAGACCTGGGACCTCGATGGGTGAATTAATCTTTGCGAACGACTTACGTTCGGGAGCCCCAGGGATAACGGCCTTGGTCTGGCGGGAGACTGCCAAGATGGGTCCTTCCAGCACCTCGCGCGGATGGTGGCCCCGCAATATTGACCACCAAACCGCTGGTAAATGAGCATTTCGGTCTGCAAGGGAATCATCCGTACCCACATAGCACTAAAAAACCTTGTCAAACCGGGTTTTTACCCGTCACTGAGCAAGGTCGTGATTTTGTGGTGCGGAGGGATTCCAGCGCAAAGAGCTATCTTATAGTCTTTCAACGCGAATGTAAAGGCCGGTGTTGCGCATTTACCTGACGGTGTGTTAAAGCTCCGGCTCGCTTGGTTGGCCCGCCAGATTCTCCACACCGATGATGTGGCCGTATGAAGTTAGAACAAGGTGGTCACCCACTTGGCAAACACCATAGCAGCATCTTCCCATTTAGCAACTCACGCAACGGCCTTGTGCGGAAAATTCGCAGTTCAATCGCTTAAAAACTATTCCATCATTTCTTGAATTTCATTGACTTTGCGGTGCCGCCTGCGAATCCGGAACGCCCCGGCCAATCCGATCAGGGTTAATAATCCCCCAACCCCAAGCACCGCCCAGTTAATGGCGCGGACGACACTCCCGTCCGAAATGTGCGATGCCTGCTCCAGAAGCGCCGCGGACTGTTCATCGGACACGGAACCGGAAAACAGGTGGGCGTCGGCAAGCTTGCCGCCCTGCTCATCGCCGTAATAATCGATGATGTCTTCGTCAACATCAACCACCATGCCGCTGATCTGGTCCACATAAAAATCGCGGGTTCCAGAATGGTACAGATCCGCCGCCACCGTTTTCAGCTCCGGTTCACCAGGTGGCGCTGCACCTTCTTCGGGCGGGTTCTCCCCCTCCGGCGCGTCGGGTGTCGCTTCGTCGGCAGGCGGCTGCAGGCTATCCGGGGCGAGTTCCTCACCGGGCTGGATTTCCTCTTGGTGTGGGCCGACGAATTCCGCCGGGATTTCGATGGGGATCGTGGTAAAGAAATTCCGGTAGTTCTGCGCCACGTTCGTAGGCTCAATTTCCTGGTGATAGCGGTAAATGGTGCGCCCGTCGCGCTGAATCGCTTCCTGGAAAACCGCAGGTGTGGTACGTCGCAGGGTGGAGTCGAATACTTCGTAGGTGGTTTGCTCCGCGTTGCTGGGGAATTTCACCCAATAGCCGGAGAACTCTACGGTTTGCGGCGGGGTTGCAGGGACGTCGATAAATTTCAACGGCGACGTATTAAGACCCGTGGTGCGGGCAAAGCTATAGGTCCACACCGAGGCTTCCACCAACCGGTCTATGTCGGATTGTTCCTCCGGCACTTGAATACCCGGCGCGCCGCGTAGTAGCGACACCCCCACCCGGGCGGTTGCTAAATCCGAATCTACCGGCGGCAGGATCTCCACATGGTATTGCTTCGTCATCGGTCCGGTATAGGTGCTGCCGTCGCCGGGCATCCGTTGGGTCGCGGTGTCATCGACCAAGGTCACCGTGGTTTGAGTGAGCGCAAGCGGCATCCGGGCGTCGTTGGGAACAACATATGGATATACCACGCCCCACGCGATCAAGGCGAAGCCAAGGCCAATGATTATGGCGGATGCAATTCGGGTCTTAGGCAGCATGACAACCAATTCTAACCGCTTTGTCTGCCGCAACCGGCGCAAAGGAAGACACCGCGGTTACGGGGACTATTCGGCGAAGCCTTCGCTCCTTAAAAATCCTGGTATATCTATCTCGCCGCCGAGGTTAAGGAAGGAATAGACGATCATTTCTTCCTCACTGATTTCATGTACTACGTAAAATAGCTGCGGCATTTCGAGGATTTTTATATTATTGCCTGGTTTTATCGTCACCCCAAGGTCAGCTTGTGGTTTCGTTTCCGCTGCTTGGCGTACTTCCGCCACGGCTTCTTTGCCTTCCACCAGGTGGAAAACTGTCAGCCCGTATTTGGTCGGCACAACCGAACATGCGATTTTGTCTTTAACGGACACTTCCAGTGAGTATTTAAGTTCCTCCGTGAACAGGCACACCGGCATTTCTTTATCAGTAAACGACGGGACTTTGTCGGCCCATTTTTCCGGAATTGGAATTATTTTGCCGTCGGCCACAGGTGATGCGGGATCGACATCGGGGCTGGGTATGTTCGGGAAGGTAGGTGCTTCGACGCTTATCGACGGCACCGCCACCGTCGGCACTTCAATCGACGCTTTCGACGCGGCTTTCGTGGATTCAGAATCCGAGTCTGCGATGAAATACGTGATAACCGAGATGACAGTGATCAGCACGATTGCCAGCAGAATCTGCTGCCATGCCTTGAGCTTAATCACTGGTTCGGTGGACGCCACCGCCCCGGAACCAGGCGCGGCACCGGCGAATTGGTGCGGGGTTTGCTGCCCACCGGCGTAGTGTCCGCCAAAGTGTCCCGGGGGTTGCTGTCCACCCGGCTGCTGAACACCAGGCTGTTGGCCGCCACCCATGTGGCCTGGTCCGGCTTGCGAGTTCGGTGCCCCAGCCATAGCTGGTTGCCCCGAGCGCGCTGGTGGTATCGGAAGATCGTCGGGGCCGCGGTGATCTTCAGGTACCGGGTTGTAGGAGGATAGTTGTTCCCGCGGTGGCAGGTTGCGATCGGGGCCGAAGTATTGCGGATCGTAGGTCATGTCATTACCACCACTTCTTATTTACCAAGATTCCGGACAATCGATCATGCATTTCTTCCGCAGTGGGGTCCTCCGGAAGTTCCCGATGCACGGCGAGCCAGTCTTCAAAAATGTCGGAGACGGTGCGTTCCGGTCGCCAGGATTCTGGTGGTTCTAATTGATAGAGCGCAAGCCAACTAAGCGCGTGGTGGAGCCGTTTGACCCCCCGCACCCCCAACCCGAAGATGGAAATCTCGGCGTCGAAGACTTTCAGTACCAGGGTTAAGTCGGGAGCTTCGACGAGATCCCAGCCGGTAATCATGTCGACGTTGATTTCTTGCAATTGACCCGGTCCGGTACCGAGCAGAATGCGCCGGTTGGTCACTCCCACCAAGGAATGGAACCCGGGTGAGGTGGTGTCGGCTAGTTCCAATACAAATTCTCCCGGTTGCAGGACGGATTCAATATCGCGCGCAACGTGGAGCGCGGTTTCGGGGTAGGTGGTTTTATCCGCACCGGCTCGTTCATAAGCCATCTGCACCGACATATCGGAGAAGAGTTGTTCCATAGATTAAGAAGATAGCATTATCAGCATTGATGCTTGAGGAGATTGCAGAATATTTTCCGAGATTTTCATTTTTTCTAAAAACTTCGCCCACCTTGGTGTTTGATCTGTGTATGGTTAATAAGCATGCACGCTACTGTCACGGTATTGCCTTTTACTACCAATAAATCATCGAGCTTCAAGTGGTCGTCGAAGAATCCCGATCCCGATATGGTTCGCGCGGGTTCCTATGCTTATATGTATCGTGACGTTTTTCCGATCCGGCCGGCTGTGGATGCCCCCGCCAAGAAGCAAGGCGGGTTGATTCGGGGCGAGTTGGCTAACGGCCTCAAAGAAATGTGGAACGTGGAGAACGAGGAACAGGTGCGCACCACCTGTGAGAACTTGCTTTCCAACGCCTTTGGTTACCCCATGTTCGATGCGATCATTGCGCCTTCGGAACGTCTGCTCAGCGTTAAACAAAACGCCGCCAATCCCTTGGATTTCCACCGCATGGTGGACGAATACACCATGTTTTTACGCGGGTTAATGTATTATAACCATTACGATCCGGATCAGGCAGCAAAGGCATTTCAGATTTGGATCGAGCGGTTTATTCACCCAGAGTTTCAAAAGATTGCACCCAAGGAAATCCCATCGACGCTGCGTGCTTGGGACCTTCTGCGGGTTGAGGCGGTTGCGGGCAATGGTGTGCGGGCGGGGCTGATCGCCCCTGAATTAGGCGCGGAATATGCGCACCGGGCGGTGCGGGAATTACAGCGCACCTTTGCCACCTGGCATCAGGTTGCGTTGAGTTATTGGTGGGGGCGGGCGATGTGGCTGTCGGATGAGCCTTTCGATGCCGAACAGCACTTGATCCACAACGATTGTCTAACCCGGTTGCTGGTTGCGCCGGATTCGCCGTGGGTACGGGTGCCGTTGCGGCCGTAACGTCTACGGTTTTATGCTTGTCGACGCAGGCCCGGGCGTCGACAAGCGATTAACGGCTGCGCACCGCGTACACGATGGCGGCGCGACCACCCCGGCAGTCGTAGCCTTCCTCCGCCATTTTCTGGCAGGTCATGGTGTAGGTTTGTCGCGTAACCGGGCTAAAGACGGTGAGTTTCACGGATTCTTCTTTCGGATCCGGCTTGGCCTCGATCAACGCCGCCCCGACATTGGTGACGAATTCATCGCTGGTGGTGGCGTTTCCGGAATAGACCTCATATTTCCCGTCGCTGGTGTCGGCAACGTACCTGGCGTCTTCTGGTGGGAAATCTATCAACGGTTTCGGTTCGGACGTTGGCGCGGCTGACGATGACGTTGGTTCCTGGCTGGTCGTTTCCGCGCTCGACTCGGCGGTCTCACTAGCAGCAACCTCGTCGGCGCTTGTCGACGCTGCAGCGGAGCTGGCTGTCGCTGCCCCACCCCGCCCCAATAGCGTCGACCCGACGATACCTGCCCCGATGATGGCTAACAGCAATAGGACAAATAGTGTTGCAATCATCCCGGCAAGAACGAAGGAATTTTTGCTCATCCGTGGTTGTAATTGCCACCCCATATGAAGTTATCCTCCATTCAATTCCATCTCCCTATCCCTAACCACTGTACCGGCATTACGCCCGATAAATGGCGAGTTCGCGCATAGAAATTGCGCACATTGCGGGCCGCGATGCAATCGAAGGCGTGCTGGTAGCAAAACTTAAGCATAAAAAATCCCCACCGAAGTGCGTATGTACTTCGGTGGGGATAGGAAACTTCGCGTAAGAAGGTCTTACTTGAGGGTAACCTTAGCGCCAGCTTCTTCCAGCTTAGCCTTAGCAGCCTCAGCGTCGTCCTTGGAAGCGCCTTCCAGAACAGCCTTAGGAGCGGACTCAACGAGCTCCTTAGCTTCCTTCAGACCCAGGCCGGAAACGATCTCGCGGACAGCCTTAATAACGCCGATCTTCTTAGCGCCAGCGTCCTCGATGACGACGTCGAACTCGTCCTTCTCTTCCTCAGCTGGAGCAGCAGCACCGCCACCAGCAACTGCAACAGCAGCAACTGGAGCAGCAGCGGTAACCTCGAAGACCTCTTCGAATTCCTTAACGAACTCGGAAAGCTCGATGAGGGTCATCTCCTTGAAAGCTTCGATTAGCTCGTCCTTGGTGAGCTTAGCCATGATGGTTTTCCTTTCGGTATGTGGACCTGGGCGAACCCAGATCCGAACAAGTGTTGTGTTTTATTGCCAAAGGCTGCAGCGGTTGCGGCCTTTATGCTTCCTTCTTCTCTTGGAGCGCAGCGGCAAGGCGTGCGACCTGGGAAGCAGGAGCGTTGAATAGGCCTGCGGCCTTTGCCAAGTTGCCCTTCATGGCGCCTGCCAGCTTCGCAAGAGTGGTCTCGCGGTTGTCCAGCTCGGCGATGGCGTTGACCTGATCTGCGCTCAGGGCGTTGCCGTCCATGTAGCCACCCTTGACGATGAAAGCCTTGTTTTCAGAAGCGAACTTCTTCATAGCCTTCGCAGCGTCAACAGCTTCGCCTTGGATGAAAGCGACAGCGGTTGGGCCGACAAGCAGCTCGTCGAGGCCTTCGATGCCAGCTTCTTTAGCAGCCAGCTTCAGCAGGGTGTTCTTGGCGACGGAGTACTGGACATCAGCACCGAGGGACTTACGCAGTTCGGTGGTCTGAGCAACGCTTAGGCCACGGTACTCGGTGAGCACGAATGCGTCGGTCTCTGCAAAACGCTGTTTCAGGTCTGCAAGAGATGCGCTGTTCTTCGGGTTTGCCATTACTTCGCCTCCTTCCTCATTAACAGTTATAAGGTTTAATCCGCCGAGGCTTTCATGACAAAAGCCCCGTGCAAGAGCACAGGGCACAACACTCACAAATGGAGGATGAACTCTAAAGTGACTCCTGCGTGGGCCGTTCCACTTTCATGGAAACCTTCGAGCCATATGTGGCTGACCGACGGTCTTCGGTGAAACTTGAGTAAATGTGGCGGCTAAGCGCCTCAATTTTTCAAACTTCGCGATGAACACTATCAGCTACTGCTCGTTCCGCCAAATCGACGCCGCTCGTCCGAAACTGGGGGATTCGTATAGTAATTAGGTGACGACTTCGCATTTCCGCATCCGAGCTGCACGGACACTATGTACATTTTTGTCCGCTGAGCGAACATTTTTTACTTTCCATAACCACTTTTGCCTGATTGAGTGAATGTAATGCATGACATTAATCACACAACTCGATATGAGAAAGGGGTTTACAGCAGTTATGTTCGGACTTCCCGATTTTACATTCGTCGTCATAGTGGGTGTCTGCCTCGTGTGGGTGCTATACACGCTCGTGTTCTGGATCGTCAGTAAAAATTGGCATTTAGCTGACGAGACCGAGGGGCAGTGATCACCATGAATATCGCACTGTTCTTCCTCATCATTTATTTCATCGCGATGGCGGGCATTGGCATCTGGACGATGAAGCGTTCCTCCAACGACTCCGAGAGCTACCTATTGGGCGACCGATCCATCGGCCCCGCGGTTACCGCCCTGCGCCTGCAATCGTCTTCCATGTCTGGCTACATGTTCCTAGGCGCGGGTTCCTTGGCCTACACCCAGGGCTACTACAGCATGTGGTACGCCCTCGGCGATATCGGCGGCGGCATTATCAACTTAAGCGTTCTAGGCAGAAGGATGCGCAAACTGTCGCAGAAGCTCGGTTCGCTGACCTCCATTGAATATTTGGAGCACCGGTACCAAAGCAAATGGGTTCGGCTGATCGCCGCGCCGGTGGCATTGGGATGCCTATTCCTTTATGTTCTTTCGCAATTTGTGGCGGGTGGTTCTGGGCTCGCGTCGGTCACCGGTTTCGGCTTCAAAGTGTCGCTTTTGATAGCCGTCGGCGTCATCGTCTTATACACCTTCCTCGGCGGGTACTTGGCGGTTGCATACACCGACTTCATCCAGGCCATCATCATGCTGATTGGCATGCTGTGGATTTTCATCGCCACCTTGCAATACATCGGCGGCTTTACCGCTGGCAATGAGGCTGTCGGTGAGATCAATCCGAACCTGCTAACCATGTGGGGTGCCGATCTTAGCTTCCAGGGACAATGGGGCGTGATAATCGGGGCGTTATTGTTATTCTCCATCGGATACATGGGATGGCCGCACGTGGTGGTCAGCCACATGGCGATGAAGAAACCGTCGGTCGCCCGCACCGCTGGCGTATATGCCACCATTTTTAACCTGCTGTTTATCCCAGCCCCGTATATCATCGGCATTTTCGCCCTGCTTATTCTGCCGAGTTTGGACGACCCGCAACAAGCAATCTTCGAGGTTGCCAAAACCGTCCTGCCCACCTTCGCGGTCGGTATCGTCATGGCGGCCGTTATGGCAGCCATCATGTCCACCGCCGATGCCCTGTTACTACAGGCCTCCACCATCGCCGCCAAGGACATCTTCGGGCGATTCATCATCAAGGACATGAACGAGCGGCAGATGGTGTGGATTTCGAGGGGTGCCGTTCTCCTTCTGTCCTCGGGTGGAATCGTTCTGGCATTCTGGCAACCACCTGCGGTGTTCGGCCTGGTGGTGTTCGCCACCTCGATTCTCGGCAGTGCGTTCGTTCCTGCCTATGTCTGTGCCGTGTGGTGGAAGAAAGCTAATGCCGTCGGCGCTATCGCGTCGATCCTGGCCGGAACGGTTGTAGTAATTTTCTGGCAGCAAGCTGGACTGAGCGACAGCACCGGGCTGGATCCACTACTGGTTGGTTTGACCGCTTCTACCCTGGCGATGGTCATTGGCTCCCTAGCTACCCAAGCCACGCACCCGGTGTCGGAGGAAATCCGTGCCGCCATTGATGACGCGGCCAAAGTCACTCCGGCTTCTTATAAGCTCGACAAAGACACCGACCCGACGCTGGCCCATCAATTCCCGCCCGCCTAAAACCAAGAAGAACCGATGCACACCCCACCGCTTAACTCCGCGTGCCTTGAGACATTGATTACGCAACAAACCGCAATCGATACTGCGGCGGCAACGCTTAAACGCGCACTGCCGCGCGCCGATTCGGGGCGGCTGGTGGGGGCGTCGAAAAGCTACTTTCCGCTTCTTGGTTTAGCCTTTCAGATCACTAGCATTTCCGGCCCGGCGCGCCGGTTCGCCGACAACGCGGTGTATGTGACGGTGGATCGGTGTTCCGGTACGCCGATCATCACCTCACGGTGGCCATTGAGCTCTGCGGCTGGCACCCCTATCGGTGCTGTTGATTGTTCGCAATTGGAGTTTCGGGTTGATATCCTCACGGCGATCGACACAGCGCGTCATGCCGTGACGGCCAGCCTGATGCGGCGGTTGAAGTTGGCGGCCACCTTTGATTTGGAGCTAGCCGAGTGTATCTGGCCGCTGTGGAAGCCTAATTGGCATATTCGGTTTTCTACTCATGATGTTTTGGTGGATGCGATCACCGGCAATTCCTCGGTGCGCCCCAGTTAGCCGCTGGTAGCCGCTGCTTTTTAGCCCCCCTGTGGCAGGCTACGCAACGCTAGGGAGATGGCGAAGACCGCGTCGCCGTCGGCCAGGTCGATTCCGAGTAGTCGTTCAATGGTGGCGATGCGGGCGTAGAGTGCCGTTCGGGAGAGGTGTAGTTGTTCGGCGGCGGCGGTGCGGGAGGTGGGGTTGGAGATCACCGCGTGGAGGGTGTCGAGTAGGTCGCCGGAGTTTTTGTGGTCGTGATTTAACAACGGTTCTAAGGTGGTGGCTACGTATTCTTGGATGCGAACATCGTCACGCAGGTGCAGGAGTAAGTATTCCACGGGGGTGCGGGAGAGCGGAACCACGGTTATCGCCGCACGTGGCATGGGTTGTTGTTCTTGTTGGAATAGCTGCCGGATAAGGGTTGATAGTTCGAGGGTGCCAGCGCCCGCAGCGGCGGTGGTTATTCGGATTTTGGTGTCGGTTCCCGAGACGATTGCCTCAGCGATGGTGCGCAGCTTACCGCTGATCGTGGCCGCGAGAGACGGGCTGTTCTCAGCTATCGGGACGGATAAGGCGGCGATGACGACGCGGGGATCGGTCTCTATGGCGGTGGCTAGAAAGTCCGACTCGGGGAATGCTTTTTTGATGTGTTTTCGGAAAGTGGTTGGTTCCACGTATCTGCCGCTGTGTTCGATCCGCAGCGCCATCATTTCCCGATTATGCATACGGAACCCGGAGGCGGATAAGACTTCTTTGACCCCGTCGACGCTGGTGTAGCGATTGTGGACCAGCCGTTCGATGGCGGTTTTTTCGATGAGGTCGACCCAGGAATAGGGGTTCGTGCTGCCGAGCCGTTCCATCGCTAGGGCGGTGGCTGCTTGGCTGAGAATATGGTCGCCACCGGCGGCGCTGGTGCTTCTACCGAAGTAGAACAGGCGGCCCCAGACCGTTCCGCGTGCTTGGATGTCGATCATTGTCCACAGGTTGGCGCCGTAGCCGTGGGCAACTCCCTTCTCGGTTAAAGCTTTGACCACCGCTTTCGCCCCCGTTTCTCCACCTGCGCCAACGGTGACGCATTGGGTGAGGCTGCCATAGGTCCCGATTGTGCTCGACCATTTTCGGGACTGGTTGCTCCAATCCGCCAGCAGGATACTGGGGGTCATGTGCCCTTCGGAGTACCCGACTACCTGGTGGGATAGGTCTTCTAGCACCACGGGGCAGCCTAGGAGTCTGCTGGCGTGGTCGAGTATTTGCATCGTGGGTGCGCCGTTGATGATGAGGGAATTAAAGGATTTGGTGACGGCGTGGATTTCGGTGACCTGTGTGATTTTGTTATTCAGCAGCAGGGTGTGGACGTTTTCGGTGAGTTCGGTGAACTTTACTTCGTCGAAAAGCACGATCAGCGGCAGATCGAATGTGCGGCAAGCTGCGGCGACGTCTGCGGGAACCTCCTGCCACTGAGAACCTAATTCGACCAAGAGGGCGGCCGCGTTATGGTGCGCGAAAGTGGCGATCATGTCGGTGCGTTGTGCCGCGGTATCGCCCCACGCTATTCCGGTGGTTAACAGCAGCTCCCCGCCGGAGAGTAATTCACCGGTTCGCACCGCGTCCGCGACGTGCACCCACCGTACTGGGCGGTCGAGGTCCCGGGGCGCGCACAACGCTTCCACCCGCACGCCCGACAGCGTGGGGGTTTCCAGGACGTCGCGGATGGTCAAAAACGCGCCGTATTCCCAGTCGTTGGCAACGGTCTGTGCCGGTCGCCGGTTATCCGGCTGTCCGGCCGGGCCATCGTGCCGTGCCGAATCGTGGTTCGTGGGTGGCGGAAACGACGATTGCGGCATTTTTCTCCCTAACGGTAGTGCTTGACGACGCTCCCCTCACCGTAGCACCCATTAGGACTGTACAATGTGTTCTTTTATATCAAATAAGCAAACATTTCGCGGCTATCCCCACGGCTGTCCTCGCTTTTACCATGAAACTAACCGGTTTTCTAGGGATTGCTCGGCACGAAGGCGCCACGAGGAACCATCCGTCGACACGACACAAAAACAGTGCCCCTTGTCGGATAACCAGCGAAGATATCGCGATGGCAGGCCGCCGATACCACGCAACCCGCCGATCCGGTTGACATAGTGTCCACCGCAACACCGTTACCGTTGCGTCCGATCCGCCCGCGTGAGGAGCACCCCGCATGATAGTCCCACATTTCATTAACGGCACCGAGACCGCTAACCGCTTAGGCGACACGTCCGAAACCGGCCCGGTTTTCAACCCCGCTACCGGTGCGGAAATTCGCCGCGTCGTCTTTGCCGATTCCGAAACCCTCGAGCACGCCCTAGATGTGGCCGAAGCTGCCCTGCCGGGTTGGCGCGCCACCGGCATGGCGAAACGCGCCCAGGTGATGTTCAATCTGCGGGAGATCATCGTGTCCCGTTCCGCCGAACTGGCCGAGGTTATTTCGGAGGAACACGGGAAGGTCCTATCCGATGCGCTTGGCGAAATCACCCGGGGTTTAGAAAACGTCGAATTCTGCGCCGGTGTGGTCCACCACATGAAAGGCGAACATCTTGAACAGGCTGCTTCCGGGATCGACGTGCACCAAACCCGGCAGCCAGTGGGCGTGGTCGCCTGCATAACCCCGTTTAATTTCCCGGCGATGGTGCCGTTGTGGATGATTTCCACCGCGATAGCTGCGGGCAATACGGTGATTCTAAAGCCCAGCGAAAAGGACCCTTCGGCAGCCAATTGGATAGCAAAGGCGTTTCAAGAAGCAGGACTTCCCGACGGCGTTTTAAATGTTGTGCACGGCGATAAGCAGGCCGTCGACCATATCCTTAGCTCCCCGCGCGTCAAAGCCGTCAGCTTTGTCGGCTCCACCCCGGTGGCCAGCGCCATCTATTCCACCGCCTCGGCGCATGGCAAACGCGTACAAGCTTTGGGCGGCGCGAAAAACCACATGGTGGTGATGCCGGACGCCGATATTGATGCCGCGGCGGACGCGGCGGTGTCCGCCGGTTACGGTTCCGCCGGGGAACGGTGCATGGCGATTTCGGTGGTGGTTGCCGTCGGCGCGATAGCGGACGAACTGGTGGAAAAGATCGCCGAGCGCACCAAGAAACTCACCGTGGGGCGCTACGACGACCCGGCCGCCGAAATGGGGCCAGTGATAACCAAGGAATCACGGGACCGGATCGCTTCCTTTATCGACGAAGCGCCTCAGCACGGCGCGGAGGTCATCGTCGACGGGCGGGAGTGGGACTTTAGTGACCTGCCTGACGACGGCTATTTCATCGGCCCATCAATCATCGACCGGGTGCGGCCCGGAATGCCCTGCTACGACGAGGAAATCTTCGGCCCGGTGTTGTGTATCGTGAGAGTTGACAGCTATGACGAGGCGGTTGACATGATCAATGCACATAAGTTTGCCAATGGCACCGCCATTTTCACCCGCGATGGCCGCACCGCCCGGGAATTTGAATTCGCCATCGAGGTGGGCATGGTGGGTATCAATGTTCCCATCCCGGTACCGATCGGGGCGTTTTCCTTCGGCGGCTGGAAGAACTCCCTCTTCGGCGACACACACATGTACGGCCCGGAGTCTTTCAATTTCTACACCCGCCGCAAGGTTGTGACCTCGCGATGGCCACTGCCCGACGAATCACAGATTAATCTGGGGTTCCCGACCAATTAATCACCAAGCCATCACCATGTGGAAGGAAAGTTCATGAGCTCAAACGCCGATATCAAAGCCCGTGACCGCAGTTACGTTTTTCATTCCTGGTCGGCCCAGGATCTGATCGACCCGATGCCGGTCAAATCCGGTGACGGTAGCTATTTTTGGGATTACGAGGATAACCGCTACCTCGATTTCTCCTCGCAATTGGTTAACCTCAACTTGGGGCACCAGCATCCCCGCCTCATCCAGTCCATCAAGGATCAGGCCGAAGCGTTATGCACAGTCGCCCCTAGTTTCGCGGAAAAGACCCGCTCGGAACTGGCGGAACTTATCGTTACCGAAGCAGGTACCGACAACTTTGCCGGGGTGTTCTTCACCAACGGTGGTGCGGAAGCGGTGGAAAACGCGGTGCGCATGGCGCGGCTGCACACCGGGCGTCGAAAAGCAATGGCCATGTACCGCTCCTATCACGGCGCAACCTCGACCGCGATCAGCCTCACCGGCGACCCACGCCGATGGCCGAACGAACCCGCCGACAACTCGATCGTGCACTTCTTCGGACCGTACCTCTACCGCTCCCCGTTCCACGCCACCACCGAGGCGGAAGAAACCGCGCGGGCGCTTGAACATCTGGATAACCAAATCATGCTGGAGGGTCCGGCGACGATCGCCGCTATCATCATCGAATCGGTGGTGGGCACCAATGGCATTTTGGTGCCGCCGCCTGGCTACCTGGCGGGCGTGCGCGACATTTGTGATAAATACGGCATCATGTATATCGCCGACGAAGTGATGGCCGGTTTCGGCCGCACCGGCACCATGTTTGCGTTCCAGAACTTCGACGTCACCCCGGACCTCATCACGTTCGCCAAGGGGGTGAACTCCGGCTATGTTCCGCTCGGCGGGGTGATCATGTCGCACGAGATTCGCAAGACGTTTGGCTCCCGCGTGTTCCCCGGCGGGTTGACTTATTCCGGTCACCCACTGGCCTGTGCCCCCGGCGTGGAAACGTTCAAGATTTTCGCCGAGGAAAAGATCCTGGAACACGTCCAACACCTGGCGGAAACCGTCGTTGCCCCGAAGCTGGGCGAGCTCCACCAGAAATACGACTGCGTTGGTGAGGTGCGCGGCTTGGGCTTGTTCTGGGCCATTGAACTGGTCACGGACAAGGAAAGTCGCACGCCGCTGGTTCCGTTTAACCCAACCGCGGAGGAAAACGCACCGATGGCGGCGGTAACCGCAGAGTGCAAGAAGCGTGGCCTGTGGCCGCTCACGCACTTTAACCGGATGCATGTGGCACCGCCGCTGACGATTTCCGAAGCCGATTTGGTAGCCGGAATAGACATCATCGACGACGCCATCAGCGCAACGTTAGACCAGCATAGGTTGGGCTAATACTCGCCCACGATAGCGCTAAAACCATAATGAGCTGACGAAGTTGATTAGCCACCAATAAATCTGCGTCAACCCATTTGGATAACTTTTTCACGGCAAATTTTACTGCACGCGCCCTCGTCGAATCGTTACGACTCCGATTGCGCACATTATAATTGCCAGGGCAATGATCCCCACAACTGGAGATCCCGTTGATGCCAATCGTTTGGGTTGGTTTTGTCCCTTTGGAGCATAAGCCAGCGCATTGTTTCCTGCGGATCCATCGGAAACCTGCTGGCTTATCGTGGGGTTTTTATCAATGCCTTTGTCGGGTGCTGGTGGTGCGGTTCCTGGCTTATGTGTGGGTTTCCCATTCGGCGAAAGGATCGATTCCCTGATAATGCGCAACAGTGGAATCATGATTATTGGTGCTGCCGGAACCAGAAAAGCGAGCCACGGAAAATACGAATTTTCCATCGTAATGACGCGCATGTTGTTCGCATCCGACTGTTCAATAGTGAAGAAAACGTCGTTTGGTGCCTTATGTATAAAGCCGCTGCGCGCCGCCTTTTTGGTATCTTCCGAGACCACACATGTAGTGCCCACTGGAAACACCACAGGAACAGCTACTGGCACCCCATCTGCTTTTGCGCTTATACGACCTGTCGACTGCGTACTGTTAGGTAACGTGCACCGGTAATTAAAGCTAAAACCCTCGTCATTGTCAAGGACAATTAAACCAGTGACTTTCTTGGCAATCGCAAACGAACCTACACTCCGACTGTATGTATTGGTGAAAACTACTTCAGGCATTGCTGCCGTTGCAACACTGACTGTCTGATCCTGCGGCTTTTGCCAGGAATACCCTGGATGCTGTGCGTCTAATTCGGTAAATGTGCAACGGGTGCCGATGGGAAGCTCCCGGGTTTCGGCGAGTGATCCGTTTCCTTTAACAACAAGTATCTCGCCCTTCGGCGCAAAGGCACCTGTGTATGCAGGCTGGCAGGTGTAGCTAATGTTGTAGTTTTTTGCAGCTAATAGGGCTGTATCGCCATCAGAAACTACGTTCTTTCGAACACTGATTTTTGCCACAGCAGCAGTGTAGGTATTAACTGCTTTGATCTTGACTGTGGGCTCCGGTTGCCGCTGTGATGGCACCCGGAAACGCACCTTCTCTCCTTGCGGAACAACCGAACCATTGACGCTAAATGTTGTGGTACGGGTGGCATTATCAATATCGCCAGCATTTTCTGTGATTTCACACTCCCCTGTGGGGATGTCTGAAATGGTTGCTGCGGAACCGGCGGCAACGGAGACGGTATCAGTTACTACTGTTTTAGCGGCATCGTCACCCACACAGGTATAAGTGAAATCGAAGCGTCGGGGTGCGAGTGCCTGGGCATCGCCTGCTACTTCCTTGGCCAAGCTAAATCCACCTTTATTGCGGATATAATTACTCGTCGATGTGATGATTAGTGGTTGACGTGGATCAGTCACGGTAAATGTCTGGTGGTCAAAACCTACTGCATGGCTATAGCCAGATCGTTCGGCGCTTTCCTCGGTCAGCCTGCATTGCTCGTTAATCGGGATGTTAGAAACTGGGGAACTCAGCGTTCCGTTACCGGCTACAACAAGTTGGCCTTCTTTAGCTCCGCATTGCCAGTTGATGGTGAAAATATCGTCAGTATCCCGGCGGGCTCCATCTACATTCACGATCTTTTTCACCTGGAATGCTCCGGTGTTGCGAACATAGTGATTTGTGAGCTGAACTGTTTGCGCCCCTTCGGCTGGATCGCGAATTGTCACGACTTCAGAGGGCTCGAATTGTGGCGGGTTTAACCTATACTCACCGCCAGGAATCGTCGCTGTCGAAATATCTTCCATTAAGGTGCATGTGGTGCCTACAGGCAACGGCTCGGATTCCTGGGTTTGATTGTTTTTCAACGTCATGGTACGTATCTCCGCCGACGCGTTCAGGGCAGCATCAGGTGCAACACAGCTGTAGCGAACCTGAAATTCGTGGTTTTCGGGGAGTTCAGCGACACCAGTGACTACTTTATGCACGCTAAAAGTACCAGTGGCCGGGCCGGTTTTGGGGATAAAATGATTGGTGAATTCCAGGCGCTGTACTCCGGCGAACGCATCGACTGTCACGGTTTGCGCAGGCGGCGGAACCCATTCGAAATTACCAAGGTTCATCTGTGGCCGTTTTTCGGTCACGGTACAGGTGTGTTCGTTGGGGATATCTCCTGACCGTACCGGTAACGGTGCATTCAACGGGACACGCATCGTTATTGGACCAATTGGGTCACCATATTCCCTGTCGCCGTCGCA
The DNA here is from genome assembly GCF_030532965.1 of Corynebacterium sp. Taxonomy (GTDB): domain Bacteria; phylum Actinomycetota; class Actinomycetes; order Mycobacteriales; family Mycobacteriaceae; genus Corynebacterium. Next base: position 19,895 of record NZ_JAUNKC010000031.1, read on the forward strand.
GGAGTATTCAAATTCGAATACCTGATCTTGGGGAATTACTAATCCCGGTGGTACAACTATTTCTTTTCGGATTTCAAACCATGCAGGCCCAATCACAAATTTATTGGTCACTTCAACATCTTTAATTTTTCCTTGTTCGATGACCACAGGAGGGATGTCACCAGGACGCCATACGTAGCCTTCGGCGCTAAATAGCGGCTTATCTTCTCTGATAAGACAGGTATAGCCAGCTGGCAATTCTTCGGATTCTGTCCTGTTACTGGTTGTGTAATCTATTACCAGTACTTTTTCTGGTAGCTCGTGCTGATCTTTGTGGCAGGTATATCTGAATACGAAGCTCTCACCTGGTGGTACTTCAATATAGTCAGGTGAAAGGTGTTTTATCAGTCTGAATTTTCCAGTACCCGTCTCTTGTGCTTCTGAAGTGCGCACAGATACCACAACGGCAGACAAGAGCGTTAGCACAATTGCGAGGGAAAGCCAGACACGGGGCATTCTTTTGCGTTGGTGCGACTGCGTTGCCATCACGACCCTCTCTATAAAAGTTGATTCTTAAGGAGGCAGCTGTCCTGCCTCCTTTCTTGAGTTATCGGCAGGTGGAAAAACAAAAGCCCGAAAACTTCCCCAAAAAATAAATCGGTAATGAAATTATACTTAATTTTTAATGAAATAAAAATGTCAAATCCCCATCAAGGCCTCAGTGATTCACTACCTGCCCCACAAAAACCCAATATGTGCCACAACTGTATCTATACAACCGCCCAGCAGGATGACCAAAACTTAACAAATATTAAAGAATTGCCTCCCTAATAGTGATGGCGGTGAACCACAGTATCTCTGTAGGTCACCGCCATCAAAGGGGGCAAATAATTAGGAGCGTCGTCGTATCACTAGGCTACCCAGCAACAAGAGAACCAGTCCCAGAAGCCCTAAGGCCAGAACGGTTTCCGAAGTTCCTGTCTGCGCCAGTTTCTTTATCCCTTTACCGACCTTCAGCCCATCAGCTTTCGGGCCTGTCGGTTCTTGTTCCTTTTGCGGAGCAATAACCGGCGGCGCTGGTGGCGCTGGCTTGGTTACCGCATTGACCACAGGCACAACCAGTAATCCAACGACAGCCAGGATGCCCGGAATAATCGTCACGTAGGTGTTCGACATCTCATAGACCGGCACCTTTGTGGCGCTTTCGATGGTGAACTTGCTATCGCCCTCGTAGGTGTGGACAAATAGGGGCCGTTTCGCGCTTGGCTGATCCTGGTCCACCTCACAGGTGGTGCCCAATGGGAAGCGGCGCGGAATTTGTACCACCGTGGAGTCACCGGTGACTGCCATTTGTTCCTTGTAGATCTGGCCGCGTGGGTCGGTGCAGGAATAGTTCACGTAGAACTTGTCCTTCTTAAACCACGGCCAGCCGTAGACGTGAACCCGTACTGCAAACGTACCGGTTTCGCGTCGATAAGCGTTGTCGAAGGTCACGGTCACAGGGTCGTTACCAACCGTGACTTCCTGCGGTGTCGGCGCAACCCACTCGAATCCTTCGTGCGGTGCTGCTTCCTCCGTGATGGTGCATGTGGAATTCACAGGCATCTCATCGCTCCACGCGGTCGTGCCATCAGCTTTCACCGTTAAAGTGCCGCGCGCTCCAGCTACACCTTCAAACGGTGCGGCACAGGTGTAGCTGAACCGGTATTCCTTATCAGCCAGCAGGTTGTCGTCGAAATCGGCGGTAGCTTGCTTAAGCACACCAAACTTCGACAAGACCGGCGCGTAGGAGTTCTCCGCTTTAATGTCTACTGTGACACCCTTGGCAACTTGAGTCGTCACGGACTTGGTCGCCGTGGTCTCACCGCCGCCTACGCTTATCGACGTCGCCAACGTCGCATTCGCCACAGCACTGTCATGCTCGGTCACGGTACATTCACCGGTTGGAATATCCGAGATGGTGACCGAGTTATTGGCCGAGACCGTTACGGTATCCGAGATGCGGGTTTTCGCCGCATCATCTCCGACGCATTCATAACCGAAGGTGAAGGATCGCGGCGCTAGGGCCGCCGCTGCACCCGTAACCACCTTGGAAATCCGTAAGCTACCGACATCACGGGTGTAAGTATTGGTCAAAACCACGGGGTCAATCGGGGCAGTGCCCACATCGATCCGGGACGCTGGCGCAAAGACAGCGTTCAGCGTGTAACCATCTCGGTTCTGGTTCTTTTCTTTCAGCGTGCAGACAGTTCCCGTCGGAATATCCCCGATCACAGCCTGGGTCTTGCCGTCACCAACAACGTCGAGCGTGCCCTTCTTATCGCCGCAGGTGTAATCCACAGCGAAGGTTTCTTGGGTAGGCGTCACAGCCGTGCCCACAATCACCTTCTTGATCACCGCAACCCGGTTGGTCTTGCGCACGTATTCATTACGCACCTCAACCCGGGCAGGCTGTTGGGCGTTGCCGACAACCACTCGCTGTGGCTGCGGCGCGGTCCATGTGAAACGTTCATCTTCGACGGGCCGTTCGGTGATCGTACATTCGGTGCCGACCGGCATCGATGGGCTCACCGCCGACTTGCCTTCGGTAATTGTCAGCTCGCCTGGCTGCGCCGGTGCGCCTGGGAAGGATGGCGTGCACTGATAATCAACGACGAAAGTCTTATCAGCCAACAGTTCCTTATCCCGATCAGCGGTTACCACTTTCACCACTTCGAAGGTGCCTTCGTCCGCGATGTAGGTATTGGTTGCCGAAACTTGAGCCGTCGCACCTTTTGTCACTGTGATGGTTGCCGTATCGGCTGGCTGCGCCACCTGGCCGTTGACGCTAAATGCCACATCGACGCGACCATCTTTGATCGTGTGGGCTTCCTCGGTGATCGTGCAGGTTCCGGTCGGAACATCTGCAACGGTCTTAATCGGCTCAGTTTTGGTCACCGTCACTTTTCCATTGTGCTTGGTGCGCTGTGCATCGTCACCTACACACTGGTAATTGAAGGTGAAGCTGTCTGGCGCCAATGCCGCAGCGTTACCGTCGATCACCTTCGAGATGCTAAATCCACCGTTCTCCCGCACGTAGGTATTGGTCAGCGTGACAGGCACTACCTGATCCTTTTGCGCAATCACTACCTGGGCCGGGTTAAATTGTGACACCACATCGTAGCCGTCGCGCTGCTTGAGCGTTTCGGTGAAGGTACAAGTGGTACCGGTAGGAATGTCACCAACTACCGTTGGGGTTGTTCCGTCACCTTTAACGTCCACGATGCCGGTTTTCCCACCACAGGTGTAGGACACCTGGAATGGTTCGTCGCTTGGTTGCGGTTGACCATCAACAACAACCTTCTTAATCAGGCCAAAGCTACCGATGTCGCGGGTATAGTCGTTGGTCAAGGTAACCTCCGTCACCGCAGGTGCGGTACCGATGACTACCGAGTCCGACGGATCGAAGCTTGCAACCTCGGTAAAGCCGGTTACCCGGTTCGCAACCGGTGTTTCCTGCAGTCTGCAGACGGAACCTTCCGGCAACAGTGGCGAGGTCTCGCTACCGTCGGCTGGCACCTGCAACCGGCCAGTGATCGCCGGACTGCCTGGCTGTGCCTTCGGGTCCACGCACTCGTAGGAAACCTCGAAGGTTTGGCCTTGCGCTTGATCCTGCAAGCCGTTGATCGCCTTCGTTACCTGGAACGAACCCTGCTTCCGGGTGTAGGTATTGGTCACCGTTACTTCCGCACCGGTGTTTTCCGCAACCTGCGCACGGGTGCCGAGGTTTTGCGCCAATGCGTATCCGTCACGATCCGCTAGATCTTCACCGGCCACGCGGCATTCCGTTCCAATTGGGAAGAAGCCCACAACGGTGGTTTGCCCGGCAGTTACCGGCACCTTGCCCTGGGCCGGAACAACGGGTGCCGCTGCCTCCTCGGTTTGCTTTCCTTCCACGTCACAGGCGTACGAAATCTGGAAGGTATCGTCGCCGGTGGAACCGTTTGCAACAACCTGCTTGGTGATCTTAAACGGTGCCGCTGGCTTGCCGTAAGTATTGACAACGGTGATCGCCATTGTTTGTTCCGCATCACTAGCGGTAACAACAGCGGGGTTGTCTATCGACGGGTGATCCGACACGGCCGTAACCGCACCGTGGTTTTCGGTTTCCACCGCGAAGCATCTAGCGCCTAGCGGGAGCAGGACATCGCCCGGCATACCTTCGTTGGCGATGATGGTCTCGCCTTCGCCGGTGATCTGAACGTTTCGACGTTCAAGAATTTTATCGTCAGTATTCGCTGCCAGACAGGTCACGTCGAAACTGAAGGTCTTGTTGCGTACCTGGTCTTTTCCGGATTCGTCGCCAGCCAACCGCTTGACAATCTTCAGCTTGCTGCCGGTGTAGTTATTGCTGATTACCGCAGTCGCCCCGGATTGCGCCGGGTTCTGCGCGTTATAAGCAATGGTGACCTGTTGCGGCTGTAGCTGTCCTGCAACCGAATCGGATTTACCGACGGTGCGTTCAGTCACATTACAAGTGCTTCCCACCGGGATATTTGGCACCGGAGCCGCTTGTTTGGTTGTTTCACCAGCCTGGAAACTAATTCTGCGGGTTTCCTTCAGCTGTTGCCCTGCACCGGTGGTACATTCAATGCCAAATTCGAAGCTGTCCCCGGCCGCAAAAGTCGTGCCAGGTCCCGTGATTCGCTTTTCGACGATCAATTGCCCCAGCGCGTAGTATCCAGCATCAATGCTGCGGTTATCATCCCCCGCTTCAAGCACAATCGGATCGGACTGTCCGGTCCCAGCATCAGCATTGGAGTCTGTGTTCACTGCCGCGCCGTCACCTTTAACGGTTCGTTCATGATGCGCTGGTTTGGAGAAGCTAATCACATACCCGTCTTGATTTGCCGCGCGCAGCTTCTCAAAGAGATAGGCACCATCACCAGACGTCTTCGTCTGACGGTTCACTGGGTTACCAAGATCATCCGTACCAGTGAGCGTGACATCGATATTGCCCAATGCCGGCTCATCCGTACGTTCCCCTTGGATTCCATCCCGGTTCATATCCAACCAGGTGTAATCACCGATCGTTGCGGCAATCACCCGTTCCGGACGCGGAATCGGGCCAACGGTTTGGCTAAAACCGGTAGCGGAAGCCGCAACCTGGTTGACATAAACATCGCCTGCGGCGTTACCGATACCGACCATGTGGACATCGAACTCTACAACTTCGTTTGGCTCAAACACACCAGGACGTTGCACCCGCAAACCAGTTACTTCACCGGCATTGGCTGGACATTCACCAGTACCGCTAACCTTTTGACCGTTTTCCGCACTATCACACCAGGTAGTAGCACCTGCGGCACCGTTTGATGGATGCTTCGGGTCAGGGCTGATCGTAGTGTTCTTTGTAAACAGAATCTTCACTGTCTGATTGGGCTTCTCATTTCCTTTCTTTACTACCGTTTCGACGTAGTCGAAATCGCCAGAGAAATTCGTCTGAGTCTCACCTGGTGCTGCAACCCCCATGCGAGGCAACACGTCAATGATATCTACATCGCTGACGTTAGTTGCACGAGGAAGCGTGTTGGTCACCCGAACCCGCCACTTGTTTAATTCTTTATTCTGGTTATTTGCGTCATTGAGCTGAACAACAGGGGTGAGCGCTTCCTTGGCAAGCTTGATGCCCGCCGGGTTAGTGATCTGAATCTGGGCATCATTTCGGCGAACTTTACGCAACGATGCATCATCAGCGGCCCAAACATAAGCAACGTTATTGAAAGTACCCGAATCAGCAGCTTCCCTTACCTGAGCTTCAAGGATGATCGGTTCGATTTCGGTATTGACCTCATGCTGCGGAAACTCCCAGCGCAAGTACGTCTCATCAGCAGCACAAGCGTTGGTACCTGCTGCTTCACCAGGAGCTTGAGTCACTCCAATTTTCGCATCACCTGGGGTACTGCCCTCTTCAATGACACTAGGTTTCCGAGAAGCATTGCGATATACCAGTGCCTTTGGCAAACAATCCTCCACCCACACATCCGTATGACTACCACGCGCCGAGGACGGCGAGGTAATGGTGGGACGAATTTGGTATTCGACAGTGTCTTCACCCTGCAATTGCGGCGGAGTATCGCTAAACGAACCAGATGTGCCTTTACGAACGGTCTTATCGATTCGTGCTTGCACAGAGCCGTAAATCAAACGGTCACCCGCAGCACCGGAATGTTTAGCAGGATCATATGACGAAACTTTAGCGCTCTTCTTGTCGGCCAATACCCCTTGAAGGTCAAGGTTTTGGTTAGGAACCTCTTTCAGCGATACCCAGTTGGGAATAATATCCCCTGGTGGGTTATCAGTCTTGGCAACTTTTTGTGCGATGGAGATCGCAATACGACTACCAGCACCAACGGAAACAGAATTGGCTACCGGGCCCGGCAAAACCGTATGAATACGAACCCGACCTACCCCAGTGAATACTCCCTTGGCAAGCTCGCCGGCATCGTTACCCGGAACATCTTCTGGATTGTCGTACCACTGAATGTTGTTATCGTAGCAATCCGAATTATTCCCAGGAGAACCGCTCTCAGCTGCGTATTGAACCTTGATAGCTGGAACCTCAGATGCACTGGTTGCCCACCGAGTTCCTCCGGATCCATCAGCTATATTGTTGTACCCAGAAATCCACACTGGCTGGCCATTAGAAGGCACACCCTGTAAAAAGATATTCCGATGCTTGGATGCAGGAATATCCTTACGCATCAGATGCAAACGCGTTTTATCCCAGGCATCACATGTCACCAGCGAAATATCTGCGGGCAGTTCTGGAAGCGAACCAGAAATTTCAATTTGGGACAAAACTTCTTGCCCGCCCATCACCGTGATATCACCGCTGCGAATAGTTGCCCCACCTGGCGGCCCTTCACCACGAGCTCCGTAGCCGGGCGAAAACTCTTGCGGCAGCATATTCCGTTCGGTGCCGGGAACACCAGTGAAAGCCTTGTTATATTTCGATCCTATTTGCACATTCGGGCTGGAGTCACGGTAATCATTAAAGGTTAGTTGTGCTGCTGGATCATTGGTGTCCGCCCCGGTAAAGCCTTGGACTTCTAAGTTCCGAATCTGCATTTTTTTAGCAAGAACCCAACTATTGTCTCCTTGCACCCCGAAATCAAGAATCGTCGGAACAGGCACAAAAACTTTAAAGGAATGAGAAACCGCAAAGGCTTTTCCTGCAGGAATCGGTGTAGCGCTTGGTTGGATTAATTTAGTGGGATAGGTAATTAACGAAAGATCTGCACCGCTAATGGTGATCGGAACTTCTTCAACAGCAAGCTGCCCACCACCATCTATACTTCTAGCTGGCACACCTGCATACGAGATAGTACCGGCGTCACGTACCGCATTTTCTGGTGTCGCAGCCACTCCTGCATAGCGATGCCTCTGGTTGGGGCTTGGGATCGAGTAGAAGTTATCGTTATATGCTAAACGAACGCCGTATTTTTCTTTATTGTCCCGAATTTGCTGGCGTTGCTGTGGGGTGAGATTGGGAAATAAGGTTTCCAAATCCATGCCTAGCGTGAATCTAATGTCACCCACGGCAGGCATAGTCCCTTTACCACCAGACGGTGCGGACAGCAATAGGCTGTAATCAAGCCGCTTACATACCAGTTGCCGATTCCAGGGACAAGGCTCAGACGCTGGACCATATACGTACCCTGCGTTTTCCTTATCGAAAACGCCGTTGATGGACATATCCCATTTCGGGCGCGAGGATACCCGCACCACAGGCAGGTTCCCTTCTTCAACACTAAACGGTTGCTGCCCATCAAGTTCTAGTATCGCTGACACCGGTTTAACTTCAGCGTTATTGTGAAGAAGGTTTGAAACCTTAACCGTGATTGGGACTTTAACCAACTGCCGGGGTGCGAAATTGACCTTACAAGACAGTTCTTGCTCGGGAAGCGCATCAACCGAGGTGCTAGTAATTGGCAGTGGTGGATACGTAATTTTCTTCGGGGTAAGCGTGGACCCGGCTAGACAGTTACCTGGGATTTCAGGAAGCTCCAGCCCTTTAGGAAACCGAATCTTTATCGTGGGATTGTCTCCGTCATCGACATTCATCCGATAACTCAGTTGATAAGTGATCGTGTCGTTAGTCCGGACTATGCCATTCTTCTCAGCACTGTCATAACCCGCGTCGTTGGTTCCGTCGAAAGGCGCAACACCGTCATTCAGGACTTCTACCTCAAGATCCAGTGGCGCGTTTAGTTGGCTGTTGTGAAGATTGTAATCTTCGTCAGCAGGCTTCGGTCCCGTATCGGAAGGCGCGTCATTTCCCCCATTCGGTGACGCTGGTACGATAGCAAGCCCCGGCTGCGGAGTAGCAGGCGCTTCCGGAGGGCCATCCGGTTCTTCAGGATCTGTATAGGACGACTCAATAGACGCGTCAGATACGCTGGGCTGGGCTTGCACTATGGGCGTGCCGGACGCAACCAGGGGCGTGATGGTAATAAGAGTCAATATCTTACGCCAGCCCCTCCATTTACTTCCGTTTTTCAATTCTCTTTTCCTTAGCAGCAAGCTCACCTTGACCACTAGCTGAGAAACCCAACCTGAACCTACATAGATTAAGAAAAACTAAACTAGTAAAACTCACGCTAGATTCCCGCAATGACTACGGTGAACAAGATAAAAATTACATACGCAATAATACTAGCCTTAATTAATACTAATTTTCAAGGTAGATTTAAATAAACATGAAGCCATTAAAGTGTTAAGTTTTTAGAGCCCCCATGCGCCACATCTTAAGGAAGTCCCGGCACGAAAAAAGCCCGTTGCCGACCGACATTTTTAGTCAGCGGGCAACGGGCACACGCCATCACAGTGTGTTACGCGGTTATTTCACCACATTAGGCGGTGAAGTTCTTCTGGATCGAAGGATCAACAGGGATACCAGGACCCATGGTGGAAGCAATGGTTGCCTTCTTGATGTAGACACCCTTTGCGGACGATGGCTTGATACGGTTGATTTCGTCGATCAGCGCACCGTAGTTCTCAGCAAGTTGCTCAGCGGTGAAGGAAGCCTTACCGATGATTGCGTGCAGGTTAGCTGCCTTGTCAACGCGGAAGGAAATCTTACCGCCCTTAACCTCGGCAATAGCCTTGGTTACGTCGGTGGTAACGGTGCCGGTCTTTGGGTTAGGCATCAAACCACGTGGACCAAGAACGCGGGCAACCCGACCGACCTTAGCCATCTGGTCTGGGGTAGCGATAGCTACGTCGAAGTCGGTCCAGCCCTCGGTGATCTTTTCAATCAAGTCATCCGAACCAACGGCGTCTGCACCAGCAGCTTTTGCCTCGGTTGCCTTTTCGCCAGCTGCGAAAACAACAACGCGAACGGACTTACCGGTACCGTGTGGCAACGAAACGGTGCCGCGAACCAGCTGGTCTGCCTTACGTGGGTCAACACCCAAACGCACTGCAACGTCGATGGTTGCGTCGAAGTTCTTGGAGGAGGTCTCCTTAGCCAGCTCAGCTGCCTTCAATGGGGTGTAGAGACGACCCTTGTCAATCAATTCTGCTACGGCCTTGTAAGCCTTAGACTTCTTGCTCATTAGTTAAATCCTTTTACTTCTCAAATGGATGTTGTGGTGCGGGCCGAAGCTGGCCCTGCCACATGAAACGGTGGAAGGTTTAGCCTTCAACCTCAATGCCCATGGAACGAGCGGTACCTTCAATGATCTTCGCAGCAGCGTCGATGTCGTTTGCGTTGAGGTCTTCCAACTTGGTCTGGGCGATCTCTTTGATCTGATCCTTGGTAACCTTGCCCACCTTCTGGGTGTGCGGCACGCCGGAGCCCTTTTGCAAGCCAGCAGCCTTCAGCAGTAATTTAGCTGCCGGTGGAGTCTTCAGCTTGAAGGTGAAGGACTTGTCTTCGTAAACGGTGATTTCAACCGGAACGACATTGCCCCGCTGGGATTCGGTTGCAGCATTGTATGCCTTACAGAATTCCATGATGTTGACGCCATGTGCACCAAGCGCTGGACCAACTGGTGGTGCTGGGTTAGCAGCACCGGCATCAATCTGAAGCTTGATTAGGCCAGCGACCTTTTTCTTTGGAGCCATCTTTTACCTCTTCCTATGTTAACGAGGCACATGCAACCACTGGATATGATGGTCCAACCACTGGTCACGCCCCGTCCGGATGCCTCGCAATCCATTGAAGTTTTACTAAAGCCACCGGGGATGAAAAATGAATAATGCGTGTATGCACACGCGGTGACTCATTTTACCGCAGATAGCGAATATTCCCTAATCGACCATTACTTTTCGATAAAACCATGCCAACTATACACATCGTTATGTAGCTAACCGAAAAGGATGGGATCTTTACTGTCGACAATGTAATTAAGCAGTTCGATGACATGAGTCTTGGGTTCAAGGCCTTAATCGTGGAATTTTAAATTTCGGTTACACCAGTACAGAATGCAATGCCCATTCTTTTGGCGTACCGCAACCCGGCAAACGGAGAGTGCGTCTCTTCCCCCTTGCATTCGCCAATGCGGCCGCATCTCCACCAAGGTGACGTGTGTTGGCGTAATATCTACATCAAACCTCAATTGATCCCAGCTCTCTTCAGCGATCTACTCATCGCACCATTTGCGAACAACCTTTAAATCTAATTCTGGTATAGCCATAGCTTCCAGACTATGCAAAAAGCTAGCGCACGGTATGCGGCCGGGTATTTTTAAACTTCAAAAATCGCCGTTAACTTCCTAAAAATGCAGATTCCTGATCTACACGCACCTAAAATCGATAGCCAAGTACGAATCCAGTTAGATTACCTTCATCGATCATAGGCTCTGATAACGTGGCAATTTCCGTTTCCGCCGATCGAGAACTTTAACCTTGTGATAACACCGTCTCGTCGCCCTACATCTCAATTAGGACAAACTTTGGTTCGAAAAACTCAATGTTGAACTGATCACGTTTTCGCAGGTTACATATAGATAATCAGGTTGCTCGCTATTTGCAAAAGCTTTAGAGTCGACTAATATTAGCACCACATAAAATTTACCCTTGGCTAACGACCCATTTCCTTAAGCCAAGATTCGCCTTTCGGAAAGGATTTATTCAGTGTTCAAGCGTTTTGGTCCAGCTCTCACCGCCGGATTGATGGCAGCATGTATCATCACCGCTGCCCCAGCTGACGCCCAGGCAAATCGCCTCATCAACAAAGACTGCTCCGCCGTTGATACCCCTGTATCAATTGCAGTGAGCCGCGACAATCAGGCTCTTGCCCCGGAAGCACCTGTCCAGGTAAACGATGAGCTGACCTATACCATTAAGATAACAAACAAAGGCGAGCCGGATAACGAAGGAACAGTCGGCCCTATCGTTATTGAAAAGTTCCGCATCGACGGGGTGGACGATGCCTCAACCTTAGACAAGACTACGTGGCCCGATCCAAAGAATCCGTTTGATATTGGTGTGGGTCAGACTGCCACATCTGTTTTACCTGGATATAAAGTAACCGCTGAAGAGGTTAACAAGGGTGTGGTTACGCGCACGTTTGAAATCCCTGTATCCACCAATAATGGAAACGCCAATACGTGCTCCGTTTTAGTTGAAACCTCCCATACCCTTCCACGCAAAGACCAAAGCAGCAGCGGCCCACTGATCGGTGGCATTGTGGCAGCAGTCGCGGTAGTTCTCGCGGTTTTGGGTGGCATTGCGGCGTGGTTCGCTGGATTGTTCCGCTAATCACTAGCTCACATTTTTCATAGGGCTGACCCTGAAAATAAAACAAACGCATTCCTCGCCTCGTTTCCGGCACTTGGGGTGCTACCCTCACCCAGCCTAAGCCGAAATTTTAGACACCTAGGGCGTAAAAGCAGAATTTCTTTTGCCCACCTAACGTCGTAAAAGCGCCCACACTTTATCGTGCGGGCGCTTTAAACATCGAAAAGCAACGGTGGTTTAAGATACTTTTTCCACTTGATCGAAGGTCAGATCCACTGGGGTCTCACGGCCGAAGATGGACACAAGGACCTGAAGCTTGCCGTTTTCTGCGTCGATGGAAGAAATCGTCGCGGAGACGGAGGCGAACGCACCGGTGAGGATGGTGACAGCCTCGCCGACTTCGTAATCCACGGATACCTGTGGCGCGCCGGTGTCGGTAGGCATGGCGACAACCTTTTCCCCATCAGGGGTTTCGGCGGCAGCGCCCTCAGCGGCGGCGTTTTGCGGCAGGAGGAACTTGGCAACGTCGCGGTGCTTAACCGGGGTGGCATTGCCCTCATTGCCCACGAAGGAGGTCACGCCTGGGGTTTCCCGAACCACGGACCACGCGCGGTCGTTAATGTCCATGCGCACCAGCACGTATCCCGGCAGCAGCTTGCGCTTGACCATCTTGCGCTTGCCGTCTTTGATCTCTACCGCCTGCTCAACGGGCACCACGATTTCGAATATGGAATCCTCCACCTCAAGGGTCTGGGCACGCATGTCAAGGTTGGTTTTCACCTTGTTTTCGTAGCCGGAGTAGCACTGAATGATGTACCACTGGCCGGGTTGCTTCTTTAGTTCGCGGGTAAAGGCACGTAGCCGGGCCTTGTATTCGCTATCTTCCTCAGCCGGGGTGCTGGCCTCGGTGGCGTCGGCGGTTTCGGCAACGGCGACGTCAGCGGCCTCTGCTGCCTCCACAACGGTTTCAGGCGCTGCGGTTTCGGTGGCTTCGCTGTTGGTGGTGGCTTCTGCTTCTTCGAAGGCCGCCGCGAAGGAGTCTAGGTTGTCCTCGCTCATTGTTTTTCTCCTTGAGGTATGTGGAAGTTTTTTGTTGTTTCTATGCTATCCGAAAGCCGAAAATTCGCTTTTCGACGCCCACACTACTGGTGGTCACTGGGGCAAAAATGATCCCGCCGTCCACGTGGGATTTTCGGCGGGATTGTAATAGCTAAGTACTGATGTTACCTACCTGGTAAGTACCTTTTCAACTCCTAGACCAGCGAGGAAATCCACCCCGGCCACGAGCGCGGTCAAAACGATCAGGAAGGCAAAAACAATGACGGTGTAATTGACCATTTGCTTCGCGGTTGGCCAAATAACCTTCTTCATTTCGGAGACAACCTCAGGAACGAAGGCCACTACCTTATTGGGGCCTTTTTCTTCCGGCTCGATTGTTGCCTTAGCCTGTTTCGCCTCGTAGGAGGCGGTGGAGGTAGTGCTAGCGCCTGAAAGTTGACGCTTACCGGTAGGGCGTACGCTGCCTACCTGGTTTGGCTTTTCTTCGCTCACGGCTCTCCTCGGTTCTACGTTTTTAAATATTTGCGCATTTAGCTTTGTGTTTAAGTGTATGTTCATTGCCACTTAGCTAAAGCTCACAGTTTTTCGACTATACCAAATACCCTACTGATTTCACTACTTGGCTCAGCCGCAGCACGCTTGACCGGCACGTCACCTGCTTTCGGCTGAGCCAAAGAGAATATCGCGTAGTTGTTGGGCTTTGGTTTTAGCCGCCGTTTTCTTCTTTGCCTGGGCAAGCACGCTGAGGCTGTCCCACTGCTCAGCAGGGATTTTCCCACGCCGGGTGGCTTCGGCAAATAGCTCTGCGTGGTTAAGTGCGCAGGCCAAAACCTTCGCTGTCCAGTTCGGCGGGGTTTCCTTGGACGCGGCGTGTTGCAGCGACGCGGTGATAATCGGCCACAGGTAGGCCACGGTCATCGGATTTTTATCAATCAGCCATACGCACCGGGCTGGCGAGAACTCCGCAAACTGCACGAGTTGCTGTGTTGCCTCTTGTACTGTTTCCGGCGGACAGAACGTGCCTTCCCGCATCATCGTCGTCACGCAGTTGCGCGCCCATTCGACTTCATATTCACTGGCAAGACAACCGATGACCACCAGGAATACAAAGTCCGAATGTTTCGTCGGTTTAACCGTCAGCGGCGCATGTGTGTTGTCTTTACGGTTCCGCCACCGGCTAAAGAAGAACGTTCCGGATTCGAAATAGAGAAAACCCGACTCGCCACCTTTCTCGCACTGCACCTGCGCCTCTGCTTCTATGTCGTGGAACCAGCCAGATTTATTCACTATTACTGGCTCGTCAAACCCAGGAATATCTAGCGTCAGCTCTGCGGTTTTCTTCTTCGTGTGGCTATCGGCGAGCCTAAAACCGCTTAGCCGTGCGCCGTCGATAATCCGCGGTTTTTCGCTGGCGCGTGCAATCCACTGCGTGTCAAAATCGATCGGCTCGGTGGCAGTTTGCTTGTCGACGACCTCCGCTGTCGGCCCCTCATGGTCAGGCAGTGCGGCTACCGCCTCCCGTGCCATGACAACCGCCTGCGATTTCCCCTTGCGTTGCGCCAATGACCGAAGTCCCGGAACGGCGCCGTATCGTGCAGGCGCATCTCCTACTGCAAGGGCTTGGGCAACCGACGGCGCAAGATCAGCCATCAGCGCCGCGATCTCAGCAGTACCAGCGAAAAGCCGTTGTGACTTGCCGGAGGCAACCAATAACCCATCAAGCACCGGCCAGACGACCGAAAGTAGTCCCTCTTCCGCCACCTCACGCATGGCGTGGGCAAACCCAGCGAGGTTCGTTGGGAAACTGGATTGGTCAAGATCGGTAGCGTTGAGTTTTTCCGGTTCAATCAACCCACGATCGAAAGCATCAAGCAAGGCCTGTCGGCATTCAGCGCGTACCTCTGGTTCTTGGTCGCGTTGAACACCGAGAAGGTTCACGGCCACTTCGGATTCGAGCGGCTTGATCGATCGTGCTGCTTGGGTCGCAATATGGCCTAATGTTGGGTGGCTATATGATGTCCAGGCGAGCATGTCGAATCTTTCATGATTGCTCCTCGGGAACATCTCGTAAGCGCACGTAATATACGTTTTGGGGTGAAGCAGATTCGGGATTTTGTTAAGAATCTTAGGCAGTTCGTTGTAAAACCAATTGAGGTTAGATTCTTTGGTGGATGGCTCGCCATACATCCGAGAATTCAGTTCCTCGTCAGCGCTAAGCAGATCGAGCACTTCCGCCACATTCTTTTCTACCGGTGAATTGTCGATACCGACGATTCCCACCGTGCAGCCTTTCAGTTGTGCCGCCGCCTCTTTCAGGTCTTCCAACCGGAACACCGCCAGGAGGAAATCGGGGGCGTAGACGGGAAGACTCTCCTTTTCGTATTCCGTTATTCGGGCGCAGAAATCCGCCACGCTGATCGCATAATCCACCCAGGTGGGCGTGCTTAATAACGCTGGCATGGTGTCCGCGTAACAGAACACAGCTTGGGTGCGCATATCAACCAAGCTGGACTCCCATTGCGGCGCTTCCCACGGCGAAAGAATTTTTGATGTTGCCTGGTTGAAAAAGTACTCATTCAACCGTTTAATCCCCCGCGTAAACGTCGCCGTATCGTCGCGGAGCAGGTGGTGCGCAACAACAACGAATTCTTCATCCCGCACATCAGACGTAGCACCCTCAAAGGTATTAAGAGTTTCCACCAAGTGCGCCAACGTTGAAATGCCAGGTGATGGGGCGTCGAAAAGCGGCAAATGCCACACCGGCGGCACAGATTTCCACGGCAACGCATCTGTCGCGGTGTCGGCGGTTGCCGTGGCTGGTTGGACTTCGCATAACGACAACAACGCCGTGGCTGCTTTCTTCACACCTGCGTTGCGCTGGTTGGAAAGCTCAGTCACTCTAGGGCCGATGAGCGAACAAAGTTCTAGCCGGTCATTCTCGGGCAGCTTTTCCAGCCGGGCGTGCAGCGCTTTCAACACGGCGGTCAGCGCTTTGCCGGTCTTGACGAATAGGCAGCTCATGGCAATATCGGCGAGTTGGACGCCGGTGGCGCTAGCGATCAGCGGCAGGCCGAAAGTCTCCACTAACGGAGCTTCCCCGGTTGACAACAACCCCGCGAACAACTCGCCATGCGCGGCAATTTCCTCCGCAGTGATCGCAAGGGTATCGCTTAGAATCTCCGACCATTTCTTGCGATCACCCGGGCGTTGCGCGCATTCCAACGCCTGCAGCACCAAGTCAAGCCCCTGCTGCCTGGTCAACCAACCGATGTCAATAGCTGCCGGAATCAACGCCCCGAACGGACCCGTGGCAGGCACATTGAGCTGAACCCCCTGGGCGAGGTGTTCATAAAACCTCGGCTTGAGATCCTCTTTTTCCGGCAGCGGTTCGTCTGTCAACAGTTCAGCCGGGTAGTCGGTGATCCGATCAGCACACAGGCACGCCCAATCCCGCAGGTAACCCACATGGGCCGGAACCGTGAAATCAGGAAGAGTACCCAGCCACATGGCAATGCCAGCCCGGTGCGCAAATGCGTGTTCCCAGACCCGGAAATCTGCGCGGCACGTTCGATCAATGAACTCTTCGGCGTATTTCGGACCCCGGCTTGCCACAACTAGGGCCCCCGGCCGCCCGACAGGGGCTAACTCCACAGCGCGGCGGGCATCAACACCGACGCGAATGGCAAAACAGGCGAGCATATCCCGGTCAACGTCGATAAGCGACTGGGTGCGATATTTATCGTTCTCGTCGAAAAAGCCCCTCGACCAATCACCCTTTGCTAACCCGTCACGGGCGATCTTCCGCTGCTTCACATCGCCAATCTCAAGCTGTAAAACCTCGGACAGATTCGCTTGATCCCAGTGAAGTTCTTTGAAAATCTCTACTGCCTTTGCCAGCGCATCGTTGTGCTTCATAGCTACTCAACCTAGCAAGTAGGGCTAACATGCGGGGTTAATTGGGGTAAAACTTTGCTTTGAAAAACTACACTGCGGCCACATCCGCGGCAAAAGAAAAACCGGTGACCTCTGTTTATTCGGAACAGAAATCACCGGTTCAATTTGCAGGGGCGACAGGACTCGAACCTGCAACCTACGGTTTTGGAGACCGTTGCTCTACCAATTGAGCTACGCCCCTATGTAATTGTGAGCTTTTCAATTTCCGAAAAGCTACAAGCGACACTACCAAATTCGGCGTGTGCCGGGTGGATTTTATGCAAATAGGACGTCGAAAAACGTATCAAGTTATTCGCGACGCCTACGAACCATCATCCAGTAGCGATGGCGAGAATTGAACTCGCGACACAGCGATTATGAGTCGCTTGCTCTACCACTGAGCTACACCGCCATACCGTTATCTTCTATTAGACCATAAAAGAAAACAGAGCCCCCTGACAGAATCGAACTGTCGACCTTTTCCTTACCATGGAAACGCTCTGCCGACTGAGCTAAGGGGGCGAAGCTTCTTGCCGTGGGTTTTGCATCACCCGCTTCGTTGAAGCCTTCAATACAATAACCCGATTACCGGCAAGAAAACAAATCACCAGTTCAGGGTAGGTTTTTATCAGTATTTGTGTTTCGCCGAGACCGAGACGTTCCCGCCCGGGAAGTAAAACACCACGACGCGATAACTGGATCGTGGAGCGTGCCTTTTACATGCTTGTCGACGCCCCATCGACCCGTTTTCAACTGAGACAGCTCACGCTTGCGAAGATCACAGTGCGGCTGCGACCACGAACCATATGCACACCGCCACCACAGCGACCACCGCAGCAAGCCTGAGTTTTCGAAATGGTTTCCCTTCGACCCATTTCACCGCGGCCAAGGTAACAACAAAAAGCACACTGAACGTAATCACATATGCCCACAGTGGGATTCGAAAGGAACCAAGCACCTGGAAATCTGGAGTTAAAATCAGCGCAATAACCAGGGCAAAGCAGGCACTTTCCCATGTGTTGGTTACTGAATTTCCAAGCCGAATTTTCACCTCACGTTGGTTTTCGCCAGGCTAGCTGTGGTGCACCGGCCGTAGCTGGGCCTGGCGAAAGTCCGCATGAACAAAAGCTTCTAGTTATCTACGATAGAGACTTAGAGTTGATGCCATCTAAGGAGCTAGCCATAAATACTGTTGCTACTTTATCGATCATCGTCGGGTATTTAACCATCGGGTATATCGTTTTCAGGCGACGCAAACCGCTAAAACGCAGTCTATGTGTGGTGTTGACATTATGCGTTGCTGTGACTTTTGTCTGGGCTGTTAGCGGGTTAAGTGAGGTTTTCTCACCAGAGCTTCTTGTGGTTGAGGCGTAGGACAACAAGTGCG
>NZ_JAUNKC010000032.1 GCF_030532965.1 Corynebacterium sp.
CCAAAACCACAGGTCAAAAATTCACACACATTTCCCCGGTGAGAAAACCTCATTAGTACCTTTCAAAAACACGCCTCTTTACCACTTACACCTGGTGCCGTCTTCGACTACCGGCTTTATGCCATCAACTCAGGGGCTTTTTGGGTGAAAAAGGGGAAAGTCACCACCACGATCATCGAAATCAAAGCGACACGAAGCCATGTCCACCCGCCCGGCGGTGCTTATAATACCCTCCGCTTCCCACAGCGGCTGCGCCCGGTCGGCCACCGCGCTGGTTCCGTCGGCACGCACTACCCGCCACCAGCAGGTCAAATGGCCGTGGGTGCGCATAATCCGACCGACGTGGCGTGGATTACACCCCACCTGGGCGGCAATATCGCCGTAAGCTGCGACCATTCCCGGCGGGATGCGATCGCAGCACGACAGTATTGCGTCGGTGAGGTCGTCGATAAGCATTAGAAGGTGAAATCTGTCAGATCGATTCCTTCAAGCGGATCAGATTCGCGGCCTTCCTCAACCGGTGGTAGTACCTCACAAAGGGTGACGGTTGCGCCGGTGGAGTCGGCGATAATCGCCATGCGCCCGAAACCAGAGTCGAAGGGGTCGCGGATTACTTCGCCGCCAAGTTCTGGCACCTGTGCCGCCGCGTCATCGACGTTGAGAACCCCGAGATAGGACTGCCAGAAACTGGGCACCTGCGGCGGAAACTGCCCAACCGCGTTGAAGATGCCAGCGAATGCAGCGCCGTCGACAAGCGCGGTGGTGTATCCCCCATCTTCGCTTGTCGACGTCACCCAGCCGAACAGCTCCGGGTAAAACTCGCAGGCCTTGTCGTAGCCGGTGGTGGCG
Organism: Corynebacterium sp.; assembly: GCF_030532965.1. Classification (GTDB taxonomy): domain Bacteria; phylum Actinomycetota; class Actinomycetes; order Mycobacteriales; family Mycobacteriaceae; genus Corynebacterium. The sequence goes on from NZ_JAUNKC010000032.1 coordinate 850, forward strand.
GTCAATTCATGCCACACTGGGGTACCTGGTTCACCGGCGGCGATGAAGGAATCCTCGCCCGCAGGCTGGATCAAACCGAACATGCCGCCCGCGTTATCAACCACAACGGCCATGTGGCCGAGCCGAACTTCCATGGGTTCAACCAGCACCCGGCCGCCCAATTCGGTTACTTTTGCGCAATCGGCATCAATATCGGCGGATTGGAAGTATGTCACCCAGGTGTCGGGCTGATTCGCTTCAACCGGGCGTTGGACGAAGCCAGCGACCGGCAAACCTTGAACCCGGGCGATGCGGTATTCTTCCGCTACTTCTTCAATCTCCCATCCCAAGATTTCCGAATAGAAATGTGCGGATTTTCGCACATCGGAACTGGTCAAGTCGATCCAATAGGGCATGCCGGGTTCAGCTTGAAACGCTGGCATTTACATGTTCCTCCACACTTCTGGGTCGAAGTCATCATCGGCGGTGGCTTCGTCGAAATAATCGTCGTCATCGTCGGTGACATTGGCTTTTACCTGGGCGCACATGTCGCCCACGCAGACCACGTCGCCGTCCCGTAGGGTTTTGCCGCGGCGGGTATCCACCACCCCGTTGACGGTGACCTGGCCGTTAGCGATTACTTCTTTGGCAATTCCACCAGTTTCGACCAAGCTGGCAAGTTTAATAAACTGCCCCAGTTTAATTACGTCAACGCGTATCGCGACTTCCATCGGTTGCATAACCAGATAGTTTAGGCGAAACGCACGGCAGTACCGGTCGCGCCCACCATGAGCATGCCACCGTCAATGCCCACGGTCTGGTAGTCCACGTTGACGCCGACCACGGCATCAGCGCCCAGTTCGATGGCGCGCTGCACCATTTCGCCCAGGGCGGCTTCCCGGGCATTGATGAGTTCATTTTCGTATGCTTGGCTGCGGCCACCGACTAGGTTGCGGAAACTTGCGGCAATGTCTTTGAACGCATTAGCGCCGAAGATGCTTTCGCCTGCTACCACCCGAATGTATTCGGCGATGGTGCGGCCGTCGACGTTATTGGTTGTTGTGACGATCATGATCTATAGATCCTTTCTTATGCGTTCGTTTGAATAGGCGGGTTTGATTTGTTGAGGTGTGTGGGGTGATGGTCGGCTCATAGTCGTTTTCACACCATTGTAGTGGCGTCAGAAAATTCGCTTCGGCTTTACAACACAGTTGCCAGCCCCCATACCCCCTCATAGATCATTACTGCGCCAATTACTGCGAAAATAATGCCCGAAACGATATCGATAATTGCAGCGTTTTTCACTATTTTCGCAGCCATCGTGTGCACCCCAAGGGCGAAACCCACGAACCAGAGCAATCCGGTAACAATCAAGATACCAGCAATGATCACAGCCCCTGTCACTCCGAGATGTGGGGGCAAAAACTGGGCAAATATTGCGGCGAAGAACACCACGGCCTTGGGGTTAGCCAGGTTTGTCAAAATGCCGGTTCGCAACGCCGCCTGAGGCGATAGATGCTTTAGCGACGGCTGGTGGCCGGGCGGATCAGGAATTGCTTCGCCGTCGTCATGCGCGTTGTGGGGTGTGCGCTGCCGCAACGCCCCCAGGCCGGCCCGGATGGAGCTGAACCCGATCCAGGCAATATACCCGCCACCTATTAGTTGGATCGCATGGATAATGGTGGGGGTTCTTGCCATAATCGCGGCCAGCCCGATCAGGGAGGCGGTAATCCACACCGTATTTCCCACCATGATGCCGATCGCACACATGATTCCGGCTTGTTTTTCCTTGGTACCCAACCGGGTGATCTGTAGGGTGTCCGGACCTGGCAGCGTAATGGCCGCTATCCATACGCTTAAAAGCGCAATGATGGAACTAATAGTCACGCTAGATCAAAACTGTTAAATAACCTGGTCGCGTGGGGTGATGACCATGCGATCGATATTGACATGTTCTGGTAATGCCGCCACCCACCGCACGGATTCGGCGATGTCTTCCGCGGTGAGGTTGAGCTTATCGGCGTAGACGGCATTGGCTTTGTCTGCGTCACCTTTAAACCGCACCAAGGAAAAATCGGTTTTTACTCGACCCGGATTGATCTCGGTGATTCGGATTCCTCGTTCGGCGAATTCGATCCGCATGACTTTATTCATTGCGGTTACGCCAAACTTGGCGGCGTTATAGCCAGCACCGCCAGCGTAAGGGGCAAAACCAGCCACGGAGGACATGTTAATGATGTGGCCCTGACACCGGGTGAGAACCTCTAATAGCGCTTTGGTCACGCGCAGGGTGCCCAACACGTTGGTGTCGTACATCCATTGCCAGTCCTCAATGCTGGCTTCGGCAATCGGATCCAGACCCTTGGCACCGCCAGCGTTATTGACCAGTAGGTGGCAGTCGGTGATCGCTGCCGCAAAGTCCGCAACGGATTTTTCATCGGTTACGTCTAATTCAATAGCCTGTCCACCGATTTCTTTCGCGATGGCGTCCAGGTTTTCTTTTCGCCGTGCGGCAACGATCACGTGCCAGCCGTCTGCTGCAAGCGCTCTCGCTGTTGCTTCCCCAATTCCTGATGATCCACCAGTTACCACTGCCACTTTTTTGCTCATGGTGTTTTAGTGTAGCTGCCTGGCGTCTGCAACGAACGCATTCTTCAATAGATGCCGATTAATGTGACAGCATTCGGCAATCAGCTCGGAATTAAGTGCCCAACCTTGGTTAGTCAGCCGTTTTCGGTCTCCCACGTGCGGCTCCCACCACCCGGTCATCCACGATTCCAATGGCTTGCATCAGGGCGTAACAGGTTGTTGGCCCAACATAACTAAAACCAAGTTCTTTCAGTTTTGCAGCCATCGCAGTCGATTCAGGACTGGTAGTGGGGATAGCCGCAATCGATGTTGGGCTTGTGTGCGTTTCCGGGGCAAACGACCAAATCAATTGCGCAAGATCACCGTGTTCGGTGTCCCTTAATTCCAGCGTCTTTATGGCGTTATTAAGCACTGACGCGATTTTTCGGTGGTTTTTCACCATGCCGGGGCTTTCCATGATGCGCGGAATATCCGTCGCCGTGAGAAGCGCCAGCTGTTCCGGATCGAAATTGAATAACCCCGCCCGAAGGTGCTTGCGTTTATTCAACACAGTCCGCCAGCTCAATCCGGCCTGGAACCCCTCCAAGCACAGCCGTTCAAAAACTCCTTTTTCATCGGTTATGGGTTGTCCCCATTCACCGTCGTAGTACTCGCGTAGCAGTGGGTCATGCACTGCCCACGGTGGCCGCCATTGATTATCTTCGCATTTCACCAACCCAGTTTCCGTTAAATCGATGGAGGTGTGTGATGTATTGATGCCTGTCATGAGTTCACCTTACAAATTACCTCTGACATGGGCGGGGGCAGCGCTACCCCCTACAGTAACAATCAGCGGTTTTGGTGAAACCCGCTAGGGTTGGGACTGTGATTTTTGATTTTCAAAGTATCGGTACCACTTTGCCGGTAAGTGCGGCTACAGATCGCATCACCGCAGCCTTAGCCGATCCCGCTTCAGCGGTGGTGGTACAAGCACCACCCGGTACCGGCAAAACCACCGTGGTTCCTCCGGCCGTAGCCAATTTAACCGCACCACAAAAGGTTATAGTCACGGCACCGCGGCGGGTCGCGGTGCGGGCGGCGGCGCGTCGATTAGCGGAACTGGATGGTTCCACGGTGGGTGACCGGATTGGCTACAGCGTGCGGGGCGATGCCCGGCCCGGTTCATCCATCGAATTTGTTACCCCTGGCATTTTGGTGCGGCGGTTACTGCGCGATCCGGAATTGCCTGGGGTCGGGGCCGTGGTGATCGACGAGGTTCATGAGCGCCAAGTAGAAACCGATTTACTCTTGGGGATGCTTCTTGAGCTGCAGCAATTACGTGACGATCTCCGACTCATAGCCATGTCGGCCACCGTGGATGCGGATCGGTTCGCGCGGTTATTATCCGCACCTGTGATAGCAACCGATGCAGTAACGTTTCCGCTGGATATTTCCTATCAGCCTGTGCCCGGACGCGCTGAATGCAGCCGCGACTTCATCTCGGCGGTCGCGCAACACACGCTCGAGCGCATGCACGATCAGCCAGATTCCGCTTTGGTGTTCCTACCGGGGCTGCGCCAGGTGGAACAATGCCAGGCGTTGCTTGCAGACGCGACGGATATTCCGGTTTTCGCCTTACATGGGCAGTTATCGGCGGCGCAACAAGATCGAGCCCTACGGTTTGATGGGCGGCGCATTGTTGTTGCGACCGCCATCGCGGAATCCTCGATAACTGTGCCCGGGGTTCGGCTCGTGATAGACGCCGGCTTAGCCCGGGTGCCTAAACGCGACGCCGGTCGCGCAATGACGGGGCTGGTGACGGTAAGTTGCAGTAAATCCAGCGCCGACCAGCGGGCGGGCCGCGCGGGACGGGAGGGGCCCGGAACCGTCGTACGCATGTATGAACAGCGCGAATACCAGCGGTTTGCCGAGTTTTCCGCCCCAGAAATCATGTCGGCGGATTTAACGTGGCCCGCCCTGGCCGTGGCGTGTTGGGGTTCGAGCATCACGGAGTTGCCGTTGCCTGACACACCGCCACAGTCAGCCTGGCACTCCGCGACGCACACCTTGCGACAACTAGGCGCGGTGGATATTCACGGACAGGTGACCGACCTGGGCCGAAAACTAGCGCTGGTTCCCGCCGATCCACGCCTGGCGCGGGCGTTGGCGCAGCTAGGCCCGGCCGCCGCCGAAACCATTGCCGCATTGGGTGAGGATCCACGAGGCGACATCGCGCGGGTTATCTCTCAGCTACGACCCACGGCGCGGTTTTCCGCCGAGGTTGCACGGTTGGCGCGGATCGCCACGCCGCTTTTCGACGCCCCCACCGCCCAGGTGCCCACCACAGCTGTGGAACCAGGCGTTGTTGTGGGGTTGGCATTCCCTGATCAGATTGCCAACCGCATCGGTGAAGAAAACGGTAATCCAGTGTTTCTTCTCGCCCGCGGCAGTCGCGCAATTTTACCAGCTCACCTGGGATTATCACATGCCGAGTGGGTGGCCGTTGCCACGGTTAATCTCAGCAGCAGCGGCACTGCGGTGATCCATGCGGCCGCGGAAATCGATAAAGACTCGGCGCTAGAGATCATCGGAATCAGCACCGACTATTCCTGCCGAATCTACGGCGGCGCGATCAAAGCACAACGCATCACCCAAGCTGGGGCAATCGTATTAAATACCACCAACGTCGCTCTTGATGAGGTCCCGCCTGCGGTTGCCCAATCAGCCATCGCCGCTGAAATCTCGCGCCGGGGTTTAGATATGTTTTCATTTTCTACCAGCGCAACCGCGCTGCGCCATCGCCTGAACTTCATCCACCACCAGGTTGGGCAGCCGTGGGTGGACGTCGACAAGCTCGACCCGACGCACTGGCTGCAACCTGAATTAACCGCGTTGGCGCAGGGCGCTTCGATTGCTGAGATCGATATGCACGCTGCGCTACGGCGCCTCCTGCCCTGGCCGGAGGCTAGCTCCTTCGATACGCTTGCGCCGGAAACCCTCACCGTCGCCTCCGGCCGGGCGGTGCCTATCGATTATTCCGACGGCCGTCCGATCGTGCAGGTAAAGCTACAGGAGTGTTTTGGGATCACCGAATCCCCCGTCTTCTGCGGCCAACCTGTGGTTTTCCACCTGCTCTCCCCTGCTGGTCGCTCATTGGCCATCACAGATGACCTGGCTAGCTTCTGGTCCGGCAGCTACCACCAAGTCCGAGCTGAGATGCGCGGCCGGTATCCGAAGCACCCCTGGCCCGAGGACCCGCTCACCGCCACTGCCACCGCGAAAACCAAGCGGCAGGGTGGCTAGATTTTGCCTTATGCGGCGGTAATGGTGGTTGCGTGCCCGTACCGATATTTATAGCTTGATTTCTATTGATTGTTGTTTATGTGGGCTTGTTAGGGCCTAGGTGTACCTGCTGCGTTGTCGCCGGATTTTTATTGTGTTTGACAAGCCTAAGTTTTATATCGGCGGTGATGAGCAAGCGGTGATGTCGTGCGCGCAGCAGTGGCTGGATTTTTCTGATGACTGTAACCGGGGCGCAGCATTGTTGGTGGGGGCGCAACCGTATGGATTTGTCGGTAGCGAGGGTGAGGCGTTTAACCAGCATGCTGGTCAGGCGGTACCGTCACAGTTATAGGTTGGGCAGGTGGCATTGGAGATGGCATCAACATTGTTAAAGGTGGCATAGAATCAGCACAGACTGGAAGTGCAGTACCGTTTGCAGAATCGTTAGGATCATTTGCCGGAGGAATGGTTGGTGGAGCTGCTGGTGGATTTGCAGGCTCTGCAGCCGGACCATTCGGAAGCGGTGCAGGAGGAATAGCTGGCGCTATCTACCTTTCAGAAAAATTCAAAAACCCGCAGTAGAAATCGGCGAATTTGTTGACGAAAAGGTGATCGATGAACTCTTTGATTAACCCTGGAACTTTCATTTTATTCGCAATAATCCCAGCTTTAATATACTTAGTTTACTACGACTTTTTGAAAGAAAAAGAGCTCAAGAAAAAGCCATTTTCGGGATGGCATTTCTTGTTTGAATACTTATTTTTCTCAGCCCTTGGTCAAATTATAATTTTCATTATTGGTGTGCTATTTTTCCACAAATACTGGGAGAACAATCTTCCGTCCATTGTTTTATTTTTCATTACCGTAAACGCTACGGAATTTGCATTATGGTTAAGAATTCGGGGAATTTTCCCCCAATTACCGTTTCGCGAATTGAAACCGTTCCTCCGCGAGATAATGGGCAAAGATCCTTATCCCGATCCCGATTGTTACACGACAACAAATGCTAAACCAACCCGGTTGTTTCTCGGATGCAGTGTATCACTTATCTTTTTAGCCATTGCGCTGATAATGCAGGTAGTTAAGTGGTACCGCATTGTTTAAAACCATCCATACACAGCATGAGCCCCTATATTTGAGAATCCTTTTTCGGAAATCATGCATGAGAAACTTACACCACCCGCAGGGATTAATAGGTGGTGTGGTTTATGGGGTTGATTATTCGATAACGGGATTGATCTTCGCCATGACTTCGGTGATGGCGTTGAGATCGTCGGCATCGAGTCCAAGCATTGCGGTGACTTCGGCTTCCATGTCGGCTGCTTGTGCCTGGAGCTTCTTGCCGCGTTGGGTTAGGAAAAATAGGACCCTGCGGTAGTCTTTGTGGTCGGCTTGTCGGCGCACGTATCCACTAGCTTCCATGCGTTTAAGTAGCGGCGAAAGGGTACCGGAATCCAAGTCGAGTGGTGTGGATAAGTCGGCGATTGTTTGGCCGTCTTTTTCCCACAGGCATAGCAATACGAGGTATTGCGGATAGGTAATGTTCCATTCGTCAAAATATGGGCGGTACATCCGCTGCATGAGACGTGACCCGGTATAGAAATGGAAACTAATCATGGTGCGCAATCTCTGCTGATCGGACATACCCCAGATTGTATTGCACCCAACCTGGCTAAATGTAGGCTTGGTTAAGGTTAACCCCAAACGGTTAAACCCGATTTTTACCCCATACAGTGATTCAAAAATATAAGGCGATTATTTCCTTTGGTTTACCCCCTGTTCGGGGCAGACATTAGGTCCTCAGACGTCTTTTTTGCCACTTCAGGCCGGGATTTGCCCAATTGTTAAATCCATCAAAAAGATCGTCAATAGTATCCGCGACCACAATCGCGTCGAGGTACCGTTCCCAAATGAATCCATCTTCGCCCATGGCCCTGAGGGCGTCGAGAAGCGGCGTCCAGTAATCCCCAACGTTGTATAGGGCGACCGGCCCGGTGTACGGACCGAGCTGTTGGCGTACTAAAACTTCGGATAATTCTTCCAAGGTACCCATCCCGCCGGGCAGCGCGACGAAAGCGTCCGCTAATTCCTCCATGCGCACCTTGCGCGCCATGATGTTCTCAGTGACTTCTAATTGGCTCAGGTTTGGGTGCGCCAATTCGAGGTCTTTTAAGTCTTTTGGCATCACCCCGATCACGTCGCCACCAGCATTAAGGCACGCGTTTGCGGCTTCGCCCATTAAACCAACGCTGGCACCACCGTAGACCATTGTGATTCCCCGGCGCGCCAGTTCTTCGCCAAGTTCCCGGGCGGCAACCGCGAACTCAGGGCGGTTGCCGACTACGGAACCGCAGTAGACGGCGACAGCGTTGATTGCTGGGCTAAGCGTACGTAGCATCACCCCGGATGTGTTTTTCGAAACAAAGTCGTTGCGTGCATAAAGCCTGCGTGCGGGGCTTTCGGGCTCAACGGTGAGGGAAATGCCCGGCCAGCCGTGGGTGCGTCCGTGGTTCACGGCTTGTTTAATCAACCAGCCGCCTAAGCCTTTCCCCTGCCATTCCGTGTCAACATTGACCACCAGTTCGGGCACCTGGTCGTCGACATAGCCGTCGGCTTTGATGAAGCCCACCCACATGCTGGCGATTGCTGTGTTGGTTTCGTCTTCCAAGACAATGCCTATGTCGCCCCGGGCTGGGTCGAATTCTAAGTATTGGCCAAGGTGTGGTGCTTCTAAATCCGACCGATCGTATCGGTGGGTGATCCGGTTTCGATTTCTAAGCACTGCGGTGGCGCGTAGCTCTACGTCCGCGGCTGTCATTGTGCGCGCGTGCAGTCCGTCGGTATCCGGTTGCGTGAAAACGAAAGGCATGTCTGTAAATTCTAAACCCCAGCACCATAAATCAATAGAATGGGCGCTATGAACAGGCGATTTTCGGCAGACTCCATTGCACAGTGCCCATTAGATTTTCTCAGGTTGCTTAGGCAAGCAAAGCGGGTGCATGTGTTTAGTGGTGCGGGAATGTCGGCGGAGTCCGGTTTGGATACCTACCGAAATGACGAGACTGGGTTGTGGGAAAACGTCGACCCGCAGGCGATGGCGAGCATTTCGGCGTGGCGCACGGATCCGGAGCCGATGTGGGCTTGGTATCTGTGGCGGGCCCATCTTGCCGCCGAAGCGCAGCCTAATGCTGGGCATGTGGCGTTGGCGCGGTGGGCGCAGTTGGTGCCGGAGTTTCATGTAACGACGCAGAATATTGATAATTTGCATGAACGGGCTGGCCAGGAATTGGTGAGTCACCTGCACGGTAGTTTGTTTGCCTGGCGGTGTACTGATTGCGATGCGGCCGCAGCCGATATTTCGCTTGTCGACGCCCCCATCGCGCGGTTAACGCCGCCTGCCTGTGAGTTCTGTGGCGGCCTGATCCGCCCGGGTGTGGTGTGGTTTGGCGAGGCCTTGCCGGAGGATGAGTGGCTGATCGCCCAGCATTGGATGATGAATTCCGATGTGGTGGTGATCGTGGGCACTTCTGGGGTGGTACAACCAGCTGCCTCGCTGCCGCTTGTGGCGTATCGGTTGGGTATCCCGATCGTTGAGATTTCGCCTGCTGAAACAGAACTGTCGCCGTTGTGTGCGTTCAGTTGGGCTAGTACTGCCGCGGTTGCTTTACCTATGATTGCGCAACACCTCGAAAACTTATAAAGTTATTAATTTTTTGCCAAACTACGAGCGATTATTTTTATACATAAGGCAGCTTTTAACTGGGCGATTTATACAGATAAGCAATAATAAGCATGAAAGATTGATCGAAAAATCCGTGATTGCTCAACAAGGTAGCAAAAAGCAATAGTTTGAAATTGAAGGATTATCACACATTCTAAAGTAATAAAAACCAGATGACCTTGCGATATTTCCCTGACCACTGATTACATCCTTGCGGACGTATCGACATTTCTGTTTTAACGTCTTTTCCTATACATGAATTAGACAGAATAGTCTACTGCCACTATGCTTTCTTCCCATGCGAACTGAAAGCAGCTTTAGTCATTCGACTATTTTTACCGGACCGAGTAATCCGGCCGCGCTATGTCTACAATTAATTCGACTGAAGCAGCCGGTAACCCGCACCTTCTTGGTTGACCACTCCCCACATTCTCAACCAACCATCACCCGTGCGGTACTTGGATTGATGGGCGCCCAATTGGTTCGGGAACGTCCCGACAAAATCATGCCAATCGGGCCCGGCCGACCAAAGATCCCACTTGAGCTCACCCCAAGCCCATGGGTTCATGTCGGCATGGCTATCGGCACGAAATCCACCTACCTGGGTGTCTACGGCACCCGCGGCCAATTGCTTCGGGAACAATTCGTGGAGATCAGCCCGGCGGACCACAGCGTTCAAAACTTCGTCAACGAAATGGTGCCGCACATCATCCGCATGGTGTCGGACAGCAAACTACCGTTGGCGAACTTGGGAATTTCCACCTCAGGAATAGTGGACGACCACTCACTGATCACCGCAGCAAATTTAGGGTGGGATCATGCGGACATCGTCAATCCTCTGCACCAGGCATTGGACGTACCGATCACCATTGCCAGTGTCATTGAGGCGATTGCCGGTGCCGAACAGCACACACAGATCCCACCGAAACCCGCCCCGAAACCACGGCCAAACCAGAAACGGTTGCCAAAGGTACCTAAGGTGCACGAACACCGGGGCTTGATTTTCTACGTGGATGATTCCATCGGTGCCGCTGTCCACACCTATAATTCCGTGAAGCTATTGGAAGTGGGCAATTACACCAGCGTCGAGGCGGCGGCTATGGATTTGGCGTCGAAAACCTCACCGGACACCATCGTTCTGGCGGGTTCTGCCTTTGAAAACTCCGCAGATGCCCACGCGGTTGGCCGCGCACTACGCGCATCGAAGCACGCCAACGTCGAAGTGCGCGTGATTCCCACCCATATCGACAATGCGCGGGCAGCAGCCCGTTCCGTCGCATTGAGCGGACTGTTGACCGATCCGATCAATTTTGCGAAGCAAATCACCACCGGGTCTTCCCAATACGCCATCTAACTGATTGGGGATTCCCGCTTAGTGCAGCGCATAGATAAGGTGGGGACGACGAGTATGCCCGTCGTCCCCACCTTATGTTTCTATTCGTAGCGAACCTCGGAAAGGCTTAGCGCCTGGGACAGGTCAGCTTGCCCGGCCGCCGTTTCAACATATCGGGCGGCATGCGGGATAAACGCCTGCGATTGTTCGTCGGAAAGCTCGCGGCGCACCTTCGCCGGAACCCCAGCGGCGAGCGACTTTTCGGGGATGTCTTGGCCCTCTAGCACCACCGCACCTGCGGCGATAAGTGAGCCCGCACCAATATGGGAGCGAGATAGCAGCGCCGACTTCATACCGACCAGAACACCGTTGTCCACGGTGGAGCCGTGCACGAGCGCCAAATGCCCAACCGTGACGTCGTCGCCAAGCGTGCACGGCGCGTCGGAATCGACATGCAGCACGCAATTATCCTGAATATTGGTTCGCTCCCCCACCCGGATTGCGTTCACGTCCGCCCGAAGCACGCACCCATAAAACACCGAAGAATGCGCGCCGATCTCCACATCACCGATAATGGTTGCGGTCGGCGCGATGTAGGCAGTGGCGTGAATACGTGGTGTTTTGCCGTTAAACGGCAGAATCAGCGGTCCGGGAAGATGGGTCATGATGCGAAATACCTTTCAAAGACGGGGCGGTTATTTCAATTATGACCCAATGCCGCCCGCTTTACGACGCTTTAGCCGCCCTGACGCTTCAGCGCAGCCGTTTTTAGTAGCGGTCGTTGATGCGCCTGGAAGCGATCCGGCCCGGATGCGCCGGTTGCTCATTGCCATAGCCCATGGCGATAACCAGGGCGACGCCGTGCTCACCATCGTTCGGCAACCCGACTGCCTCAAGCACCTTAGCTTCGTCCCAACCGGTGGTCGGCGACGTTGCCAAGCCCTCACCTTGCGCAGCGATGAGTGCAAATGCCCCAACCAACATGGCGTCTTTCAACGCAGTTTCGCGCAGTTTTATGGCATCGAGCGACTCGAAGTACTTCACCACGCCTGCCCCGTAGTCTTCACCAAGAATATCGATGATGTCGGAAGGCATTCCGGTGCGTGCGACAACTACCAGAACAACTGGTGCATCCCGTAACTGCTTTTGGTTGGAAGCGGCGAATAATCCGTCCTTGACGGCCTGATCGCGCACCACGACCAGATCGGAACGCTGCAGGTTAAACGCGGTTGGCGCCTCTAGCGCAAGGGAAACGACGGTATCAACGACCTCGTCGCTGAGCTCTTGGTCCGTGTAGTTACGAATAGCGCGGCGGGTTTTAATTGCCTCGGAAACGTTCATGTCTTTACTCTTTCTCTCGTAGAAAAGTTGACCTTCACCAATGCTATATTGTTGAAGTGTCACCAATCTAGCGAACGCTCTCTCGGAAACGCAACTTCCCCAGTTTCGATTACAGTTGTCTTTAATGATCGACTTCGAACAACCAGCCAATATCGTTGCCCCGCAATTGCTGGGGGCCACCATTTCGCACGCTGGGGTCACCATCCGAATCACCGAAGTCGAAGCCTATTTAGGCACCTCCGACCCCGCCTCCCACACCTATCGCGGAATGACCAAACGCAACGTAGCCATGTTCGGCCCACCCGCCCGGCTCTATGTCTACCGGTCCTACGGAATCCATTTGGCGGGAAATATCGTGTGCGCACCGGAAGGCATCGGGCAAGCTTGCCTCCTACGGGCAGGAGAAGTCATCGACGGCATCCCGCTCGCGCTACAACGGCGCGGCCAAATGCCATTTCACCGGCTCGCCCAAGGCCCCGGCAATCTCGGCGCCGCCCTGGCTTTAAGCCTGGAGCTTAATAAAGAATCCATCTATGGCCCGCTGGTGCAGTTCACCGAACGCAGCGCTACACCGGAGATTGTCCGCGGACCCCGGATCGGCATCACGAAAAACACCGAGGCCGAATTTCGGTTCTGGATACCCAATCACGCCAGCGTCTCCGCCCGTAAAGGTTATCCGGCTCAGGCAGAACAGCACGGGAATTGAAATTCTGGTTTGCTGGATATTATGACACCAACACCCGCACAATCCCCCGCAACCAACCAGCAACCCGAAGAATCAGCAGGCGAAACCGGCTCCCCAACCCCCAAGCGTAAAAACTTACCGCTGGTGGCTCGGATACCCACCGCAAAAATCTTTGAAGACGACTGGCGTTCTCGCACCAGCCCGCAGCGCCCCTGCCCAGTCATCCTCATCCACGGCACCGGTGAAACCAAAGCCTGCTGGGCCGAATTAGGCACCGAATTACGGGAGCTTGGCTACGCGGTTTTCGCGCCAGATTTCGGAAATCGAAGCACCGATTCCGTCGCCGAATCCGCCGCACAAGTCGGCGCCTACATCGACGCGGTGTTAACCGTGACCGGCGCAAGAAAGGCGATACTGGTGGGCCATTCCCAAGGCGGAATATTAGCCCGGTACTGGATGCATTTTTTAGGCGGCAGCCAGAAAGTGCACCAACTCATTTGCCTCTCGGTACCCAATCACGGCACCCAGCCGGGCGGCTTCCTGCCCGACGCTGCACTCACCCCGCATGTGGAACGTCGCATTCACCAGCTCATCACCGCGTGGTTCGGTCCGTCTGGCTTTGAAATGCTCAGCGATTCACCGCTTATCGACGCCTTAAACGCCAATGGCGACACCATCCCCGGCATTCATTACAGCTGTATCTCCACCCGTTCCGATGCCATCATCACCCCGGTGGAATCCTGCTTCTTGGATGGTCGGCACTGCACCAATATCTATGTGCAAGACAGCGCTCGGCACGCCATCGTCATGCATGAAGATATGCCCTATAACAAGCACGTGCGGGCATTGGTAGTACGCGAAATAGAAAACTGCCCGCCACTTGATCCCGAAATACCCGAAGTGGAAGCCCCAGTGCCGTTTTCACTGCGCGCCAAGCGGGCACTTCGGGTACTGCGCGGCTAGCCACCTAGACTAAGCGGTCTACCTTTTTCGGAAACGGCGGCGCGGGTGCGTCGAAAAGCGATGTGCACTGCGTTTTTAGCAGGCATCGAATGAAAGAAAAACCAGGATAACCTACCCGGAGCCCCACCAACTTTACAAAGAATCGCAGACCGCTTAGTCTAAAGCTTCATTAGCAATAATTCTTGGTTAAGGAGAACATTCATGACTGATGAAGCAACCAAGTCGCGCGTTATACCCGCGTGGCTCCGTGGCTTTGGTGCCCAGATCACCCTAGGTTTGATCGTCGGCATCGTCCTCGGCTTGGTGGCCCGCAACCTCAACGCGGGGCTACCGGAAGAGGAAATGAGCTGGCTGAGCAGCGTTTTAGCCTGGCTCGGCGGCACCTATGTTCAATTATTAAAGATCATGATCGCGCCGCTTATCTTCGCGGCAGTGGTCACCTCAATCGCCAATCTGCGGAAAGTAGCCAACGCCGCGCGGCTGGCCATCCAAACCCTTATCTGGTTCGCCATCACCGCGTTCTTCTCGGTAACGTCCGCAATCGTTATCGGGCTGATTTTCAAGCCGGGAATTAACAGCAATATTGACGCAGCCACCGCTGCGGAACCAAGCAAAACTGGCTCCTGGCTCGGCTTTATCAATTCCGTCATCCCGAATAACATCCTCGGCCTGACCGCAAAGGTTCAGGACTCCGGAACCACCTTAGATTTCAACGCCCTGCAACTGATCGTGGTGTCGATGGCTATTGGCATCGCCGCCCTTAAAGCAGGCAAAGCCGCCGAACCATTCTTAAGCTTCACCGAATCCCTACTCAATGTCGTGCAAGTTGTACTGTGGTGGATCATTCGCCTGGCACCGATTGGCACCGCCGCCTTGCTCGGAAACGCGGTAGCCACCTACGGCTGGGACGCCTTGGGATCCCTGGCGCAATTCGTCTTCGTGATCTACCTCGGCCTCGCGGTGGTCATCTTCGGCATCTACCCGGCAGTACTGGCCTACCACCGCATTCCGGTTCTCGGATTCTTCAAGCGGGTATGGCCAATCACCTCCTTAGGTTTCGTCACCCGGTCATCCATGGGCACCATGCCGGTTAACCAGCGGGTTGCCGAAAAGTCAATGGGGGTTCCCCGGGCGTACGCCTCCTTCGCAATCCCGCTCGGCGCTACCACCAAGATGGACGGCTGCGCCGCGGTATTCCCCGCGATCGCGGCGATCTTCGTGGCGAATTTCTACAACGTGGAATTGAGCCTCACCCACTACGTTCTCATCATCTTGGTATCGGTGTTTGGTTCCGCAGCAACCGCAGGCACCACCGGCGCTACCGTCATGCTCACCCTGACGCTGTCCACTTTGGGGCTGCCGCTGGCTGGCGTGGGTCTGTTGCTGGCCACCGAGCCGATCATTGACATGGGCCGCACCGCCGTTAACGTTACTGGCCAGAACCTAATTTCGGTGATTGTAGCCAAGCGGGAAGGCCTGTTGAACCAGAAAGTATGGGATGCTGCCGAGCACGGACATTCCGCTTTCGACGAAGCAGTCAACGAAGATCCCATCGACGCAACCGACGAACCAGCTACCGAAACCCGGCCAGAGTCACCCACCGCAGTGACCAGCTAACTTAGTACAGAGTTCAACGCGACCAACGAAACCAGTGGGTGCCTACCGTAAGTTCGGTAGGCACCCACTGGTTGTATCTAGGATTTTCTTGTGCCTAAGCGCTAACGCTTAAACGCGGCAGCCTTGCCGTCCGGGCGCTTGAGATACATGATGCCGGAGCCATCCAGGTACACCATTGGCTTTGCAGCAAGGAACGAAACCAATTCGGCGTTACGCTTATCCTGGATCGGAGAACATGCTTTCTTAGTGGAGATTCCATACTTGGAAAGTCGCAGCACAGAATCTTCAAACCACACGAAGCCGAAACCAATATTGCAGCTGAAATAGCCGCTGAGCTGCTGAAGGTCGGCAGGAACATTGTCCCCGAACTCCTCAAGCTCGTTTTTGCTATTGACATAGCCATTTTCCATATCAGACACATAGCCACCGAATGAGATGGAGGTGTTCGTCGGCCGGGCGACCGAACGCCAGGTGCCGCTGCGCAATTCCTTTAGTTCGCTTGCGGTAGCAACATGAGCATCCGCTGGCACGTCCTGGGCCAGGCTTGCGCCTTCGTCATGCTGGTTCACCCATCGGGACGAGCCCTCCAGGCCGAGGGATTGGAGCTTCTCGGCACCAACGATCTGGCCGAAAAACTGGGCAACCAACGCGGAGATCGCCGCGAGGAAGGTGAATAGAGCTTTGAGCATGGTTTACCTTTCACGCCTTGTACTGAGGAAAGAATTTTAAATACCTCATAGAAAGTACCAATTTACTTAGTTTAATTCCATGCTTTTTAATGATTATCTTTAAAGATTCACCCCTGGGCACCCACGTTTACGCACGGCCA
This sequence comes from Corynebacterium sp., assembly GCF_030532965.1. Taxonomy (GTDB): domain Bacteria; phylum Actinomycetota; class Actinomycetes; order Mycobacteriales; family Mycobacteriaceae; genus Corynebacterium. The sequence goes on from NZ_JAUNKC010000032.1 coordinate 17,168, forward strand.
CTCCTCCGTAATTAGCCAGCTATGCGGGGCTACTTCCGCCAGAAAGCCGCCCGCCACCCCCAGCGGCACCCACAAAGGGCCGCTCGGTTGCCAATGACCCAATAAATAAGAAATCTGAGAGACTACTGGGGTGGTAACGACGAATTACTTGATGCTGATCGGCACGTACACCGTGCTGCCAGACTGTGCGAATTCGTGGGATTTCTCCGCCATTCCGGCCTCGATGGCCTCCGCCGAGGTAAGACCATGCGCTTCCGCATAATCGCGGACGTCCTGGGAAATCCGCATGGAACAGAACTTCGGCCCACACATAGAACAGAAATGCGCCGTCTTCGCTGGCTCGGCGGGCAGCGTTTCGTCATGAAAATCGATAGCGGTTTCCGGGTCAAGAGCCAAGGCGAATTGATCGTGCCAACGAAATTCAAACCGAGCCTTGGAAAGCGCATCGTCGCGTTCCTGCGCCCTGGGGTGCCCCTTACCCAAATCCGCAGCATGAGCGGCAATTTTATAGGTGATAACTCCGGTTTTCACGTCGTCGCGGTTCGGCAGACCCAGATGCTCTTTCGGAGTGACGTAGCACAGCATCGCGGTGCCTGCTTGCCCAATAATCGCCGCACCAATCGCCGAGGTGATGTGGTCGTAGCCGGGGGCAATGTCGGTGGTCAGCGGACCGAGCGTGTAAAACGGAGCCTCGTTACAGTACTGCTCTTCCCACTCCACGTTGACCGCCACCTTGTGCATCGGGATATGTCCAGGACCTTCCACCATGACCTGCACCCCGTATTCGTGGGCGATGGCGGTTAGCTCACCCAAGGTGCGTAGTTCCGCCAATTGCGCCTCGTCATTGGCGTCGGCGATGGAGCCGGGGCGCAGGCCGTCGCCAAGCGAAAACGTCACGTCGTAGCGGGCGAAAATCTCGCACAACTGACGAAACCTCGTATACAGGAACGACTCTTGGTGTTCTTTCAAACACCAAGCTGCCATGATCGACCCGCCCCGCGACACAATGCCGGTGACTCGATTGGCGGCAAGCGGAATATACCGCAGCAGCACCCCGGCATGCACCGTCATATAATCAACGCCCTGCTCGCACTGTTCAATGACGGTGTCGCGGTAAATCTCCCAAGTAAGTTGTGCCGGGTCTCCCTTTACTTTCTCTAACGCCTGGTAAATGGGGACAGTGCCGACCGGTACCGGAGAATTGCGCAAAATCCATTCCCGGGTTTCGTGGATATTCGGCCCGGTGGACAAGTCCATGATGGTATCCGCACCCCACCGAATCGCCCACACCATTTTCTCTACTTCCTCGGCGATTGAGGAGGTCACGGCCGAGTTTCCGATATTGGCATTAACTTTGACCGCAAATTTCTTACCAATAATCATCGGCTCAAGCTCGGGGTGCTTGTGGTTGGCACAGATCACCGCCCGACCGGCGGCGACTTCTTCGCGCACCTCTTCCGGGCTAAACCCTTCCCGATGCGCGATATAGGTCATTTCCGGGGTGATGATCCCGGCGCGTGCCCACGCAAGTTGGGTGCGCACCTTGGTTTCAGGTTGCTGTGCGGATGCCGACACCGCTGGCAATTGCTCCCACTGGCTGCGCTGTTTGCTCAATCCTGCTTCAAGATCCAGGTGCAGGTCGGTTTCGGTGTAGATTCCGGAGGTGTCATACACCTCGAAGGTTTCGCCGGTTGTCAGTTCGATGGCACGTGCGGGTACCCGCATGGTGGTCGTGCTGTTGTCGGTATTGGTGTGGGTGATGGTGGTGTAGGTTTTGTGGCTGCGGTAGATGGGGCCAGTGGTTAATTCCCCTGGTTGCGGAGCCGCATTGCGGTTATTTTTGGCAGCACTGATACGCGTGTTCACGTTTTTCCTTCCTTCGCCGGCATTATCCGGACAGGTTCAGGCGGTCGATCCCAGGCCCTGGGTTCCTCTCAGCGCAGGGTTCCATGATTGTTGTAACTGCGCTCCCGCGGCAATATGCGATTGTTTTCCGGTTATAGCTTAACCCCTGTGCCGGAGTTTTGGACGCTTTTTAAACCGCCCGCCCGTCAACTCCGGCACCATCAGATTCTATATCCTGCGGTTTCGTAGGGCGATAACCACGGCGCTGCTGAATAACACAGCGGCTAGTAGGGCCCACGTGTGGACCCCAACGCCACCGGTGAGCGGTAGGTCGCCTTGCTGAATGTCGTTGATGTAAAAGACCACGTTGTGCTTAGGTTTCCCTTTGCCGTGGTGCACATCGACGCCGGGAGTATCGGCGGAATTGAGGATGATGCCCCGCGGCCACGAACCGGGTCGAGGCTGAATCTTAAATAACACGGGTGCTGGTAGTAGGTGGTAGCCGTTGGGGGCGCGCCGCTCTACCAGGTAGTAGGTTCCGGCAAGAATTTCATTCGGCAGTGCAAGGAATCCGTCCTGGCCGGGCACCGGGTTGAAATCATGCAGTTTATCGCCGATCCGGAAGCCACTGCCTTGCGGCTCGGCTTCGAACAATTCAAAGTGCGCGCCAGCTACTTTGTGGTTGCGGGCCGGATTGGCGCTGTCTAACCCGAATTTTTGGACAGCCACGGAGATAAACAGCGGCTTTTTGATGTTCTCTACTTCGCAAATGACCGGGCCCGTGGCTGCCGTCCCCGCTTCTGCTGTGGTGGAAACCGTGACGCTAAAGGCGTTTGGCTTATAGGCTCGGGAGTTTTTCGGCTCTCGAACAGCACCGACTTTTAGCTCCGCACCGTTTCTCGTGCAGCGGGCAAATTTCGGTGAACCGTCTTGGTTGGTTCCAAATTTCTTCAAGGTCACATCCGGTTGGGCACCGAGGTCTTCGGTAATGGTGATGTCGCCACCCGCCGCCCCGGTGCTGCGGTATTCGAATACCGCTTCGCCTTCCAGGTTGGTCATCGCGGATTCATTCACCAGCCGTAGTTTCGCGGACGCGTCAATGCGTGCATTGAAATTCCAACCCGCAACTTTCTCACCGCCGGAATAGTTAACGTTTTCCGTGCTGGACGTGTATTCCTGCAGGGTTTTCTTGACGATCACTTTGTTGTGGCAATCCTTAAGAACCCGTTGGACTAACGCATCACCAATCGACGCGAAGTCTTTAATCACGTGGTAGTCGGCGTCGCGGTTGCTGCCGGAAATGTATTGCAGCATATCGACGTCAGTCGTCCATCCCGCGATAGCCTCGTCGTAGGCTCGGTAGACGTTATCGGCGCTGCTTTCATACACATCCACGACGTCTTCTGGTTGTGGAGTTCCAGGTTTCGCGCCCCAAAAACCCCGGTTTTTCTCCGGGATTCCCCATGCGTCGCGAGCCTGTCCCCACCGGGCACGTGGATAGTAGTACTCCCAGTAATCGCCGTCTTGCTGGTAGGCGGCTTCGTCTCGCAACACACCGATCCGTTTACCTTCCAAGCCCACCGATACGGCCTCGACACGGGTGCCTTGTTTTTTGAGTGTATTGGCAATGGCAACCGCACGATTGATGTCGCTGACGTGGGTGACGAAACCGGCATCGCCGCGCTGCTCGAATAAAAATCGCCAGTTTGAGCGGTTGGGGTCTCGTTTATTCAACCAGTGCGCGGGCGCTTCCGCCCATTGGTTTTCCCAGCCGATGTAATTGGTGGGATGACCGTCGGTCACAAAATAAACGATATCGAGCTTCTGGTTAAGCGCATTCGACAAACCCGCCTCCCAGTTGGTGCCGCCAGCTTGGTTATCGATCGCCAACGCAGAAACGGCGTCGATAAGCTTGGTTACATTAGCCGGATCGTGCAAACTCAGCGGGTTGCTCCACGTTCTACCCGCGGTGTCGCTTCGCTGTGCCGGGGAATAGGACGCAAAGTTATAGATCCCAAGTTCCGTGGCGGTACCGCTAAGCCCGTTAATGATGTTGATTCCGGCTTCCTTGAATTTAGCCAAACCCTCATCACCGATAGAAGCAGATAAGTCGAAAACCACTCCCACCCGTTGCCCACACCGACGCAGCTCAGGAGGGTTCGGCGCAATGGCGGCATTCAGGAAATCCGCAGTCGAGTCCGTCCAATCCTGGTCCACGAGGTCGCACACCCGCACCCCTAACGTTGGTTTCACAACGCGAGGTATATCGTCATCATCAATATCATCTCGGAAAATGAAACCCACTTTGATGGTTGTTCCCGGAAGCAGGCTGCGGGAGGACGGAAACGAAATAGTAACTTGGCTTCCGTTGTATTGCAGTTGATAATCCCGATTATGTTTCAAAAGCGCATTATCAAGGTGAATAACCGGCTGGTAGAAAACATCGCTGTGTTGTTGCGATCTAAACCCGAAGAAAATTGCGTCGCTACGCAACCTGGAACCGGCAGTTCTCTCCACAACATAGGTGGCTTCGTACCCTAAATAGTTATCGATCCGCTTCCGCGTCCACGAAATACTGCCTATATTCCACCGGCACTGGCCTGTGTGCTGCTCAACCTCATCGACGAAATCCTCCTGCTTCTTGTCAATATCGGCGGTGTAAGTCACCTCGCCCGCCACCGTTACAGAAGGGGTCACCCCAGCCAGCGACGCCACCGCAGGGTCGGTGTACTGCATCCGGATATGCGCATCGGCAGCCACGTGTATTGGCGGATCGAACTCGACCGAAAGTTTCTCGCCAACAACAGCCGCATAGCCATCGGCAAAGCCGGAATCTTCCGTCAGCCCCAGGAGTCGGTACGTCGGACGGGCGTCCGGGGTGTCAGTCACCAGCCACACCCGTAGCTGCCGAAGATCGGTGAATACCTGGTCTAGCGCAGGAAACTCCACGCTGATATTGTCAACATCCCCACGCAGATTCGCCCGGGTGCGAAGATCCCAAGTGTGTTGGCGCGTCCTGCTAATGGCATGGTCAGTCGCCTTCAGCTGCGCCGATTGCGCGCTACCAGCACCCGGATCGTCGAAAAGCTCCGGCTCCTCAACCTCCATTGGTTGCTGCTTTGAGCCCGTTGGCTCAGCCGGACTGCTAGATTTCGCAACCGCCGACGAAGGCCGATCCGGTTCCATTACCTGCGGTTGAGGTTGCCCCGCCGCAATAGGAGACATTCCGGCGCACACCACAACCGTCACTAACGCCGCAACACATGTTCGTACCCTATCTCTGAATGGCATGTGCAAGCTACCTCCGGTCCTTCGGGTTAGTGCGATTACGAGTGAAAACGATGAATGCCCCCAACGCAGCAATCAATAAACCAATAACGATGACGGCAATTGAGTTCGCACCAGTACGCGCCAAAGAATTCTTTGGGGAAAAACCAGAACCCACATGCTCCTGTGTGCCCGTAGGGTTCTCACCCAACGGGCCCGGAAACGCCACCGACGACGGTGCCGCTGAAGCCGCAGGCTTGGCATACACTTCCACAGCTTCATTCCACAGACATTCCTCACCGATGGTTGGCAAAATAACCAACTGCGGTTCAATATCCACTATTCGACGCTTGGGCTGCGGGTGCGCATCGTTGGCTTCGTCGTAGGTAGCGTCGCCCGCAGCTTGCACGTCAGCATGTGTCGGTGAATCCACCGACAAGAGATACAGTCCAGGCACCAATCCAGTGCTGTGCGCAACCCCGTCGGCATTCGTTACCACCGAGATCGTTTCCGCGAAGGCGCTGCTTGGACCAGACAGCGCCGTCGTCACGCTGTAATTGGCATGCAACTTTTCACTATCAGTTAAAGTCGCATCCGAAAACCGCTGAATCTTCACCGTATAGCCATCGAGCTGTCGGGGATTCCCCTGCGCCTGGGCATCATACGGGTTCTCTTTCGGCAAATGAACCGTCAGATCAATCGCCTCCGGCAGCGTTGCAGTACTGGGCTGATTAGCACAATCAAGGCGCGCCGGGCCGGTAACGATATTGGTAGCCTGCACAAACGGCGCGATGCTGGTTTGGAAGATGGCGATAACCACGACGCAGATTATGGAAATCCCGATCGTCAGCACCGTCGACCGGGTGCATAGCCGCCAGTTCATGATTGCGCCCCGTCCGCTACCCGGCGCGACCGGCGAACCATGACCACGATCCAGCTCATCAGTAAAGCGGCGGCACACACCGCACCGAAGGCAAAGAGCCACATCCACCATTGGACATTCATGCCCGTGCTGGTAAAGGCATGCTGGTCGGCTTCATCCATTGGCACTTGGTGCGCGGTAACCAGCAACCGGTGGCTGTTAACTCCGTAAGGAGTGCAGGTAATGAGGGTGAGTAAATCCTTGCCCTCTTGTTTATGGAGCGAATCCGTTTGGTCTGGCAGGACCACCTGCATATCGTGGATTTCATACTTGAGCCGTTGGCCACCAACCGCCATGTAAATGGCGTCGCCGGTTTTGACGTCGGCAAGGTTATCGAACAAGGTCGCCACCGACAGGCCGGTGTGACCCGTAAGGACGCTATGGGTTGATTCGCCGCCGACTGGCAGGTCGGAGCCGAATAGGTGCCCTACCCCTTTATGCAGCACTTCTTCGGTGGTGCCGTGGAAGACTGGGAGGTCAATATTCACGCTGGGAATTACTAGGCGAGCCATCACATCAAAGGCATCAAGTTGATGGAGGTATTCCTGGTAATCAGTGTTATCTGGGGTAATGCGTGCCAACCACGGGTCGAGGATCGGTCCAGTGGCACGGTTGTGATTGTAGTCCCGTGCCGCTTCCACCATTTCATTGAGCACAATCGGTTCTTCGCTGCGCTCAAGCTGGGAATATTCCTCGGCAACATGTAATTGCTTGTAGTTATTCCATTGGGTGGCCACAACCGGGTACGCCAAAACGGCGATGCCCACGATAACAATGAGTGCTGGCAACACTATTCGTCGAAAAGCGCTTGGCTGAGCTTTCGGGGCGTTAGTTATCGTGTGCATCGGTTATGGCTTCCTTAGATTTTTGTGTTTCGTATCGGCACTAGCCCGATACGGTGTTGCGGCGGGCGAACCAGGCGCCGACGCCAATGATCGCTACGCCTAACAGGCCTAGCAGGGTTACACCTGCACCACCGGTAAGCGGCAGGTTAGGGGTGGTTTTCAGCAGGTTGGGAACTTTGAGATCCTGGGTCATTTTCGCCCGAACCTGCTCCGCCTTGAGGTCGAACTGGATCGGCTGCGGCGACAGTTCGTACTTGGAATTAGCCTTGGTTTCTACCAAGCAATACTTCTTAGCGGCATTGGGAACCTGCGCACCGTTTTCGAAGTCGGTGACGTGCAGGCCTTGAATCTCCACCTCACCGTTTTGGCCTTGGGTGGTCCAACTGGTCTTGCCGCCGACAGTCAGCTTGTTGCCGTCAAGCACTGGTGCCGTAGCGGTGCCGGTGCAGCGATAGAGCTCAAAGGTGGTGTCTGGAATCTTGACGTTTTCCTTGCCCGCCTCATGCTTGATTACCTTGACGTTGCCGTACAAGCTGGTCACTTTGTCGGTTTTGGTGCCAAATGGTGGCTGGGTGGGGTTATTAACACCATTGCCGCCGTTAGGAACGGTGCCGAAACCGCCACCGGAGCCATTGTCGATGTACACCACTGCTTCGTTTTCCACCACTGGGGTACGAGTCGCATTCACCGTGGCTTTGATGGTTGCCGCAACCTTCGCCTGGCCAGGGTTGGCCCGGTAAGCTTCGGTGAGCTTGGTCAAACCGGTTGGCTCAAAATTGATTCGGACCACGCGCTGGCCGTTTTGCCACCCTGCAGTACCTGCGGCTGGCGTGTACTGTGCATTAACATCTACCCGGTAGTCAGTCCCCTTGAGCAGTTGCTTGTCTACGCCTTCGATTGCCACGGTGACGTCATCGGCGATGACTGTCATTTGGGTTTCGTCAATGTCGTCCCACATGAGCAGAGACTGGTAGCCGCCACCGGTTGCCGTTGGCAGATCCGGTAGGACGTTCGAAACTTTATAGGTGAGTTTCTGGCCTGCGTAAACATTGGCATCCATGACCTCTTTAACTGGCTTTGGCTGCCGCTGGCTCTTCGGATAGACGTGGAGATTGTAGTTCCACGAATTGTTATTGGTTGGATTGGTCATAGGCAGCATGACCAGGAACGGCTGGGCGCGGTGAACATCGGCTGGCGCATTGGTTTCGGTGACCAGATACAGACCAAGCCGTAAATTCTGGAAGGTGGCTTCGCCTGTCGTCCCAGTGATTTGGGTGACTTTTTGGTTCTGGGTGGCTACAGCCTGGTCAATGGCAGTTTTATCTTTGGGGTACCGCAGCTTCGCCGCTTCGGTGAACTGTGCTGCATTGGTGATTGGTTTGACCAACGCGACTTCGAAGGTAACTCCTGGCAGCGCTTTGCCGGATGGGCGGTTGTTAACCAGACCATTATCCTGCGTTTGACCAGCTACGCCTTCGCGTTTGTGAATGGTCAAGGTGTTGTCTGTCTTGGAGAAGTTAATAACTCCAGGCTTGACTTGGGTAGCGGTCGCCATTGGGGCGAAAACTGGGCCGACCGCGATGGAACCGGTAGACAATGCAAGTGCCAGTATGGCTGAGTGTGCTACAGTCCGCATTTTCCTGGACGTGCGCATGCGAAGTATCCTTCCTGCCGTTGTATGTTGATCGACGCCCCTACCCGGAGATAGCAGGCTATATGCTCATAAGCTGCATGTTTGCCGCCGATGAGAGCGATGCGCTAGCGGTTGGTTCCCGTCCTGTGGCGGCTGCATCGCCACCATGAGGTCACGGGTAGGTTGCGCGGATTTTGATGGCGTGACCATTGGGATTGCCATCGCCATGTTCCGCTGGTTAACCGTGGGGCACATGACTAACTAAAAACTATCCCCAGTTAAATCAGGTTTCAAAAAGATTGAACTGAAAAAACTTAAGCAACAACTCATTTTTAAAACAGCTTTTTCTTTAGATAGATATATGTTGCTGGTATTTTCACCCCCTAAAAAAGGTGGCCCGTCAACAAAACTGCTACCCCGCACTGTTAAAGCTCCCTAAAAACACCTCTTTTAGTGCGAAAACCCGGTTATACCTGAAAAATTTCGTTTTATTAATTGGGACATAATCCACCACCACAACCAGAAAAAACACCAGCTAAACCCAATCCCCCATCGCATCCACAAGTGGATTACCCCCGTCGTAAATTTTGCATTTTTTCAGCAAAAGGTGTAAGGAAATTCCAAGCTCGAAAAATTACCCCATTTCAGGGGTAATTGACCGGCCGTCAACGCCACCAAGAATGATCGTCGCTTCAAGGTTTTTCGCCATAAACCTCACGGGAGATTCAAGAAGAAAATTCAACAAGTAGCACCAATAAAACCTGCCACATCCAATAATAATCCCACCACAACAGGATTTTATTCATGCAAATGTTTGCGTACCACAACTGAAGTAAGCATAGATTGATCGTTATTTTTACGAACCACCCATCGGATAGACGGTCATGCAATCTTTAACAAATTCCGATTAGCAGACGCCCGGCGGCAGGGCCAAACCAATCAGCCCGATGGAGCCGTGGCGCAGTGTAGCAATTTCGACATAAGTGACCCAGGTAACAGATTGGGGGTATTTTTAGCGAAATTACTACAGGGGGTGATTATTAGTAGACGAAAGTATATTTTCTACTCTTAAGCTTAAGCTCAATTAAGAAGAGGCCGAGCAAAGCCCCGACTCTACTGATAACTCACGAACCACGGCTGCGGATCAATCTGCGTTGTTTGCGCAGGATCGAACATCGGGGTGTCTTCGTCGATAAAGTTCTTCCAGGCCAAGAAAATCTCAGGTTGTAGCCCCTCACGCAGCGTATTCCAGGTATCGAACTTCTGCCCTGGGGTGCCATGCCCATCGGCGTGGAGCACGAACGCCAATTCTGGGTGGTCAAGGTTCAGGTTCTCTCGCCCCTCAATCATTCCCACCTGGAACTGGTGCAGGATCAAAATCTTCTGCGGCACGTTCTTATCCCGCACTAATTGCGCCAGCCACTCAGACACCTCGTCGAGCTCCGCACTTGTGGTGTTTCCCACCCGCGCCAGTGGCCGCTCGTCAGGTTTAATTTTCCATTCCGGATCGAGCGCCAATCCCACGTGAGGCAGTTCCAGAAGTTCCTGGTAGCGCTTAGCCTGATCCAAGAAGCTAGCGTGGCCCGGCTGCAAATCTAGAATGGCGAAACCTCCCGCAGCACCAATCGCATCAACATACGGCCGCAATTCCTCAATCGTGGACTCGTTAGAATAATCGCCGTCATCACCCGCCGCACTGGACGCTACCGTAGCAATAATTTCAAAGGCAGGAACATAGTCATTGTCGTCCTCTGGGTCCGCCTCTTTATACTGCCGCACCAAATCCGTCACCCGGTGTACCGCCTGTTCCGGGTTTTGCTCGCCCATCGCGCCTAAGGCAGGTCCACTTGGATGCCCGTACAACGCAACCATCCTTCGACCCGGGAACACCACGCCAGTTTCCCCGCCAGGAACCGGACCCGCCTTCGCTAGGGATAATTGCGTTTCCAGATCGGAGTTATCCCCGAAATCACTGCCCGCCGCGATGATCCTGATGTTCTTCGGCTTCGCCACCTGCTTCATCACCGTGGAACTAGCCCGCACGTCCGAGATGGGCAGCAACTCAATTCGGACACCATGAGCCATCGCTGTTACAACATTTGCCAACGACGTGTCTTTACCTAACAGCACCACAGTGTCTTCATTGGTGGGTTTGTATCCGTGTAACAGATTTAAGGGTGTGACCGCTTCTTCGGTGGGATTCTCCAGGACAACATCGTCGAGCTTCTCCGTGGGAATGACCTTGAACTCTTTTTCCAGCTCTTCCGCTTGGGCGGCGTCGCCGGACGTCGTGATTAATCCTGCCTTGAGCTGGACCGCTTTCCGCAGATATTCCTCACGGCGAATGTCGTCCTTATCAACCACAACCGTTTCGACGGTGTCCGCACCGGATAATTGCTTGGCCAAACCGCGCCCCGTGTCGTCGTCGACAAGCGAAGGCGGCGTTACCTCCTGTTTCGCCGCTGCAACATTGTCGGCCGTGCCTGCTGTATCCCCCTCTCGGGCGGCACCGCAGGCGGCCAGCCCGAGGGCGAGGCCGATCGACGTTACACACATCCAAAGCTTCCGTGTCCCAAAACCCATAATTGCATTATCCTATCTAAACGGTACTTCTGCCACGGTACGGCGCAATTTCCTCGTCCGCAATCGTTCCGGCGTTTCTGCGAGATGTTCCACAGCCCGAACCGCACACATCACATGCGCTTCCTTGGAATTGGAATAGAACGTCTGGGCTGCCGCGGGCAGTTTCGGAACCGCATGTAACGGCAGGTCAGATACGCTCAGCAAGGTTCCATACGGTATCCGGTATCGGTAACCATTGCCCGCCAATGTCGCCGATTCCATGTCGCAACCCACCGCGGTGGAACCACGCAACCACTCCCACAACGCTTTGGGAGTATGCCATTCCCAGTTACGGTCATCAGTAGAAATGACGGTGCCGGTACGCATCAGTGATAAGTCCGACCCATAAATTTCCGTCACGCTTGCCTCTAATGCGCGTTGCACCTCCGGCACTGCCGGGATCGGCAAATTGATCGGAATATGGCCATCAAGCAGGTGATCGCTGCGCTGATACGCATTACCCAGGATCAAATCCCCCATTCGCATGCGACCGTCCAACCCGGCGCAGTGGCCGATCATCACCCAAGCCTCCGGGCGCAACACCGCCAAACAATCGGTTATCGTCTTGGCATTCGACGGCCCGACACCGATATTTATCATGGTGATCCCGTAGTTTCCTGCCGCCACCAAGTCGAAACGGGGCATTTGATACTTAGCCGCCCCGACCAGCTGATCGACATGAACCGTGTCCACAGTCTCCGCCGTGATCTCGGTGCCATTAGCTAACACCAAAGCGCGATACCGGGACTGGGGGTTACGCAATTCCGCCAAACCAAACCGCAAGAATTCCCTGGTGTGCATGTCGTAGTTGGTAAATAGAATGAACTTTTGCACGGTTTCCACTGGGATCCCCGTGTAGTGTTCGATCCGCGCGCAGGCTATGTCGAAGCGTTGCGGGGTGAAGTGAAAAAGCGGCTTTTCATCCTGGTGGAAAGCCTCCCAATCACCGTCAATGATGGCGTCGTCGACGTCATCGAGACTCGGTCGGGGAATCTCCGGGGAACGCCGGGCACCGGTCAATTGGGTGGCGGTTGTTGCCAATCCATCGATGTATTCCGGCGGGATTCGAATCCCAGAATCGGAGACAAAGATGGTGCAATCGTAGTTTTTGTTGAGTCGTTCTAACTGCTCCATCAGGTACGCCGATAACAGCGCCGGTTTGGAAATCACCGCCGAATATAAGCCCGCATCGTCGACGTAACCGAAGGGTTCGGTGCGATCCACCGGGTGCCACGAGTTAACCCGCACCGTGAGTTTTGGATAGGTGACGTCAGCATATTCGGAAAAGTCACCGTTGGATATTCCGGTTTCTAGCACCCGGCGCGCAGTCTCGACCGCCGCTGCGTAGTGGTTTTCGAGCTTTTCGACGGCCTGCGCTGGCGTTAGCCCAGTGCGCAAGGTATCAGTGGCGTGCGGTGCATTCATATAGTAGCGAACTCCTCTGACCGGGGTCTTGACCGTTAATTAAAAAGTGTACTGGTTATCAACCCAATCGGCAGGTAGCGCAACTCCAACAACGGGTGGTTAGCCCATAGCCCGTCCAATTTTCCAGTAGCCCATGAAGGCAACCGCATGACGCGGAATGTGGAAGTCGCGCACCAGTTTCCGCCGAATTTTCGTCACCACCCCGCTTTCGCCCGCGATCCAGAAATAGTGGTGTATAGGGGAATGCGCCCCAGCTGTAATGTCGTCTCCTGCAGCGGAATAGGTTGGGGTCTCCCAGACCAGCTCCGGCGAACCGCTAATCGTGGTGGGTTGTGGATTTTCGATGATTGGGGGCGTGTTCAATGTGTGGATTCCCAAGTCATCCATGTATGCACAGATCGCCTGTATGAGTTGCTCGCCGTGGTGGGGCTGGTGTTCTCGGTGAAACCACTGGAGAGAAAAACCTGGTGGACACTGCAATGGTAAAAAGTCCGCATGTTGTGGAACTTCCATAAACACCATCCCTGTCACTTCGGGGATCATGTTGTCATTGTTATTCAGGTCTTCCAGAATGCGGCCGATGGCTGGCACCGCAGTTTCATCTCCTACTAGCACGATATGTGAGGCGGTCGCAGGTTGAAATTCGATGCCGGGTCGTTGCTCGCCGGGTCTACCAGGATCAAGGGTGGCCTTTGGCCCAACGATAACCACCGAATCGCCGAATTGTGCAGCTTCCGCCCAGGCGCTGGCTGGCCCTTCCGCACCAGGGCGTGAATGCAGGACGAAATCAATCGCGATTTCGATACCGGTGACACCATTGCGAATTTCACGGATTGAATAGGATCGCATTGGAGGTTGGAGCGTTGCCGGTAGTTCTTGCCATTGGTGATACCACGGATCGATGGGGTTGAACTCTGGGAGTTCACCATGCGCATTGGGAAAGAGCAGTTTGACCCGACGGTCAAAAATCGGTTCGGTGGTATCAACATTGGCTAATTCTGGGCCGCTAAAGTAGATCCGCACGAAATTAGGGCTAAGTCGGATGATGTTCGAAACCTGTGCCCGCATTGGTTGGTACATATGCTGACTGCCTTACTGGTGATGTCGGCTTTTAGGGGTGACCAACGGGGTATCCGAAATCGGATCATCGATAACCACACAATCGATACCAAATACCTCATGCATGGTATCGGCGGTTATGACTGTTTTCGGCGGGCCAGCAGCTACTATCGCTCCCGATTTCATGGCTATCAGGTGGTCGGAATATCGCGCCGCGAGATTCATATCGTGCAACACCATGACGATGGTGGTGCGACTTCGAGAATTGAGGTCAATCAGCAAGTCCAGAATTTCCAATTGATTCGCTATGTCGAGGTAGGTGGTGGGTTCGTCGAGAAGCAGAATGTCTGTTTCCTGCGCCAATGCCATCGCAACCCACACGCGTTGCCGCTGCCCACCAGATAATTCGTCGACCGGTCGGTGAGCCAATTCTTTCGTTCTGGTAGCGGCCAATGCGTCAGCGACGACTTCGTAGTCGCGGTTATCCCATCGACCTAGCAATCCCTGGTAGGGGTATCTTCCCCGTCCTACTAAGTCGCTGACGATGATCCCTTCCGGTACCACCGGCGACTGCGGCATTAAACCCAAGATTTGCGCTAGTTGTTTACGCGGGTATTCTTCCAGCCGCCGCGTATCCAACGTTACGTGCCCCGACGTTGGGGTCAATAGTCGAGATAGAGCGCGAAGCAACGTGGATTTCCCACAACCATTTGGTCCGATAATGGAGGTTATTTTTCCCGATGGGATGGTAATTGATAACCCATCTACTATGGTGGCTCCGCCATAGTCTAGGGTGAGATTATCTGCGGCGAGTTCCCGTAGATTGTCCTCAGGTGCAGCAGAGGTCATAATGTTGATCCTTTAGCTCCAGATTGTGCGATAAGCAGGTACACCAGAAATGGTGCCCCCAGAATTCCAGTGATAACCCCCACTGGATATCGAACCCCCAGTAGGTATTGGCCGATAAAATCCGAAATCAGCACCAAAATAGCCCCAACCAACCCAGATACCAGTAAGGTCGCCGGACCGGGACGGCTGATTCGCATCGCTATCGGCCCGGACATAAACGCAACGAAGGAAACTGGACCAGAACTTGCGGTGGCGATAGCAACCAAAAAGACCGCTGCGATTACCACTTTCAAGCGGGTTGCCGCTACTGAAATGCCCAAGGCAGCAGCTGAATCGTCGCCAAGCAACAGCAAATACAGGCGATGTGATTGCACAACCAAAAACGGAACAACGACAGAACAGCTGATAACTACGGGTACAGTCCGTTCCCAGGTTGCACCATTGAGGGAACCGCTTAGCCACCTGCTGGCGGTGGCTAAATCCCAGACGGCAGCTTGAGACAGGACGAAGGAAACCACACTCATCAACATCGCAGAAATGCCGATGCCGATGAGGATTAGTCGCGTCCCCGCAAAACCGCCAGCTGCGGTGGCTGACAGTAAATAGATGGCAAGTGCGGTCACTAACGCACCCACTAATGCCGCAAGTGATACCGCCGTCTGCCCCCAGCCTAGGAGCACGATTGCAATCACACCCACCGCGCTCGCCCCGGAGGAAATCCCGATAATATCTGGTGACGCTAATTGATTGCGTAAAAGCGATTGAAAGCTGTACCCGGCAGTTCCGAAACTAAACCCCACGGCAACCGCCAAGCTGGCGCGGGGCAATCGTATTTCGCCCACCGCGTAACTTGCGCCTGGAATATTCTCGCCAATGATGACCCCGATCACCTGCATAAAACTGTAGTTTCGGGTTCCTACCATGAGAAATACGAAGAACCCACCGACGATCACTACCAAGAGCAGGATGGCTGTGCGGAGAAACTGCCTTCGACGACGGCTACGCGCGTGCATTAATTCATTGATGAATCCTTTGTCCGTCATGATCCCTGCGTCCTATATCGTCGCACAATCCAAATGAATAATGGTGCTCCCATAAGTGGAAGAAGAATACCTACTGAAATCTCACTTGGCTTCGCAATAACCCGCCCAAGGGTGTCTGCTGATACTAGTAAAACGGCACCACACATCGCGGAATAAGGCAGCAGCCAACGGTGATCCGTCCCCACCAGCAGTCGGCATAAATGCGGAACGATCAGTCCCACAAAACCAATCGGTCCTGCCAGTGCGGTAGCAACGCCGCAAACGATCACTGCCCCTAGCGAGGCAATTAACCGCGCCCGGACAACATGAATCCCCAATGCGGCGGCGATATCATCACCTAGTGCGAGCGAGTTCATTCGAGTGGCACACCCGAGGCATATAAAAACACCTACCAGAAACACCGGCGTACCAACGGCGATGTCTGTCCAATTGGCACCTCCCACACTTCCGATCTGCCAGAAACGAAATTGATCCATGACGTCACTTCGTGGCAGCAATACCGCACTGACCATCGCCGATAATGCCGCAGTTGTGGCTGCCCCGGCTAACGCCAGTTTCAGCGGGGTGGCCCCGCCGTATCCGATGGAGCCAACGCTATAGACAAACACGGCAGCGACTGCCGACCCGATTATCGCCACCACTATTGTGGGAAGCTGTCCCGATAAATCGAAAAAAGCAATACCGGAGGCGACAAAGAAAGCGGCTCCAGCCAAAACGCCGAAAATGCCGGGATCGGCCAGGGGGTTTCTGGTCACGGCCTGCATCGTAACTCCCGATAATGCAAGTCCACCCCCAATCAGTGCTGCTAGCACTGTGCGTGGGATTCGCACCGAAACGGCTGCTTCACTGGCGGTGGCATTGCTCCCACCAAGGGCATGAACAATGTCGACAAGATTTACATCGCGCACACCAAACGCAACTGATGCCGCCATTGCTATTACCAAGCTGACCGATAGTACAACTAACCAGGTGAGTTTGGTAAATAGATGGCGCGAATCGGGTAGGTCAACGATCTGATTAAAGTGCGGCTTCAAGGGTATCGAAGTACTTGTTCAGTCCCCATGGAATACCCAGCGGGGACGGATTAGCGGCGGATGCCAATGGGCCTTCGCCCAGGAAGGCGACGTGACCGTTTGCAATCGCCGGAATCTTTCCAAGAAGTGGGTCTTCCTGCAGTTTCTTCAGTGTTGCTTCGTTTTCGGCGGGATCATTGCTGCCGTAGGAAATAAGCAAATCTACGTCTTCAAATTGTTCGGGATTTTCTGCCGATACTTCGATCCAGAATTTATCGGCGTCTTTGGATTTTTCTTCCACGATCTTCGGTACGCCCAGACCAGCGTCTTTCAGAAAACCCGCGCGTGGATCACCAGTGGAATAGAACCCAACCTTGGAAAAATCGTCCTGAGATCCGAAAGACGTAAATAAAACGTTTTTGTCCGCTAGTTGTGGGTGTGCCGCCAGAGCATCGGCGACTTGTTTGTCTAAATCTGTGGATAAATCAGCTGCCTGAGATGTTAATCCCAATGCTTTCGCGTTCATGGAAATCATATCGTCGAGCGATGTGGTCCACGGTAATTCAGGATAGGCAACGGTAGGGGCGATTTTACTGAGCTGCTTGTAATCCTCTTCCGTAATCCCAGAATAAGAAGCCAGAATGACATCAGGTTCAGTCGCAGCAATTTCTTCAAACGGAATGGCGTCGGTTTCGTCGAAAAGCACTGGGGTTTCAGCGCCAAGTTCCGCTAATTTCTCTTCCACCCACGGCAAAACGCCGTTATTATCGTCATCGCCCCAGGTCGTCTTGGACATACCAACAGGTACCACGCCTAACGCCAAGGGAACCTCGTGATTACCCCACGCGACGGTAGCTACTCGTTCTGGTTTGGATTCAATAACAGTTTCGCCGAAAACGTGGCTAATGGTCACTGGTTCAAAATCGGCGGTTGCTGCAGATTTTGTTGCAGAGCTTTGCGACTGAGACGAACCAGAATCAGCACATCCTGCCAATGTAAGCGATAATGCTGCAGCTAGCGCTGCTGCTGCACGAAATATCACGGTACGGTGCGGGCGCACATTCCCTCCTAAAGTTGTAGATAATTAGAATGACCACTGAGGCCAACTTAGACTAACCTAACATCAGGACGGTTGCATGTGTTTAACCCCACCCAGTCTTGTGTTATTACCCACATTTTTCCGGGGTTATTTGCTCAGATTCAAGAAAAATCCGATGTCGACTGCGGAATCCGGCCCCACCGCACCCAATTGCGGTGTCGCTATGCCGAAGTCCAACCATTGCACCGGTACCGTGCCCGACACCACTAAACCACTTCCGCCGTGAACGACATTCGCCTTGGCGGTCACCGGCTGGGTATGCTCCGCGATGGTAAGTTCGCCGGGAACGTCGATGGAACCAGCCCCCTGGGAAACGTCGACAGGCATAGTCGCGACGAACGTTGCGGTGGGATAGAGCTGGGTATCGATAGCTTTGTGTCGGAAATAGTCGTCACGGTGGCCTGCGCCGGTGGTTATGCTCGCCAGGTCCACCTCGATCGCGGCATTAGCCATGATGTCTTCGGCTACCGTTACCGTTCCGATTACCTGTTGCGTCCGTCTAAAAATATCGCCGGTGGGGTTTTCGGGTATGTCCCGGACTCGATAACCAGCGAAGGAACCGGTGCTGACCACCCATTCGCCATTGACGTCGCTGGGGGACGATTGCGAGGTAGCGCTGGCGCTGGTGCTGGTTGATAGCGGCAGTGGCGGTGTCATGCGGTCCGCGTAGATCTTTGGCCCAATAATGGCTGCGCCTATGGCTATCCCAGTGATAGCTACGAGCCCAATCCGCCGCCTATACATCTATGACTTTCCTTAACGTGTAAATTTTTGCTTGTCGACGTCCTACGGTTGCCGTTGCAGCAACGTTTCCGAAATCGCTGCGCACGCAGGCCTTAATAGGCTACGCCAAACAATATCCATTCGGTTATCGGCCCTGCTTGGGCCAGCGTTAACAATACTGACGGGTTTTCGAAGTTTTTTAGCATCGATCACCACTCGCATGCCGCTCATCACCGCCAATGAGGAACCCAAAACGAGCACCGAGGTGGCGTCGACAAGCAAATCCCGAAGTCGGTCTTTTCGTTCCTTCGGCACCGACTCCCCGAAGTAGACCACGTCTGGCTTCATTACTATCGAACCGCACCTGGCGCACGGGGCGCAGCGGAACCGGGCAATATCCGTCGCCGCCAACGCGACGTCACCGTCGGGGTTGATATCGGCGGGGTCGATGGCGACCGATTCCAGGAAACCAGCATTCATCGCCGCCATCCGGGCATCGAATGCGTTGCGATCCTCCCGCAATCCGCAATCAAGACACACCACGGTGGCTAAATCCCCATGCAGCGCAAGAACATTTTTACTCCCCGCCAATTGATGCAAGCCGTCGACGTTTTGGGTGACAACCCCCGTGACCAGTCCCGCACGCTCCCATTCCGCAACATAGCCGTGCACGGCATTAGGTTGCGCACGATCTATATGGCGCCACCCCACGAACGATCGCGCCCAGTACCGCCGCAACGCCTGCGGATCGAAACGGAATTCCTGATACGTCATCGGCCGGTGCCGCTTCAAGGAACCGTGGGCACCCCGGTAGTCCGGAATTCCTGAGTCCGTGGACACCCCCGCGCCGGTGACAACCAACACCCCGCCCAAACGCAATTGCTTGACGACGGCCGCCAACGCCTCCTCCGGCGGGGTCGGGGTAACAGTTTCGGTAACCACTCGACCGATCGATCGCAACGCGGACTCGTGGGCGAGTTTGTGGATGGGGTCGATAAACTGATTGGTTAGTGGGGGTTCCGGGAATTGCGTCACAATTAAATCTTATTGGCTAAAGCCCACAATAAAGTACAGCCACCCGAAGAAGACTGGCGATAAGCCTGCCACCATGCCAAACCACATGGCGTTAATGCTGCGGCCCCAGTAGCCCAAAGCAGCCGCGACCACCCCAAGCGGAAACGTAATCGCAACAAACCCCGCAATCGTGCCGGGCATCAGGTCGGTGAATAGAAACGGAACCAGAAACGCGAAAATGGAAACCGCAAGGGAGGCGAACAGGAAAAATTGAGCTGGTCTGGTTCGCCCCGCCATCGTAGCCACCTCCCACACAACGATGAGACCTTTGGCACCAGCCTACTAAAACACCCCAAGGTGCATTGGGCGCAATGCCTTAAACATGCTGAGCGTGTTTGTAGTATCCGGTTGGGATGCATGGTCTTTAGACCAAAAGATAAAAGAACCATTTGTCAATGTTTAGGGAGATAAAACCCTGCACCATAACCAACAACAGCAGCAAGACCTCCGCTTAAGCTCCTGATCGAACTAACCGACATTCATAGGATCGACTCCCTTTTCCCGATCGCTAACAACGCCCAATACTTGGAAACATATTGAGGTTTTCTCACCAGGAAAATGCGTATGAAATGTTGACCTGTGGTTTTGG
>NZ_JAUNKC010000033.1 GCF_030532965.1 Corynebacterium sp.
GTGCGCCGCTGGTGGCGTTCCGATTCGCTGTGGCAGTCGCACGATGAGCGTTACGACGCCGACCAGGTGGCGATCATCCCAGGTATCGCGGCTGTTGCGGGTATCACCAAGGCAAATGAGCCGGTGGCTGAGCTGTTGGAGCGCTTTAACGCTGCCACGATTGCCCAATTGGAGAAGGAGGGCGCGGAGGTCGCGGAAGCGCAGCAGTGCCCGGGCAAGCGTGTTATCAACGCTTCCGGTACGTACTGGGCGGGCCGTCACCAGACCTCGCTTATTGCCCGCCTGGGTGACGTCGATGCGTGGGAATTCGGTGAGGTCAACGGCCGTAAGCAGGCCACTCATGCCCCAACCGGTGCCACCTTGGTGCCCGAAGACGATGAGCATGTGGTGTTGACGGTTCCGTTGGCTGGTTCCACCGCATTTGGCACCACTGCGGATTTGAATATTCGGTTGACGCTGCCGAAGGATGCCCCAGCTAACGCGGTTCCGCAGGTGACGCGGGCCGACGCCGAGGCGGCGATGACGAGCTTGGCGACGATTGCCGCTGGTGGGCAGATCGGTGAGAATACCTCCGGCGTGGCCCGGTGGAAGACCACCCTGTCGGCTGAGGATATCGCCGATTACGTCAATGTCACCGCCGGTCACTTGCCCGGCAGCATCGTTCCGGCTGGCACCGCCCCTGATGTTTTGGTGGGACGTTCCTGGCCTGCGATTTTCGCCGCGGTGCAATCCGCAGTCATTCCGGGTACCGATTCCGCCTCCGTGGTCGAAGGCATGCTAAGCCTGGTGCACCTGGAGCACCACATCACCATGATCGGCGAGGTTCCGAATCCGCAACCGGGTGAGGTTATCGATTTGGAGATTACCGCACAGGCGGAGGAAGTCGCCGACACCGAAATCGGCCGCATCGTCTTGATCCGCGCCGAGATCACCGCCGACGGTGCCCCGCTTGCAAAGCTGTCTGAGCGGATGGCGATTCGCGGTCGGCGCGGCAACGCCACCGCCCGCACGAACACCTCCGTGCTGCCCACCCACGAGCATGCGCCGCGTTCCTTCCGGGCGTATGCCAAGGTCACCGCGCCGGAGTCGATGCATTCCTTCGCCGTGGTTTCCGGCGACCGCAATCCGATCCACGTCTCCGATACCGCTGCGGCATTGGCTGGGCTCAAGGATGGTGTGATCGTGCACGGCATGTGGACCTCCGCCATCGCGGAGTTGTTGGCCGCCGGTGGTTATTCGGATGAATCCGTGACCACCACCCCGACGAAGGTGGCGGAATACACCGCGACCATGCTGGCACCTATCCTGCCGGGCGCTGAGGTCGAATTTGTGGTTGAGCGGACCGGAATCGACACCCGCCCCGGCCGCGGCGAAGTGCGCGAAGTAACCGCCACCGTTGATGGGCAAGTGGTTTTGACCGCCACCGCCACAATGGTCGCGCCGGAAACGTTCTACGCATTCCCCGGCCAGGGCATTCAGTCACAAGGCATGGGCATGGAATCACGTTCCAAGTCGGCGGCCGCACGTGAAGTGTGGGATCGTGCCGATAAGCACACCCGCAGCAAGCTGGGCTTCTCGGTGCTGGAGATCGTTCAGAACAACCCAACCGAGGTGGTTGTCGCGGGCGAAACATTCACCCACCCGAAGGGCGTGCTGTTCCTCACCCAATTCACCCAGGTTGCGATGGCATGTTTGGGTGTGGCGCAGATCGCTGAGATGCGGGAAGCCAATGTTCTCAACCAGCGGGCGTTCTTCGCTGGACATTCGGTGGGCGAATACAACGCCCTGGCCGCCTATGCAGATGTGCTGTCCCTTGAAAACGTCGTGGAAATCGTCTACCAGCGTGGCCTGACCATGCACCGGTTGGTTGAACGCGACGCTGAGGGCAATTCCAATTACGGTCTGGCGGCCCTTCGCCCCCACAAGATGGGATTGACCGCCGAAAACGTCTTTGATTTCGTGGCCGATATTGCACGCAAGTCGGGCGAGTTCCTCGAGATCGTCAACTACAACCTCGCCGGTATGCAATACGCGGTGGCCGGTACCTTCAAGGGACTCAAGGCACTCGAAGCTGCCTGCGAGGAGGCCGCGCCGGGTCAGCGGGCATTCATTCTGATCCCAGGCATCGACGTGCCGTTCCACTCCAGCCACCTGCTTGGTGGGGTGGACGCATTCCGCGCCACCTTGGACGATTTGCTGCCTGCCGAGGTGGAACTGGACATCCTGGTCGGCCGCTATATTCCAAACCTGGTTGCCCGTCCGTTTGGGCTGACCCGCGACTTTGTCGAGTCCATTCTGGATGTGGTGGATGCGCCGATCATCAAGGGCATCCTGGCTGATTTCGATGTTGAAGTGCGCAGCCCGAAGCGCCTGGCGCGTACCTTGTTGGTGGAGCTTCTAGCCTGGCAATTCGCTTCGCCGGTGCGGTGGATCGAAACGCAGGACTTGCTGTTGCGCTCCGTCGAAAACGGTGGGTTAGGTGCCGAACGGTTCGTGGAAGTTGGTGTCGGTTCCGCCCCAACCCTGGCGAATATGATGGCTCAGACCGCAGCCCTGCCGCAGTACGCGGGTACGCAGGTGGAGATCCTCAACGTCGAACGCGACCGGGGCGTGGTATTCGCCTCCGACGAAATCGTGCGCGAAGTGGCAGAAGCCGAGCCAGCAGAAAGCACAGAAACCGAAACCGCCGCCGCACCCGCAGCAGCACCTGCCGCTGCGGAACCAGCCCCGGCGGAAGCACCAGCAGCTGCCCCAGCGCCCGCCGCTCCGGTTGCGGCTGGTACGCCAAGCGACATTTCGTTTAGCCCAGCTGATGCCACCGCTATGCTTATCGCGCTGTGGACGAAGGTGCGCCCGGATCAGATGGGTGCCTCGGATTCGATCGAAACCCTGGTGGAGGGCGTTTCCTCCCGCCGTAACCAATTGCTGTTGGACTTGGGCGTGGAATTTGGGCTAGGCGCTATCGACGGCGCTGCGGATGCGGAGCTTAATGACCTGTACGGCACTGTCACCCGCATGGCAAAGGGCTATTCCGCCTTCGGCCCGGTTCTGTCTGAAGCCGTGGGCGATGCCCTACGCCGCCTGACGGGCCCAACCGGTAAACGCGCAAACTACATTTCCGAACGGGTCACCGGTGTGTGGGGATTGGGTCAAGGCTGGGCAGACCATGTGGTCGCCCAGGTGGTCATCGGCGCCCGTGAAGGTGCGTCGCTGCGTGGCGGCGACTTGGCAACACTGAGCCCTGCCGCACCAAGCAACGCCGGTGAGCTCGACCAGTTGATCGACGCGGCGGTGCAGGCTGTCGCGGCTGAGCAGGGTGTTGCCGTTGCTATGCCAGGTGCCGGTGGCGGCGCTGGCGGCGGAGTTGTTGATTCCGCAGCTCTGGGCGAATTCGCCGAGCAGGTCACCGGTAAAGCTGGTGTGCTTGCCGCAGCCGCCCGCACCATCTTGAGCAACTTGGGCTTGGACGCGGAACCGTCCAAGACCCTGTCACTGGATGACGCCGACGCAGACGCCGCCCTGTTTGAGCTCGTATCCCGGGAATTGGGTTCCGACTGGCCACGGCAGATCAAACCACGGTTCGATGAGAATCTTGCGGTGCTTATCGACGACCGCTGGGCCAGCGCGCGTGAAGACGTTACGCGGGTCGCTGTGGGTGAGATCGCCCCTGACGCAATCGACGTGACCGGTGCTGGTGAGCAGGTTGCCCGCCAGGCGGAGTACTTCGGTCTGACCGAACTCGCCGCTCAAGCACGTGATGAGCGTGCCCTGGAATTCGCCGATGACGTGGCGGTTGTTACCGGTGCGTCCCCGAATTCCATCGCCGCCAGTGTGGTCAAGCGGCTCTTGGCCGGTGGGGCGACGGTGATCGCCACCACGTCGTCGTTAAGCCACGACCGGTTGGGCTACTACAAGAAGCTGTACGCGGAATCGGCACGCGGAACTGCGGCGCTGTGGGTGGTCCCTGCCAACCTGTCCAGCTTCAGTGACCTAGACGATCTGATTGCGTGGGTTGGTTCCGCGCAGACCGCCACCGTCAACGGCGCGTCCAAGCTAGTCAAACCGGCGCTCAAGCCAACCCTGCTGTTCCCGTTTGCCGCACCGCGCGTCTCCGGTTCGCTTGCCGACGCAGGCCCGGTCGCCGAGATGCAGATGCGTCTGCTGCTGTGGTCGGTGGAACGTTTGATCGCGGGCTTGTCCACCATCGGCACCGATACTCATGTCGGGCGCAGGCTGCACGTGGTGCTGCCCGGCTCGCCGAACCGTGGTCGCTTCGGTGGCGACGGCGCATACGGTGAATCCAAGGCAGCACTCGACGCCCTGGTTACCCGGTGGAATGCTGAACCCGCATGGCAACCACACACCTCGCTGGTGCACATGCTGATCGGTTGGGTCCGTGGTACCGGCCTGATGGGCGGAAACGACCCACTTGTTGAGGCTGTTGAAGCTGCTGGTGTGACCACCTATTCCACCGAGGAAATGGCAGATCTTTTGGTCGCCCAGATCGCCACCGACGTTCGGGCAACCGCTGCGCAGTCGCCAGTGACAGTAGACGTCACAGGTGGATTGGGTGAAACCGACATCGACCTGCCTGGTTTGGCACGGCAATTGGAGCACAGCGCTGCGACACCGGAAACCGAAGAAACCGACACGATCGAGGCACTGCCAACCCCATACCGCCCGGTTGCCGAGACCACCCCGGACTTCGCCGGCCAGGTTACCCAAGACCTGGACGATATGGTTGTCATCGTTGGTGCCGGTGAGGTCGGCCCGTGGGGTTCTGCCCGTACCCGCTTCGACGCGGAATTAAGCGGCAGCCTCACCGCCGCTGGTGTTACCGAACTGGCGTGGAGCATGGGTCTTATCCACTGGGATACCGACCCAACCCCAGGCTGGTACGACCAGAACGACGACCCAGTCGCTGAGACCGAAATCTTCGACCGCTTCCACGACGAAGTGCTCGGTCGGGTGGGCGTGCGCCGCTTCCACGACGACTTCGGCATGGTCGATAACCTGGCTCCGGAACTGACCCAGGTGTACCTGGATCACGACCTCACCTTCAATATCGCCGATAAGGCTGCCGCGCGGACCTTCGTGGAATCCGATCCGGAACTGACCACCGCGGCATTCGATGAGGATTCCGGCGAATGGGTTATCACCCGCAAGGCCGGATCGGTGGTGCGGGTGCCACGTCGAATGGCGATGAGCCGGTTCGTCGGTGGCCAGATCCCAGAAGGATTCGATCCTTCGGTCTACGGAATCCCCGCCGACATGGTCGATAACCTCGACCGGGTGGCGCTGTGGAACCTGGTCGCCACCATCGATGCGTTCCTGGCTTCCGGGTTCAGCCCGGCGGAATTGCTCGCAGCAATCCACCCAGCGCGCGTGTCCTCTACCCAGGGCACCGGCCTGGGTGGCATGCAGTCCATGCGGTCGCTGTACCTCGATGGTCTCATGGCTGAGCCGCGCCAGAACGATATTCTGCAGGAAGCCCTGCCGAACGTCATGGCAGCCCACGTCATGCAGTCCTATGTGGGCGGCTACGGCCAGATGATCCACCCAGTCGCCGCCTGTGCTACTGCCGCTGTTTCGGTGGAAGAAGGCTTTGACAAGATCAAGCTGGGCAAGTCTGACTTCGTGGTCGCCGGCGGTTTCGACGATCTGTCCATCGAAGGCATCACTGGCTTCGGTGACATGGCGGCCACGGCTGACTCCGGTGAAATGGCAGCCAAGGGCATTGAGGAGCGCTACTTCTCACGCGCCAACGACCGGCGTCGCGGCGGCTTCGTCGAATCCGCCGGTGGTGGCACCGTGCTGCTGGCTCGCGGTAGCTTCGCTAAGGAAATGGGCTTGCCTGTACTTGGTGTGATTGGCTTCGCGGAATCCTTCGCGGACGGTGCACATACCTCCATCCCGGCCCCTGGTTTGGGTGCATTGGGTTCCGCCCGCGGTGGTACCGAGTCCCGGTTGGCGAAGCAATTGGCCGAAGTGGGTGTTGTTGCTGACGACATCAAGATTGTTTCCAAGCACGACACGTCTACCACGGCGAACGACCCGAACGAATCGGATCTGCATGAGCGCATTTCCGCTGCAATCGGCCGCAGCTCCGGTAACCCGCTGTATGTGATCTCGCAGAAGACCCTGACTGGTCACGCGAAGGGCGGTGCCGCTGCCTTCCAGCTGATCGGCCTGACCCAGGTTCTGCGTTCCGGCATGGTTCCGGCGAATATGTCCCTTGACTGTGTGGACCCGGTGCTGGCGCAGCATGAGCACCTGGTGTGGCTGCGTCGCCCGCTGGACCTGTCGGCGCAGGCACCGAAGGCTGGTCTGGTCACGTCCCTTGGCTTCGGCCACGTCTCCGCCCTGGTGGCCATCGTTCACCCGGCTGCCTTCAAGGAGGCAATCCGGGCGGCAGATGGTGCAGCCGCTGCTGCCGAGTGGGCGGATAAGGCTGCTGAACGTGAAGCCGCAGGCTTGCGCACCATCGTTGCTGGTATGCACGGCGGTAAGCCGCTGTTCGAGCGCCCTGTCGACCGCAACCTAGGCGCTACGGGTAATGCCGCGAAGGAACGTGAAATTGCGATCCTGCTCAGCGACAACACTCGGCTTGTCGACGGCGTCCTCACCGTCGTCAAGTAGTTAAGCCAAAGACTAAGCTGATGGTTTCCCACTTCCGAATAAGTAGTGGGCAACCATCAGCTTTTTTACACCTGTTCCCAACGTGCGCCTTGGGGCGTTGACAAGCATCACAACAGGTTTCTGGAAGAGAAATCCATGCAATAAACCCAGTCGAAGTATCTGCAACCATCGGTTTCTCTCCACCGGCAATCCACCCACAGCTCGAAGGCCAATGATAGGCATTCTTTTAATTCCGCATCGGATAGTTCCGGCCAATCGCAGCTGACCGTCGCAGCATCTCCAAAACGAAAAAATCAGGCGGCTGGGAAATGCACTCCTCTGAGTCCAGCACAACCTACACCAGCGGGGTGGGGATTGTGCGCAGCGTTTCGAAATCCCGCAGCTGTGCCTCATAATTGTTCATCAAGGAGTTAAGCATAATGCAGCCGTTCAAACTGAGGCATAACCTGTGGGAAATCGAATTCGAGGCATTCAATCCTGCGGCTTTAGCCACCCTGAATCCGCGTTGTGAACTCGCGCCAAATGCTGACCTGTGGTTCATCACCTACGAAGGCTGTGAGTTTGTTTTCGTTAACGATCTCGATTACGGGCCTTGTGTGCGTTTTTTCGACTGGTCGCACTATAAGCTGGCACAGCAATTGGTTAACATGCTTACGAAACCAACTGCGGGAAACCAGCAATAAAAGGGGTACTAAAATTATGCAAGCCGGGTGCCGCTTATGTATTCCAGCAGGGTGGAGAGCGTTCGCACCATTTCGTAATTCTGTAGCTGTGCCTCGTATTTGTTCATCAAGGAGTTAGCATAATGCAGCCGTTCAACCTGGGCCATGACCTATGGGAAATCGAATTCGAGGCATTCGACCCTGTGGCTTTAGCCACCCTCAATCCGCGGTTCGGGGTCGCGCCAAACGCCGACCTGTGGTTCATCACCTACGAAGGCTGTGAGTTTACCCTCGTCGATGATATTTACAGCGGGCCCAGTGTGTTGTACTTTGATCGATCTCATCGCGAATTGGCACAGCAATTAGTTAATGTGCTCGCGAAACCCGTTGTGGGAAACCCCAACACCACGGTTGTGGAAGAATAGCCACCATGAGCCCCACCCCGTTCGTTGGCATCGACTTGGTGCATATTCCCAGCTTCGCGGAGCAATTGGCGCAACCCGGAAGCAGATTCGAGTCTGTGTTCAGCCCGTTGGAGCTACGCATCGCAGCCACCAAGCCCCGCCGGGCGGAACACCTCGCTGGGCGGTGGGCGGCAAAGGAGGCCTTTATCAAGGCCTGGGGGCAATCCCGCTATGGAGCACCGCCGGTAATCAGCCCGGAGGAGGTCAATTGGGCGGAGATTCAAGTAACCCCGGATCGGTGGGGGAGAACCCAAATAGTGCTCACCGGGAAACTAGCTAGCCACGTCACTGCCGATGTCATCACGGTGAGCATTAGCCACGATGGCGACTACGCCACCGCAATTTGTGTGTTGTAGCAAGGCTTGCGCCTTTCGGGGAGGGCGTGGTGGGTGCTTAAATCCGTTGCCCTTTGGTCTTGGTATTGTTGGGGCGAGTTTTCCTCCAATTCGTCGTAAGTCAAGCATGGCTGCTGTCGGTAGCCGTAGCTTTTGCGCCTAAATCTTCGCGTGTACGGGGGAATTGCTTTGTCTAAAAAATGAGACTTCGGCGTTGTAGCTGCGAAGTGCGTAGGTGGGGTTGTGACGGTACGTTTTCGCTTTAGCAAAATTGGAAAAGCGTAATCTTTCAAACACTCCGCTGCAATCATGGATACTAGAATCAGAAACAAAACCTAAGGTTATGTTTCTGGCAACGGAGGTGAGCAGTGAGCATTCGAGTACCGATCAAACGACAAGTCCTTGAATGGGCAATCGGCAAAACTGGCATGCCCATTTCTGAGCTTTCTCAGCTGCCAGACTTCAAGAAGATCACGTCGTGGCTTGATGGCTCCCAACAGCCCACGCTTCGTCAAGCAAAAGCGCTGGCAGATAAAGCACATACTCTTTTTCCCTACTTGCTTCTTGAGCAACCGATTGAAGAAGAAGTTGATCTTCCAGATTTTCGCACCGTAGGAAGTGTAGGGGTTAAGAACCCAAGTGCCGACCTCAAGCAAGTTATTGAAGATTGCCGTGGTCGACTTGATTGGTATGTGGAGTACGTCCAAGAATTTGATATTCATCAGGAAGAAACTCTTCCAACGTACACCCTAGAATCAAACCCAGAACAAGCAGCCCGAGAGGTTCGAGACCGAATGGGATGGGAACCAGGGCACTATGCTTTGGGTGACAAAGCTGTGACACAACTTTCGCGGTTCATTGAGAACACAGGCGTGCTTGTCATGCGAAGCTCTGTGGTTCGTAATAACACCCACCGCCCGCTTGATCCGGAGGAATTTCGAGGCTTTACCCTCGTAGATCGCGGGTTCTCGCTAATTTTTGTCAACGCGAAGGACACGAAAAGTGCTCAGCTGTTCAGCCTGGCTCATGAGCTTGGTCATGTGCTGCTAGGGGAACCTGGCATATCTGGGGAAGAAATAGATGGGGCACCCGACATTGAACGATGGTGCAATCGTTTTGCGGCGGAGTTTTTGATCCCAGCCAGTTACTTCCGACAAATGTGGAGAGAATTCCCTAATGAAGCGGATGCAATTGCCACGATTGTGCACAGGCTTGGGGTAAGTCCTGCGGCCGCAGTGTGGCGTGGGGTCGACCTCGGGCTAATCAACCGAGAAGATGCTCACGAGCTTATCGAGGAATGTAGTTATTCTGGCCCCATCAAAAAGCCAGATGGGGGAAACGGGATCAACAATATGCGTCCCAGAATCGGTGAGCGGTTCCTTTCAGCTGCTGCTGATGCTGTCGGGACGGATCTTCTGTCACTGAGGGATGCCATGTACTACCTAGGCGTGAATAAGGAAGGGGCTGCTCGTAGTCTCTTGGATTCTGTGAGAAAGGCTGCTGCCTAATGTATCTGATAGACGCGAATGTGCTCATGACAGCAGCAGATACTCACTATCCCGAAGACGTTGTTCCCAGTTTCTGGTTGCAAATTTTAGATCTCCTAAATTCCGGTGAAGCCAAGATCCCGCAATCTGTTTACGACGAACTGATTGCTTATCAACAAAAGTGGCTTTTCCAATGGGTAAAAGACAATGTTGTAACCCATGATCATGTGCTTGAAGAAGACCTAGATCAGATATTGAATCTGGCCAAAGTAACCGAGTGGGTCACGAATCAAAGAAAGCCCGAATATAGAATCCACAGCCGAGAAAAATTCCTAGCAGGCGCTGATCCGAGAATTATCGCCGCTGCTATATCCAAGGGAGCAAAAATTGTGACGTATGAGAAAGCAACTAGTGATCCGAACACCAGGAAAGTCAAGATTCCCGAGGTCGCAGCTGAGTTCAACGTTGCATGTATGAGCCCCATCGAAATGTTTCGAGCCTGTAAAAGAAAGCTATAGTTTGTCTTGTCCCTAACTCTTCCACACGTATTTAAGCCTTGTGGATGAAAAGCTTGAGCTACTCTCGCGTGATAAGTGGAACCAGGCTTGCGCTATTCGGGGGAGGGGTAGGCGAGTGCTTGATGCGGTGAACTGTGAGCTTGGTTTTGTTGAGGTGAGTTTCCCTCACTAATTCGTCGTAAGGCAGGTTCGACAAGTCAAGATTAATCCGTTGCCACCGCAAACAGGTACGCCACCAGCATCCGTTTGATCTCAGCAACGGTTCCTGCGAAGGCTTCTTCCGAAGCGTCGGTAATTCCCACCGCGTAATTCAGCAGCGACACCAATGTGTGGACCAATAACCCCGCCATGTTGCGCCGCTCCGACTCGGCGGCATGGGGCGATAGTGGTTCCAAAACCCCAGCAAGCAGCGCTAATACGGGCTGTTCGGTGGCGGCGGCGGTTGCCCGGGTCGCCGGGGTTGATTGCACGGCGTGCCACACGGCGCGCCGGGAGGGGTCGGCCCGCCACATGTCGGCGAAGTGGTCGATCATTTCGTCCAAAATGTCGGGCCATTGCAGGGCGGGGACTTGTTGGGCGAAGTGTGTTAATTCCGCCACGGTGGCGGCGGTGTCTTCTCGGTCGAGTTCGCAGATGAGCACGTATTTATTGGCGAAAAACTGATACAGGGTGCCGATTGGGACCTCGGCTCGTTTGGCTACTTCGTCGAAAGTAAAGGACTCGAAACCGGCGTCGACAAGCACCGAACGGGCTGCCGCGAGAATTCGGGAATACCGTTCCCGCGATCGTTTCTGCGCAGGCCGACGCCGAGGCTGAAGGATAACCTCAGCCTCGGGGGAATCTTCCTGCATGTGAGTCATGGTTTTTAAGCGCTTAGCTCCTTGATTACGCGGGCCACGTGCCCGGTGGCACGGACATTGTACATGGCGTTGGCAATTGTGCCGTCGGCGTCGATAAGGAATGTGGAACGAATAACGCCTTCCACGATCTTGCCGTAGTTTTTCTTCTCACCGAACGCGCCGTAGGCTTTCATGACTTCCTTGTCCGGGTCGGAAAGAAGCGGGAAATTAAGCTCATGATCTGCGCGGAACTGGCTGAGTTTTTCTGGGGAATCGGGGGAGATACCCACCACGGCGATCCCAAGGTCGTTGAATTGCGCCAGCGAATCGCGGAAATCACACGCCTCTTTGGTACAGCCGGGGGTGTTGGCGCGCGGATAGAAATACACCAGTACCTGCGAACCGCGGTAGTCCTTGAGGCTGGTGGTGCCGCCAGAGTCGTTGGTTAACGTAAAATCTGGGGCTTGAGTGCCGATTTCCAAACGCAGGTTTTCAGTCATGCGCTCAACTTTACCTGTTTAACCATTTTTCCTCGGATTCCGACTAAGGTGTTAGAGGAAAACAAAACCTCATTGAAAACTTTTAGGGAGTGTTCCGTGGCACGCAACATTGATGACATCCAGCGCGAAATTGAGCGCACTCGCCGCCAGCTGGCGAAAACCCTGGACGAGATCGCCGACCGTGCCAAGCCGCAAAACATCGTTGACGATGCTAAAACCAACCTCGCAGCGAAGCTCAAGCAACCAGAGGTGCAAAAGATCGTGATGGGGGTTGGCACCGTTGTGGTTGGGCTCATCGCCGTGGGAGTTTTGCGTTCCCGCAAACGGCGCAAGGACCTGAAAGAGTTGCAGCAACTCCTCGCCGCCCGCTAGGCGCAGACTTTTGCTTTTCGACGCCGCAGCGTTGGCGCGTCGAAAAGCAAAAACTCACGCTAACTGACAGCCGCTTCCCACCATTTCCTGCAAAGCGGCTTCGCTGCTCTCAGCGCCCACCCCGACGCAAAGATCGGTGAGAACCTTCACCTCAAAGCCGCTTTTCAGCGCATCCAGAACGGTCGCCCGCACACAGTGATCGGTGGCGATCCCGCACACATCAATGATGGTGATGTCGTTTCGGTGCAGATAGTCGGCCAGCATCTCGCCCGACTCCGTCGCCCCCTCAAACCCCGAATACGCAGCTGAGTGCTGGCCTTTAAACACCACAGCATCGAACTGCTCCGCGACTGGCGCTAAGCCCGGATGGAAATCGGCGCCCGGCGTATCGGCTACGCAATGCGGCGGCCAGGAATCCACGAAATCTGGTTCGGCTGAGAAGTGATCGCCCGGATCAATATGCCAATCCTTGGTGGCAACCACCTTGTGGTACTTCCCTTGGCTTTTAGTCACATGCTCCGCAATAGCTGCGGCTACATCATCGCCGCCGGTAACGGCCAAGGAACCGCCCGGGCAGAAATCATTTTGGACATCCACAATAACGAGAGCTCTCATGGCACCACAGTTTAAACACCTCGGAGGTTTTGCGCAGGACAATTATTTTCGGCGTGGCGATGGTGGGGTTACGTAATGATTAGAGAAGACATAAGGTTGAGTGGGGGTAGGCGGAAGCGGCAGCCCTTGCCCCTGCACAATGTATTCTTCCAGTAGTTTTAGGATGGTTCGTTTAGGAAGCTTGAATAAGATTTGATAATTCTAGTATTGTTTGGCGTGTAAGCCAGGTTTGAGTCAATTAAATGGCAAGAATAACCCGGGCAGCAACTCCAAAACCCACGTTAATTCGTGGGTTTTCGCGTTACAGATGAAAAGAGGAAGGGCATGCTTCTGGCATACATAGATGAAATTGGTCAGCCAGGAGCTTTCGTGGATCTAAACCACCCAAGATATAGTGACAGCCCCGCATTTGGATACGGCGGATTCATCATCTCAGAAAAATATGCGCGCGAATTCGCTGCTTGCTTTGAACATAACAAAAGAACGCTGTTTGCTTCTGAAATACCCAAGGACATTGATCCGGGAAGATGGGAGAAAAAGGGGGCCAATCTTCTGTATGCAAAAGTAAATGAAGAGCGTCCTCAAAATTTGCGTGTACTTTGTAAACTCGTCCATAAACTAGTTAAGGATTTTCGGGGGCAGTTATTCTACTACGCGGAAGAAAAGCCGTTGGGAACCCCAAAGGAAACAAATTGTGGAAAAGAAGAGTATAGCCTGCGTGAAGAAATTTGCATGCGTGAGACATTGAATCGGCTTGCTAGGTTTGCGGATCAGCAATCTGAACAGATACTTGTGTTGATGGATCAAATAAATGAAAAATCTCGTCAGCAGCGACTGCCTATTATGTATTCGCATATTTTGGGTAGAGCCACGAAACATGAAGATATGCGGCGAATAATTGAGCCGCCGATGCATGTCGACAGCAAGCTTTCGGCGAATATTCAATTTGCCGACTGGATATGTGCACTCGTAAAAAGAGCAATTGAGTATCAACTGGTCGAACACTCGAGATATGAATGGCTCACCAAGGTTAATGACTTAAACAAGGTTCGTGGGAATTTTACGCATGAATCAAAACTGCATCTCTATGAACATCCAATTGATGATTTACACCATTCAGAAATTTTGCGTACTAGGCGGGCGGTTATAGATCCAATCCTTGAACGTAGACGTTTAGATGCCGCTAACAGTGCTAAGCTCCAACAGATTTGGAAAGCGACATATCAAGCAAATCTGAAATCGACGAACAAGTAAGGTGGGGTTTGGCTAACCTGAATATTGCAAAGTGTGTGGTTGAGATCTAAAAAGATAACTGGGTTGATTGTGGCTCTCATCCCAAGCTTCGCTAGAAAATAGATAAATCAAAACCCCACCAATCAGCTTTAAAGCTCATTAGTGGGGCATATTGTGCGCCATCAGGGACTCGAACCCCGAACCCACTGATTAAGAGTCAGTTGCTCTACCAATTGAGCTAATGGCGCGTATGTTGTTCATGCAAACACATCAGTGCTTGTCGGCAACGAAGAAAACAATAACAGTAGTTGTGTATTAAAGTAAAATCCCCAGTTCAGTGGGTGTTTTGTGTGAAGGTTGCTGGGCGGGGAGTCGTGGTGTGCAACTGCGGGGATTGTCGGGGCTAGGGCGGGGGCAACGAAAACCGGTAAGTAGTGCAACTGCTGCTAACGTGCAATGATTTTAGATCGATGTTTTAGTGAGAGGTTGGAACTGAGGTTTCCGCTGGTAACAATATGACAACGGAACATTGATAAGTAGGGCTCAATGTAAAAGTGTTGTTTAGGATTGGATGTCAGCTCTTAGTTGTTTCATCAACCAATCAAGTCAGGTTGCATAAGTTCAAGACAGGAAAAGACGAAAAGTATGGGAGTATCGCACAGGGCTGTCAAGCATGTGTGTGTTTCAGTCGTTTCTAGCGCTGCATTGCTTCTTGGAGCGTGCACGATCAATTCCGAGGTTGGTGCGGAAGGAAGCGTTGTGCCTTCCAGCGCACCGGTCACCTCAGCAGCGGCAAAGCCGATGCCGCCAGAGGTAAGCGTCAAAAACGGCGCTACCGGTGTTAATCCGAAAGACCCGGTGACCGTCAAATCTGTCGGTGAGGGTTTGAAATCGGTGGAAATGACCAACGAAGACGGCAAGGTGATTAAGTCCAAGCTGTCGAAGGATGCCATGTCGTGGACGAGTGACGAGCCGCTAGGTTTTAACCGCTCTTATAGTGTGGTGGCCACCGATAAGAACGGCAAAACCACAACGACAAAGTTCCAAACCATCACCGCAAACGTTTTGGCGGAAAATTCGTTGGCGCCGTTGGACGGTTCCACCGTTGGGGTGGGGCAAACCATCGGTGTCCGTTTCGACACGGTGGTGGGGAACCGGAAGGCAGTGGAAAAGGCCATCAAAATCACCACTGAGCCGAAAGTGGAAGGTGCTTTCTACTGGATTTCCAGCCAGGAAGTTCGGTGGCGGCCGAAGGAATACTGGAAGTCAGGCACCAAGGTGGACGTGCATGCTGACTTGTACGGCGTGAAAGTTGGCGAGGGGATTTACGGTGCTAACGGCAATAAAGCATCATTTACCATCGGCGATCATGTCGAAGCAGTGGTCGACGACAACACCAAGACCATGACCGTGTATAAAAACGGCGACAAGGTAAAGTCCATGCCGGTATCCCTGGGGTCGGGGCAGTGGCCGACGCCAAATGGTGTGTACATCATTGGCGATGAATACCCGAACTTGGTAATGGACTCCACAAGCTACGGGTTGGCATTGGAAAACGGTGGCTACCGCACCCCGGTGGATTTCGCCACCCAGATGTCATATTCGGGCATTTTCGTCCACGCCGCGCCGTGGTCTGTGTGGGCGCAAGGCAATACCAACGTGTCGCACGGCTGCGTTAACGTTAGTACCGAGAATGCTGGTTGGTTCCAGAACTTCGTCAAACGTGGCGATATTGTCGTCGTGAAAAACACCGTCGGCGAGACCCTCAGCGGCTATGACGGGTTGGGCGATTGGAATATCGACTGGGCGACCTGGAAGAAAGGCAACGCCGACGACGTATAACGGCCTAAGTATGCGTCAACGTGAGGGCGTCGTAAAGCAATGTGTGCAACAAAAGCTTTACGACGCCCTCTAGTATTGAGTCCATGTCTCACCGTATTTTCCACACTGCAGTCGCGGATGTTTATCCCCACTATGTCGCCAAAGCTGAAAAGAAGGGGCGCACTAAATCCGAGGTTGACGAGATTATTTGTTGGCTGACTGGTTATTCGGAGGCCGACCTTCGGCATCATCTCGATGCGAAAACGGATTTTCGGGGTTTCTTTGAGGCGGCACCTGCGCTTAACCCGAATCGGGAACTGATAACCGGAAGCGTGTGTGGAGTGAAAGTCCAAGAGGTGGTTGATCCCCTCATGCGGCTTATTCGGTACCTGGATAAACTTATCGACGAACTAGCCAAGGGCAAAGACATGGCGAAAATCTTGCGGAAACCCTAAATCCTCGCAACACCACAACTGTGTGTGGTGACGCGACATCAAGGTTGGTTATATATGCAAATAACCCGATTCACCTGCATGAATCGGGTTATTTTGTTAGGGGTGGCTGACGGGGCTCGAACCCGCGACACCCAGGATCACAACCTGGTGCTCTACCAGCTGAACTACAGCCACCATCGCTGTTTACGCAGCGAGAACAATAATAACCCACGAACCTAAGATTGCAAAAACTGCTGGTAGCGGGCGGTCGCCTCGGCTTTGGCGGCCTCGCATTCTTCGGCGCTGGGGTCGGATATGAATAAGCTACGCCGGTAGTATTCCAATTCCTGGATGGACTCAACAATATCGGATAATGCCCGATGCGACATTCCCTTATCCGGCTGGTTGAAATACACCCGCGGCGCCCAACGCCGCGCCAATTCTTTAATGCTGGAAACGTCAACCATCCGGTAGTGCAGCGCCGCATCTAATCGAGGCATTTGCTCCCGAATAAACGAACGATCCGTGGCGATGGAATTTCCCGCCAACGGTGCTGGGTGCTCTGGGTCGCAGTGCTGCTCGATCAACGCCAAAACTGCGTCCTCCGCCTCTGCCAAGCTGATCGTCGATGCCCTGATTTCATTAGTGAGCCCCGAACTGCGGTGCATCTCGGTGACGAAATCATCCATCTTCGCCAATTGTTCATCGGTGGCGTTAATGACCAGATCCACCCCCTCGCCGAGAATATTCAAATCTGCATCCGTGACGAGTGCGGCGATCTCCACGATGGTGTGCTGGTGAATGTCGAGACCGGTCATCTCCAAGTCAACCCACACCAGGCGATCGTTTTTAGCTGGGGTACTGTCGTTCATAACTTACTACTTTAAGCCACTTGCTTATCGACGTTCCCACCGCACCTCACCGTAGGTAACAATTCTTCAGGTCAGGGTGATGTTTTCACGGCGACAAACCGGGTAGGGTGGAGGAAGCAAATTCACCCCCAATCTGGACATAAGGAATAACCAATGGCACTTCCCGCACCATCAATGTCGGCCCGGGCGCTCGTAACCGGCGCCAGCCAAGGAATTGGAATGGCTATGGCCCGCGATCTCGCGGCGATGGGGCATAACCTCATTCTGGTTGCCCGACGCGAAGATGTGCTGCGTGAGCTTGCCGACGACTTAGAGCGCAAACACTCCATCATCGCCGAGGTGTATCCCTGCGACCTGGCCGAAAAACCGCAATTGGATCGGCTGATTGCCGATATCAAGGATCGGGAGATCAATATCATCGTCAATTCTGCCGGAATCGCCAGCTTCGGCCCGTTCATTGAGCAGGACTTCAATTACGAAACCAAGCAATTCGCGCTGAATGCCACTGCCGTTTTTGAACTCACACATGCGGTGCTACCCGGCATGATTGAGCGTAAAAGCGGCGCTATCTGCAACGTGGGCTCGGCGGCGGGAAACATGCCCATCCCCAATAACGCCACCTATGTGCTGACCAAAGCCGGGGTTAATGCGTTTACCGAGGCGCTGCATTACGAATTGAAGGGGACCGGTGTTAGCTGCACGCTGCTCGCGCCGGGGCCGGTCAGGGAAGCGGAAATTCCGGAATCGGAGAAAAGTATCGTCGATAAGGTTGTCCCGGATTTCTTATGGACAACCTACGAATCTTGCTCAAAAGAAACTCTTGACGCGATGGCGAAGAACAAACGACGCGTCGTTCCCGGCCCGCTGTCGAAAGCCATGAATGCGGTCTCCTCGGTTGCCCCGACGGCGGTTCTCTCACCCGTCATGGGGTGGTTTTATCGCAAGATGGGATAAATTTTAAAGTTTTTCGCTAACTCATGGAACCAAACGGGGTCCTGGGTGAGTCCAAGAATATATACGACCATAAATCCGTATCTTGAGTTCATCCAGGAGCCCCACCATGACAGTGACCGTCACTGCACGCCCAATTGTTGATCCCGTTGATGTCGCGCCGCGCAACAGCTACGACCCAAGCGCTGAAACCACCAGCGCCACACCGGAATCAACGTGTTTCGTCAGCGTCCACATTCGGCCGCGAACCGACCAACTGTGCCCGCAACCACCAGCGGCAGTCCTCTGCAAACCGGTGGCCACCACCGATCACGGCGGTGTATATGAAGTCTGCAGTATTGCCACCCACTATCCGCTGGTACCAGGGGATCTACTGAAAGCATCTGTCGGTCCCGACGCCCATCTTTATCTTCGCGGCATCAAACACTTGAAGCCAGGCTGGTACATGCGCAGCCAATTGACCACCATCTCCTCGGAAACCAGCGAGGTAATCCAAACTTTGGACCGCACGGCGGACACCATTGACGTTGAGTCCGGTTATGTGTGCGGGCATTGGTCTGCCGACTACAGCTTTGAACAACTCGCTGAGATGCTCAATAAATTGCAGCCACATGCTGGGTTGGCGGTGGTGTTCCATGAATTGGCTCGGAAAGACTGGTTGAACAGCAACGTTGACTTCAGCGATCGGTTCCTAAACGGCGGCGTGTCGGCTGATGGGATGGACTGCGACTATCTCGCTGCGGCCGATCCTGCCTGGTACAAGCGCGGAATCGCAACGCCGGATTTCTTATCACATGTGCAAAAATTAGTGGAAGAAAACCCGGAATTGCTGCAACTTATCCAATCGGGGGCATACAATAAAGCACTAACGTGGATAAACACCTACGACTTAGCGGCACGTACTTAAGAAAACTCCCGCGCATAAGGCTAAGCTTTAAGGCGGAGGAGCACGGGGAAGGCTCCTCCGCCTTATAGCTTGGGTTAATGGCAGGGGACGGGAAGCATTAACAACCCATGAGAATGTAGAAACCTAGCCGGGATTCTGCCGTCCCAGTGTCAACCATATCGACGAAAAATTTTCCATCACCGGTGTTCTTATTCGCCAGCATGAGGTGGGTGTGCCACAACACTTCACCAGCAGCAACATGCTGGCCGCCATGTGTATCGAAGGTGGCCACCACATCGACTGGGTACCACCCTTTCTCGCAATCTTCTTCCCGGAAATCGGCACCAGAAAGGCATTTTTCCGGTGCTAAGACATCATCGTTGCCGCGTACCCTCGTGCTGTAATAGATATCGTATTCAGATGCTTCACCGAGTGGGCGGGTGAGGACGTCCGGATCAAAACCTGATGGGGCGCCTCGTTCTTGGTTATATGCGGCCACTGCGGAAAGAAATTCTTCGTAACTGGCAAATTGTGGTTTGGAAAAATCCCACGTTAAAAAACCGGATAACACCGTGCCGCCAGTGGAGAAAATGTCGCAGAGAAAGCAGTCCTGGCTGAGCAGGCCTTTTATGTTTTCATGCAATGCAACAGTGTCACGATCCGCCATGTGATCTCCTTTCGTTGGGGAATGAGATCCACAATCTGCTATGTCAATGGCGATTAATCAGGTTTCGAGCATAGCGAATAAGGATGCCCATCACCGTCAGATTGTGCCTTGAGCTGCCCTCGCCGAAGCGCTGCACGAGAGCCATAAATTATCGAATTTATCGGTCGATGTAGAATTTATCGGATTTATCGGTCGAGGTATAGGTACAGTGATAACTATGACTGTAGCTAAAAATCCATTTCGCCCCGCCTTTGGAATCGTGCCGCAAGTATGGGCTGGTCGCCAGGCCATACTGGATTCGTATATGGCAGCGTTAGATTCCTTCCCCGGTGACC
The DNA here is from genome assembly GCF_030532965.1 of Corynebacterium sp. GTDB lineage: Bacteria > Actinomycetota > Actinomycetes > Mycobacteriales > Mycobacteriaceae > Corynebacterium. Next base: position 19,631 of record NZ_JAUNKC010000033.1, read on the forward strand.
AGGGCCGCACCTTAGTTATCAGCGGCTTACGTGGTATCGGGAAAACCGCCTTGGTGACAGAACTTGAAGAAATAGCGTCCCAAGCCGGTTGGATTCCGATACGCGTACACACCACTGACCGGAACCCAGTGGAAACCCTGGTGAACTCCACCATTGCGAACAAAATCCACCAGATTGACCCACCAGCTAGCCGTAGAATTACCGGAGCCACTATTGCCGGATTGGGCGGAATCACCACTGAGCAAACCCAGACGCAACACCCGCAACCGACACTCAACAGTAGATTACGGGCACTGAGCGACCTGTTAGCGCCGCACGGCACCGGCATTGTCATTTCGATTGACGAAGTGCAACACATAGACCCCGAAGAAATGGCGATAATTGCGACCGCATATCAAGACCTAATTCGCGATGGTGTCGATATCAGTCTCGTTGTGGCTGGGCTAAGCCATGGCGTAGACAGCCTGTTACACCACCCCGGCACTACGTTTATTCGACGTGGTGTGCGTGTGGAATTACAGCCGTTATCGCACCAAGAATCGGTCGATACGCTAATCACCACTGCCGAAAAATCCGGGATTGCGTTTAGTCAACCAGCAGCAGAAGCCGCAGCCGCCTTTGCCAAAGGGCACCCCTATCTGGTGCAATTAACCGGCTCCTTGGCCTGGGGTCAGGCAAAACGCGCCGGGAAAGATCACATTGATGCATTAGACGTTGATGCGATTAGCCACATCGCGATCAATTCATTGGGCACCCAGGTGCACCAACCAGAATTGAAGTACCTCACACGTTCCGAAACCCAGTTTGTCGAAGCAATGGCTGCCGTGATGGATGACAGCAGTCAAGCGGAACTATCGGCCATCGCGCAGCGGCTCGGCAAACAAGTGACTTCGCTTTCCGACGTGCGCGCCAGATTGTTGATAAAAGAGGTCATTGCGGCGACTGCCTGGGGGAAATTATCGTTTCGACTGCCCTACTTCAAGGAGTACCTGGAATCGTCGCAAAGCAATTATCCTTTTAAAAATTTCTCCTAAAACGCCACGAACACGTGGCTGCGCGGTGGTAGCCTAAGCGCATGGATAAAGCTCCGGAAATCTGCAAGAAATACGGCTCTGCCTTTGACTGCCCGAAGCCTGGAACACGCATTGCGATTGCTCTGAAAACTCTTGGGCAAATACCAACCTATGGTCTGCGGGAATTTCCGATGACTGACGATCCTAACGAGATAACGTGGTTTTTATTCTGCGGTGCAAACACCGGGGAAGATGATTTCTTCGACGTGATGTGTGTTGAGCATATTGCTGAAACCCTGCCGGAGGTCATGCCGTATCTGGGGCTGGAATACGGCTTTAGGTTCGTCATTGACCACGAAGGGTACGAAGATGTCTATTTCGAAGCCCCGCAAATAAGCTAAGATATGCGTTTTGTATCTGAATTAAAACTATCGTTATTGCAGGCGTTTCTTGGGGAGATATGCACTAAAATCCGCGCCATAATTTTTAGCGATGATCCGAATGTTTTGCGGCTGAAAGTAATAGTGGAGTCGCCGCTTGCTTGGGAGGAAAAAGAGGCGATCAGCGTCGCGATGACCGAAGTCTTGTGTGATTTTCCGCAGTTTGAAACGGAGAATTTAGAAATTATCTGCGACACGAAACGACTTTCGCTGCAATTACCGCCAGGTGAACACTTCTTTTATTTGCGGTGGGAAGGTTATTTCGATGAGTGAAAATTTTCCAACTTCACCGACTGACTTTGCCCAGTTTTTTGGGGCAATAGTGCGAATAACAAAAAACGGAAATTATTGCGGTGATAGTGGAAAAATTTGCGGAATAAGTAGCGAAAACGAGAAAGTTTATGGCTACGCCGTGAAACTCGATGGCGTTGAACGCCTCGTCATGTTTGAGCCAGGTGACCTGGAAATACTAAAAGGATAGTCGCCATGCTGGAAGTGTATGGTGACACTCAAGTAAGTATCGTCGGAACGGTATCTGAGCTGCACGAACTGGGGCGAATCTTCCACAGCGCGACGGAAGAAGTAGTGGTACCTGTTGCTGCTGTCGCAAATTCGCCGCGGCGTATCACCGCACTTCGGCTCGTTCCGCTTGTCGACGACACCGACCGGCTAACCGTGGAAATTGAGAATGCAATAACCCTGGTTATCGGCGGCAATAAGCACGCATTTCACGTAATGGGGGACAATCTCGTGGAATACTTCGAGCCGCATGACGAATCCGGAACCCACTTCCATCTGGATTGCTTTGCCGGTGACCTGAACGAAACCGATTATGGTTTGGTTTTCGTGGTGCGGTAGCGGTGTGAGGAAATTAAGTGTCGTGGCAATATCGAAAAATGGAATTGAAAACCCCACTCCAAAAGCATTTTCGCAGGTGAAGTGGGGTTTTTGGCGTGTGCCCCCAGCAGGATTCGAACCCGCGACCTACCGGGTAGAAGCCGGCAGCTCTAATCCACTGAGCTATGGAGGCAAGCATTAAAAGGTTAGCGCACTTGGCTTACGGTAGCAATATATGCGCTTACCAGTGATAAGTAGAACTTTGTTTTTGTGGTATCAGCATAAAGGCGATGTCTCTTTAGGTGCGATGTGGACGGTTGAGTGCACCGGTTGTGGTGATCGCGTGAATGTACTTAACGCGTGCGTGCGGTGTGCTGAAGGCGCGGAATGTCATTTAAAACGGTGAGGGTATTAGTGTTGACTGCATGGTTGATGTGAAAACGCCCCAATCCGCTTCGGTTCGATCATCGTGGCCGCTGTATATCGCGGCGATGGTTGTGGCTGGGCTCGTGGGTGCAGTGATCGCGTGGGGTTTCTTGGGGGAGTCACTGGCGGCGCTGGGTATTCCCGATCCCGGGCCGATAACGACCGCAGGGTTACCGTTTTTCCGGGCGGTGGCGTGGCTGTGTGCCGCCTTGTCGGTGGGGTCGTTTCTCAGCGCGGCGTTTTTCATCACGCCGCAACCAGGCGACCTACGGAAGGCGTCGTTAAGCGTCGACGGTGTGATTGCGAGCCGTACTGGGGCTATCGCGGCGCTGTGTTTTGCCATGATTTCAGTGCTCATGGTGCCGCTGGTGCTTTCCGACGTCTCCGGCCAGCCGTTTTCCGAAGCGGTCAAGCCCAGCAATTGGTCGATCGCGCTGTCCCAAGTGGCGGAATCGCAGGCGTGGTTGGGTTCCGCGGCGATTGCACTGGTGGTCGGCATCGGCGCATTGATTCTGGCGAAAACCTGGATGTGGCAGCCGGTGTGGCTTCTTGGTGCCATCGCTATCGTCGCGCCGCTGGGCTTGGAGGGGCACTCGGCCTCCGGCGGCGATCACGACTACGGAACGAACTCGCTGCTGTGGCATTTACTGTTCATGATGCTGTGGGTGGGCGGCCTGTTTGGGCTGGTTGCGCACGGCCGTCGGCTTGGGCCGGGAATGGCGGTTGCGGTTCGCCGCTTTTCGACGATCGCCCTCGTCGCGGTCATCGCCATGACCCTATCTGGGGTGATTAACGCCGCGATCCGGGTGCGCTTCACCGATTTGCTGACCTCCGGTTACGGCACAGTGATCGTCGCTAAAGTTGTATTAACCCTGTTGCTTGCGTTGTTTGGTTTGTGGCACCGAAATAGCACCATGCCGAGGTTAGCCACCGGCGACCAGCGGGCGTTTATCCGGGTAAGCATCGCGGAATTAGTCATCATGGCTGCGACCGTGGGTGTGGCGATCTCCTTGGGCCGCACCCCACCGCCACCACCGCGGGTTTTCGACCTTTCCCCAATGGCATTGGAAATGGGCTACGACCTCACAGTCAAACCGACCGTGTGGTCAGTGTGGACGGTGTGGCGCTTCGATATTATGTTCACCACGCTGGCGATTGTTTTGCTCGGCAGCTATTGCTATGGGCTGTATCAATTGCGCAAGCGCGCCGTTGCCTGGCCGTGGCACCGTACCTTCTGGTGGGTTTTAGGCACCGTCACGTTAGGTCTGGCCATGAGCTCCGGAATCGGCCTGTACATGCCAGCCATGTTCTCGATGCACATGGTGGCGCACATGACATTATCGATGGTGATTCCGGTATTCCTCGTGCTTGGTGCCCCACTTCGGCTGATCTTGACTGTCACCGGGCCGAATCCGCAGCAGCCAGGGCTGCATGAATGGGTGCAGGCGTTCTTGGGCTCCACCACCCTCCGGGTGATCATGCACCCGGCGGTGAACACCATCCAGTTCATCACCATCTTCTATCTGCTGTATATCACCCCGTGGTACGACCTGATGGTTTCCGAACATGCAGGGCACCTGATTATGAACTGGGTATTTTTGTTGTCCGGCTACATCTACTACTGGGATATGATTGGCTCAGATCCAAAACCCCGGGACAATACGGTTGTCAGCCGACTGGCGTGGTTGGTGTTCTCCATGCCGTTCCACTTGTATTTCGGCGTCTACCTGATGCAGCTTTCGGAAATCTTGGCCGAAGATTTCTACCAGTCCTTGCTCCTGCCGTGGGGCGTTGACCTTATGCACGACCAGAACGTCGGTGGAGGCATTGCCTGGGCTTCCGGTTCGTTCCCGCTGACCGTGGTATTCGGCACGTTGTTCCTGCAATGGCTCAAAGACGACCGCAAGGAAGCGAAAGAATACGACGAACGGGCCGAAGAAACCGGGGAAGACGACCTAGACGCCTACAACGAAATGCTGGCGGCGATGAACCGAGGCGAATCAGGTTATATCTCCACCTACCACGATCAGGCGTTTAAGCAAGATTAATCAAGCACACGGTTGCTGACAAAGGTGGTGTGGTAATGCTGCACCACGACAGTCTTAGTAAAGCGCTTTGGTGATGGAAAAGCTGTGGGTGGTACGTCGATAAGCGATAATTTATGCAAACTATGCAAAAATTCTGGGTTTTGAGTCGAATCAATGTGGATAACTATAAAGTGCCAGGACGAATTCCACAGATTTAGCAGCCATAGTTAAAAAGTATTGTGGCGGTTTCCGTGCCTGATACATAGTGATTATGGGAAAGAAAACTGCCGTGACCTGCTAATTGGGTTGAAATCGGTTGTGTTTTTCTTGTGCTTGTACCCATCACTGTGTTTTTAGGAGGCCACTCATGCAACAAGCAATCACCCTTATCGGGCACCTGACCCAGGACCCCAGCCTTAAAGTCTTCGCCAGCGGAACCATCCTCACCCGATTCCGGCTGGCCGCGTCGCGCCGGGTTCGCCGCATGCCCACGTCACAAGATGATGCCGCGACCATTCCGCCGAACGAGGACGCCAACTACATCGACCGCGACCAGCTGTATATCGATGTGGAATGCTGGGGCAATCTGGCGGAAAACGTGAATGCGTCCGTCAAAAAGGGCAAGCCTGTGATCTGCGTGGGCTATCTCACCACCCAAGAATGGCAAGACGCAGGCACCGGAAACACCATGTCCAAAACTATCCTGCGAGCTACATATGTCGGTTTTGAAATGCGTAATTACGTTCTGCAATTCCGCCGCAACCCCATGCCGCAGGTGGAAACTGGGGGAGCGGACTTTAGTAAATACCCGCCACTACCCGAACCCCCACAACCCGAAGCACCAACGGATCAGGCGTGTAAGGATGTGAGCCACCTGCCGGAAATGCCCGTTGCCGCGGATTTCGGTGCCGACGATATGGCGCCGATGGGTAATGCGAAGACCGAGAGCCGCGAACCAACAGGTGCCGCGCCGGGCATGCGTTCGGCGGGAGTAACCGCTGAGACTGCGTCCACGCACTTGGTTGCCTAACGGCGGTGCTTTGCGGTTTCCGGGTACGGCTGTGACGTTGCATCTACTCTGCTTTGCCAGTGGTGCTGTTAAGGCCAAGATGATGTACCCTTAACAACCAAACTGTCCTAACTATTTAAGGGGAAATTCAACGTGGGTGAATTCATCTACACGATGAAAAACGTGCGCAAAGCCATCGGCGACAAGGTCATTCTTGACAACGTAACCATGGCCTTTTACCCAGGCGCCAAAATTGGTGTGGTTGGCCCGAACGGTGCTGGTAAATCGTCGATCTTGAAGATCATGGCCGGACTCGATCAACCTTCCAACGGTGAGGCGTTCCTCGACCCAGGTGCAACTGTGGGAATTTTGCTCCAGGAGCCACCATTAAACGAGGAAAAAACCGTTCGGGAAAACGTCGAAGAGGGCTTGGGCGACATCTTTGAAAAGAAGAAGCGCTTCGATGCCATCGCCGAGGAAATGGCCACCAACTACACCGATGAGCTCATGGAAGAAATGGGCAAGCTGCAGGAAGAACTCGATGCAGCCGATGCGTGGGAGGTCGACTCCAAGATCGAGCAGGCTATGGAAGCGTTGCGCTGCCCGCCGTCCGACGAGCCCGTCACCCACCTCTCCGGTGGTGAACGCCGCCGGGTTGCGTTGGCAAAGTTGTTGCTCTCTCAGCCTGATCTCCTGCTTCTTGACGAGCCCACCAACCACCTGGACGCCGAGTCCGTCCTGTGGTTGGAGCAGCACCTAGCCAAGTACCCAGGTGCCGTTTTGGCTGTTACCCACGACCGGTACTTCTTGGACCATGTGGCCGGCTGGATCTGCGAAGTGGATCGCGGCAAGCTGTACCCATACGAGGGAAACTACTCCACCTACCTGGAGAAGAAAGCGGAGCGTCTGGAAGTAGCTGGCCAGAAAGACAAGAAGCTGCAGAAGCGCCTGAAGGACGAGCTGGAGTGGGTGCGCTCCGGCACTAAGGCGCGCCAGGCGAAGTCCAAGGCGCGTCTTGCCCGCTATGAGGAAATGGTTGCCGAAGCCGAGCAGTATAAGAAGCTCGACTTTGAAGAAATCCAAATCCCAACCCCACCACGCCTCGGCGCACAGGTTGTGGAGGTTTCCAACCTAGAAAAGGGCTTCGACGGCCGGGTTCTGATTAAGGATCTGTCCTTCACCCTGCCGCGTAACGGCATTGTCGGCGTCATCGGTCCGAACGGTGTGGGTAAGTCCACGCTGTTTAAGACCATTGTTGGTCTTGAGCAACCAGATGCCGGTGAGGTTAAGATCGGCCAGACGGTTCAGCTGTCGTATGTGGACCAGGGTCGTGAGAACATCGATCCGGAAAAGACCGTGTGGGAAGTTGTTTCTGATGGCCTCGACTACATCGTGGTCGGCCAGAACGAAATGCCGTCGCGTGCGTACTTGTCCGCATTCGGCTTCAAGGGTGCGGATCAGCAAAAGCCATCCAAGGTGCTTTCCGGTGGTGAACGCAACCGCCTGAACCTGGCACTGACCCTGAAGCAGGGCGGCAACCTGATCCTGCTCGACGAGCCCACCAACGACCTTGACGTGGAAACCCTGTCGTCGCTGGAAAATGCACTGCAGAAATTCCCGGGCTGTGCCGTGGTCATTTCCCACGACCGGTGGTTCCTCGACCGTACCTGTACCCACATTCTTGCGTGGGAAGGCAATATTGAGGAAGGCAAGTGGTTCTGGTTCGAAGGCAACTTCGAGGACTATGAAAAGAACAAGGTGGAACGTCTCGGTGTTGAAGCCGCACGCCCATCTCGTGTCACGCACCGCAAGCTGACCCGCTAACCGCCATAAGCGTTAGAACGTGGTGGTTTTCCTTCATGGGGAACCGCCACGTTTTCTGCTTTCATCAGGAGTTTTGCTCGGTTTCGGAATAAACCCATCGACTTTTGTAACAAACTATTGTGTCGGGCGGTATGGTATGTGGCAACATTGATCGTGCTGGCTGGTGTAGGTGACCTACACCAGCGATTTACAGATTCAGCTGAAGGTTACGGAAAAGAGAACGAACACCCATTATGAGCGAAGCAACCAACGTCAACGGCAATATTCATACCGAGCAGATTCCGGTACGTTGGGGTGATTTCGATCGTTTTAATCACATCACCAACGCTGCATACGTCGAATTGGCGCAAGAAGCCCGCATGGCTTTTGCCCAGCGCGAATTCAATAAGCGCGGGTTGGAAATCCCGGCTGTGTTCGTCCGTAAAATCGAGGCCGATTACCTGCGCCCGATCTTGTCCAATACCACCGAGGTGACCATCGAAACTCAGGTCATCGAAATCGGCAATACGTCCTTTACCACCAGGCAGGAGATTAAGGACGCCGACGGCAATCTGTGTTGCGTGGTGGAAGTGGTTCAGGTCGCGGTGGATGTGATTACCACCCGTCCCCGCCAGATCACCGATTTTGAGATGAAAGTACTGACCACCGCCTAGAAACGGCTTTCACAAACCCATGCCAGACGAACTCATCACACTCACCCCGCCCGACCAGGGGATTAGCGCCCTGCTGCTTCGGGCGGCGGCTATAGACGAATCGGCGCTGGCCCGGTTAAAGCAGCGAGAAACTGACGTTGAGGTTTTTGTCAGCACGCCTTTTGGGGTGCTGGCCTCCCGTCGGGCGCCCGGAACCATCAGCCGGGATGGCGCGGTGGTCAAGGCAGCAACATTCGCCGCGGAACAGTTCAGCGCACCGGCTGTGGATGCGATGTGGGACGCGGGGGAGTTGCCGCCGCTCTCAGGGTTCCAATTGGTGGACGTTGTTCCAACCGATGTGGCGTTTCGGCTCAACCAGAGTGGAAAAGATTTAGCTCGTCAGTTTTCCTCCGCCGTGGGTCCGCCCCAGAGTCTGCTCAACCAGACAGTGCTGACCGTGTCGAACGAGGACGTAACGGCGGAAATTCCCATGCGAATGGTGTTCGCGTTAAATGCCTTGGGCTTCATTCCATCCGATGCCGCACCGGCTGCAATTCCCCGGCAATTGCGGGTGTCCAAGGCGGGTCGCTGGCTGCGCGTCGATGCGCCGTTTGGGTCGGTGTATCTATGTGAGCGGATTAATTTGTTGGTTATTCGTTAATCCGGTTTATTGATGAGCATATAGGCGACGCGCTGCATGTGTTCCCGCATGGCAGCCCGATGGGTGGGGCTTAGCGTTTGCTCATCGACGCTGTCGATGGCGTTATCCATCATTTCGAGCCACCGCTCGGCTTCCTTTTCGCCGATCGCAAACGGCGCGTGCCGCATACGCAGGCGTGGATGCCCCCGGTTTTCGCTGAATGTTTGCGGGCCGCCCCAATACTGCATGAGGAACCACCGCAGCCGATCTTCGGCACCTTCCCAATCGTCCACGGGGTACATTGGGCCGATCAAGTCGTCGTCTCGGACCTGCTGATAAAACCGGTGCACGACTAGTCGGAAAGTTTCTTCGCCGCCGACTGAATCAAAGACGGATTGTTGGGTGTGATCGGCGTTGGGGGAGGGATCAGGTAAACGCATGGTGTTTACTTTACGTCGTTTTTAAGGCCTCGGTGTCTTGGTGTTATCAATGCTATTTTATTCATGCTTTTCGACGCTCGCAGGTGACCATTTGCCCAGGTAGCGTCGTTGGTTGCGGTGGGAATTGTTCCGGTTCATTCGGCGGGAGTTAACCATCAGGCGGCTGTGTGCTCTACTATCGCCAAAGAGATATAGGCCACATTTTGATTGTTTTAAGGGGACTGCCACCATGTCAACTACGCCGCAGGGTTTTTCCACCGCGAGCATTCACGCCGGATACGAGCCGGATTCGTTATATGGTGCCATCAATACCCCGATCTATGCCTCAACAACTTTCGCCCAAGACGGGCTGAACGAATTACGCGGCGGCTTCGAATACACCCGATGCGGTAATCCCACGATCACCGCTTTGGAAAAAACAGTGGCGGCGTTGGAAGGTGCCACCTTCGGTCGGGCGTTTTCCTCCGGCATGGCGGCCACCGACGTGTTGCTGCGGTGTATCCTCAAGCCCGGCGACCACTTGATTTTCGGCCATGACGCCTACGGTGGCACTTACCGGTTGATTCAGTCCGTGTACGTCGAGTGGGGAGTGGACTTTAGCGTCGTCGACACGACTGACCCCAGCCAGGTGGCGGACGCGCTACGCCCCACCACGAAACTCGTGTGGCTCGAAACTCCCTCAAACCCGGGGCTTGCGATCACGGATATCGCCGCCGTCGCCGACGCCATCGCCGGTTCCCAGGCGCAGCTGGTTGTTGATAACACCTTTGCCTCGCCCTATTTGCAAAACCCCTTGGCCCTTGGTGCCGATCACGTGCTGCATTCCACCACCAAATACTTAGGCGGACACTCCGATGTCGTCGGTGGCGTCGTGGTGACTAATTCCGCCGAGATGGACGAAGCGCTGCAGTTTCTACAAGGCGGCGCCGGCGCAATCCCGTCGGTTTTCGACGCCTACTTAACCGCACGCGGCATCAAAACCCTGGCGGTTCGGATGGATCGGCACTGCGATAACGCGGAGGCGGTAGCGCAGCACCTTAAAGCCAGCGACAAAGTGGCAAGCGTGCTGTATCCAGGATTGGCAGAGCATCCGAACCACGACGTCGCCAAGCGGCAAATGCGCCGCTTCGGGGCGATGATTTCCGTGCGCTTCCACTCGGAAGACGCGGCCCGCAAGTTCTGCCTGTCCACGAAGCTGATGTGCCTAGCAGAATCGCTCGGCGGTGTGGAGTCGCTCCTCGAACACCCGGCGACTATGACGCACCAGTCGGTCACCGGCTCCTTGTTGGAAGTACCACGTGATCTGGTGCGCATCTCGATCGGTATCGAAGACATCGCGGATCTGTTAACCGATATTGACCAAGCTTTAGCCCAGCTTTAAGATACGACTGCCCCCAGTTATTAACTCCAATAAGGTCTGTCGTGACTCCCACCCCTAAACGCGCCGCGGCGCTAACGAGGCGAATCAAGCTTATCGTGATGTTCACCATCACCTACAACATTGCGGAAGCCATCATCTCCATTTGGGCTGGCAAGTTCGCGTCATCTGGGGCGTTGATCGGGTTCGGAATTGACTCCCTAATTGAGGTGGCTTCGGCGCTGGCGGTCGCCTGGCAATTCAGCCGCACCGACCCGAAAAAATACGAGCCGCTGACGTTACAATTCATCGCGTTTTCGTTTTTTGGTTTAGCGGCCTACGTTATCGCCGACTCCGCCTTCACGCTGATCTGGCACCAGCCACCCGAAGTAAGCCTCTTCGGCATAGTCATCGCAGCCGTCAGCGTGGTAATCATGCCACTAGTGAGCGACGCGGAACGGCGCGCCGGGGTGGAACTTGGTTCCGCGACGGCGGTGGCGGATTCGAAGCAAACGTTAGTCTGCGCCTGGTTATCGGTGGCGTTATTGGTGGGGCTGGCCTTGCACGCCATCGCGGGCTGGTGGTGGGCCGACCCGGTTGCGGCCTTGGTGATCGCCGGTTTTGCTATCCGGGAAGGCAAAGAAGCGTGGGAAGGGGACGCCTGTGCGCTCAGCACCGGCCGGGTGCTGGACCCACACACAGAGCTGAACGACGACGCGCGCCCCTGCGGGTGCGGCTAGGACGAGGCGGCCGGGGCGGCGTCGACAAGCTGATTGGCGCGGGACCGCTCAACCTTGGCTTTGCCTTCGGTGATAAGTCGCGCTACGGCCGCTGGCAGTGATTGGGCGACGAACTCGTCTGCTCGGCTGATCCCCGCCGCCGACACATCCCAGGTGGGGTAGAGCGATTCGATCAGGGTTGATGCGGTCTCGGTGGGTAACGATTCCCAGATCGGTAGCACACGCTCAAAGTATTGTTCATTGAACTGCTGCAAATTCGCTCCGGCCCCCGCGAACGTCAATCCGGCGAGTTTATACCGAATGGCGATATTGCTTAACTCCGCTGCTTGTTCGGTGAGTTCGCTAAACACTGTTGCTTTGTTTTCGGCGGTATTAACCGCAGCCCGGGTGCGCAGCGCGCAGGCCCGCCCGGTGGCGCTGGGATCGATCGCGCTGAGCGTCGTTATATGCTTTTCGACGTCCCCAGCTTCGCCAGCTGCAGCCAATGCCGTTAGGGCATCCCACCGCAATTGGTTATCGATAGTTAAGCCCGCAAGTGGGCTGTCACCAGCAAGGATCGCCGACAACAGATCCACAGACTCAGCGGTGACCTCCATCGTGCTCAGCGCCTGGATGAATGCCAATTGGTGATCGGAACCCGGGGCGGCGGCGGTGGCGGCAGTAACAAAAGCGCCTACCAGAAGCGCGGTGCCTGTCTGTCGTGCCCACTCGGGATCGGCAAAGTCCGACAGCGCCGTCTGCGCCTGTCGAAGAATCGTATTAAGCACACTTATTTCCGATTCGGTTCCGGCACCCCGGACAACCAAGGCAATGAAATCGCGGGCACGTAACTGGCCAGCCCGGGTGGCTTGCCAGGCAGCTGACCAGCACAACGTGCGAGCCATGGGGTCGGCGATCTTTTCGATATTGTGCAGCACGAATTCCAAGGACTTTTCGTCCAAGCGCATCAGGCAGTACGTGAGATCGTCATCGTTGACGAGCACCAGGTCGGCTTCCGGGAGGCCAATGAACTCCGGTATGGGGGTAGCCGCCGCGGTTATGTCTACTTCATGGCGGTGGGTGCGGACCACCTGGTCGTCGACAAGCGAATATAGCCCCACAGCGATGCGGTGAGTACGCAGTTCCCCAGCACCCGGGGTGGCCGGCCCCTGCCGGATGTCGAAGGAAGAATACACGCCGTCGGTCACCCCGCTGGTTGCGGAAAGCTCATTGATGCCGGTGGTTTTGAGCCACTGATTAGCCCAATGGGAAAGATCGCGGCCCGAGGCCACCGCCAGCGCCGCTAAGAGGTCATCGAAGGTGGCGTTGCCGAAGGCATGGTCGGCGAAATGCTGGCGCACTCCGGCGAAAAACGCGTCCCGGCCTACATAAGCTTGGAGCTGTTTGAGCACCGAAGCGCCTTTAGCGTAAGTAATACCGTCGAAGTTCTGCTCCACGGTTTCGATGTCGGAGGCGTCCGTGGAAATCGGATGGGTGGACGGCAATTGATCTTGCCGGTAGGCCCAGGCCTTTTCCACATTGGCAAAAGTCACCCACGCGTTGGTGTATTCGGTGGCTTCTGCCTGGGAGATCGCCGCACCCCAGGTCGCAAACGATTCATTGAGCCAGAGGTCATCCCACCAGCGCATCGTGACCAAATCACCGAACCACATGTGCGCCATTTCGTGCAGCAATGTATCGCAGCGACGCTCGTACACATAGCGAGTGTTCTTGGACGTAAAAACGTATTCGTCGCGGAAAGTGACCGCGCCCGCGTTTTCCATCGCTCCGGCGTTAAATTCGGGGACGAATAATTGGTCGTATTTTCCAAACGGATAAGCGATCCCGAAATTGGCGTGATAGAAATCAAAACCTTGTTTCGTTTCGGTAAATAAGGTCTCGGAATCCAAATGGTTGGCAAGCGATTGGCGGCAATAAATCCCCAAAGGGATTTCCAGGTCGGTAGGGGAATCCGCTGGTGTTTGCGGTGTATGGCTCAGTTTCCCGCGCCAGATATCGGTGACAGAGGCGTAATTGCCGGCGCAGATCGCCACGAGATACGTGGACAGTGGATAATCAATCCGGGAGGAAAAGACTGCATTATCGCCTTTAATTGTTTTCTGCTGCGCGGAATTGGTAATTACCTGCCAATTTTTGGGCGCCGTTATAAACAGCGAATAAGTGGCTTTTAAATCTGGTTGGTCGAAGCACGCAAATGCTCGTTTAGCGTCCGCCGTTTCAAATTGGGTATATAAATAAACCTCGTTATCCACTGGGTCGACAAATCGGTGGAGGCCCTGGCCGCTGTGGGAAAACTCGCAGGTCGCCTTGATGGTGAGCTCGTGGTGCCCGGCTGTGAGGCTGTTCAGGGCAATGCCGTGGGTTGGGTCATATTCCGCCGAGTCGGTTGTGGTTGGTACTGCCGAGGCGGTGATATCGGTGCCATCGAGTACCACGGATTCGACGGTCTTCGCAATGAGATCAATGAAAGTGCTGCCGGGTTCGCGCAGGTCAAAGGTGACTGTCGTGATAGATGGGAAGGCGGTGTCACTGGCGGTGACGTCAATTGAGACGTGGTAGTCGATTGCGTCGATAAGCGCGGCACGTTGTTGGGCTTCTGCCTGGGTCAGATTCACGGAGGACACGGCGGGGGTAGTACCTTTCTGCTGAAAATTGTTGGATCGTCAACAATTTGGTTAAAGTGATGCACGACACTATTGAGTGTGATCTACATAACTGTTGAAGCGGGGTCGAGGATTCTGGGACTTCGTTCCTTCAACAGAGTACAACGCAACCGCACCGCGCCCTCTTCCATTTCGGCTAACGCCGCCGCAATGGAAAACAACGAAAGGTATAAAAGCCATGGCTGACGTAACTTTTTGGTTCGACGTTTCCTGCCCCTATTGCTGGTTAACCTCCCGATGGATAAAAGAAGTTCAGAAGCACCGGGACATCACGGTTCAGTGGGTCCCCATGAGCCTTTCGGTGCTTAATGAAGGACGGGACTTGGACCCCGGCTACATGGCGAAAATGACCGCTAACTGGGGGCCTGCCCGGGTATTCGCCAAGGTCGCGACCGAATACCCAGACAAGGTAGATGCGCTCTACACCGAACTAGGGACGATCATTCATCATGGCGGTGAAGGCGGGAAACAAGGGTTCGGCGCTTACGACGAGTTGATTGTGCAAGCTGTGACCCAGGTTGGTTTAGACCCAGCTATCGCTGATGTTGCTAATTCCACCGAATATGATGACCGGCTGCGCGACTTCCATAGCCAAGCTATGGCGGAGGTAGGGGATGAAGTCGGCACCCCGGTGATTAAATTTCACGACGTCGCATTCTTCGGTCCGGTTATCACGCGGGTGCCACGCGGCAGCCAAGCGACAGAGCTTTTCGACGCCTGCGTTCAGCTGGCTTCCTATCCGCATTTCTTTGAACTCAAACGCAGCCGCACCGAGCGCCCTCAGCTGTAACCGACGTCCCATCACCCCTACTCAAGCGACGTCCGCTACACTTTGAAAGCATGCGAGTTTATCTTGGAGCAGATCATGCGGGCTTCGAACTAAAAAATGCGATTGCCCGCCATCTTGAGAACACCGGCCACGAAGTTATCGACTGCGGCGCCCATGTCTACGACGCGGAGGACGATTACCCAGCGTTCTGTATCGAGACGGCATTCCGGGTAGTCAACGATCCAGGTTCCCTCGGTATCGTGCTCGGCGGATCCGGAAATGGCGAGCAGATCGCCGCCAACAAAGTCAAGGGTGCCCGCTGTGCTCTTGCCTGGTCGGTGGAAACCGCACAACTGGCGCGGGAACACAACAACGCGCAGCTGATCGGCATCGGTGGCCGTTTGCATTCCGAAGAAGAAGCACTCGCCATCGTGGACGCGTTTTTGGAGCAGCCGTGGAGCGAAGCCGAGCGGCATCAACGTCGCATCGACATTCTCGCTGAATTTGAGAAGACCGGCATCCCGCCAGAGGTGCCGCAACAATAGAAAATCCGGGTGCAGTGATAGTGCACCCGGATTTTTTAATGGGCTAATTAGAAGTCGAAGCCGCCTCCACCGCCGCCGTCGAAGAAGCCACCCCCATCGCCGCCCCCGAAGAAACCGCCACCATCATTGCCGCCGAGGAAACCGCCATCGAAGAAGCCGTCGAAAAGTCCGCCTGATTCACCAGCGCCATCGGCCACATCGGCACCCGAATCGACCGCGTCGGCGGTCGAGTCATCGGCAAACAAATCAGTAGCTGGGGCGTCGCCCCCATAGGAGGTGGCGGCTGCGACACCGGCCATTCCGCCGAACAGCGTGGAGAATAACACGGCACTACCGGCCGCCCACACGCCGGTTCGCAGTGCGGATGCCCACCATGGTTCCGAATACCACCCGGCGGGTACTGGGCGCCCCGCTACCGTTCCGCCCGGATAGTAATTGGGGGTTTGTGCGGAGGCCACTGGCGAAGCAATGATCTCGTGCCCCTCATGGGTGATGGTGCGATGTTCGGACACCTTACCTGCGGCCTTTTGGCCTTCAAGAGGTGGCAATTTCGGGCCTGCCGGTAATCCCATGATTTCGCGGGCTGCATCCATGAAATACAGGCCCTCTAAGGCAGATTCCCGGGCAAGTTGCGCCTGGCGGACTGTCTGCGCCGTAGAAATCTGGGAAGAGGCGGCGTTATAACGCTCCGAAGCGTCTGCGATAGCTTGGGTCGAAGCGGCGTCTGAACCGGAAATGCTCAATACTTGCGAACCTAATCGTTCGATCCACCGCTGCGCATCGGCGATCGCATCATCGAGCTGCACATTGTGCGATGTAATCGCTTTCTTGTTCCCTGAACGGTTGAGCACAAGGACAACACCGCCGATAACCAGCGCGATCAGTAACAAGCCCCACATGTAGATGGCCTCCTTTAGTAATTCATGACGCTTTTTAAGACAACGAGCACGAAAAAGCGAAAGTTCCCAGTGCATTGAATCGCAACTGGGAACTGTGATGGACGGATGGACAGGCACTGCGAGCCTTATTCGCGTGACAAAACCCGGCGATGGCAGTCGCCCCCGGGTTTTACATGCATGAGGGCCATGCAGTGAAAGGTTGTGAGGATATGCGCCTGACTTAAAGCACGAATTAAACGTTTAGACCGCGGTGTAATTCGACTGGGGAAAGGCGCAGTTAGTTACGGATAATGCGTGGAAAATGGGATATAGCAGAACTCTCACGTTAATGTGGAGCTTTTATAAAACTGTTTCCAATGGCAGTTGGATTCAGTTGACTTTGCTATTCCGGCTCCAGGCTTATCTCGAAATCCTAGTCGGCCTCTTTGGCTGCTTTGCGCTCTGCGGTCCACTTGCGGATCTCGTCGGAGTCCCACAGGGTTAGACCGTGGTGCTTTGCAACTGGGACTGGTGCACGGCCACGCCCTGCGTAGCTGGTGAAGGTACCACGTGCGGTGCCAGAGAAAGTTGCACATTCAATAGCTGTCCAAAGTTCGCGACCAGTGTCGGCATCAATAATCGTTGGCTTCATGTTTTGAATATTAACCCATAAAGCAAAAAAGTTCCTAATAAATATTGCAGCATAAACTTAAAGCCCAGGTAATCGCAGTTTATTTCATTGTAAAAGTATCAACAACGTTGGTGTCTGAAATAACTTTTGAAATCGTATGGAAGTGCGTGAATATTGATCGTTTTATAACAAAAAAATAAATAAAAGTTTTCGAAATGTAACCTTCAAATAGGGGTAATCGGCGGGGGCGTGCGTGAGATTTGCTCAATCGTGGTCCGATTCGCTACAGTATGGGCACCGCACAAAATGCGTGTGGGAACGTCGTATAGTGGCTAATACCTCAGCCTTCCAAGCTGAAGACGCGGGTTCGATTCCCGTCGTTCCCTCAAGTGGAGTTCAATTCCCGAAATTGTAATGAGGTTTTCTCACCAGGATTTGTTGTGGCCTAGGTGTAGGACGACTAAAGCGGT
>NZ_JAUNKC010000034.1 GCF_030532965.1 Corynebacterium sp.
CCCAAAACCACAGGTCAACATTTCATACGCATTTTCCTGGTGAGAAAACCTCAATTTAACTGAGAATATTAGATCCCCGTTAATCACGTTTTTCATCGTCCTTGCCGGTCTCTAATTCAGACAACTGCCAAAGAACACCTTCAATGAAAGAACACAACTATGTCAGCGCGTACCGACACTGTTTCCATTTGGGTAGGAGATTTCGCATCCGAAGCCGAATTGGAGAAGTACCTCGCCATAGATTATTCCGAGATCCACGATGATGACGACTTTCTTGCATCTGCATTCACCCAGGATTTCGAGATTGAGTACTACGACGAGGATTGTAGGGAAGCGTACCGCGCCGAAACTGACGGTTTAAGCTGGCAGCAATTAATCGAGCCGCTGTCGTATGCCGAGTGCTTTGCCGATCAGATTCCCGACACTATCGACGAGAAAACCTGCGTGATCGCCGTCTATAACCTGAAGTTTGACGGCCACGTCACGCATAAACATGGCGTGGTATTCGTCGGCTGTTACGAATACCACCGTTAGGCTGCGGCGCTGCGGCGTCGTAACGCAACGGCAAGCGCCCACACCATAATGGCGCATACACCCAGCGCCGCGCCGACTAAAGCTGGCGACGCATACCCGTAGCCGGCGGCGATGACCGCACCACCCATCGACGCGCCCGCAGCATTGGCGATATTTAACGCGGAGTGATTCAACGCACCCGCCAGGGTCTTGGCTTTGCCAGCCACGTCCATGAGGCGTATTTGCAGGCACGGAATCAGCGCCGAGGCGCAGCCGCCGATCACAGCGAAGTTGACCACCGCCGGAACCACGGCCGTGGTCGTGAAATAAAACGCCGCCAACGACAACACAATCGCCGTAAGCGACACCGCGATGCCGCCTTCAACTGACCAGTCGGCAAGACGACCGCCCACCCAGTTGCCGACGATCATCCCCACACCATAAATGCTTAGCACCAACCACATGAGGTCCGGGTCAAGGCCCGCCCGGTTGGTCATCGTCCACGAAATATAGGTATAAACCGCGAACATTCCACCGAAACCAACTGCGCCAATCGCAAGCGATAACCACACCTGTAACCGGCGTAATGAGCTTAGTTCTAACAGCGGGCTCGTCGGCGGCATTTTCGTCATGTGCGGCATCAAAAACCACAGCGCGACCAGCGTCGCCAGGCCAACGGCGGAGACCAGCACATACGCGTTATGCCACCCGGTAGCCTCCCCGACGGCCTGCGCGGCGGGAACACCCACCAGGCTTGATAACGGGAACCCCATCCCCACAAAGGCCAGCGCCCGACCACGTTGCCCTTCCGGTGCCATCGACGTGACAACCAAAGCCGCGACAGAGAAAAACGCACCATGCGGAAAACCCGCAATAAACCGGGCCGCTAGCAGCGTGGGCATCGTCGTCGCCAACGCCGTCAGCGCATTGCCCACCACGAACGCCACCATGAGCAGCAACAGCAACCGCCGACGCGGCATCATGCCGGTGAAAGCCGTAATCACCGGCGCACCGATCACCACGCCCAAGGCATACGCAGAGATAATGTGCCCGGCGGTGTTCTCCGCGACCGCATACGCCTGCGCGATATTGCGCAATAACCCCATTGCAACAAATTCACTCACGCCAATGCCGAACCCACCCAGGCCGATAGCGATCATCACAATCAGCCGCTGGCGATCACTGATCTCGGTTTGTCGTGGAAGTGTTTGTCGTCGAAAAATCACGAGGGAACACCTTACACCTCGTGGCACCACAAAGCACTAATCGGTAATTGGAACATCCAGTCATGAATCCGATGGCAGAAACTTCCCGTGTGGAACACCACGCCAGCGGCAACGCGCTCCCCTAATTTTTCTTTAACATTACGCATTGTTTTAAACGCATCTATCGACGGCGTCTGGGTCGCCTTGATCTCAACAAAAATCAACCGTCCATCGCGCAATTCGATAACCAGGTCAATCTCCTGATTATCACGGGTTCGATAGTGGAACAGATCATAAAACTCGTTGCTCCACGAACGCTGCGCGAGCAACTGTTGCGTAACGTATTGTTCCAGCAACGCTCCGAAATACTCCATTCCGCCAACGTGAATTGATTTCTCTGGATGGAACCCCGTCAAGCTCGCTGCAAGTCCCGTATCAATCAATGATGATTTTGCCGTCTTTAAATCCCGGTTAGAAAAACTTGAACTCCACGCTGGAATTTCTTCTATAAGAAACATCGTTTTAGCCAACTCAAGTACCGCTTTGGCATCACGAGCCGACGCGCCAAGTTGGCGCGCCAATTTAGCTTGAACAACCGGTTGCGCAGGCTCCGCAGCTAAACGTTTCAGGCACGCTTCAAGCAAATTTTTGCTATTACCCCCGATAGTTACAGCATCGTTGACAACTAAACGTTGGATGTAATTGATAAACCATTGGTTCCGTCGTCTAGGTGTCGAACGAGCAACCGGCTCTGGATATCCACCAATACAGACATTCTTTGCTAGTTCTTCTCGATCAGTATCAAACCGTGGTGGCAGCAAGACATCGCCTGCCACCACGCCTAACAGCCAAGAGACAAAATCCTCTGGCACTGCGCGTTGATCAATCTCTCCCATCGAAAAAGGCTTCAATGAAACCGCTGAAACCCGGCCCGCAAGGGAGTCGCCCACACCAGGAAGCTTGAGTAAATTGGCCGATCCTGTAAACAAGAATCTTCCCGGACGACGATCATTATCGACTGTCGCTTTGAGCGGAAGGATTAACTCCGGTAATCGTTGCGCTTCATCAACGATCAGCAGTCGATCACCCGCACGAGCCAGAAACGTCATCGGATCGAACCTTGCCAGTTCCAATGTCGGCGCATCGTCCAACGTCACATATTCCGCTGCCCGCTTTTTGATAAAGCTTTTAGCCAAAGTGCTTTTGCCCACCTGTCGGGCACCTTCAATCATGACGACTGGCGAATCTTCGAGCGATTCTTCAAGCTCGAATGTCACAAATCTACGCAAGGTATCCATAACCACACCCTACCCCATTTACCTGCACTTTGTCAGATTTGCCGCTGCATTTCTGTTAGATTTTCCGCTGCATTTCTGTCAGATCTGCCGCTATATTTCTGTCAGATTTGCCGCCCGATATGTGGGCGTCGAAAAGCGTTCGTCGGGCACGAAGCTTCGGCGGTTTTTACGCTTAGGCGTGGCGACGGCGCGGCCCAAGCGTCGAAAAGCACAGCCTGCAAAAACCGGACAACCGTACTGTTTTTACCCCCGGATGACAGATCAAGACCGCTGGTAACCCCCAAAATTGCTGCATAAAGGTAACGAATGCGGGGTGCTATAAGGTATCCTGAACAGTTGTACTTAGAGCTTTTATTCCTTAAAGGAGACACATGGCTAAGATCATTTGGACCCGTACCGACGAGGCTCCATTCCTCGCATCCCTCTCCCTCAAACCAATCGTTGAGGCTTTCGCTTCCACCGCAGGCATTGAGGTTGAGACCCGCGACATCTCGCTTGCAGGGCGTATCCTGGCGCAATTCCCCGAATTCTTGAGCGACGACCAGAAGGTTGAGGACGCTCTGTCCGCATTGGGCGAGTTGGCTAAGACCCCTGAGGCGAACATCATTAAGCTGCCTAATATCTCCGCTTCCGTACCTCAGCTCAAGGCTGCCATCGCGGAACTTCAGGGCTTCGGCTACAAGATTCCTGATTACCCAGACAATCCTGAAACCCCTGAGGAAAAGGACATCCGTGCGCGTTACGACGCCGTCAAGGGCTCCGCTGTTAACCCAGTGTTGCGTGAGGGCAACTCCGACCGCCGCGCACCGATTGCCGTGAAGAATTTCGCGAAGAAAAACCCTCACCGCATGGGTGCATGGTCTGCTGATTCCAAGACGAACGTTGCCACCATGGATGCCAACGACTTCCGCCACAACGAGAAGTCCGTCATCATGCCTGCCGATGATGTTTTGACCATCAAGCACGTTGCTGCTGATGGCACCGAGACCGTGTTGAAGGCTGACCTGAAGGTTCTTGCTGGCGAGGTTATCGACGGCACCTTCATGTCCGCCAAGGCACTGGATGCGTTCTTGGCTAAGCAGGTTGCTCGCGCCAAGGAGGAGGGTGTGTTGTTCTCCACCCACCTCAAGGCCACCATGATGAAGGTTTCCGACCCCATCCTGTTCGGCCACGTGCTGCGCGCCTACTTCTCTGACGTTTTCGCCCAGTACGGTGACGTTCTTCAGGCCAATGGCCTCAACGGTGAGAACGGCCTGGCTGCCATCTACACCGGCCTGGAGTCGGTAGAAAACGGCGCTGAGATCCAGGCTGCTTTCGAGAAGGCTCTGGCTGAGGGCCCAGCGTTGGCTATGGTCAACTCCGACAAGGGCATCACCAACCTGCACGTTCCTTCCGACGTGATCGTTGATGCTTCCATGCCTGCCATGATCCGCACCTCCGGCCACATGTGGAACGCTGCCGGTGAGGAGCAGGACACCCTCGCTGTGATCCCTGACTCCTGCTACGCGGGTGTGTACCAGACCGTCATCGACGACTGCAAGGCCAACGGCGCGTACGATCCTTCCACCATGGGTACCGTCCCTAACGTTGGTTTGATGGCGCAGAAGGCTGAGGAGTACGGCTCCCACGACAAGACCTTCCGCATTGCCGCCGACGGCAAGGTGCAGGTTGTCAACTCCGCCGGTGACGTCCTGATTGAGCACGACGTTGAGGCTGGCGACATTTGGCGCGCCTGCCAGACCAAGGACGCCCCAATCCAGGACTGGGTCAAACTTGCTGTTAACCGTGCTCGCTTGTCCGGCATGCCAGCGATCTTCTGGCTGGACCCAGAGCGTGCACACGACCGCAACCTGACCACCCTGGTGGAGAAGTACTTGGCCGACCACGACACCGAAGGCCTTGACATCACCATCAAGTCCCCCGTTGAGGCAACCAAGGTTTCCATCGAGCGTATCCGCCGCGGCGAGGACACCATTTCCGTGACCGGTAACGTGCTGCGTGACTACAACACCGACCTGTTCCCCATCCTTGAGCTGGGCACCTCGGCGAAGATGCTGTCTATCGTTCCGTTGATGGCTGGCGGCGGCCTATTCGAGACCGGTGCTGGCGGTTCCGCACCGAAGCACGTCCAGCAGGTTCAGGAAGAAAACCACCTGCGTTGGGATTCCCTGGGTGAGTTCCTGGCGTTGGCTGAGTCCCTGCGCCACATCACCAACACCGGTGGCACCAAGAAGGCTGCCGTGCTGGCTGATGCTCTCGACGCCGCTACCGAGCGTCTGCTGGATGAGAACAAGTCTCCTTCCCGCAAGGTTGGCGAGATCGATAACCGTGGCTCCCACTTCTTCCTGGCAACCGAGTGGGCAAAGGCTCTTGCTGCACAGACTGAGGATGCTGAGCTGGCCGAGACCTTCAAGCCTGTTGCGGAAGCACTCGTTGCAGGTTCCGATGAGATCAACGCTGAATTGCTCGCTGTTCAGGGTTCCCCTGCCGATCTCGGCGGCTACTACCAGCCATGCGAAAAGGCTGAAAAGGTTATGCGTCCTTCCGCTAAGTTCAACGACATCATTGATGGCTTGAAGAAGTAACCTTCGCATAACACAGGCTTGACCTTCGCTCCCTGTTCAGGGGGCGGGTGGTCAGGCCCCTTTTTTATTGCCACAGGTGTGCGTCAATGACTCCGCCTTCGCTTTTCGACGCCACCAGCGACCACTTGCGCAACAAAACCCATCCGGTCGGCGTAGTTCTCGTTTGCGAGGGCGAGTTTGCTTCCGTTGCACACAAACGTGATCGCTAGGAAGTATCTAGCGGGAGCACAGCGTAATGAAGCTGCGCCTGACACTCCCCACCACGTGGTGGGAATTCCTTACATAAAAGTAGCTACCTCCTATAACTCGACTCTTTCCATAAACACCCCACCAATACCAGTACCCCGCGCAGGATTGGTCGAGGTGCCCCCTTCGTTCCGCGCGGCTTAGTGCCCAAAGAATTACACCGACTCGACTGTTCCGTTGTCCAGGCCCGTCAATCCCTACGCCTATGCAGGATTGGTCGAGTTGCATAGGGAAACGAGCCGGAACCCGGAACGTCCCAAACGTCAGAATCCCACGCTTTCTTGCTTTATGCTTGAGTTTTATGGTCAACGAAGACGAACCCGATCTGAGCGATCGCGACGATATTCGCGTCTACCACGAGCTTGAGCAAGAAGGCTTTTTCGATTCAACACCGTGGGATACTTTCATCGGGCTCTGTCTCACCTTCACTGAAGAATCAGTCATACCCATAACCCAAGACCCACTCCCTCAGGGCGATATTGATGCCGCACGGCAGTTCCTTTCGGGCTACATCACCGAAAGCGACCTTGAGCAACGCCGTACCGCAGCGTGGGACAGGTTGAGGAATTTGAGCGGAACCAACAAGCACATTCAGCGGCTCACGGTGATCTTCCTTTACCCCGACCTGTTATCCGGAATTGAGAAACCAGAGCAGCCAGACCCCAACAGTTTCCTGTTTATCAATCTGCTGTGGGACATTGATCCAAGCCTGGCCACCGACTTTAGAAACTTTATGCGCGAAAATTAATTGCCAGATTCGCCCGATTGTGGCTAAGCGGAGATTTTATACTTGAGACTTATGGCCGAGACTTCGCTCCCTCACAACCCTGACATGGATGATGAGGACGTCCGCGTGGAAGACGAGCTGGAAACCCTTGGGCTTTTCGAATCCACCCCGTGGACGGCTTTTATCACGTTGTGCCTCAACTTCACAGAGACTGTGGTGCTCCCCCTAGACGGGGACCGAACCTGCCACAATGATCTCGATCTGGCAAGGAAATTCCTCGCAGGAGATGTGACCGCAAAGCAGCTCACCTCCGCCCAGTCACAAGCGTGGCACCGCCACGACAGGTTAGATGGTATCGCGAAAGATATTCAACGGCTCACGCTGATCTTTCTGTACCCCGACCTGCTGCAGGGCATCGAATCCCCCGAAGACCCCGATTCCCACTGTTTCTTGTTCCTCAACCTCCTCCTCGACATTCGCCCAGGCCTTCCAACCGCCTTCTTGGACTACGTGTACGAAAACTCCTAATATGCGCACGATCACTGACGTTGAAGATGAAATGCTCTACCGGCTGCCCGAAGAGTACCGAAACTTCCTGCTGGATGAAAACAACCGCAAGTCACCGGCGTGGCGGTTCTTCTTTACTGAAACAGCGCCGTTTGCGCTTGATCTCACCGAGGATTTCCCCTACACCGACAATGCTTACGGCGCGGTGCGCCGTGTGGGTGTTCTCCCCGTGCAGCAGGTTGGTCAAGAGACGTATGTTGTCATCGTTGCGCGGGGCAGCACCCAAGGTGAGCTGTGGCTTTTCGACGCGGGCAACTTCTTCCGGCGCCTAGCAAACCCCCGCACCCATAAACCACTAGCATTTGCCGATTGGCTAGATCTCAATCCGTAGGCGCTTTCCCGACTGCTGTACAACAATCTCCTTGACGCTATCTCTCATCCCGCATCGCCCGCGGAGGCTGCGGCGGTGGTGCGTTTCATTAACAAGGCCAAGGATTTTCCCCATCACCCCCATGCAGCTTTGGGCCTTAGTGATTTGAATGATCTTTGCGATTCGTGCCTGCATCTCGAGTTGTTTCAGCACCTCGACCTCAGCAGTTCCCGCATGTGCTGCGACTTTTTGGAGCTCACTGGGTTCTGCACCCATGTGGAGCAGGAAAAATACGTGGAGTTTATCCTAGATTTTTGTTTGCAGCATGTTGCTGCTGCGGAGGTGAAGCAGAAAGCAGCGTATGCGCACACGCTTCTGAAGGTTCCTGGCCGGTTTCAAGAGGTGGTTCCGTCCACGAGGGCGTTTGAAACGGCCGCCACACCGGTTATGAAACTTGCGGAGCTGCTGGCGGATTCCGATTTTCTGAACAGTTGGATTTGTGAAAGTGATTGGGACCCGTGGGATGAGGAAATCTTTTCCCTCCTCATTACCATCGACCATGACCTCCCCTACAATTTCTTTACCCGACTCTCGAGAAAATGGTCACTGTCCCACTATGCGCACAATCACTGACGTTGAAGAGGAAATGCTCTACCAACTGCCGGAGGAGTACCGAAACTTCCTGCTGGATGAAAACAACCGCAAGTCCGCAGCGTGGCGGTTCTTCTACAGGCAGAAACCACACACCCCCTTCACCATCAACCTAGGTGAGGATTTCCCCCACACCGAAAACTTCTATTCCGGTGAAGAAATTACCTGCCTTCCAGGCGCAATCCCTGTGCACCAGGTGGGCCCTGACTCCTACATCGTCATCATCGTTCGCGGCCACGCCCAAGGCGAGTTGTGGCACTTCT
Organism: Corynebacterium sp.; assembly: GCF_030532965.1. Classification (GTDB taxonomy): domain Bacteria; phylum Actinomycetota; class Actinomycetes; order Mycobacteriales; family Mycobacteriaceae; genus Corynebacterium. Next base: position 8,366 of record NZ_JAUNKC010000034.1, read on the forward strand.
ATTCACAGTATTTCTATTTACGGGACTTCCACATACGGGCTTTCCTCCGCAGATTAATAAACCCCGATACCAAAGAGCTACTGAGTTTCGCCTAGTGGTGCACCATGGAACCGTCCTTTTTGCTGCGCGAAAATCTACTTGCTGCAATTGCCCAACCGGCCTCCCAGCAGGAGGCGGCAGCCATAACTCGATACTTACAGAAAAGCCAGTACGACCACGAATGCAGAAACTCTGCCGATGTGTCCATCACCGAGGAAGATCTGCGCTACCTAGGCGAAAAGTGCTTAACGTTTCAGCTGTACCGCCACCTCGACTTGAGCGACCCGTACATTTGCACCGATTTCTTCTCTCTACTAGATCAGCAACGATATATGGACTCTGTCGCCGATTTTTGCTACAACCAGGTGGCGGGGTTTGACCGGTCGGGTCTTTTACGGAAAACAGCTCAGCACGCACTCCGATTTCTCCACGCTTCGATTTCTGCGCAGCAACTACGCTCATTATCGGAAGTGAAAAACAAGCCAGATTCGTCCCTAGAAAAGTTGGGGCAGTTGCTGGCTATCCCTCATTTTTTAGATGGGACCTATGACGAAGAAATGTGGCAACCGTGGGAAATGATCTTTTTCCCAGCACTCATCGACATCGACCCGAAACTTCCGACCCGGTTCTTTAGCGTCCTTGCCCAAGAACAAAGCCGTGCACGTTTCGCGAAGCAAAACTGGCAAACCTATGATGGTGAGTGATAAAGCAACAAACACCGATAGCCTTGGTAAATAGCAGCGAGCAGACCATCTCACCCTAAAATCAACGCTTTTTTAAAACCTAAGGAGCTACGTAAGTTTTATGGATGATACTTCGCTTTACGATGATCGCGAGGATCTTCGGGTCTATGACGAATTTGAGGAAAGCGGCTTTATGGAACGGCATGCCTATTCGGATTTTGTACGCGCTTGCATGGACTTCGCCGAGCATGAAGTTGTCCCGCACGGACGCTTCTTGGAGCCACTAGGCGATATTGCTTTAGGCCGCGACTTTCTGGTGGGAAAGGCCACCAAGGACGACCTCGCCGAACACCGAGCTCGCACGTGGAAGCATTTCCTAGGGCTGCCAGAAGCGGATCGAAATATTCACCAGGTGACAGACTTCTTTGTTGAATATGAATTCCTCACCGATTCCCCATCCCCAGAGCAGCAAGACCCTTATGATTTCCTCTTTTTCCACTGGCTGATGCAGGTTGACTGTGCCCTGCCGCAGGCGTTTATGGATTATCTCCGCAAGGTGGATGCTGTTGCTTAGGGTTGTTTGTCAGTGAGTTTCTCGTTGTATTCCAGGGCGGTGGACACCCAGAAGTGAAGATCCTCACGTGTCGTTAATGCTTTAGCCGCTACTGTGATCCAGCCTGGCCCCATTCGGCGGTTGTGTCCCATTTCGGCTTGGGTTGCACCCGCTTTGGTTACCAGCGCAGCATGTTTGTCGGGCGCGACGCGAACGAGGAGGTCACCGCTCGTGGCGACGCTGACGATCATTTTGTTGTTGACCATGATTGCCCGTCCGCCGAACATGGCTACTTCGCGGGTGTCTGCTAAGTCCGGGAGGAGCTCACGAATCCTGGTGAGAAGTGTTTGTTGTTCCGGTTTATCTGCGGCCATGATTTTCTTTCTAGGCTGTATGGCTCAATGAAAACTAAAGCGCACCTTATCGCATGTGCGAATTGCGAACTGGGTGCGCTCTTGTAAGCCATCACGTTGCGGGGTTAGGCGGCTGCGAGGGCAGCGGTCAGTGCTTCGTCGATTGCCTTGAGTTCGTTGGCTTGTGCGCCGAAGGCTTGGGCGGGGTCAACCAGCTTGCCGGTTTCGTCGAAAAGCTCAGGCGTGAGATTCAGGCTCGCGTGCTTATCAAGGAGGGTGAAGCCGAAGTAGGTGGCGGTCGTCTCGAATGCCGCAGCAGATGCTGTGCCGCCGCCGAAGCCGTAGGAAATATAGGTTATTGGCTTGCCCTGCCATTCCTGGTACAGGTAATCGAGGGCGTTCTTGAGCACAGCGGGCATGTTGCCGTTGTATTCCGGCAGGATGAGGACAAAGCCGTCAAAACTGGAGGCTAGGGCTGACCATTTTTTGGTGTGCTCGTGTTTGTAGTCTTGGCTGACGCGCGGGGATTGAGGTTCGTCGTAAAGCGGGAGGTTAAGTTCCTGCAGGTCGATGATTTCGTAGTTATGCGCGGACTCTGCGCCGAGTTCGCATGCTGCCCACTGCCCGATCTGTGGGCTGATGCGGGTGGGCCTGGTGGATCCGAGAATTACGCCAATACGTGACATAGGTTGTCCTTATCGTTGTTCAGATACTCTTAGGCGTCATCGTACCTCGGGTTAGAACTGACCCCGGGTTACCCTGACGCTACCGCGAGTCGTGAGAAAACCTCTGCATATGGGGTTTTATGCGCGACGTCCCAAACTGTGACCTTGGGCTCTTTTGCTCCATTCGCAGCCAGGGCGCGACGTTTGCTTTTATATTTTTCGTTTATGAGTGGCTCGTTGCTTTTCGACGATCCCCCGCGCAGCGTTGAGCCCGACGACGTTTATTTTTCCGCATAAGGACGATAACGGTAGACATCTGTTGCGCTGCTTAAGGGCAACCCACCAAGGTTGGTGTCTGAGTGGGGTATCTTTGCAAGTATGTCCGCTGCCCTGATCGCCACAGCTGTGGTTGCCGCCACGTTAGCATCGGTCATCACGGCTGTTATTATGCGGCGGTGCGAGTGTGCGACTCGGTACGCCGTAACCGACGAACAGATATTGGCGCATGAGATCCGCACGCCCCTGTCACTGATTCGAAGCGCAGCAGAGCTGCTTGCCCAAGAATCTGACATTGGCACCGAAAAGCGCCGCAGACTCGTATCGACGATTACGTCCAATTCCACTCGCGCGATCGAAGTGGCGGAAACATTCCTTTTGCATGCGAAATTCAATAGCGGCAATGTGAAAGCAACCTTCACCGATTGTGACCTGCGGTCACTACTGAGAGAAACCGCCCAGGAGTTACGGGCGATCAGCGAGGTGCCCATCATCGTTGATGATCCGGGCGACCCGCTTGTCATTCGCGCTGATGTGCAATTGATCCGGCATGCGTTGTGGAATGTCATTAATAACGCGGCGCGGTATGCGGCAGCGGAAAGCGACATTGTGGTCAATGTGGAGGAAACCACAACCGGGGTGATTATCACGATCGCGGATTGCGGTCCCGGTATGTCGCTTCATCAGCAACGGGACGTCTTTGTGCCGTTTGCGCAGTTCAGTACGTCGACAAGCACGAAAACCCCCATCGGCGCCGGGCTGGGCATGTCTATCACCCAGAAGATTGTGGCATTACACCAGGGCACGGTATTGATTGATTCCATTGCGCAGCACGGCACATCTGTTTTGATTACTCTTCCAAGGAATCCCAATGTATAACCACCGTGTTCTCGTTATTGACGACGAACCACAGATGATCCAGATCGTCAGGTACGCCCTTGAATTGGAAGGACTGGACGTGATTTCCGCAACCACGGCGCACAAGGGTTGGCGGTTATTTACGGAGAATCACTGCGACCTCATTATCCTTGATGTGATGCTGCCGGATGCCTCCGGATATGCACTGTGCCAGCGGATTCGTGCCTCACACAACGGCGATGTTCCCATTATCATGCTGACGGCGCTGGGCGATACGGACAACCGGGTCGAAGGACTTGAGGCGGGCGCGGACGATTACCTGGCCAAACCGTTTTCGCCCAAGGAATTGGTGTTACGGTCGCTGGCGGTGCTGCGGCGCAGTTCCGGCCTTCCCCACCCTGCCGCTCACGAAATCACGCATGGGGTGGTGACCATCAACACCGTAAATCATGAGGTTTTCATCGCAGGCCGGAAGATTGACACCACTGCGACTGAGGGTAAATTGCTGCAGGCGTTGGTGTCCCACCCGAATGAGGTGGTTAGCATCAAGCGGTTGCTTAATGAAGTGTGGAATACCACCGCCACCCAGGGTGGAAGAAATATGGTGAAGTCGACTGCGTATCGGCTCCGAAAGAAGCTAGAAAATGCCGGTTTACCAGCAGATTCAATCACGTCTGTGCGGGGTCAAGGCTACGTTTTCCAGCGTGAGCAACCCGTTCAGTAACAGCACTGTTACCGACTGTTACCGCAACACCAACCACGGTTACCAAGCGCTGAGCACAATCACAATCAGTTGATACAACACGTTTGTGCACAAAGGAGTGCCTCTTATGTTTGGTTGGTTGCAAGCTCCCAGCCCTGCCACACCGCTGCCGCCGGAAGAAGTAGATCGCAAGTACCCGCGCTTACGACTGCAGGTGTTCATGGGAATTTTCCTAGGTTATGCGGGTTTTTATCTCATTCGTAATAACATCTCGGCGATCGCACCGCTGCTTATCGACGAAAACGGCGCTATTGATAAACCAGCCATCGGTATTATTGGCAACGCCGTTCTAGTCAGCTACGGCTTGTCGAAGTTCTTCAGCGCGATGATCTCCGACCGTTCCAATGCCCGGTATTTCCTGCCGCTCGGTTTGGCATTGTCTGCATTAATGAACCTGGTGGTGGCGTTCGTCCCGTGGGTGTCGGCCAGCGTCGGAATTTTCGCCACCGTGATGTTCTTGAATGGCTGGTTCCAGGGAATGGGCTATCCGCCGTGCGGCCGGATTGTGGTCCAGTGGTTCTCAACCAGCGAACGCGGTTGGAAAGGTTCGCTGTGGAACACCTCCCACAACCTGGGTGCGTTTGCATTGCCGGTGCTGGTGGGTATCGGCCTGAGCATCACCGGCGATGACTGGCGGTCGGCGTATTGGCTGCCCGCACTGGTTGCGCTTGTCGTCGCGTTGATTGCGTTCCTGCTTATCCGTGATAATCCGCAATCCGTGGGGTTGCCGACTGTCGACGAATACCGCAACGACCCGGCCAAGGTTGCCGATGAGGCCGCCGAAAAGGTGTCCACAAAGGAATTGGTATTCACCTACATTCTGCGAAGCCGCATCATCATGCTGCTGGCCATTGCCAACGTCTTCGTCTATGCCCTGCGGTACGGTGTGCTGCACTGGATCACCACCTACCTTTCGGAACAACACCACATGAGTATCGGGAGCGGCTTGGTCGGTTTCGCCGCGTTCGAGCTCGCCGGTTTCATCGGAACGGTGCTGTGTGGTTGGCTTTCCGACAACGTGTTCAGAGGCAATCGCTCCGCTTCAATCTCGCTCTTCACTTTGGGTGCCGGTCTGTCCATCGCCGCGTATTGGCTCGCCCCAGTGGGTACCCCATTCTGGTTGATGGTGCTGTTCGTCGCGTTGATCGGTGGCTTCATCTACGGCCCAGTCGGCTTGATCGGCTTGCAGGCTTTGGACCTATCGCCGCGCAACGTCGCAGGTACCGCAGCTGGCTTCACCGGTTTGTTCGGGTACCTTCTGGGTGCAACCTTGGCATCCACAGGTGTGGGCTTCCTGGTTAAGTACGCAGGTTGGAACGTCACATTCATCGTGTTCCTGGTCTTTACAGTTTTGATCCTGGTGATCTTCCAGGTGATCTGGCGGGAAGAAAAGGCACTGATGCGGCAACGCCAGCTTGAGTTGGAAACCACCGACGGCGTCCACGTCTAGATCCGCCTTAAAACAGCAACGCTGGGAGCGTCGTCAAGCGAAACGAGACGATGCCCCAGCGCTTTTGTTATGGTAGAGCGGGTAAAAAGGAGGCCGAAACATGCTGTCCAAATGGCTCAGGTTCCTGGCATTATGCGTGGTGGCCGCCGTGTCAGTAGCCACCGTTTACCGCACATTGCTTCCGGCCCAAACCGATGTCACGATCATTTGCTCCAACGACGCTCGGGTGTGCGAGCAATGGAAACGCGGCATCGAAGACGACCTGAACCTCAACGTCCGCTACGTTAGCTTGCCTACCCAGGAAGCCCTCAAGCGGTTGGAAAGCGGCTCCCACGAATTCGACGTGTGGGTCGGCGGGCCTTCGGAAAACTATCGGTTTGCCACCCAGTTGGGGCTTTTAGAAGCAGTACAACTTCCGGCTGCGGTTGCGATTCCACCGGATTTTAAAGACCACAAGAACCATTGGTTTGGGGTGTATGCCTCAGTGTTGACGTTGTGCAGCGACCCGGATACGCTTGCCCGGCTGGGGTTAAACGTTCCCCGGTCGTGGGCGGACTTGCTCCAACCGGAGCTTCGCGGCTGGGTCTCCGCCCCATCGCCGTTGTCGTCGGGAACCGGATACGCCATGTTATTGACGCTTCAGGCAGCGGGGCAATCACCAGACCGGATCGGAGACATCCTCGATAACGTGGATCGGTTCACCCGGTCCGGTAATGCGCCTAGCGATGTGGTGGCTAACGGTGAAGCAGCCGTCGCGATTTCGTACGAACCGTATTGCCGGAATAAGACAACGGTATCCGGCAAAAGCTTGGCGGTGACGTACCCGGCTGAAGGCACATCGTTTGAAATCGCTTCGGGTGGGGTTCTTGCAAGTAGCGCACATAAGACAGCCGCCAATGAGGTCATGAACTGGCTGCTATCCCCGCCGGGCCAGACGTCGGCACGCCAGGTTGGCTTACCGCAATTACCCGTCAGCGATTCAGTTGAGAACAATATTTCTTCCCGCTTGCAAGACTCCCACGGCATCGCTGCCCTTGATCCAGACATTGCGGATCGCCAGCGCAGCTATTGGATGGAGTGGTTTTCGGAGCAGCGCCGATGAGAACCTGGCTTTGGATACTCAGCGTCGTCGTCATCGCATCTGTGGTGATGGGTATCCCCTACGCAGCGCTTGTAACGACCGCTGGAAGCGGAATCCCGTCGTGGAAACCCCTGCTCAACAGCAGCATGATAGCTCTTTTCGCCACCTGCACAGCCTTAGTTATCGGGACGGTGTCGGCCTTAGCAGCCGCCCAGTTTCGACGGCGGACCGTCATCGCCCTCGACTTATTGTTCCTGTTTCAGCTCACCATCCCCCATTTCGTCATCGGTGCAGGCTGGCGCACAATTTTAGGCCGCACCGGCGCCTCAAGCTGGTCGGGTTTCCTCTGCCAGAACTGTTCGTTCACCGGCCTGGTCCCGCTGTTATTCACCTACACGATGGCTTTTGCCCCCTTGGCCTATTTCGGGCAACGCACGGCACTGCGTTCCGTATCCGCCACCGAGGTCGACGCCGCCCGGGTTGCGGGATTATATGGGTGGCGGCTTTTCACCACCGTCTATTGGCAGCGACTTGTGCTTGTCGCCCCAGCGCTGTTTGCTTTTATTTTCAGCGCAATCATCTCCGACCCGGTGACCCCCAACATCATTTCGCCCCGGATACCGGTGACAGCAACCGATGTGTGGTTTAGCTCCAATGCGTTTGGCGATAAAAATCTGGAAGCCACGATGGCGTTATTGCTTAATATCCCGGTTGTGCTCGTCGTGCTCAGCGTCGCCTGCTTCTACGCCTATCTGCTCCGTCGTAGTCCCGCATTGACGCAGCTTCTTCGGATCAATAGCCCGCAGCGTTCCTCATCTCAGCAACCTGTGGGTTCTTCCGCACGCATGCCAACCACCACTGTGGTTCTGGTCGGATCGGTCGCGCTGTTGTTCATTTCGATTTTGGCATTTCGTGGCTTTGCGGCGGATCCTGCTACGCCGATAAGCAGCGCGATTATCAACACGATGGGCTTAGCCTTCCTGGTGTTATTGTGCTCACTCGTCCTTTCGGCCATTGCGCTCGGCACCCGCCGCTCCTGTGGCAACCGGTGGGGGTTATTAGGGCGCCGCGGGGTCGATGTGGTTTTTGCGTTGATGGCGCTTTCACCCGGCGCGTCTATTGGTTGCGGGTTGCGCATCGCCGCGAATCAGCCTGGTATTCACAGTGCGTGGTCGTCGTTGTGGTTTATCGTTTTGGCGTGTTTGCCCAGTTCGCTTGCGATGACGTATTTCCTTATGGTGTATATCGGCCCGTTTGTGTCGCGTTCCGAGTTTTTGGTGTCGTTGCTCCAAGGTGTTGGCCCGCTGCGTGCGGTGACCTCAACGGTTTTGCCTCGGTCGACGAATGTGTTGATTATCGGTTTTCTCACTATTTTTTCTAATGCGTCGGTGCTTGCTGTTCCGTTGTTGTGGGTTAGTTCGCCGGATCTTCCGCTGATTATGCTGCGGCTTTTTACGCTTCTCGACGCCGCCAAGTATTCGGCTGCCTTCCAGATCAGCATGACCGTGTCTATCGTCATTGTGTCTATAGCCGGGGCGATTCTGGTCGGCATTAACGGAATAGGTTTGAGTTTTTCTACTAAGAGGCGGAACTTGTCATGGCTTTAGTTAGCATCACGAACCTCAGCGTGGTTCGACGCGGCACGACGCTGTTGCGTGATGTTTCCATCGAGGCGGACCCCGGCGAACTCATCGTCCTTCTTGGCCGGTCGGGGGCGGGAAAGTCCACGCTGCTGCGTGCTCTCGCTGGGCTTATTCCGGCGACGGGTTCGTTCACGGTTGACGGCGAATCGTTGATTAACCGCCCGCCACATCACCGCCCGATTGGCATGATGATGGATCAGCCCTCCTTATTTCCCCACATGACTGTTGCGGAGAATATCCGGTTCGCTGGCGATTATGGCGCCGATGTTGCCATGCTGAGTTTGGGTATTGACCACCTGGCGTTTCGGTATCCGCATCAGCTGTCGACGGGTCAGCAGCAGAAAGCCGCGTTGGCGCGCGCGTTAATCCGTCGGCCCACCGTTATGCTTTTCGACGAGCCCCTCGCCCACGTCGATACGTATTCCTCTGCGCAGCTCAAGGGCCAAATTCTGCACACCCACCGCCGATTGGGGTGCACGACGTTTTACGTCACGCACGACATTGACGAGGCTTTTTCCATCGCCGACCGGATCATTTTCCTCGCCGACGGCCGCATCGACCAGGATGCGTCCCCACAGGACATGCGGGAACAACCCGCCACGCTGGAAATCGCGCGGCATTTAGGCGCGTCAATTTTCATCCCAACATCCGGTGTTGTTTCCCATTCGAAATTTGGCACGGCCACGGCGACGGTGTCCGCGCTTGGTTCGTCGCTGGCGGTTGATGCGCACCCGAGCCTGAGTGATTCTTCGCCTATGGTGCTTATCGGCTATCCCAATAGTGCCTCCGCCACTCCCACCGGCGAAAAAGCACGGCATTTGATCGGCAATTTAGGCCAGGTCATCCGCAATATTTACATGGGGGATCATCACGATGTGGCTATCGAAACCACCCATGGCCGCATCGTTTTGCATTGCTCCCCCGATGACGAATTGGCCTACGCCACCCCGGGGGACGAAGTGCGCATCGATTTTAATCCCACCCGGCTGTGGGCGCTTCCACAACGCTGAAACCTAGATTAGGGCACTAGTTTCTCTGGTTGGTGCAGAAGCGTCCACAAATGTTCAACGGCGCCAGGGTTTTTCAAAAGATCCGCTTCCGCTTCTATATTCACCACATTTTTCAGCGGCGGATAGTAGATGAACATGTGCACGTTGGGGCGCGATGTTCCCGGCCACACAATGGTGTCGAACATCCACCAGCCGTCCGGGCACCGATGCAAAAGCCCTTCGGCAAGGTACAGTTGCACGTCGCGTTCTGCGATGGTTGACGCATTCTCGCCGATAACCAGCAGATTGTTCCTGCCCCAGAAATCCTCACGATCAAAGCCTGGGCAGGGCGGATTTTCCCGCCACCGGGCAATTAATGCGGTTCCATCCGCGCGCAACTGGTCGACTATCGGCGCTAATTGCGCAGTGATGTGTTTCGCGGATCCGTGCCACATCTCTAACGCGGCGTTGTCTGGTCGGGGAATCGCCTCGCTCATCGTGAGAAACGTTGCAATCGCAGCTTCTTTTTCAGTTTCGCTGCCTTCTTGAATCACGTGGGCAAGTTCGTCGAGGTTAACGTCGCTATCACGGGACGGGAGGAACAGCAGTCGTTCCACATCAACTGCGATGGTATCTGCCGATGTTTTCGCCCAGAACTTCCACCTGGCACCTGGTTCGTCGCATAGGCGTAATGCGAGGTATTGGACCAGTTCGTCATGGGAAACTTGGCGCGAAACCTGGTCGATGGTTGTGCCGTCGTATGCTCTTTTCGGATCGAGTTTTTCCACCACCTGCTGCGCTACGGCACTGCCTTCGGCGGTCAACCGTTGGTGCAAGTATGCATCAACGAGCTCAGCATCAGACTGCGTTGTTGCGATAAATGGAAGTGCATCAGCCATGGGACACCCACTATGTCTATGTCTTTCTGTTGCGTGTTTTTAGTTCTGAGCGCGGAACCCAATTCTACTGTGTGCAATACAACGTAGCGTATTTACCGTGCGTACTGACTATCAGCGGGAACTAAAAGTAAAAGTCAGCCCGTTACCAATCGGTGCTGGTGGATCGTCGAAAAGCACGTGGCTTAAGCTTCCTCCATTATTTCCACCCAGCCGTGTTTGCCGTCGATGGTTATTTTCGCGCCGTCGCGGATCAGTGTGGTGCCACGACCGGTTCCTAGGACCGCGGGAATGCGGTATTCGCGAGCGACGATCGCGGCATGTGATAACGGGCCGCCGGTGTCCGCTACTACCCCGGCGGCAACTGAAAACAGTGGTGTCCAAGTTGGGTCGGTGTATGGACATACCAGAATATCGCCTGGTTGCAGCCGCTGAAAATCTGCTGTTCCAGTGATAATCCGAGCCGTGCCGATAACCCGCCCGGCACTCGCGCCCACACCGATGATCCGCGAATCCGACGCGTGGGTATCCTCGCCTCGATCCCACCAGATAGCTTCGGCGGTAGGGCGCTTCATGCGTCGATTCTCCACGACTTGGTATAAATTAGCGGTGGAATCCCCGAGTAGTTTTTCGACGATCTCGGAAAAGTACAAAAACTGCACATCGCCAGCATCAGAAATACACCCGCGACGAACCAACCGGGCACCCAGCTCATCCGTACCAACCCGGGCGAGGACAAAGATTTTCTCGATGAAGTGCGCGGTTTCCTCCCGTGCGATGTGCGCCAGCCGGAACCTTTCTACAGTACGCCGCCATAACCGACGCAGCGCCTTCGGCAACCCGGCACCGACTTTTTCGATGAGGTTGTCCGGCACTTCGGTTGCCACTTCCCCGCCGCCGCGCAGCTGCGATGCTATTAACGCCAGCAGGATCTCTGGGTACTCACCCCAGGAGCGGTTCGAGAATGGAAGGTACATCTTGCCGGTGCGCGCCCCATAGGTAGCCAAAAACTCCCGTACCGCCTGGGAAAACCGTGTCCCCTCAGGCAGCCGGGCAAGCTCAGTCATTATCTGTTTCGGATCGGTTTCTTTCACACAATCCGCAACGGAAGTGTCACGGGCTAGCTGTACTAATTGTTGAACCTCCCGCGTAACTTGCGCCGATACATAGTCGAGTCCCTGCACCATATCCTCAGCGGTACATTGTGCACCCGGTTGAGACCATGCAAGAAGCCGAGTCACGACACTTCGGTACACCATCATTGGCGCCAAATACTGCAGGAACCGATCAGTGGTCACTGACGCTGCAACCGCGACCGCATCACGAACAAAGTCGATGACCTCGGCATCGTCCTGGGCGTCAAGGCCCCTACTTCGGGTTTCCAACTCCGCGATTTGGCCCAACCACACATCACGCTCATGGTTCCAGGCACGAGGATCGTGCCGCATCCCCCGAACAAACGCCCGTGGCAGCCGTACCCCTAAGTTAAGCGCTGGCCGGGGAACGACCACATTCAACCGAATAACCCCATCCGCATCGCCAACAATAAGATCCTCCGCCTGGGCAGGAACCAGACCAATGGTATTCATCGCCTGATGGACCGCACCTTGCACCGCATGCACCGCCAACAGATCCAAGGGATACGGGGCAGGATAGTGTTCCACCAAATCATCGCGCAATGTCCGAGTAGTTTTTGAATGCACGCCCTGGTGCCCAGTGATCTGCGCATCAGCCACGGTTGTAATCGGGCGCGACTGCAATAAAAAGACCTCGCCCTGATAAACCGCCCATTCAATATCCTGGCCGCTGCCATAATGTGCTTCCACCTTCTGCCCCAGGCGAACGAGTGCTTCTAGTTCCTGGGCAGACACACACAACCTGCTGCGGTCAGCAGCCGAAACCTCCGTCGTTTCCGTCCCACCATCATCGGACAGATCAATGCGAGTTTCCTTCGACCCCAATTCAACAGAACGCACCTGAACAGACGGCTTCGTCGACACCACCCACGTATCCGGCGTAACCAAGGACGCAACCACGCTTTCGCCTAACCCATAGGAAGCACTGACCAGCATCTCATCCAACGCATCACTCATTGGATTCACAGTGAATAACACCCCTGACGTTTCAGCCGGAATCATGGTTTGCACCACAACGGACAGCGCCAAATCGGCCTGGTCGATTCCTTTTTGCGCACGGTAATCCACCGCACGCGGCGTCCACAACGATGACCAACACCGGCGAATGGCATCCATCAGCGCCGCGTCACCACGCACCCCTAAGAACGTGTCCTGCTGCCCCGCAAAACTGGCATCGGCTAAATCCTCCACAGTAGCCGAGGACCGAACTGCAACCACCGGTTCCCCCAACTCACGATAAGCTGCGGAAATATCCTGTCGCAGTTTATCGGGTATCTCGCACTGTTCGATGATGTTTCTAGCGCGGTCAAAATCACCCGCCGCCGAAGCCGCAAGCACATCAGTCATAACCGGTGCGATCGCCTCCCGATACGCCGCAGTTGAAATGCAAAACCCAGGCGGCACCGGGAAACCAGCGGAAACGCACTCCCCAAGATTCGCACCCTTGCCACCAACAAGAGCTATATCCTTAGCCGAAACCGAATCAAACCACACAATCACTGGCGCTTACTCCTGTCAGGTCAGAGCTTTTGTTGGGACACATACAAATTTATCGCCATCCAAAAAGCTACGGTAGATTACCTCCTATCATCACCTCCGAACGCATTAGCACACTTGGGCATACAAGCGTTGGGTGGGCTGGTTACAATCGTCGTGGGAGCGGTTGAGGTTGGTGTGTCTTGTTGGCGGTTAAGCCAGCGCCTGGACTGACCTGGTACCCGTGTCCCTGGATAGTTGTGACAGCCTCGTTTTAAAGGATTGCCGATGCGCAGTGTTGCCGCCGTGGAAGATGACATGCTCTACCTGCTGCCGAAGGACTACCGGAGTTTTCTCCTTGATGAAGGCAACCATCAGCATCCGGCGTGGCGGCTTTTCGCTAGTCCTGCTGCGGATGTTCTTCCGGTGGATTTTAGTGTGGATTTCCCGTTTGTACACAGCCACTGCGACACCAACCCGATTGCAACGCTGCCAGGGGCGATTCCGCTGATGCATCATGAGTGCGACTACGTCGTGATCGTGGTACGGGGGCAGGCAGCTGGCCAAGTGTGGCAGGTGTGGGGTGAGGACGATTGTGCGATGTTTCGCCAGGTCATACACCCTGAGTCGCGACAGCCGCTGAGTTTTGCGGCGTGGTTGGCGTTGGCGGAGCAGGAAGCGGCGTTGTCAAAGGCGTATCGGGCAGGAATTGAGGCGGGGTTGAGGTTTCCCAGAGATGAGGCTGAGGGGCGCGGGCTCATGAATTATCTGTTATGGGTCGCCGATCAAATGGAGTATTTCCCTAACGAGCACATGTTGCTTACACCATCAGATTTTAAGAAGCTGCGCGGTGTGGCGTTATCAGTAAAGGCGTACCGGTTCTGTGCTTTAGATTCGGCGCAGGCATGTGCGGAGTTCTTTGAATTTAGTGGCTTCATTACCAGGCATTCCTATGCGGCATTTGTTGAGATGGCGCTTAGGCTTGCGGAAAATATTGTCAGCCGGCAACCGGATAATGCACAGTGTGAGGGCTCGGAGTGTGCATCGAATCTCGTTATGGCACGGCGGTTTGTGGCGGGTACTGTGGGCGAGAAAGATTTAGCCGCATTCAAGTCGCGGCTGCGGGAGGTAGATTCGCCGGTAGCGCGGTTGGTGGAACTACTGCTTGACCCGCATTTTCTGCACGGCACCTTGGAGGTGGGCCAGTGGTGGCGGTGGGATGAAGTTTTCTTTGAAAAACTGCATGAGGTGTCACCGCGGCTGGGGGCGCAGTTTATCGCCCATGCCGTTAACAACGATTAAATGATTGCGCACGACATAATTCCGGCGATGTAGTTTTACTCGGTTTTTGTTTTGTGTCTTGTTTTGTGCTTTTCGACGAGCGGCGGGGCGGGTCGTCGAAAAGCACGTTTCGTTCCGGGCAGTCTGTCGGTGTTTCTCAACTATACTTGGGCACAAAGTACAACGGCGTAAGGGCGTTACATGACAACAACCACTCATCGCAGGATCAGTATTGTCATCCCCTGCCTGAACGACGCCGAACTGTTACAGCACTGCCTGCAAAGCCTCGCCCGTCAGACGGTTCCTGCGACCGAGATCATCGTTGTTGATAACGGCTCCACCGACGATTCGGCAGCTGTTGCCGAAAAATACGGGGCGATCGTGGTGCCGGAGCCCCGGCGCGGAATCACCTGGGCGACCGCAACCGGGTTTGACCACGCCACCGGAGATGTTCTGGTGCGCACTGACGCGGATATTATTGCGCCACCGGACTTTGTAGAACGCCTGCACCGGGCCTGGGACGCCGCCGACGCGTCGCCGGGGCGCACGGTGGTTGGTGTGACCGGTTCCGCCCGGTTTATGTTTCCACCCCATCTGTCCGCACTGGGTGACTTCATTAGCAGGCTGTATCTGGGTGCGTACCAGCGAAGTGTGGGCTCAGCGTTGGGGCACTTCCCGTTTTTCGGCACGAACTATTCGCTGCGGGCGAGCTGGTGGGATGAGGTTAGTCCCGGAATCGATTTCGCCGATACCTATGTGCATGAGGATATGCACCTGTCTTTCGCGGTTCGCCCACATGAGACGGTGTGGTTCCAGCCTGATGTGAGTGTCGACATGGACGCCCGGGCAGTCAAAGGATTGCGACAATTAGCGGTTCGATTCCGGCGGGGGTTCCACACGATGTTTGTTCATTTCCGCACCCAGCCACCACATCGCAGGCTTGCGCAGCGGGGGCTGCTGGGGAGCCGTTTGGGCACCATTCTTGGCCGTGCGGATTCTGTGAAGGGCGCGTGATCTGCCATGACTTCCCACCCGGTAACCGAGGCCGAACCGGATTATCTCAAGCGGTACGATCGCGCAGCGTGCAAGGCCGCCGAGCAGATTATCTTAAGCTATTCAACAAGTTTTTCCCTCGCCTCACGGCTGTTGGGGAAACGGGTGCGGGAGGATATTTCCAACCTGTATGCGATGGTGCGGATCGCCGATGAAATCGTCGACGGCACCGCCGACCAGGCAGGCATGGCGAAATCCTTAGTCGAGGCGGAATTGGCGGCCTATGAAGAGACGGTGCGGGCGGCGCCGAAGCAGCGGTTCCACACCGACCCGGTGTTGCATGCGTATGGGATAAGCGCCAGGCGGTGTGGATACAAGGACGAGTATATTGCGGCGTTTTTCGCGTCGATGCGCAGAGATCTACACCAGGTGAACTACGACCCCACCAGTTTCGACGATTATGTCTACGGTTCGGCCGAAGTGATCGGACTATTGTGTCTACAGGCGTTTTTGGTAGGCGAGTCGGTTTCCGCGCAGGACAAAACCACGATGGAAGAAGGCGCGCGGGCGCTGGGGGCGGCGTTTCAAAAAATCAATTTTCTGCGTGACTTATCCGAGGATTGTCAGACCTTGGGCCGGTGCTACTTCCCCGAACTCACCGCGCATTCGCTTGACGACGCCACCAAGCAGCACCTCATCGACGATATTCGCGGGGATCTCATGGTCGCGCGCCAGGCGATCCCACTCCTACCCCGCTGCGCCCGGGCGGGCGTGATAGCCGCAACGAACTTGTTTTCGGAATTAACGGACCAGCTAGAGGCCGTTGCTGCCGCAGACATTTATCGCCGCAGGGTTCGGGTGTCGGCACCAACGAAATCCAAGATTGTCGGCCAGGCGATCCTTCACGCCACCGTCGGGTGCCGCGGCCGCAGGAACCGTCGAGAGAAAGACAACAACAATGAATGACACGTCCCTACCCAATCGGGTCGTCATTATCGGTGCCGGTTTCGCCGGTTTAGCAACCGCCGCGCTGTTAGCCCGCGCCGGGGTTGATGTGACTGTGGTGGAGCAAAACGATGGTATTGGTGGGCGTTCGGGCGAAATTGAAGCCGATGGTTTTAGATGGGATACCGGCCCGTCGTGGTATCTCATGCCGGACGCCTTCGATCATTTCTTCCAGTTATTAGGCACCACGACGGCGCAGCAGCTTGAGCTTGTCGATCTCAATCCGGGCTACCGGATCTTCCCGGAAGGCCAACCTGCGGTTGATGTTCCGACCGGTAGGGAAAACGCCATCGACTTTTTTGAATCGGTTGAACCAGGTGCCGGGCAGAAGCTGTCGGATTATCTCGATAGTGCCCGTGATGCCTATGACATCGCGGTTGATCGGTTCTTATACACCACGTTTAATTCATTGGGCCCGCTGGTGCATAAGGATGTGCGGCAACGGATTCGCCCATTAGCCTCACTGTTGATGACCCCGCTGGATAGATTCGTCGATTCGAAATTCCGCAGCACGCTTCTGCGCCAGATTCTTGAGTATCCGGCGGTATTCTTATCGTCCCGGCCGAACAAAACCCCGGCGATGTATCACTTGATGAGTCACACCGATTTGGTGCAGGGGGTTTCCTACCCCCAAGGTGGGTTCATGGCGGTAGCCGAAGCGATCTACCGGCTGGCGCAGGAAAACGGTGCCCGGTTTGTGTTCAACACCTCGGTCACCGCGATTGCTACCGACGGTGCGCAGGCAACCGGGGTGCGGGTGCGTACTCCGGACGGCGCTATCGACACCATTGCTGCCGACGTGGTGGTTTCCTGCGCTGATCTGCATCACACTGAAACCCGCCTGCTGCCTGCGGCGTTACGCTCCTACCCGGAGTCGTCTTTTGCCCGTAAAGACCCCGGCATTGGCACAGTCCTGGTGTTGGTGGGGGTGTCCGGGAAGCTTCCGCAATTGCACCACCATAACCTGTTCTTCAGTGAAAACTGGAGTGATGATTTCGACGTGGTGTTTTCCGGTCCAACACCTGACCGCCCGCTCGATTCATCGCATTCTATTTATGTGTCCATGCCGTCGGCCACCGATCCGGGTGTCGCCCCCAATGACCACGAGAATCTCTTTGTGCTCATCCCAACCCCGGCGCAGGAGAACTTCGGCCACGGCGATGCCTACCACGGTTCTGCTTCGCCTCGCGTTACTGATATTGCCAACCAAGCTATCGATCAGATTTCCCGGTGGGCGGATATTCCGGACCTACGCGAGCGGATTGTGGTGCGCAAAACGCTCGGCCCTTCCGATTTCAACCAGCGTTTTAATGCTTGGCGCGGCGGTTCGATCGGCCCGGCGCATACGCTTCGGCAGTCGGCGTTTCTTCGCGGAAGCAATAAGTCGAAGAAGGTCGCTGGCCTGTATTATGCCGGTGCCACCACGGTGCCAGGGGTTGGGGTGCCGATGTGTTTGATCTCGGCGGAAAACATCATCAAACGGCTTCGGGCTGACACCAGCCCTGGGCCGCTGTCACCGGATTGGGTGTAATCGTTATGGCTGTCGCGTACCTGACCTTCCTCCTCGTCTCGCTGATCTGCATGGTGTTATGCGATTGGCGGTGGAAGCTCGCGTTCTTCGCGGACGCCAAAACTGCGGCGGCGTTATGCGTCGGGCTCGTGGTGTTGTTTTTAATCTGGGACGGGTTGGGGATCGCAACCGGGTCGTTTTTCCGGGGCGGATCGGACTACATGACGGGAGTTATCCTGGCTCCGGAATTGCCCGTGGAAGAACCCATCTTCCTGTTTTTCTTGTCCTACCTCACCATCAACGTGACAACGGCAACCAGGCGGTTGCACCGACTATGGATTCGAAGGTGATTGGCCATGACATACACGCTGATTAGCATCCCGTTTCTTCTCGGCGCGATCGTGCTGTGGCTGATAAAACGGCCGAAGCCGCTGGCGGTGACCGGCATTGTGTTGGCTGTGTTGTTGGTGCTCACCGCCATCTTTGACAATCTCATGATCTGGGCAAAATTGGTGGGCTACGGCGAATCCCAACGGCTGGGGATTCATATAGGGCTGGTCCCGCTGGAGGATTTCTTTTATCCCATCGTCGCGGTGCTCATTATCACCGCGGTGTGGCGCAGATCCTGACCCCAGTGCGGTGCTGAAAGGTTTTTAATTCTAAAAGTTGTATCGCCAACCAAGAGGAGCTACCCGTGTTAGCCAGTATTCTCAAAGCCTCGCGGCCCATCAGCTGGGTTAACACCGCCTTTCCGTTCGGGGCCGCATACCTAATATCCGGCGGAACGGTCGATGCCCTGTTTATCGCCGGGGTGTTCTTCTTTCTTATCCCGTACAACATTGCCATGTACGGGATCAACGACGTTTTCGATTACGAATCGGATATCCGAAACCCCCGTAAAGGCGGGATTGAGGGTGCGGTGTTATCGCCGAAGCTGCACCGCCCGTTGTTATGGGCGGCAACCATAACCACCCTGCCGTTTATTATTTGGTTTCTTGTGGCGGGGAATCTGACAAGCACGATCTGGTTGCTCATCTCCGTCGGCGCGGTTATCGCTTATTCCGCGCCGGTGCTGCGGTTCAAAGAACGCCCGGTGCTTGAT
This sequence comes from Corynebacterium sp., assembly GCF_030532965.1. Classification (GTDB taxonomy): domain Bacteria; phylum Actinomycetota; class Actinomycetes; order Mycobacteriales; family Mycobacteriaceae; genus Corynebacterium. The sequence continues at coordinate 27,118 of NZ_JAUNKC010000034.1, forward strand.
TCGATCACCTCTTCAGCGCATTTCACCACCCCGGCGATTTTCGGCGCTACTATCACTGGTGGCCAGGTAAGTCACTATTTTTGGTACGCTATCGCGGCGTTTTTCCTCTGGGGAATGGCCAGCCACGCGCTAGGGGCGGTGCAAGATGTTCAAGCCGACCGGGAGGGCGGACTGCAGTCGATCGCAACGGTATTTGGGGCGCGGCTGACCACCCGGCTTGCGGCCGGCGCGTATCTCATCGCAGCGCTTCTACTTTTCGCCATGCCGTCGCCTGCTTGGGTGGTGGGCATTGCGGCTGTGGGGTATGTGGTCAATACGGTTCGGTTTTGGTCCATCACCGACGAAACCTGCGAGGATGTTAACCGCGCGTGGCGGGTGTTTTTGTGGATGAATTATCTCAGCGGGGCGCTGGTGACGATAACCTTGGTCAGCATGTATCGCTAGGCGTGATCGACAAGCATATCCGCAATCCGGTCGGCCACACCATATAAGCCATCGGATGTGGTTTTCGGGACGTCTAAGTCCCCGATGAGCTGGCGGGCCCGGGTCAGATGGGCTTGGCCTTCGGCGATGACGTCTTCAACTACCTGGTGCAAATCTTCGGATTCCAGCCCGTAGTCCAACCGAATGGTCATTAACGTCGCCCGCCCCTGCTTCACGTCGCCACCGGCTACTTTTCCGGTTTTGTCATAACACCCAATGGCACCGGCGATATCGTCAGCCACCTGGTAGGCGCCGCCCAATTCCTCCGCGACTGCGTCCATATCGGAGATAGGCCGGCCTGCCGCCAACGACCCCAACTTCAATGGCGCGGCGAAGGAATACACAGCGGTTTTCAGCCGATTGCTTGTCCCCACCAATTCCGGCGTTGGGGCTGGATTCACCGAATGGGCGATATCGAGAAGCTCACCGGTGATCGTTAAATCAGCAGCATCGGTCACAATCCGAAACGCTTCGGTGGTGAGGTCACCGGGCAATCCCGCCTGCGCCAAGAGCCGATACGCGGCATTGAATGCAAGATCCCCCGCCGTGATCGCCACCGATGTCCCCAGATGGTAATCGCCAGTACGCTGGCGCACCACCGAATGAATGGTAGGCACCCCGCGCCGGAAATCATCGGAATCGATAACATCATCGTGGATTAAAAACGCCGCATGCATGAGGTCGATGCAGGCTCCAAACACCTCTGCGGCATACCGCTTGTCACCAGAAACCTCACCCGCTGCGATATGCACCAACATAGAACGTAGGTGTTTTCCCCCGAGCGCGAAGGTAGCAACCGCATCGTGGGCGTCGACAAGCAAGTCACAGTCCACCGGCACTTGGCCGCGCGCATCAGCCAGAAACGATCGCACAAGATTGATAGATGCGTTGACCCGCTCGGTTACGTCTCCAGCCATCTAAGGTCACTGCCTTCGCCGATAGAAGAGTCGACCTGTGTTACAAGGTCGGGCAAGGATTTTCCTTACATTTAACAGTAGCCCACCGAAACTGGAACCAACGGCAGAAAGCACACTTATTTAGTCGTAAAAGTAACCAGGTCACACCCACAAACCACCACCGCTTTTTAGCTTTTCGACGCCACTGCGACCGGACTATAACCTAAATCCAACCCTTCTCCCGAGCCTTCAAATACGCCTCAAATCGATTTTGCGCTTCCAATTTCGCCATCGCCGACGACAAATAATTGCGGGTGGTACCCACCGCCAAAAACACCGCAGCGGCAATATCCTCCACAGAGCCACCCCGGCCCGCCGCCTCAATCACCTCAGCTTCCCGCTCCGTGAGCGGGCTATCCCCCGACGAAATCGTCATCGCCGCCAGTTCCGGATCGATATACCGCCGCCCGGAGCACATTGCCCGGATCGCCGCAGCAAACTCCTCCGCCGAGGACGTCTTCGGCATAAACCCCTGCACGCCCGCATTAAGCGCACGTTTGAGCTGACGGGGACGCGAATGACTCGTGACAATAAGTATCTTCGTCTCGGGCGTGATCCCAAGAATCTGTTCCGCAACCTCAACCCCATCAATGCCGCCCAACTGCAAATCGGTAACACACACGTCGGGCACCGGCTCCCCCACCTCGTGCCGCTTTCGCCACCAATCCACCACCGCTTCGCCGGAGGAGAAACTCGCCACGACATCCACGTCGTCCTCCAAGCCCAGCAGCGTCGCCAAGGACGACGCGATCAAGGTTTCATCGTCCACCACAACGATAGAAATCATGGTATTTCCGAACCCCATTTCAATTCGACACTAAACTCCGGCGGGTTTCCCGTCATCACTATCTGAGCCCCGATAGTAGCCGCCCGCTGCCGCAACGCAGCCAGACCACCCATCTGCCCGACCGCGGCCGTGGCCCCGTCGTTAGTAACAGTCACGCTGCGCGGCGACAACTCAAACGTCACCGCCGTGGCATCCGCATGCTTTACGACGTTCGTCGCAGCCTCCCGAATAAACCACGCCGCCGTATCATGACACCGGGTCGGGATGTCCGAAATCTCGCCGGTAACCGTCACCGCTATCCCCACCGAAGACAACAAAGCGCGGGCACCATCAAGCTCACGTTTCGGATCAATCCCCCGGTACCCCTCCACCACCTGCCCCATATCAGTGCGAGACAACCGGATAAGCTTTTGCAATTCCATCAATTCTTCCGTGATGCGGGAATCGCCTTTCTTATCCAGCGCAATCGCCAACTCTGTTTTCACCGACATTGCCGCAAGATGCTGCCCCAACGTGTCGTGCAGCTCCTGCGCAAACCGCAAGCGCTGATCACTCACCTGCAATTGAGACTCCAAATTGCGGGCCCGATCAAGCTCCTTGACCATCTTCGATGACCACATCGACACCCTACTGATCCCCACAACAAAAACCGTAAACCCAACGATCATCACCGGCGAATTAATAATCTGATGCTGGACAGCTATAAACGTCGCAACCGCGGCAATGATCGTTTTCACCCACGGATAACTAAAAAACGTGGAATAAACCAACCCCACACAACCAAAGCCAAAAACCACCGCCCCCGCCATCACCGGCGACACCCACAAATTCGAGGAAAACGTGGTCACAAATAACGCAATGCCCACCGTGATCCAAAACAAACTCAGCCCAACGTTTTTCCACCCATCAGCACTAGGCCGCTGCTTGGAATTAAGCTCCGGAACCCGCTCCAGCACGACCGTGACCACCAGGAAATGAGCAAGCGTCACCACGACCCACAACACAGTATGGAAATCAAACGTTACCAAGTCCCTCGATTCCCACGCCGGCTGAAAACTTAAGAACAGCAACACCAAAACGCCCGCATGCAGCGACCACCGCATGTAAAAGACGAACTTATCTACGTCGCTAAGCGTCTGCACCCAACCGTGCACCGCGTCAAGAAACTTCATAACAGACGATTTTATTAGCTTTGCTACCGGTTGGTTTCCCACTTCATGTACTTCGCCGCGGCCCACACCACAGCGACAGCCCACACCACCAGCAACAACAAGGGATAGAGCAACCCCAGAACCGGCGCCCCAGCTGACGCCGACCCGGCGCCTAGATCACGCATCGTGCCACCCGCCCATTCGACAAACGCAACGTCACCGATCAACGCAAACGGCGTACGGTCGATAAAATTCTGGATCTGCTCCGGCAACGCTATCCGCATAGTAGATTGCGACACCATAGCCAACACCATGACCGGCAACGACGTCATCTGAGCCGCCTCGGCATTAGCCGTGACCGAACTCGTAATCAACGCCAACGCCGTCGCAATAACAATGCCTAACACCATCGCCACCACAAGCACCACACCAGTTAACGGGGTAACGCCCGTAAAACCAACAAGAACGGCAATCATAACGACAGTTAAAACCAACGAAATAACCGCCCCCGGTGTCGCGATAGCAGCTATGATCTCCACATCTTTAGACTCTCCCGTACGCAGCCGCTTCAACACCTTTTCGTCGCGCCGGGTCGTGGTCATCGACAGCACCGAATAGAACTGGACGAACATCAACGTAATGAGGAAAAATACTTCCATTGCTATTGCCGACCGCACAGCCTGCCCACCGATCTGGTCGGCGTTATTCATATACAGCATCAGAATTCCGACACCGATGGGAAACGCGACCGCCATCACCATTAACGTCTTATTTCGGATAAACTGCCTTGTCTCCGCCTTCGCTAACGCCAGGTAGCGGGACAGCCGTACAGTTGGTGGCCGTTGGGTTTTGGTAAAAGTAGTCATGATCTCTCCTTAGCTCTGCACCAAAGCTGGCTGACTTCCGGCAACATTTAAGAACACGGTTTCTAGCGTTGCCGGACGGGCCGAAAAATTCTCTAACTCAACACCGTTGATCCGAGCCCACTCCAATACCTGATAGGTATCTTCTTGAATCCGATCGGTGAAAATCGTGACGATGCCACCTGTTTGTTGCACCGTTGTGCCTGGAATGTGCGGCGGCTCGCTTACGGCACTAAACGAAATCTCCGCTGACACCGTTCCCACTATTTCCGTCAGCGTGCCAGTGACCGCTATTTCACCGCGGTGCATGATCGCCAACCGATCGCACAACATCTCGGCTTCTTCCAGGTAGTGCGTGGTTAGCACCATCGTCACGCCTTGGTCTTTGAGCCGGGCCAGCAATTTCCACACGTTACGACGGGATTCCGGGTCAAGACCGGTGGTTGGCTCGTCAAGGAACAGCAACGACGGATTACCCAATAGCGCGCAGCCTAAGTCAAGGCGCCGCTGTTCTCCACCCGACAGCGCCCCGACCCTCACATCACGGCGGTGTTCCAATTCCACATCACGCAATACCTCATCGATGCTGCGTTGATGCGAACAGGTTCCCCGCCACATCTCTAATGTTTCCGCCACCGTCAATCCCAGCGGCAAACCGCCCGATTGCAGCATGATCCCCATTTCAGTACGCACGATCGATCGGTTCTTATATGGATCCATCCCGAACACGACAACACTATCGTCGCTCGGTTCCGCGATGCCTTCAAGAATCTCCAACGTTGAGGTTTTACCGGCGCCATTGGTGCCAAGCAATCCAAATACCTCGCCCTTCGTGACATAAAACGACGAGTCTTTGACGGCTTCGTGCGCCGATGCGCCGGAGCCGTACACGCGCTTTAAGTTCTTTACGACGATTACTGGTTGCACATTCTCATTCTTCGTTTCCATACTTCTACTGTGTCAGGGCACCCCATAACCCGGTAGGCAGGAAAATAACGAAGATACCTGCAACTATTCATCTCCTCATCTGACTTTTGTCATACCCCACCCCATGCACTTCTCACGCGCACACTTTAGGGCCGAAGTGTGATGCCAAGCGCTCCAAAACCTACCCTGAACTGGTAAGAAGCACAGCCCTTCATGGCAACTCGACTTATTCGTGGTGCGGCGGTTGATTTCGGGGCTTGGGAGGAGAAAAAGTCGAGTTGGGGGTAACCACAATCTGGCCCAGGAAAATTAGTGCGGAAAAATCCCCTTCACACCATCAAAACCATAAAGGGCACAACGCTTTGCGCTCCTCCCCCATAGCGCAGCGTCTGTTGCCAATACCTCAGAAACGACATACGCACGAACCTGAAGGCCATGCTTGAATGCGCGCGATTTTCTCGTGCTTCTTCCGTTTTTCAATTAATCGCTGTAGTTTTACCCTTAGCTAAAAATCACAACAGCCCTGCGTCGAAAAGCAATCCGACGCCGGGCTGAAACCTAAAACTACTTACGGAACCAGTTAAACAAACCTTTCTTCTTCCGCTCTTCGCTTTGCAGCTGGATGACCAGTTTTCCGGGGGTGACAAGCGACTGGGTGTACACCGCCTGGATTTTCTCCTCAGCGGTCTCGCCAACCGTATCGCCGTCCTTGATAATCAATCCGTTGTCGATCAAATAAACGGCGATATTCTCAAGGAACTCATACGTGTCGCGCGGCGATTTCTGGCTATTGGGAATTTCAATGTCCATCAACCCCAGTTGATCCAGACCAACCGTGTGCGCAGTAAGGTTGCCGGTTTCGGGATCGTCACCCATGTTGAGCGCGACCCACGCATGAATGAGCGGCATTGGCAGAATCTCGGTTGCCAATTCCCGGAAAAGATCCGGCATGATCAGGTGTTCTGCCGCAGCCCAGAACAATGCGAATGTCTCCGGGGAAATGGCTATCAACGATGCGACCACCTTGGATAGCAAAACGTTTGCACGAAGTGAATCTTCGTCATCAGGATTCATCACGGCCACGATGGTATGCGCTTGGTGTTCGGAGTTGAACGGCACATCGTCACGCCACAACCGGCTAGTTTCGCACAGATCAGCGATATCGTCGGGGTACGGTGCCGCAACTGGCATGAGCATCACCCCATACTCCCCAACATTGAATAAAACCGGGTCTTTTGTCACACCTGGCGTGGATACTGCTGGCTCTTCATCCTCATCCCAGTCTGCAATCAGGTGCGCCTCTTCCGGCCAATCTGCCGCGAACTGCCGCCTGATGGCTTCTTCGGTTACTGCCGGGTCGAGCGAGTTTTGCAAAATCATTGCCAGTGCTGCGTTCATGAGTGGTTGCCTTTCTTTTCTAAGAAGTAAGAACGCAGCCTAGCGTAGCCTACGGGTCCGACATGAGATGCGATTATCCTAAAATAAGCACATATTTATATCACGCCGCACTGGCGAACCCATATCGAACGGCATCTTGTTCCTACAGGAGAAAACGTTTGCTTTCTATATCGATCCGCACTTTCGGCATGTGATGATATTCGCAAAATTGTTCGTCCGGACTGCAATCGTCTTTCTCCCACAGCGCATAATCCGCAACAGCCGTGCCGTACTGCAACCAGTATTGGATAAGTGCCGCCGCTTTAAGCGTTGCGTCATCGTCGTTATCCTCCGGCGGCAACGCCAATCGGTAGTGCTCATCGACGCTGCCCGCCTGGTATTCCACAAGCCACATGCCGAAATCCCGGCTAAAAACCGCCTGGGCATACGTCATCCCCGTGGGGTCGGCCAAATCGGTAATCACCACTGGCCGGTCGACGAAACCCACCCGGGTGTGCTGGGCGTGACGCAAGATTTCCGGCACCAGCCCGATCGATATGGGCATGTCCGGGTGCCACATCAAAGTATCGACGGTGGCGTTGAGCGGTTCTTAGCCCCGCCAGACGACGATATTGCGAAACGGTATGGCCAACCCACATCCAGCCGCCACCACCGATTGAATAATCTCCTGACCTTCGGAAAGCGGATTCATCACCGGTACCGCGATCACCCCATCGCCGATTACGTGGGGGCTAAAACCCGCATCGGCGACAAACTGGCTTAAAGCAGCAGAGGGCTCGCCGCCAGCAAATTTTTGGGCCATAACATCAAAGAAAAACGGCTCAGTAATCGGGTCGAAAAAGATAAGGGACATTCGCAAATCCACGTCGAATGGTGTCATTACATCAGCTTTCGTGTTGTATTCCGCCCAGCCATCAAGATGTCACGGACGAGGTGGTTTAGGGGCATCCGGATCGCTGACGTTAGCGGTTATCATCTGCCAAAACGCGTCGAAGGATTCCGCGATCATTGTTTCCTCTTCCACCTCTAGATCAACGCACACCAACGCTCCTTGCGGGTAGGCAGGGTTATCGCGGTTAAGCAGAATTGGGGTGTGGATTTCACCATCCCCAAGCGCAATCAGGTAGCCCCAGCTGGGCATTTCCCACGTATCCATCAGGTGACGCGTGTAGTTGTTCAAACTCAAGTGGTCGTCTGCCGTGCCTTCTGCGACGTTGCCATATAGTTCTTCTACCGCGCAGCCGAGCTCTTCGTCGTCGAAAAGCTCCCCCACCTCGGGTTCAAACACCCCACCGCCGCATCCCGCGATAACCTGCCGGTACGTCTCAGGCAACTCGAAGCCGATAGCGCGTTCAATCTCCGCAATCCGGGCCGGATCGCAGGCATCACCCGTTTGTAAGAAAATATCGTCCCAGTTACACCACACTTTTCACACCACCTCTCTATGAATCTCGCTTTCTTCAAAAGTGTAAGACACATGTCGATATCGTGCGGGTAGTGCGCTAATAAAAAGGCTGTTTCGCTTTTCGACGCCACAGCTACCAAAAATGCGGCCCGGTATTGTGATTGCTGAGCCGACCAAAATATTTCCGCATTCCTGGAATGGTGTACTCATAGAATCCGCGCCTAGGGGAATAAACAATGTGCTTCGCCATTAATTTACGTCCGTAATGCGAAACCGTGTCAGATCCCTTGCCCAGTTCTCCGGCAATGTCGCCTGTCCGCATAGACCCTGGTGCGTCCGACATAGCAACCAGAAAATCATATTCTAATTGCGGCAGGTCCTTAAGCACGGGCTCTATCACTAGTCGGACCAGATCACGCTGCGCTTGTTCAATTGCTCACAAGACATGATCCATATCTACCTGTTCCATGGCTGACTGCGACATACGCGCCCAGCTGTAGTAGCCGACAAGCTGGATCAAAAACGGGAAACCTCGCGTTGCCATAACAGCTGCGTCCAGGGCAGCACTATCCCACTGCCGCGCCACATCAGTTACCGGTTTTTGCAACCCTATCCGAACGTCATCTGGAGAAACAGCACCTAAATCAACACGCATCGCTCGCCGCAAGAACGTTACCCCAGGATGGCGCAGCAATTTATCCACGTTTTCCGGCAAACCAGCGAACACAATGGCAATATTTCGCCCTTCCCGAAACATGTGCTGAATCGCGGTAGCAATTGCCGCTAATTCCGCAGCAGAATCGAGATGGACCTCATCAATGGTTATCAGGATTCCGGAATTTCTCTCCTGCACAATATCGGCAATATCGCTAAGAACAGAGCGTAACCCTGGTCGCTATTCATGCTTTTCCGAAACTTGTGTTGTTACCCCACCTAACCCCGCAGCGCTAATTCCCGTTATTTTTCGGTTCGTCGAAGAATCATCAATAACACGGAGAATACGTGGTGCGTGCTCAAAAATTATTCGCTCTTCTATCCCTACCAATGCGGTTTCTTCAATAGTCACCCACCCTTGCTCCCAAGCGGTGGCTTCCAACTCATTCAGCACAACCGTTTTGCCCACACCACGGGTTCCTACCAAAAACAATGCTCGTGCTGGCGCGCCAGGCCCCGCCTTTAACGCATCATTAAAAAGCCTGTACCACTTCATCCCGCCCCACAGGAACAGCAGGAGTGAAACCAAATGTTGGCGTAAATGGGTTGGATGTTTTCATAACTCAACCCGTACCAGCGTCGTTCAATTAGTTCAATATCGCAGCGTTATTCAATTAGTTCAATTTCTGGGTGTTGTTCAATTATAGCGGTCTCATTTCAAAAGCTTAGGTTGTTTGGGTGTGTTGGTGGTGGGGT
>NZ_JAUNKC010000005.1 GCF_030532965.1 Corynebacterium sp.
CCCAAAACCACAGGTCAACATTTCATACACATTTTCCTGGTGAGAAAACCTCAATCCTATCGATAGTATGGGAGACCAGCATTCCGATCACTGATCCGATCCGCTATCAGATGCTTGATAGCTGTAAACCTTCCTGCGCGGAGTCTGACACAAGTGTATGCCATGACGGAATCAGATGTGCTTTTTGTTTCCTGATAGGGGGATGTCATGTTCTCTTGTAGCCATTTACGGTTTCGTGAAGCAACCATTTTCCAGCCACCCTTGAGGTATTGGTGCGGTAAAATTGGTGATAGTCGTGCTGGTCGGCGGCTTATTGTGCATTAAGAAGTGCGCAGTCATTATTCGTGCCAGATGGTTATGCAACTTGCAGTCAAAGCCATTAAATCTGCAATTTAGGAACGGAATTGCATGCTATGAATTACATGCTTATTGCTTTGGTTTTGTCGCTTGTTTTATTTATTTTTAGTGTGTTTAAAAAGTTCGGCAAGCGATGGCGGAAATTTGCGCTGTTATTTCTTTCTTTTTGTTTGATTGTGCTCACTGGTTTTGGATATCTGTTCCCGTTTAATCCGACGCCGGAACCAAAGGGGGATAAGGAAGTTCTGACGGCGGATGGGTTTTATCGTCATGAAACGGCGTTTCCTAAGATGCAGACCGGGAAGGGCGAACGCGAAATCCCGGTGCGGGTGTGGTATCCGCGTGGGGCGAAAGAGAAGAGTCAACCGTTACTGGTGTTTTCACACGGGTCGTTTGGTGTTTCCCTATCGAATGAAACGTTGTTCCGTGAGCTTGCTTCCCGTGGTTACGTCGTGGTGAGTCTCGACCACCCGCATCATTCGTTTAGCACAACGCTTTCTGATGGGCAGGCCGTCCGCGTTGATGGTGGATTCCTAAAAGACGTGATGGGGCTGCAAAAATCAACGGATATTCAGGCCAATTTAGCGGCACTGCGCGGTTGGTTGGAAATCCGGGTTGAAGACATGAATTTTGTGCTGGATACAATCCTCGACGGGCAGGGTAACAACGATTTTGAAAAATACGTAGATCCCGGCCGTATCGTGTTATCGGGTCATTCTTTGGGCGGTTCGGCCGCCTTGGCGGTGGGTGATAACCGGCATGAGCAGGTGCGGGCGGTAGTTGCTTTGGAGTCGCCGTTTATCCACGATATCGAGGGCGTTGCGGGGGAGTCATATGTTTTTAGTGATGGTGAGTACCCGATTCCGGTTGCGCATATCTATTCCGACGCGGTGTATCCGCATATTGCGGCTGACACGTTGTATAAGCAAAACTACAGCCTCATTAAAGCCGATGATGCGCGATTTTTAAACACACACATAACCGGGGTAGGGCACCTTGGGTTAACGGATTTGGCGTTGGTTTCACCGGCGTTGACGAATTGGCTGGATTCCGGTCTGGATACGCGCCGCCCACCAGAGACGTTGGTTGAGCTTAACGGCTATGTTGTTGACTTTTTAGCCACCTATAACGGCTGATACTCACACGGTTATGTGTCGTGTGAATGCCAGCCGCAGGCCTTTTACACTTGTAAGAGTGTAGCGGGGGTGCCGTTGGTTAATTCGACGATGGTGAAGCCATCGTCGCTAAGGTCGGCGATGAAGTTATCGGCGCGGGTGCTAGTGACCAGCGCGATTACCGCCGGGCTGAGGCCGCTGTGCGCGCTGCGGGCGCTGTCGGCACCGCGGGTGATGCACAATTGGGCGATCGTATCGTCGACGCCGGTCACACCGTATAGCCCCGCCATGTTGTGTTGGGATTGGGCTAACGCCGGGTACACGTCGGCGATGCGGCGGGAACGGATCGCCTGGGTGACGGTTTGCACGGTGCGCAGTTCGTCGGAATGGTAGTCCATCCACTGGTTCGCCTCAGACAGGGTGGGGAGATTGTCGGTGCCGTGGACCTCGTGGCAGGCCCGCAGCCAGTCGATGACGCGGATATTTGCCTCCGGAAGCAGTCGGATGGACTCGGCACCGAATGCGCGGGTTGCTTCGTCGACGAATGCTTGTCGACGCTTAAGCTCTTCCGATACAGGCACAAAGTCGGAAACCGGCGGAATCACGGCGATGGCTGCGGTCTTATTGAGGGTGCTAACCAGGTGGCTTGCCTGGGTGATGGAGAAGTCGGCATAGTCGACGACGTTGATCATTGCGTCTTTTCCACGTAGCGCCACCGTGTAGCGCGCCCGAAGGGCCGGTTCCGGGCGGTAGTTGTGGGCGGCCTGGTAGCAAATGTCGGCCAGCTTGGTTTTAGCGGGCGGGGTGTCGATGTCTTCAATGGAGTGTGCCAGCGCGAGTGCGGTCGCTACCTCGATGGCTTCGGTTTCGCCCAGTCCGCTTAATGGTGGAATTTCGGTGGCGATGGTTATGTTGAAGCCTTTGGCATCCCGGCTTAGCATTTGCCGTTGAATCATGGTGGCGGCAAGCCCAGCTAATTGGGTAGCCCGGTCGGCAGCACCGTTGACTGGGGGCTCTTGGTTTTGCGTTAGCTGGGCGGAGCTGGTGGCTTCCGCCCAGTCGCCGGAGGCGGTGAGTTGGTATTCGTGAACGTTGATCGTGTTGTCGCGGCGGGGGCTTATGGCGACGGCTGCGTTGAGATCCAAGATGCTCATCAACACAATGCCGCCAGCATGGTCGGTGTGCTCCCCAATGAGCGACCAGGTTGCCGGTGCGGTCGCGACCGCCTCCGCCGGAACACCGCAACCGGTTTCGTGCCAGGCTTGTACCCGCTGCGCGAGAGGGGTGTCACTGCTGTGGGTGTTGGACCAGATTGGCATGATGCGGAAACTTCCTTAAGACCGAGCGGGTTGTCAATATTCCACACTAATGTAGCAATCGATCGGGCGGATGTGGGGTGGGCTTGGCGGTTAGCTGACTAAGAAGCTTAAAAATAGGTAGCGTGGAAGAAGGCACATGCGCGGTGTCAACCGAGCCCGAATAGAAATGAAGGATGGATAATCATGCAAGATGACGATCTCAAATGGTTCTATAACCAAGAAACCGGTCAGGTAGAGCAGGGTAAAGTCTCTAGCTTCGAAAGCCGCATGGGCCCGTACGATACCCGCGAAGAGGCAGAACATGCGATTGAAATCGCCGCCGAACGCACCCGTGCGGCGGATGCGTACGACGAGGAATACAACGACGAAGACTAACTGCTATAAGCTGACGTCTGTCGTTGGTTAGCGCTTTTTGCGCTTCTTTGCACCCCGGTTTTTCTTCCCGTTGGTGCGTTTGTCGGTGCGGTGGATGAGTTGCTTAAAGGCAGCGGCCACCGCCGCATACGTTTGTTCGTAGTCAGCCAAGACGTGTTGGCTTAGTTCGTGTTCAAGCCGGTAAAGCACCCCAAACCCGAAGGTATTGATCCCGTGGCGATGCGCATTGCCAGCGAGTTTCAGTAATTTATCGCGGGCGGTGACGCTGTCTTGGAAATCGCCTAAGACGGTCTGCATGTCTTTGCAAGCTTTATACAGGTCGAGGGTGTCGATGGAGGTGGCATCGCCGATCGCCTCCGCTGCGTAGCGTAGTTTCTTCGCGGCTTTGCGCAGGTCGTGGAAGTAGGTTTCCCGATCACGCAGCGGAATTGTATCGTCGTCCCACGCGGCCACCGCCTTTTCGTGTCGGTTCCGAAGTTTGCGGAAGTTATCTTTGACGTGCTGGGTGAGGATTTTCGCCGATGCGGCCCGGTCAGTGCCTGCCCCGACGGCGTTGGCGGCCAGCTCCGGGCGGGCGAGAAATTCGTCCAACATATCCAACATGCCCAGGTAACGTGCGTCGTCAAGCACTTTAACGATGCGTTGATGGGCGTGTTCGTATTCCCGCCGCATCACGTCATGCAGGTAGGTGGCGGTGGCGTCGTCCACCGCGCCGGTTTCCTCCAGTGCGCACAGCAGGCGGAACCGTTCAGCGATCACTTCGGCGTCGCGGGCTTGGCCTAAAATCCCGGCGAGTTGTTTAAGGTTGTCCTCCAACACCAGGTGGGTTTTGCCACTTAAGATTCCCTCGAATGTTTGCAGGTGGCTGCGTAGCTCCCGGGTGGCTACCCGCATCTGATGCACCGAATCCCATTCGTCGCGACGCACCCTGGGATCGAAATTAACCAGCTTGTCGCGGTTACGCTTCAGCGCGTGTAGCACCGCGTAGGCGGGGGAATCCGCGGCGACTTCCGCAAGTTGCGGCGGGATGGGGGCGTAGTCGATGCTGTCGCCGATGGCCATCGCCAGTTTCGACGGGCTTTTCGACGCCACCGCGCCCGCCGACCGCAGGACCTCGGCGGCCGCTTTCAGCAGCGTGTCGGCATCATCGCAGGCGTCTGTTACCTCAATCTCCCATTCTCGCCACTGCGTTTTCTTGCCCTGTGGCAGGAAGGATTGTGCTGACACATGGTCGTCGCAAAATTCGGCGATAACGCTGCCGGAGTCGTCGGCAAGCAAGGATTCGTGTCGCTCATTATCCACCTGTGCGATGGGGATCAATTCCTCATTTCGGATAATGGCACGCACCGCCGCCAGAATGACATCGGGTGGTTGTTCCGCGTCAGTAGTAAGTGGATGGTGAATTTCTCGTCGTCCATTGGCCGCCGGGAGTTTAATATGCCACCCATCGTCGGTGCCGCCGGTGCGGCGTCGCAACGTGATCTTTAACCGGCTTAATCGTACGTCCGCGGTGTCGAAATACGTCGCGGTCAGCCGGTGAATCCTGGTTTCTGCCACCTGCGCCACCCCAGCGATGTCGCTCAAGTCGGGTACCGCAGTGTCGGTATCCACCGCAAATTTCGCTTCTACCTCAAGTTGTTCATGTAGTCCCATAACCTGGATGCTACCTGGATTCACGCAGCCGCTGTCTTGGGTGTGACCCGCCAAACGAAAACAACTACCACAGCCTGTAGCTACCACAACCAGCTACCACAATGAGCACAGAGTGTTTTCTTATCTGGGGATGGCATGGTTTGGGGAAGATAGCATGTGCACCGATGGGGACGAAGCGACGTGCGCTTTTGAGGGGATAGGGGATTAGTGTTCCCGGTTGTTATCAGCGTTCACAACCAGCAACTCGACCTTTCCATCCCAATGGGGCAGAAAACCTCATGCGCGTTGCGTATAAGTCGAGTTGCCTGCTTGGAGCACGATCACTAGGGTTTGCGATGGGGCGGAATTCCTGGTGAAACCCGCCGTACTCGACCAATCCGTCGTCGCGAGGGTGAAACCGGGGGTCTGAATCTGGAAAAGTCGAGTTCCAAAAAGGAACCCCGGTGCGGGGCGGTGGATCGTCGAAAAGCAAAAGGCGCTAAACGCCCGTGCTGGTGGGCAGAATCTCCTGGTAGCGGAACCGGAAGCGCCTTTGAACACTACGCCCTGGTGGCGCGTACCCAATTGGATAACAAGGCGCTATCGTGGACGTATGGATTCACAACAGGAATACGTGCTGCGTACCATCGAAGAACGAGACATTCGCCTGGTGCGGCTATGGTTCACCGACATCTTAGGTTCCTTGAAATCGGTGGCGGTAGCGCCCGCCGAACTGGAAAGCGCCTTTGCGGAGGGAATCGGCTTCGACGGCTCGGCCATTGAGGGGTTCTCCCGTATCTCCGAATCCGACACCATCGCCATGCCCGACCCCTCCACCTTCCAACTCTTACCGGTCGACGGCGATGACCACCCGATTCAATCGGCCCGCATGTTCTGCGACATCATGAACCCCGATGGGCACGCCTCCTATTCCGACCCCCGGCAGGTGCTGCGCAGGCAAGTGCAGATCGCCGCCGATGAAGGGTTCAGCTGCATGGTCAGCCCCGAAATCGAGTTCTACCTGGTAGAAAACCTCCAAACCGCGGGGCAAACCCCGAAACCCACCGACAACGGCGGCTATTTCGACCAAGCCAGCTACAACATCGCGCCGCACTTTAGGCGGGACGCCATGTTCGCGCTTGAGGATATGGGGATACCCGTGGAATTCTCTCACCACGAAACCTCGCCGGGACAGCAGGAAATCGACCTGCGGCATGCGGATGCCCTCACGATGGCCGATTCCATCATGACGTTTCGCTACCTCATGAAACTCATCGCCCAACGCAATGGGGTAGGGGCAACGTTCATGCCCAAACCGTTCCAACAATATGCTGGCTCTGCCATGCACACCCACATGTCCCTGTTTGAAGGCGACATCAATGCATTCCACGACCCGGACGACGAATTCAGCCTGTCGCGCACCGCGAAGCAATTCGTGGCGGGCATCCTCACCCACGCCAATGAAATCTCCGCCATCACCAACCAGTGGACTAATTCCTATAAACGCATCCTCTTCGGCAATGAAGCACCAACCGCCGCTACCTGGGGTGTTTCCAACCGCTCCGCGTTGGTGCGCGTGCCAACCTACCGGCTAGCCAAGGAACAATCCCGCCGCGTGGAAGTGCGTTCCCCGGATTCCGCCTGTAATCCTTACCTGGCGTTGGCCGTGCTGTTGGGCGCGGGGTTGAAAGGAATCCGCGAAGGCTATGACATTCCCGAACCTGCCGAGGACGATATTGCGTCGTTGTCGCGCAGGGAACGCCTTGCCTTAGGGTATGTCGACCTGCCTGGCAGCTTGGATCAGGCGTTGCGGGAGATGGAGAAATCCGAATTTGTTGCGGATATTTTAGGCGAGCATGTCTTTGAGTTTTTCCTGCGCAATAAGTGGCGCGAATGGCACGACTACCAGCAGCAGATTACTTCGTGGGAATTGCTCAATAATTTAAGCTTCTAACGCAAAAGTTTCCAAGGATTGTATAGCCCATGACATCCCCGCGCACCACCCGCAAAACCCTGCCCACCACGGGAGCATTAAGCTTAAGCAGCCCGCAAGCCATTGCTGATTTGGAGCAGCTTGGCTGGTGGAACGACGAAAGCGTTGAGATTTTGTGGGCACTCAGCGGTGCCGCCGACCCGGACCTGGCGTTGAACCAATTGATCCGCCTCAGGCAGGCGCTCACCGACGAGGCCGGGGGATTTACCGAACTGGATGCCGAAATTCGCACGAACCCGTGCCTGCGGGTGCGGCTTTTCGCCCTGCTAGGGTCCTCGAGCGTGCTGGGCGATCATCTTGTCGCGCAGCCTAAGCTGTGGCGATTATTGCTTGTCGACGCCCCCACGCGCGAAGAAATGCTGGAAAGCCTGCTGGGCAGCGTTGAGGCTATCCCGGCCTATTTCTCGGAGGACATCGGCTACACCGGGGTGTGTGATACAGCCCGCCCCGACCGCACCACGGTCGGCACCTATGTTGCTGGTATCACCGGCCCGGAAGCCGAAGCGATTTTACGACGCGACTACCGCACCCTCCTCATGCGGATAGCTGCGATTGATGTGGCGGGCACCTATCCGGAAAACTCCCGTCGAGTAGGGCAACCAGAAGTTCCGTTTCGGCAGGTAACCGAGCAATTGGCCGACCTGGCCGACGCGGCGCTCACCGCAGCCCTAGCGGTTGCCACCCGCCAGGTGTACGGCGATAATCCGGTCGATAGCCGCTTGGCTATCATCGCTATGGGCAAATGCGGCGCGAAAGAACTCAATTACATTTCCGATGTCGATGTTATTTTCGTCGCCGAACCAGCCGGATCCAAAGCGACCCGGCAGGCCAGCGAAGTGATAAAAATCGGATGCCGGTGCTTCTTCCAAGTCGATGCCGCGCTACGCCCCGAAGGCAAACATGGGGCGCTGGTCCGCACCTTAGAATCCCACGTCACCTATTACGACAGGTGGGCGCACACCTGGGAATTCCAGGCGCTTTTAAAACACCGCCCCATGACCGGCTGCATGCAACTCGGGCAGGAATACTCCGCCGCGCTTTCACCCAAGGTATGGGAGGCGAGCAGGCGGGAATCGTTCGTCGCCGACGTGCAGGCCATGCGTCGAAAAGTGGTGGCCAACGTCCCGGAGCACCTGCAATACCGGGAACTCAAACTCGGGCACGGTGGGCTACGCGATGTCGAATTCGCCGTGCAATTGCTGCAACTCGTGCACGGACGCTCCGACGAAACGCTGCGGACCCTAGCGACAGTCGACGCCCTAGCCGCGCTTATCGACGCCGGTTACATCGGCCGCGAAGCAGGCGCCAGCCTCATCGAAGCCTACGAATTCCTCCGCCTGCTAGAACACCGGCTGCAACTACAAAAGGTCAAACGCACCCACACGCTGCCCGAACGCGACGATACCGCCGCCTGGCGGTGGCTGGCGCACGCCGCCGGATTCCGCGGGGAGAAAAACCGCTCCAGCGTCGACATCCTGGAAGAAAACCTACGCAAGGTGCGGCTTACTATCTCCACCCTCCACCGCCAACTGTTCTACCGGCCGCTTTTAGATTCCGTCGTCAACTTAAGCGTCGACGAAATCAAACTCAGCCCCGATGCCGCCAAAGAACAGCTGCGCGCCTTGGGCTATAAACACCCCGACCGGGCATTCGAGCACCTCACCGCGTTGGCCGCAGGCGCGAACCGCAAAGCAAAAATCCAAGCGATGCTCCTGCCCACCCTCATGGAATGGCTCGCGCCCACCGCCGACCCGGACGCCGGGCTCCTCAACTACCGGAAACTCTCCGATGCGGCATTCGACCGCACCTGGTTTTTGCGGCTGCTGCGCGACGAGGGGATCATCGGCAAACGCCTGATGACAATACTCGGCAATTCCCCCTACACCGCTGACCTCATCATTTCCACCCCCGACATCGTCAAACAATTCGGCGACGGGGCAAGCGGGCCAAAACTACTAGAAACAAAACCCGACACCGTATCCACCTCACTCGTCCGCGCCGCCTCCCGCCACGACAACCCCGACCGAGCCATCCAAGTAGCACGCTCCCTCCGGCGCGCCGAACTAGCCCGCATCGCCGCAGCCGACGTCCTCAACCTCATGGACGTCAAAGACGTCTGCCGCAGCCTCTCACTCGTCTGGGACGCAGTACTCGAAGCCGCCCTCCAAGCAGAAATAGCAACAGCCTGCGCCGAAACCGGCAGCCCGGCACCCTGCGAAATAGCCGTCATCGGCATGGGGCGACTCGGTGGGGCGGAACTCGGCTACGGCTCCGACGCCGACGTGATGTTCGTCTGCGAACCCGCACCAGGAATCGACGAGTCCGACGCCGTGAAATGGGCCATCGGCATCTGCGACCGAATGCGCAAACGCCTCAGCAAACCATCCGGCGACCCGCCACTGGAAGTCGACCTAGGGCTACGCCCCGAAGGACGCTCCGGCGCAGTCGTGCGAACCTTAGAGTCCTACCGCAGCTACTACGAACGCTGGGGCGAAGTATGGGAAATCCAAGCACTGCTGCGCGCTGACTGGATCGCAGGAAACCCCGAACTCGGGTACCGATTCCTCGAGATGATCGACGAATTCCGCTACCCACCCAACGGCGTGGACGACAAAACCATCCGCGAAGTACGGCGCATGAAAGCCCGCGTGGACAACGAACGACTCCCACGCGGCGCCGACCGCAACACCCACACCAAACTAGGGCGCGGGGCACTCACCGACATCGAATGGACCGCACAACTACTCACCCTCATGCATGCCCATGAAGTCCCCGAACTGCGCAACCCCTCCACGCTGGCGGTCTTAGACGTGGTCGCCGCCAAAAAACTAGTGGCACCGGACAAAATACACACGCTTATCGACGCCTGGCTGCTGGCCACCAACGCCCGCAACGCCATCGTTTTGGTGCGCGGCAAACGAAAAGACCAATTACCGCACCCCGGGCCACAATTGGCGCAGGTAGCAGGCGCGGCCGGATGGGACCCGGAGGAATCCCAAGACTTCTTGGAGGAATACCTGCGGGTGACGCGCCGGGCGCGGAATGTCGTGGACGAAGTCTTTTGGGGTGAAGTGGTTCCTGAACACGGCGAGTACTGACTGCCAAAGGGATAGTCGGTAAATCAACCGATCGGTTGATGTTAGGTCACCCTTGCCTAAAATAATATATGTGGCAGTATTAACAACAGTGTAAGAAATTGCCCAGCAAGCGATTGCCTAGCAAAAAATTCCCAAGGAGAATTATGACTATTGCCACTTCGCCTCTTTCAGTGGAACTGAAGACCTCAACTGCCGACGCTCACGAACGCGCCGAGCACTCGACCTTCATGTCGGATTTGTTGGAGGGGCGGCTGGACGTCAACGCATTCATCGCGTTGCAGCAGCAATCTTGGTTGTTCTACACCGCGTTGGAAGAAGCAACCGACGCGGTACGTGAGTCAGGTTTCGCTGTTGACCTGCTCGACCCGGTACTCAACCGCAAAGAAACCTTAGCCCGCGACCTTGAGAAGCTCTGCGGCGCTGATTGGGAAGCTGGCATCACCGCGCTTCCAGCCACCCAGGAATACATCGACCGCCTCAACGACATCCGCGACACCGTCGACGGCCCACGCCTGGTTGCACACCACTACGTCCGCTACCTCGGCGACCTTTCCGGTGGTCAGGTTATCGGCCGCATGATGCAACGCCACTACGATGTCGACTCGGCAGCGTTGAGCTTCTACGACTTCCCGGAGATCGAAAAGCTCAAGCCATACAAGGACGGCTACCGGGCAAAGCTTGACGGCCTCGAGCTCACCGATGAAGAGCATGCCCGCTTGGTCAACGAAGCATCCGATGCCTTCATCTTCAACCACAACTTGTTCGCTGCACTAGGCACAAGCAACTAATCCCATAGTGCGCCACGGCGCAACAATCCCCACCAGCGTGTAATCCGAACTGAGATCGGGTCCACGCCGGTGGGGATTTACGCATTTTACTGGTATCAACGGGTGGATTCCAGAAGCTATGGAAACACCTCGTTTACGGTACGTTAGAACAGAAATTTATGGGATTGGGTCTGAGAAATCTGCAGCTAGATGAGTACTTGGCCTAGCCGCTTTAGGGCAACTCGACCTTTTAGTGGTGCGGCGGTAAGTTTCGTGGTCCGGGAGACGAATAGGTCGAGTTGGGGTGTGGCCAGCGGGTTGATCGCGCGTGTGTAGTGGGGCTCGATAAAGACTTACCCACAGGGTTTTTTAAAGACCGCAGAACCAGAAAAATGGCCCTATCTATTAAAGATCAGGGATACTTCGGGGAAAACCCTGATGCTTCGTGTCTAGTATGTGGCTTAAGCTTGGGCCAAGGGCACGGTAGTGCTGATTTCTAGATTCTAAGGATGTGACACTGATGGCTTTGACGCTTTCGCTTGATGTAACAAACTGCACTTTTGCGGAATTAAGTGCTTTCGTTCGGTCGTTGGAAGCCGCTGGTATTAAACCGCACGGGGTATTGAAACTGGAGGGGTCATCGCTTGTAGCCGTTATTGATGCCCCGGGTCAACGGGTGTCGGAGTCGTCGAAAAGCGCAACGCTAGACCCGCTGCAATTAGGGGACGCGGCGCTGAGCTCACTGATCGACGTTTTGAAATCCAAGCGCAATAACCTGTAGTTTTCCCTGAATAATGTTTGTTACTCAGATACGGGTCGATGCCGACGTCACCGGATACGCCGCGCAGCTTCCGGTGACGCGGCATTTAAAAAGCATGGGCGGGTTGCAGCTGCGTGCGCCGGTCACCGTGATCGTGGGGGATAACGGGGCGGGTAAATCCACGCTCTTGGAGGCGATCGCGGTCGCGATGAACATCAACCCCGAGGGCGGCACAAAAGCGCTGATGAACTTCAATTACGCGGAAACCGAATCGCAATTGGGGCAGGCGCTGACCATTTCGCGGGCGCAAAACCCTCCCAGGTCGGCGTTTTTGCGGGCGGAGACGTTTTTCAATTTCGCCACCGAGTTTCGTCGTAACGCGGCGGTGGACCCGTTGCTGCACGAACGTTCCCACGGTGAAGGGGTATTAAAGTTCCTGGAATCGTTGTGGAAGAAGTCCCACTTTATGCTTTTCGACGAGCCCGAGGCGGGACTATCCGCCATCGCCCAAATGGCGTTGCTGGCGCAGATTTACCACGCCGCCGAAGCGGGTTCACAATTCATCATCGCGACTCATTCGGCGATCCTGCCGGCTATTCCTGGTGCCGATATTGTGTGCATTTCCGAGAGCGGGATCGACCGCATCGCGTATGAAGAATGCGAGTCGGTGGCGGCGACCAAGGAATTTCTCGACAATCCGCACGAGACGGCGCAGTTTATCTGCTTTCCGGATTAACCCTCAGCGGCAGTGCGAAGCGGGGTGGCGCGCCTGTTAACCAGCCACCGGGAGTAAACGAAGCCCACCATGCCGATCGCCCACACGCCGATAACCGCCCACCAGGCGATGCGGAATTCTGACCAGCCGTGCGGTTGGGCGAATTGATCCAAAATAATTCCCACCAATTGCCCGGCGACCATTGTGGAGATAAACCCGCCCATATTGGCAAAACCGGTGGCGGTGGCGACAACCTTATTGTCCACGGATTCCCGGATGGAGTCGAAGCCGAAACCCGACGCGGGGATCAAAAGTGCTAAAACCACAGCCCAAATAAAGAGCCAGCCGACGGAAGGCGGGGAGGCGGGGAGGAAAAACGCGATCACGACCACGCCATTAAGCCCGGCGACCGCCAGGGAAAACGATTCCCGCCGTCTGCCCATACGTGCGGAAATCACACCATGAAGCGGCCCGGAACACACCGAGGTTACGGCGATGACGCTGAGCAGCGTGCCGATCGTCGTCACGCTTAAACCCATGCCCAGCTTCATCAACGGTGTGCCCCACAGCAGGGAAAACACGGTTAAGAGCACCATATTGGTCCAGTGTGTAAATAATCCTTGCCACACCACCGGATCGCGGACCACGATGGATAACGCCTGGCGCAGCGGGACGCGGGATGTGCGGCTTACTTGTGGGGCTGGCTGGGGTCGGTCGCGCACAACCGTAACGGCGGCTACTGCCACGATAATCCCGCAGGCCCCCAACCCCAGGAACGCGGTGGTCCAACCGGCGGCACCTAGCACAGCCAGAAACGGCACTGCCGAAATGATCTGCCCCAGTTGCCCCATGGTGCCGGTGATCTGCGCGAAGACGGGTGCCTTGCGTAGCGGAAACCACTGCGGCAACAGCCGCATCACCGATAAAAACGCGGTGGTGTCGCCCAAGCCGATTAACACGCGGGCTGCGACTGCGACCTGGAAACTCGTGGTGAGACCCATAATCACCTGGCCGAACGCCATTAACACCGCGCCGGAAAACAGCAATTTCCGCGGCCCGAAGCGATCAATGACAATGCCAGCCGGGACCTGCGCGAGCGCATACACACCAACCTGAACTGTAATGAACAGCGCTAGTTGGCTAGCGGCCAACCCGAAGCGGTCAATCGCGGCGACACCCGCGACGCCAAACGATGTGCGTCCGGCCACCGCCATAACGTAAACCGCGCAACCACACAGCCATACCGCCAGCGCCCTACCGGAGACGGTGGTTGGCGCGGCTGACGTGGATTGTTTTGAAGTGCTCACAAGAAAAACATACTCAACGAGCCCGGCTCGGTGAATTATTTGCCCCCGGTGAAACCGTAGTTTCAGCTAGAGCACGCTAATCTAGTACCCGTGCACTATATTTCAACACGCGATAAAACCAAGACCCCTGCAACGTTCAGCGACATTCTGCTAGGCGGGCTCGCCCCCGACGGCGGCCTATACCTGCCGGAAGAATACCCGCAGTTGACACCAGAGGTTCTGAGTAACTGGCGGGAATTGCTTACAACGCAGGGCTATCACGCGCTTGCGGCGGAAGTATTGAAGCTATTTATCGACGATATTTCCGAGGCGGACATCGAAGCCATGTGTGCCCGCGCCTATCGGACCCCGACGTTTTCTAACGACGAGATCGTTCCGGTAACCAAACTGCAGGATGGGATATACATCGGGCACCTATCCGAAGGGCCAACCGCCGCCTTTAAAGACATGGCCATGCAGCTTTTAGGCGAGCTATTTGAATACGAACTCGCCCGCCGTGGTGAAACCCTCAATATTCTAGGGGCCACCTCCGGCGATACTGGTTCGGCCGCCGAATACGCGATGCGGGGTCGAACCGGGATTAAGGTTTTCATGCTCACCCCCAAGGGGCGCATGACACCGTTCCAGCAGGCACAGATGTTTGGTCTGGCCGACGACAATATTTTCAATATTGCGCTCGACGGTGTTTTTGACGATTGCCAAGACGTGGTCAAGGCAGTCTCCGCCGACGCGGACTTTAAAAACAATAACCGGATCGGTGCGGTTAACTCCATCAACTGGGCGCGACTGATGGCCCAGGTTGTCTATTACATTTCTTCCTGGTTGAAGATCACCGACACCAACGACCAAAAGGTGTCGTTCTGTGTGCCGACCGGAAACTTCGGCGATATTTGCGCCGGGCATATTGCAAAGCAAATGGGACTGCCGATCGACCGGCTTATCGTTGCCACGAACGAAAATGACGTGCTTGACGAGTTCTTCCGTACCGGCGAATATCGAGTTCGCTCGGCGGCCGATACCCTTGAAACCTCCTCGCCGTCGATGGATATTTCCCGCGCCTCCAATTTTGAGCGATTCATTTTCGACCTTCTTGGCCGCGACGCGGAACGTATCGCCGACCTCTTTGGTACCCAAGTGCCTACCGGTGGTTTCTCACTGGTGGCGGACCCGGCGTTTGCAATCGTCCCGACCCGGTACGGCTTCCTTTCCGGGCGCTCGACCCATGCCGACCGGGTAGCGGTGATTAGGGATTGTTTCGAACACTACGGTGTCCTGATTGATCCGCACACTGCCGACGGCGTCAAGGTTGCGCGGGAATGGCTCGACCAGGTGGATTCGCCGATCGTGTGTTTAGAAACCGCGCTACCGGTGAAATTCGCGGAAACCATCACCGAAGCCACCGGTGCCTTCCCGCCGATTCCAGAACGGTTCGCTCACGTTTTAGACGCCGAACGCCACGTTACCGATCTGCCCAACGATGTGGACACGGTGAAAGAATTCATCGCTGAGCGCTTATAGGTCGTCGACTAGCGCCTAATCAGCACGTAGAACGCCGACCGATGGACCCGCATGCGTTGCCGGTCGCGCTAAGTAAAACACCAAGAAAACTTGGAGATAGGGAAGAAGATGGCACAAGAACGATCCGCCGGAGCGGAGTACTTTACCGAATTTAACCCAGAAAAATTCGCCGAAGAATTTACGAAGAAAATGATGGCGGAGTCTGCCCAGTCGGAAACCAGCTCCGGCGAAAGCACCAGCGATGCAGCCGAAAGCTCGGATGGATCGGCAGGGGAGAATTAACTCATGGCTACTCCAGATTTCATCGTGGAATTACGCAAAAAGATCGGCAACGATCACCTCTGGCTGCCTGGTGTCACGGCGGTCATTATCAAAGACGTGCCCGAAGGCGCGCCGATCACCGCTGTTCCGGAAGTTCTGCTGGTCAAACGCGCCGATAACGGTGAGTGGACACCAGTTACCGGAATCGTCGATCCGGGCGAAGAACCTCACGCCGCTGCGGTTCGGGAGGCGAAGGAAGAGGTCGGCCTTGACATTAAGGTGGAGGCGCTATTGGGGGTTGGGGCTGTAGGTCCTATCACCTACGAAAACGGCGATGTTTCCAGTTATATGGACACCGCGTTGCGGTGCAGCGTTGTCGGTAGCGACGCCGCCTTCGTCAACGACGACGAAAGTCTTGAGGTGGGGTGGTTCTCGGTGATGCAAATGCCGCCGATGAAACCTCGGTTCCGGCTCGTTGTTGGCGATGCAGTTGCACAGCTGCGGCGGCCGGAGGGTTTTCGCCCCCGCATGGGCTACGTCAAGCGCGATCGCACCCGTTAAACGGCGCTATTTTCACACATTCGGGATGCTCGTTTCGCCTTGTGCGGTGATGATTTCCGGATGAGCTGAGCATTAAAGTCTTTTTAAAGACCATCAATGTGATCTGTGCAACCAGTAGGATCGGGGCTATGGAATTTTCACAGATGCTACTTTCACGATCACGGAACCAGCAACCAGCACGGCGATTCTTCCTGTGGTGCTGTGTGGTTGCGGTTCTCGCCGTTTCGGTTATCGTGGCACCCCGACCAGCGACTGCAGCCCCGGTGGCTATCGGTGCGGTTCCGCCACGAACCAGTGTGTCTGTGATCGATGCCGGTGGGGCGCTGATTAGCTCCCCGGCGGGCAGCCAGCCGCGCAGTTCGTTATCCCTATCGAAGCTGTACCTCGGATATTGGGTGCTGCGCAACGGCGATATCGCGGACAAGGGCATGGTGAACGAAATGATCCGCTCCTCACACGATGGAATTGCGACCACTCTTGATCGGAAATACCCGCATGCCATCAATGCGATTATCGGGGAATTCAGGTTGCGGGATTCTAGCTACCGGGGTTTCTGGGGCACCACTCTTACCAGCACGAATGATGTTGCCCGTTTTGTTCACGCCATTCGCTTCGACCCCATTGCCCTGCCCCTGATTGACGGGATGACCAGGCCCGCGCCAGTGGCGGCGGATGGGTATCCGCAGAATTTTGGTACCGCGACGCTTCCAGGTGTGATGGGTACGAAATTCGGTTGGGCGGACGCCCGCAATGCTCATGCTTCCGTGAGCTTCGGCGTAGGTTTTGTGGTTGCCGCGCACACCGAAGGAAGAGCCGCCGATCACACTGCCGACGTCCAAGCGTCGGTCACCGTGGGGCCGCAGCTGCCAGTTGCCACGCCGCCGGTGATGATGCCGCTGGTTCCCGGTAGTTCACCGGAGATTCCGATGCTCAACGGTTCGCAGATCAAAGCCGAATTTGGGTGCGCGGCCCCACCGGAGGTGATGAATCTGATCCCGAATGAGATTCATGTGCCGCAGGCGGTGACCCAGGCTATGCCGCGGTGTTAGCGCCGCCGTGTAAAATCCTGTTGCATGCAGCTTCCTTTGCACCCATTGGTGGTTCACGCCCCGGTGTTATTGGTGCCGCTGGCGGCGGTCGGCCTCGTGTTGTGGGTGCTCATGCCGCAGTGGGGTTACCGATTACGCTACGGGCAACTTGTGGTGAGCGGGGTAGGGGTGGCAACGGCGCAGTGGGCGAAACTCACTGGCGTTACGTTGCTGGAAGATATCGGATTGACCGTGGCGGAACCGGGTGATGTTGCGGATCATTTGTGGTGGGGAAGTGTTCAGGTTATAGCCGCTGCCAGCGTGTTTCTGTGTTCGTGTCTGCTGTGGTGGTTGGCGGTGAATCAAAAGCCTGGTTTCGTCGCGGCGGCTGCACAATTGCTTAGCGTGGTCTGCGGGGTTATTGCGTTTGGGGTGACAATCGCCGCAGGTCACTCGGGTGCGGAATTGGTGTGGGGTTAGTGCTTTTCGACGATTCACCCCAGCTCGCTTACTAAATAGATGCTGTAGCGCGTATATTATGCAATATGAATGCCGTTCTCATCGCAGTCGTAGTCATGCTGGTATTAGCAATGGTGCGCGTCCACGTTGTCCTTGCACTTTTCATCGGCGCTCTTGTCGGTGGCCTTCTCAGTGGTATCGGTTTCGACGCTACGATGGTCGCGTTCCAAGATGGTCTTTCCGGTGGGGCAAAGATTGCGCTGAGCTACGCCTTATTGGGGGCTTTCGCCATGGCGGTCGCAAGCTCCGGCCTGCCACAATTGCTTGCTCAGGCGATTCTCAAACGCATTGGTAACCAGTCAGATACTGTGGCCAGCCGTGCAGTCGCGGTAACCAAATGGCTGATGGTGGCCGGAATCTTGGCGATGTCGATGATGAGTCAGAACGTCATTCCAGTACACATCGCGTTTATTCCGCTGATTATTCCGCCGCTTCTGGGTGTGATGACCAAGCTGCGCCTGGACCGTCGACTCATCGCCTGCGTTCTTACCTTCGGCTTGGTCACCACGTACATGTGGATTCCGGTCGGCTTCGGTGCAATCTTCTTGAACGACATTTTGTTAGGCAATATCGAAGCAGCTGGAATGGATACCTCTGGTATTAATGTCATGCAGGTTATGTCCATTCCAGCAATCGGAATGTTTTGTGGTCTGCTCATCGCCGCGTTGTTCTCCTACCGCAAACCACGGGACTACGCGACCCAAGACGCGGCTGAATCCGCCGAAGAGAAAACGTTGGTGGTGTCGCGGTACAAGATTAGCGTAGCGATCGTTGCGATTATCGCCACTTTCGTTATTCAGGTTGTGATGCAATCCTTCGACCTTGAGGCGGATTCGTTGTTGATCGGTTCGCTCAGCGGCCTGGCGATCTTCATGCTTACCGGGGCAGTGAACTGGCGCGAAGCCGACGACGTGTTTACCACCGGCATGAAAATGATGGCGCTCATCGGTGTCATCATGATTACCGCCCAGGGCTTCGCTTCCGTCATGAATGCAACGGGTGAAGTGGAAAGCCTGGTCAATTCCTCCGCCGCAATATTCGGTGGCAATCAAGCCCTTGGCGCGTTGGGAATGCTGTTGGTGGGCCTAGTCGTGACGATGGGCATTGGTTCCTCCTTTTCGACACTGCCCATTATCGCCGCGATCTACGTTCCGCTATGTGCTGCACTGGGCTTTAGCCCGGCGGCCACGGTTGCGATCATCGGCACTGCAGGTGCGCTGGGCGATGCCGGTTCACCAGCGTCGGATTCGACCCTGGGCCCGACAGCTGGTTTGAATGCCGACGGGCAACACGACCACATCCGAGATTCGGTCATCCCAACCTTCATTCACTTCAATATTCCGCTCATCATTGCCGGTTGGGTAGCCGCGATCGTTTTATAAGATTTTTGTGAGTCGGACTTAGGTAAAAACTTCCGTCAACAATGGGGCCGCTACCGGCAGTCTCATTGTTATTCATGGAAATTTACCAGTGCATTCGTCTGGATCGGACTCCTTTGGCAACCTTTACTGGACCGAAAAGTGACGCGTGATTTGCATAAGGTAGCCCATTTGCGGCTATTATGTTAATGAAATTTAAGCTAAATTTCAGAAAGGTTTATGCAATGTATAAGAATCTGCGATTGATTCTCGCCACCTCGTGTGCGGCAGCAGTGGCTTTGAGTGGCACCGTGCCAGCTAACGCCTATCAGGAATATGTCTCCACCACCGTCACCGTAACCCGAGGCGACAACGGAGCGGCCGTTTGCTCCTACTCGGACTACAAGACTACGGTATCCTCAGAAAAAGAGAAAGTAGTTGCGGCTGAACTCGCTGACTACTCCAACGTTGCGTTTTTCATGATCGCCGACCGGCTGGGAATCGATGACCAAGAATTTTACACCTGGTTGGGAACTGACGATGCAGAACTGCGGAAACCTCTCGATGCTGCACTCGAAAAGCATGGATTCAATCAACAAGAAAAGACTGACTTGCTCGATGTTCTTTCTGCTATATACTTGGCCGCAGGTGCAGAAGCCGACCAATTTGATGGTGTACAGCGGCAGGGAATCTATAATGACCTGAACGCTCAAGGTAACTCCGCTCAAGCTGCGGCAGCGCTGTACGCTAAGAAGATAAAGCCTATTGATGATCTGAAAGCTATCGTTACCGCTGCCGAAGCAGGCCAAGGCGCTAAAAACTACGTTCAAGGCATTGAGGCATACAAAGTGATTCTCAAGTGGACTGAGGCTTCGAACGCACCAGCGCTAAAGGCACTCAAAGAATGCCAGACCAAGGCCGCTGAGTTGGAAGCTCAGAACCCGCCAGCCCAGGGCAGCCAGACCTCTGCTACCCAGACTCAGCCATCTGAGACCAAGACTCAGCCGAGCAGCACCCAAACCCAACCGTCTGAAACCAAGACTCAGCCGTCTAGCACTCAGAACCAAAAGCCTTCTGAACAGCCGGGTGATAAGACGGAACCAGCTGATAAAGGTTCCTCCAAGCCTGCAATCGCTGGCATTGTTGTTGCAGCTATCGCTGGCCTCGTTGGCCTGATCGCGGTTGCCGCACCAATGTTGGCAAAGATCTTCCCACCGTTGGCCGCATTGTTAGGTCGCTAATGACCTAAACGGATTCGGTAACTAAAAACCTGGTAGAACGTCGTGTTCTACCAGGATTTTTATACCTTTTTCACCACGCTGGATTTCAATTGCATGGCCCCGAAACCGGGGATTTTGCATTCAATGTCGTGGTCGCCTACCCCTTGAACCAACCGGATTCCACGAACCTTGGTGCCCGCCTTAATTGGTTGGCTTGCTCCTTTGACCTTGAGCGTTTTAACCACCGTCACGTCGTCGCCATCCGCGAGGGGATTTCCCACCGAATCGCAGATCACGGTTTCGGCTTCGGCCTCTTCAGAGGACCACTCGTGGGCGCATTCAGGGCAAACTAACAGCGGCGGCATTTCGTAAGTGTATTCCGAGGTGCATTCCGGGCATGGGGGCAACAGATCAGTCATGGAAAGCTACTATACGCAGCGTCAAGTGCAGATACCAAGCGGGAGCGGTAGGGGAATAGGCGAACGTGGGGGCGTCGAAAAGCAAACCCCACGAGCAATAGCATTCGTGGGGTAGCAATGGTGCGCAGAAATTAGCAGTCGAAATACAACTCGAATTCCTGCGGAGTTGGCCGGAGCCGGACTGGGTTTATTTCCTTGTCGTACTTGAGCTTGATGTAGGTGTCAATCAAATCCTCGCTGAATACGCCGGTGTCGGTGAGGAAGTCGTGGTTCTCCGCCAACGCCTGCAGCGATGCCTCCAGGGAGGTTGGGGCCTGCGGAATGGAAGCAGCTTCCTCCGGCGGCAATTCGTAGAGGTCCTTATCCACCGGTGCGTGTGGCTCAATGCGGTTCTTGATGCCGTCAAGGCCGGCGAGCATCATAGCGGCGAAACCGAAATACGGGTTGCCCGATGGGTCCGGTGCGCGGAACTCAATTCGCTTAGCCTTGGGGTTGGAACCGGTGATCGGGATACGGATCGCTGCGGACCGGTTACGCTGCGAGTACACCAGGTTGATTGGGGCCTCAAAGCCCGGTACCAGTCGGTGGTAGGAGTTCAACGTTGGGTTGGTGAACGCTAGAACAGCGCCCGCGTGGTGCAGGATACCGCCGATGTAGTAGCGGGCAATGTCGGAGAGACCAGCGTAGCCGGACTCGTCGTGGAAGAGCGGCTTGCCGTCTTTCCACAAGGACTGGTGCGCGTGCATACCGGAACCATTGTCGCCCGCGAGCGGCTTTGGCATGAACGTCACGGTTTTGCCGTTGCGGTAGGCGACGTTTTTGACGATGTACTTGAAGGTTTGCAGGTCGTCGGCGGCGTGCAGCAGGGTATTAAACCGATAGTTGATTTCCTGCTGGCCACCGGTGCCGCACTCGTGGTGGAATCGTTCGATCTGAAATCCCGATTCGGCCAGTACCCGGGTCATCTCGTCGCGGATGTCCTGGGTTTGGTCGTATGGCGGAACAGGGAAATAGCCGCCCTTCATGCGGTTTTTGTAGCCCCGGTTGAGTGAACCGTCGAGGTTTGTTTCCGCGCCCCGGTTCCACCAACCTTCATCGGAGTCCACCTCGTAGAAACCGGCGTTGGCTTCGGTGGCGTAGCGTACGGAATCGAAAAGGTAGAACTCGGCTTCGGCACCGAAATAACAGGTGTCGGCGATGCCGGTGGAAGCCAAGTACTCTTCGGCTTTCAGTGCAACGGTGCGGGGGTCGCGGCTGAATGGTTCTTGGGTGAATGGGTCGGCCACGAAGAACTTGATGTTAAGGGTTTTTGCGCGTCGGAATGGGTCGAGCTGGGCGGTTGCCAGGTCCGGGATCAGCGCCATGTCGGATTCGTCGATGGAGGTGAAACCGCGAATGGAGGAACCGTCGAACGCTAAGCCTTCGGCGATGGCGTCTTCGTCGAGAATGCTAGCGGGAATGGTGAAATGTTGCTCACTACCTGGGACGTCTGTGAAGCGGACGTCTACAAACTCGACATTCTCATCGGTGATAAATTTCAGTACCTCGTCGGCTGAGTGAAATGCCACGGTTACTCCTCATGTGGGCAAAATATTTACCGCTTGATAGTGGGTGAAAGTTCTTTGCTAGCTTAAGCGCCATCAACCTGCAGTGACGGCTACAACTTGCCAAAGAAGCACATAAAATGTTAACTCACGCACCGGTACGTGACCAAAACAACTGCCGGTACGTGCCCCAATTTTTTGGTGCGGAGAAAACCACGGATACCCGCTAGATTAGTAGGCATGGCGAAAAGCAAAAGAAGCTGGCTTGACGGCCCGGAAATCCCGGCGGAATATGACAAGGGCGGCCCCGGCCGGTGGCCTGGCGAAAAGTTGGGGCTGCCGAAAGAAGGACCAGGCGCATTAGCCTCGGTTGCGCGCCGCAGCGTCGGGGTTTTGATCGATTGGGTGATGTGTTGGATTGTGGCCGGTTTCATTCACATGTTTACCGATGTTTTTGGTGGGGTGGCCACCCTGACACTGATTCTGTTTATCATCTTAGGAATCACCTCAGTGGCGATCTTTGCCCGCACCCCGGGTCAAGCCTGGCTGGGCATGGGGGTTGCGCGTGTCGACGATAGAAACGCCCGAGTCGGACTGGTTCGGGCGATAGCACGCACCCTGTTCACCATCTTCGTATTGCCAGCGGCAATGGTGGATACCGATGGTCGGGGCATGCACGATCGGGCCACCGGAACTGCAGTCATTCTTGGCTGATCGTTGTAAATATCGCAGCCCAATCGGAAACACAAAAAACCTGCGCGAACTGTGTGGTAGACAGTCGCGCAGGTTTTATCGGTTTAGAAGGCTATTTGGCTTTCTTCTGGCGTTCCGCGGTACGCCGTGCCCGGCGGTTCATGCCGGATACTTTACCGCCCTTTGGAAGTGGGCCTTTGGGTAGGCCAGCTGCCTTGTGCTGATCGGCGGTGTCCATTGCTTCGATACGCGCGGCGATTTCGTACACTTCGTTCTTGTTGTACTTGCGGTTCATCTTCACCATGGTGGATTGCAGCTTCCGCAGCGGTACTTGGCCTTCGCCGTCGCCGACGATCAAGGTGGATACCGGAACGCCAGGGGCCAGGCGATTAAGCCGCTTCTTTTGCTGCTCAAACAGCGGCTTGAGTCGGTGCGCTTCGCCCTCACCAACCAAGACGATGCCGCAGACGCCGACGACTCGGTGGACGAAATCCATGTGGGTGGTGGAAGCAACCGCGGCCTTGGTGCGCCATGCGACACCGAAGCCGGAGCGGAGGTTTTCCAGAGCCCAACCAGCGGCACCGGGTTGATCGGCGGCGCGGTCGTAGACGCTGTTTTGCAGCCTGCGGCTAAAGACCCACATCGCCACGGCGATACCTAAAAGAAGGCCGGTAACCAGCATGAACCACTGGCCGTTCCACAGCAAGCCGATGAGGAAGAACACCAGTCCGGTTCCGAACACGGACAGCAGCATCAATGGAACAAGCAATTTATCTTGTTCTTTTTGAATTTTGAATGCTTGCCAAATCTGTGCCCAGTTTTGGCGGCGGGCGGCGCGTTTCGCGGCGCGTTCTTCCTTCTTTGCGGCTTTAGCCGCCTGCTTGTTGTCAACAGCCATGCTCATTACCTTAGTTGGGGGATTCGATAAATGGAATTGGACTATAACGTAAGCCGCAGCCGGAGGAAACAACCAGGCTGCGGCTCATTCGTGCCAGGGGACTACCTGGAAGAAACCACTGGGGTATCCGCAGACGCGCCATAGCGATCCAACAGGGTGGACGCTTCCTGCGCAGTGGAACCCTGGGCGGTCTCGGCGAGGTGA
Organism: Corynebacterium sp.; assembly: GCF_030532965.1. Taxonomy (GTDB): domain Bacteria; phylum Actinomycetota; class Actinomycetes; order Mycobacteriales; family Mycobacteriaceae; genus Corynebacterium. Next base: position 23,662 of record NZ_JAUNKC010000005.1, read on the forward strand.
CTTAAGTTTTCCGGTAATTGCTCGCCCCGGGCAGCAAGCGCCTCAGCATAGAGCTTGCCCGCGCGATAGGACGACCGCACCAGAGGGCCGGCCATGACGGCGCCGAATCCGAGCTCGTAGGCGAAATCGCGGTGCTCGATGAATTCTTCCGGCTTCACCCACCGGTCGATCGGATGGTACTTCGGACCGGGCCGTAGATACTGGGTGATGGTGATGATGTCGCAGCCAGCCGAATGCAAGTCGGTCAGGGCATCGCGGACTTCCTCCACTGTTTCGCCCATGCCTAAAATCAGGTTCGACTTGGTTACCAGGCCGAAGTCGCGGGCTTGGCGGATAACGTCGAGGGAGCGATCGTAGCGGAATGCGGGTCGGATGCGTTTGAAAATCCGGGGCACCGTCTCAAGGTTGTGGGCGAAAACTTCCGGGCGTGCCTCAAAAACTTGTTGGAGCAGCTCGGGGCGGCCGGAAAAATCGGGGGTGAGATTCTCAACACCGGTGTGGGGGTTAAGCTCGTGGATTTTCCGAACGACCTCGGCATATAGCCACGCGCCTTCGTCTTCTAAGTCGTCGCGGGTAACACCGGTGATGGTGGAATAATTCAGTTCCATCTCCCGCACCGATTCCGCGACTCGGCGGGGTTCGTCCCGGTCAAGGGGTTCGGGTTTCGCGGAATTAATCTGGCAGAAGTCGCACCGCCGCGAGCAATTTGCGCCGCCGATGAGGAAGGTGGCTTCCCGGGATTCCCAGCATTCGTGGATATTGGGGCAGCCTGCCTCCTGGCAAACGGTATGCAAGCCGGAACCAGCAACGCGTTTTTTAATGTCTTGGTATTCCGGCCCGGTTTTTACCGAGGTGCGAATCCACCGAGGTTTTGCTTCGATTGGGGTTTCCGAGTTGCGGACCTCAATGCGAAGCAGCTTACGTCCATTTGGTGCTGTAGTCACACTTAAGCAATGTACTAGGGGTGGGCGGAAATGGCGAACAATTAAACCACTGGTTAAGGTTTAGCTTTTCGACGCCCCACTGTGCGCAGTGATTTTGGTGGGATCGGGGGCGGAGGCGAAGGTATGGTCGGCCACGACCAGGCGGCCGGAGAAGGCGTCGTCAAGCGCCTGGAGAGCGGGTTGGATCATCTCGGCGACGGTTACGTCGCGGCCCAATTCTTTGCTCAGGGTTGTCACGCCCGCATCCGAAATCCCGCAGGGGATGATGTGGTTGTAGTATTCCAGCGTGTTATTGCAGTTAAGCGCCAAGCCGTGCATGCTGACCCCCTTGGTGATGCGAATGCCCAGGGCGGCGACTTTGCGGTGGTCGGCTGGGGTGGCACCGGGAATCCATACGCCGCTGCGGCCTTGAATCCGGCCGGCGTCGATAAGCCCGGTGCGGCGAACGATCTGAATGAGTGCCTCTTCCACCCGGCGGACGTAATCCACAACGTCGATGGGATCTGCGAGTTTAATAATCGGATACATCACTAACTGCCCCGGCCCGTGCCAGGTGATGCGGCCGCCCCGATCAACGTCAATGACTGGCAACCCGTTGGTGGGACGGTCTTCCGGCTGGGTGCGTTTGCCCGCGGTATAGACCGGTGGGTGTTCTAGCACCAAAACCGTGTCGTCCATTTCATCGGCGGCGCGCTTGGCGGCTAGTTCTGCTTGGAGATCCCATGCTTCCTGATAATCAATCGTTCCCAACAGGCGAACGCCCAATGGCGTTTCGGTGTGCCGGATGGATTGATCGGCTGGAAAGAATGGTTTCCGGGGGGCGGTCACTGTATGACACTCACTTTCACGCTGGTACATGACGTTATAAGCGCACCCGTTAAGTGCGCACTGTGGAAATTGTAGCTTTTTCGTATCTGTCATGTTGGCGGTTTGGTGGTTTTTGATATTCAAACCAGCTAATGTTGAACACGTTCAGTGAACGTGTTTAGTTTTTAGGTGATGATTATGTCTCGCGATAAAAAACGAGAAGAAACTCATGCGCGGGTAATAGCGGCTGCCGATGACCTGATGTGTACAAAGGGTTTCGCCGCAACCACTATTCGCGACATAGCGCTTGAGGCGGGAGTAAGCGTGGGCACGGTGATGACGGTGGGCGATAAAAACACGCTGCTGGTGCAGGTTTTTGAGCACTATATCCGCATGATCCACGCGGGCCGCACGCCGGTTCGTAGTGCGGATCCGGTGGCTGAGTTGCTGTCGCTGGTTGCGCCGTTTGTGGAGCTCTTTATCAGTCGCATTGACCTTGCCCGGACCTATGGCGGGATCATCGTGATGGGTGGCGGGGGAACGGAGTTATTTGGCGTAATTTCCGAGCAATTAATTTCAGAATTTCAAGTCGTGTTGGCGGGTAACCGGGCGCAAGCGCTCGCGTGTTATCACGCCTATGTGGGGATCGTCTTGACGCTATCGACGAAGAAAGTCGAAACGGTAGCCGAACTCATGGCCGAAATCGAGGCGGATTTTCGAACCATCACAGGGAAAACAATGTAATTAACCAGGAGCAATGGAGGAAAAAATGGATGTCGTATCGTGGATGTTTGTGGCCTTAGGCGTGACGATGGCTGGCGATGTTGTCTTGTGCCTCAAGCCGCCTACATTTATTCGGGAATGTATTGCGGGGGTGAATTTTCCCAGCGATTGGTCGTGGGCTTTGCTCGTGGCAAAGGGGTTAGCGGCGATTGGGTTGTTCTTAGGGGTGTGGATTTCTGAGTTTGGCGTTGCCGCTGCTAGCGGGTTGGTAGTCTATTTCGTCTGTGCTTTGATAGCACACCTGCGCGCTCGATTTACCGCGCATCCGTCCTTTCTGAGCTGCGTGTTCATGCTGGTTTTTTCGCTGGCTGTGGCAGTATGCTCTGCTGGCCTCGTACTCTTCTAGCGCTGGCGGTGATTGCGGCAGAGGCAGGTTGGGACGTTTGCTGCACGCAAGGTATTTCGGTTCTTGCTATTGGTGTAGTGGATCTCATAAGAAATAAATATGGACGACATGTAGGGTTTGCAGATCTATTTATTCCCATGTGGTCACTTCTGCTACCACTTACATGTCGTCATGCAAAATTTCTTATATGTAGCTTGCGGGGATAAAGCGCAATCAGAAAGTGCAACCGATAGGCATTTATGGAAAATACGCAAGCCTCCGGAAAAATCCGGAGGCTTGAATAGGTAAAGCTTGGGTGGTGTGGGACTAAACGCCGTTTGCTGCCGCGTACTCCTCAGCAGTCATGAGCGAGTCAACGGCGGTGACTTCCACCTCAAAGAGCCAGCCTGCGCCAAATGGGTCGGCATTGATGACGGAATAATCGTCATGAACGGACTCATTGACAGCGGTGACGGTGCCGGTAACCGGAGAATACAAGTCGGAAACGGACTTGGTGGACTCCACCTCGCCGCAGGTTTCGCCAGCTTCAACTTGATCGCCAACCGCAGGAAGCTCAGCGAATACCACCTCACCGAGTCGCTCGGTGGCGACAGAAGTGATGCCTACTTTCACGGTGGTGCCGACGGCATCGTCGACCAATGCGTCGATCCATTCGTGTTCGGCGGAATAGGAGAAATTCTCAGGCAAAGACATGACATGTGGCCCTTTCTTTAGGTAGCACTCTTCGGTTGAATTGTAGCGTGATTTACGCACGCTTTCGCGAATAAAACGGAAGCGCAACCACTTCAAACGGATAACGCTTACCGCTGATCTCAGCTTCTAACGCGGTGCCGATTTCGCTGTGGGCTACATCAACATAAGCCAAGGCGATAGGGTGACCGAGGGTAGGGGAGGGCAGTCCGGAGGTGACCTCACCGACTGCCGTGCCGTCGGCGTCGAAAAGCGCCGCGTGGGAGCGCGCCGCCCGGCGGCCGGACGACGTCAACCCCACCAGCACCCGTTCCGGCGAAACCTCAGCTAGGGCGTCTTTGCCTATAAAGTCTCCTTCTTTGGCAACCAAGACACCTAAGCCCGCGTGAAGCGGGGTGGTTTCCAGCGTCAGCTCATTGCCGTATAGTGGCATGCCAGCTTCAAGCCGCAATGAATCCCGGGCAGCCAATCCACACGGCACCAATTCATGCGCATCGCCTGCGGCAATGATCTTTTGCCACAGGTCGGTTGCTTCCTCTGCCGGAATGAACAGCTCGAAACCGTCCTCGCCGGTGTATCCGGTACGGGCAAGAAGGACATCGTGATCGGCGATCACAGCCGGAACTGCGGCGTAATACCCCAGCTCAGTCACAGCCTGTGGGTTGGCAGCTAGTTCTAAAATCAATGCCTGCGCATTGGGTCCTTGAACCGCGATGAGCGCGGTGGTGGCGGAGGCGTCGTTAAGCACGACGTCAAACCCTGCGGCGCGGTCTCGCAGTTCCTTGACCACCACGTCGGCATTACCGGCGTTAGGGACAACCAAGAATGTATCTTCAGCGGTGCGATAGACAATGAGATCATCAATAATCCCACCCGAAGCCGCGACAATCATGGTGTACTTGGCCTTGCCAACTTTGATCGTGGATAGCCGAGAAATCAACGCGTAATCCAAAAACGCACCAGCATCCGGCCCGGATACCCAGACCTCGCCCATGTGGGAAAGATCGAAGATCCCGCAGGTTCCCCGCACCGCGCGGTGTTCGGCCAATTCATTGCCGTATTTCAATGGCATATTCCACGGGCCGAATGGGATGAATGTTGCCCCTAGTTTATCATGCTCCGCGTGCAGCGGAGATTGGCGCAAATCAGTCACGTAACAAACCTTTCTTGTTAGCCGGTCTAGTTGTCGTTTTCCGTGATATCGAAGGCGGAAGGCGGCGGGCAGGAGCACGCAAAATTGCGGTCACCGAACGCCTCATCCATCCGGCGTACCGGTGGGAAATACTTCAAATCGCGCCGTAGTGACGCCACTGGATACGCTGCCTGCTGCCGGGTGAATGCGTGGTCCCACTCGTCGGCGGTGACGCTTTGTGCGGTAAACGGCGCGTGGTGAAGCACCGATTCCTCGTAGGTGACCGTGCCTGCGGCGATCTCATCGATCTCGGCACGGATGGCGCGCATCGCCGCGATAAACCGGTCAAGCTCGGCTTTATCCTCAGACTCGGTGGGCTCAACCATCAGCGTTCCCGCAACCGGGAAGGACAGCGTGGGGGCATGGAAACCATAATCAACCAGGCGCTTGGCAACATCGGTTGCCGAAACCCCAGTTTGAGCCGCCAAATCACGCACATCCAGGATGCATTCGTGGGCGACCAGATTATTCGCGCCGGTGTACAAAACGGGGAAAGAATCATGAAGCTCAGCAGCGACGTAATTGGCAGCCAAGATGGCATTCGCGGTTGCATCTTTTAGCCCCGCACCACCCATCATGGCGATATACGCCCACGAAATCGGCAGGACACCGGCCGATCCGTACATCGCACCGGAGATCGGCACGCCAGTATCGGTGGGGGTTTCTTCTTTCGGATTGGTGCCAGTGGCATCGGTAGGCAGGAATGGAACCAGATGTTCCCGCACCGCCACCGGGCCAACACCCGGGCCGCCACCACCATGCGGAATGGTAAAGGTCTTGTGCAGGTTCAGATGCGACACGTCACCACCGAACACACCAGGCTGGGCGATACCGGCAAGCGCATTGAGGTTAGCGCCGTCGATATACACCTGTCCGCCCACCTCATGCACCTTTGCGCACACTTCGCGGACGGTGTCCTCGAAGACGCCGTGCGTTGACGGGTAGGTGATCATGATGCCCGCCACGTGTTCGCGGTGCTTTTCCAATTTGGCATCCAAATCCGCCACATCGATGGAGCCGTCCGGGGCGGTGGCGACAACCACGACCCTAAGGTGCGCCAGGGTGGCGGAGGCAGCATTGGTGCCATGCGCGGATTGTGGAATCAAAATGATGTCCCGCTGATCGTCGCCGCGCGACAAGTGATAGCGGCGGATGGCCAAAAGGCCAGCTAATTCGCCCTGCGAACCTGCATTAGGCTGCACCGACACTTTAGCGTAACCGGTGATCTCGGAAAGCCAGCCTTCCAATTCGCCGATAAGCGCCTGCCACCCTTCGGTGAATTTCTTAGGCGCATAAGGGTGAATATTGGCGAATTCCGGCCAGGTGATCGGCTCCATGCCGGTCGTCGGATTGAGCTTCATGGTGCATGACCCCAGCGGAATCATCGTGCGATCTAGCGCCAAGTCCTTGTCTTTGAGCAGCCGCAGGTAGCGCAGCATTTGCGTTTCCGAATGCACGGAGTCGAAGATCGGGTGCGACAGGGTGGCATCGGTGCGCTGCAATCCGGACGGGAATTCCCGTCCGGTGCGGTCCGCCGGGGCGTCGTCAAGCGAAGCGCCAAACGCAGCGGCGAGCTTTTCGACGTCCGCAACCTCAGCGTCCTCACCGAACGCGACCGAAACCTTGTCCGCGCCAATCGGGCGAACCAAATAGCCGTCGTCCGCCAGCTGGTCGGTGATCGCCTGCGCGGCACCCGGCACCACAACGGTGACAGTATCGAAGAAACTCTGGTGAGCGATCGTGCCACCGGAAGCCTCAATCGCGTGGGCGAACCGGCTCGCCAAATCGTGAACCCGCTGCGCAATCGCCTTCAACCCCTCAGGGCCGTGCCATACCGCATACATTGACGCACACACCGCTAACAACGCCTGCGCGGTGCAAATATTAGACGTCGCTTTTTCGCGACGAATGTGCTGTTCCCGGGTCTGCAGCGCCAATCGGTACGCCGGATTTCCGGACGCATCCACCGACACACCGACGATGCGGCCCGGAAGCTGCCGCTTTAACGCGTCGGTGACCGACATGAATGCCGCATGTGGCCCGCCGAAAAACAGCGGAACGCCGAACCGTTGCGACGAGCCAACCGCAATATCTGCCCCCAACGAGCCGGGCGAAGCCAATAGCTGGAGCGCAAGCAAATCGGTAGCCACCGCGGCCAAACCACCCCGGCCGTGGACATCATCAATGATCGGGCGAATATCGTGGACATCACCCTCAGTTCCGGGATATGCGAGCACCACTCCGACGATGCTTTCGCCAACGAGACCGGCGCTAAGATCCGCGATTTCTACTTCCAACCCGATGGCGCGGGCCCGCTCAGCGGCAACGCCTAACACCTGGGGGTGCAACCGTTGATCCAGGACAACCCGGTTGCCTTTCTTATTCACCCGAGCCATAAGCCCCACGGCCTCGGCGACGGCGGAAGCCTCATCAAGCAGCGAAGCATTAGCGATCGGCAGACCGGTCAATTCCGAAATCATCGTTTGGAAGTTCAGAAGCGCCTCAAGCCGCCCCTGGGAAATCTCCGGCTGGTAAGGGGTATAAGCGGTGTACCAGCCCGGATCCTCTACAACATTGCGGCGAATCACCGGTGGGGTGATGGTCCCGTAGTAGCCCTGGCCGTAAAACGGCTTGAGAATAACATTGCGGTCAGCATAGGACTTCAGTCGGGCAAGCGCCTCGGTTTCGGTTAAGGCCGGGCCGATCGCGGGTGGGGCATCGGATCGGATATCGGCCGGTACGGCAGCATCAACCAACGCGTCGATGGATGGGTAGCCAAGCCGTGCAAGCATCGCCACCCTTTCCGCCTCATTGGGACCTATATGCCGGTCACGATAACTGGACAAGGAAAGTGATTGCGTCATGGTGGCGACGGTCTCCTTTAGTAATTCACGGGTATAGCGCTCACAATGGTACGTGATAGAGATCATTATGCCACGGCTTTGTCGCCGCCATCGCACAATGATGGACGACGTTCAATTTCCCTCGCCAACCAGCACACAATCATCGGGTGGCGTGCATAAAACTAGCCAATCGAAGCACTCGCACCCTTAAGAACGTTTCCCATGCCGGGCGAACACGCAAAAGTCGGTGCCACATAACGTGACACCGACTTTCTAAGCTACAAACTACGCCAGATTAGAGAGCAAGATCGTCTGCGAAGTTTGCGGTTTCCAACCGATCCTTGATGGTGGCGGTGAAGCGGCCAGCATCAGCACCGTCGACCACCTGGTGATCGTAGGTGAATGGCATGTAGCACATCTGGCGGATGGCGATTGCGTCCACGCCGTCCTCGGTGACAACCACAGCGCGCTTTTGAATAGCTGCGGTGCCCAGAATGCCAGCCTGCGGCGGAACCAGGATCGGGGTATCGGACAGCGCACCCTCGGAACCGATATTGGTGATGGTGAAGGTTGCACCCATCAGATCCTGTGGCTTGAGCTTGTTATTGCGGGCGCGATCCGCCAGATCGACGATCGTCTGAGCGATCTCTGGGAAGGTCAGATCCTGCGCCTTGTGGATGACCGGGGTGAGCAGGCCACGTGGGGTGTCCACCGCGATAGCGACGTTCACGTCAGCGTGGTAGGTCATTTCCTTGGTCTCAGCGTTGTACGACGCATTGACATTCGGGTGGGAAACCAATGCCTCAACGGCAGCCTTGACAAAGAACGGCAGGTAGGTGAGGTTAACCCCGTACTTCTGCTGGAAGCCCGGCTTGGATTCCTTACGCAGCTCCGCGATCTTGGTCATGTCGACCTCTTGCAGATGGGTAAGCTGTGCGGAAATCTGCAGCGCTTCCACCATCTTCGCGGCGGTGATTTCCCGAATCCGGTTCACCTTCGCGGTGGTGCCGATCAAGGCAGCCTTCTCCGGATCAACCGACTTGGTGGACCAGTTCGCCCGTGGGCCAGTAGCCGCAGGTGTTGAAGATTCTGCCGGTGCTTCACCGCTGGCTGCGGCGAGAACATCCTGCTTGCGGATACGGCCACCGATGCCGGTTCCGGTGATCTTGGTCAGATCAACACCGTGCTTCTCGGCAAGCTTGCGAACCAGTGGCGTGACATACGGGAGGTTGTCGCCCGATGCTGCCGGAGCGGCAGGCTTCTCGTGCTTTTCGACGCTCGGTGCTTCAACCTTCGCGGCTGGTTCAGCTGCTGGTGCTTCGACCTTTGCGGCTACTTCTTGCTTGGCTTCCGGTTCTTCTGGCTGCTCAGCTGGTGCTGGGGTTGGTGCAGCTGGTGCCGATGCGGCTGGTTGTGCGTTCTTGTCGCCGATGCGGACGATGACTTCGCCGACGTCGACGGTGTCGTCTTCGTTGAAGAGGATTTCCAGGATGGTTCCGGCGACGGGGGATGGGACTTCGGTGTCGACCTTGTCGGTGGAGACTTCCAGGAGTGCTTCGTCGACTTCGACGGTGTCGCCGACGGACTTCAGCCATTGAGTGATGGTGCCTTCGGTGACGGATTCGCCGAGTTCGGGCATGACCACGTCAGTAGCGGCACCGCTTGCTGCTGGTGCTTCAACCTTCGCGGCTACTTCTTGCTTGGCTTCCGGTTCTTCTGGCTGCTCAGCTGGTGCTGGGGTTGGTGCAGCTGGTGCCGATGCGGCTGGTTGTGCGTTCTTGTCGCCGATGCGGACGATGACTTCGCCGACGTCGACGGTGTCGTCTTCGTTGAAGAGGATTTCCAGGATGGTTCCGGCGACGGGGGATGGGACTTCGGTGTCGACCTTGTCGGTGGAGACTTCCAGGAGTGCTTCGTCGACTTCGACGGTGTCGCCGACGGACTTCAGCCATTGAGTGATGGTGCCTTCGGTGACGGATTCGCCGAGTTCGGGCATGACCACGTCAGTAGCGGCACCGGTTGCTGCTGGTGCTTCAACCTTCGCGGCTGGTTCAGCTGCTGGTGCTTCGACCTTTGCGGCTACTTCTTCTGTAGCTGCTGGTTGCTCAGCAGGTGCGGATTCTGCGGCAGGGGCTTCGCCTTCTTCGCCGATGATGGCGATGACTTCGCCCACGCCAACGGTGTCGTCTTCTTGAGCGCGGATCTCCAATAGCACACCGGCCACTGGGGAAGGGACCTCTGTGTCAACCTTGTCGGTGGATACTTCTAACAGGGGTTCGTCTACCGAAACTGTGTCACCGACGGACTTCAGCCACTGGGTAATTGTGCCTTCGGTTACTGATTCGCCCAGTTCGGGCATCACAACGGAGTGCGCCATTGTTGTCATGACTCCTAGTAAATCTTGTTGTGGAAAGTCTTAATACCTTTAAGAGAGTACCTGCTTTGCGCCCATAATGTGACTTTCAAGGTAAAGGAAAAGAATTTTTCCCCCTACAATTGTAATCTGTGTTCAATTTCTTCGGCCGCAAAGGCACCAAATCTAACCTCAAACCCGCACGTGGACCGGGTGAAACGGTTCGGGAAGCGGATTTAGCATATTTGAAACAATGGGTGGTCGATCATGCGATCGTGGAAGCTTTTGTCGAGCCAGAAACCCTCGTGAATGAAATGTCCGTAGTACTTGTTGATGTGACTGGAGATTTCACCCGGCGGCGGATCGGCGGGCCTAAGGGAATCGATGTCATTGCCAAGGAACTGAACGTGCCAATTTACGACGTCGAGGAAACCGGTTACCCCCAACGCATGCGGGAAAAAATTGAGCGCGACCGAATTCTGCGGAAACGGGAGGAACAACGCCAACGCCGTGAGAAATTCGAGCGGGGCGAATACTAAAACCAGCTACCCACCACTGAAGCAAAAACAGTGGTGGGTAGCTGGTTTGTGCCCTAAAGCGGGGCGGCGGTGGCGCGTCGAAAAGCAATTACAGCGATTGCAGGAATGCCACGAACGTGCGAACCGGAACGCCGGTGGCGCGCATCGGGGTGTAACCGTAGACGGCGCTGGTGTTAAACGATGGACCCGCAATGTCAACATGGGCCCAGGTGATGCCGTCGCCGACAAATTCTTTGAGGAAGCAACCAGCCGAAAGCATGCCGCCGGAACGCTGCGGGGTGATGTTACGGAGGTCAGCGACCGGGGATTTCAGCGCCTCAGCTAGTTCCTCCGGCAGCGGCATGGCCCACGCTTGCTCGCCGACGTTTTGGCCGAAGGTCGCCAGTTGGGCAGCGAAATCGGCATCACCCATGATGCCGGAGGTGCGGTCGCCCAACGCGATGATTTGGGCACCAGTAAGCGTTGCGGTGTCGATCAGATAATCCGGGTTTTCTTCCGAAGCCAGGGCGAGGGCATCGGCTAACACTAACCGTCCTTCGGCGTCGGTATTGAGCACTTCGGTGGTGGTGCCGTTGTAGTGGGTTATCACGTCGCCGGGGCGGAAAGCCTCGCCATCGGGCATGTTCTCGGCGAGTGCCACTGTCACGGTAACCGCAATGTCGAGCTTCAACCGGGCAGCCGCAACTGCCGTTGCGATGACTGCGGCGGAACCACCCATGTCAGAGATCATGTGATCCATGTTTGCCCCTGGCTTCAAGGAAATTCCGCCAGTGTCGAAGGTGATGCCCTTGCCGACGAACGACACGTGTTTCTTTGCCTTCTTCGGCTGGTAGCGCAGCTGCACCAACCGGGGCTTGCGGGCGGATCCCATACCGACTGCGAGGATTCCGCCGAATCCCTGCTTAATGAGTTTCTTTTCGTCGCGGATATCCACATCCAAGCCGTAGGTCTTTGCGATTTCCGTGATGACAGCCGTATAGCTTTCCGGATACAGGTGCGAGGATGGGGCATTAACCAGGTCGCGAGCCAGATTCACTGCTTCGGCGGCGATGAGTCCGCGTTCGAACTCTTCTTTAGCTGCTTTACCCTCGCCCAAAACAATGATGGTGCCTACTGGGGTGGAGCCTGCCTCAGATTTCTGGCCGGTGTAGGAATACGCACCCAAAACGGAACCTTCGGTGACCGGCTGGATGCCGAAGATTCCCAGCGTGGTTACCGCAGTCTCTACGTCTTTGAGGGAGCGGGCGGCTACGGCGCTGGCGCGGCGCAGGGTTTCGTCGTCAAGCTTTTCGCTGTCGCCGAGGCCTACCGCGACAATGAAGTCAGCGTCGACTCCTTCGATCGCTGGGATTCGGGTGATTTCCTCAGCTTTTCCGGTTGCTCCAACAGTGCTGAGGAGCTCCCAGATACTAACGTCGATGTCTTCCGAAAACTGCCCGGAGGCTGCGAGTTCCAGTCCGTCCTCGCCTTTAAAGACCGGCACCAACAGGGCGTCGTATGCTTTGGGGAGTTTCTTAGCAAAGGTCACGGTTGTCGCCGTGCCGGTTGCAGGCAGTGAAAGTTCTTTCACAGGGATACATCCTTTCGGAAGTAAAAAAGGGGGTTAGTAACAACCTATCTAGGGTATCGAAAAGCCCTATCGGAAGTCGATGTGGCTAAAAACCGCAGGTTAATCGGTAATTTGTGTCGAAAACTCATAGCTTTCGGCCCGTGGCCGACACCCCCACCTGGGCAGTGACTGGCCTGTCACGGGTGCTGCTGGGGCAGTGGGCGGTGTATGTTTTTCACATGGAACCGTTGAATTTTGTTATCGAACCCACCGCCCATCCCACCCCCGCGACCGAACTTGCTGAGATTCTTTCCAACCCTGGTTTTGGCAAGCACTTCACCGACCACATGGTCACCATCGACTGGGACGAGGAACGCGGCTGGCACGACGCGAAAGTTACCCCATACCAGCCATTAGTTTTCGACCCGGCCACCAGCGTTTTCCATTACGGCCAAGCGATCTTCGAGGGGATCAAGGCGTATCGGCACGCCGACGGCCGGATCAAGACGTTCAGGCCGGAAGATAATGCCGAGCGCTTCCAACAATCGGCCCGTCGGTTGGCAATGCCGGAATTACCGACCGAGCTGTTTATTGAATCGTTGAAGCAATTAGTCACCATCGATAGCCAGTGGGTCCCCGCAGCAGGCGGCGAGGAATCCCTGTATTTGCGGCCAGTAATGGTGGCGACTGAACCGACGCTGGGGGTACATCCCTCAGCAAGCTATAAGTATTTCGTTATAGCTTCGCCTGCCGGTGCGTATTTCAGCGGCGGGATTAAGCCGGTATCCGTCTGGCTTTGCGACGACTTCGTACGCGCCGCTCCCGGTGGCACCGGTGCCGCCAAGTTCGCCGGAAACTACGCTGCTTCACTTCTGGCCCAAGCGCAGGCGGCGGACAAAGGCTGCGACCAAGTGGTGTGGCTTGACGCCCACGAACACAAGTACGTCGAGGAAATGGGCGGCATGAACTTGATGTTCGTGTACGGAAAATCTGACACCCCCACCATCGTCACCCCGCAGCTTTCCGGTTCGCTGCTTCCCGGTGTTACCCGCCGGTCCTTGCTACAGGTCGCGGCGGACTTGGGATACACGGTGGAAGAGCGGTTGTTCAGCACCGATGAATGGCGGGAGGCCGTCGCCGCCGGTGACATCACCGAAACCTTCGCCTGCGGCACCGCCGCCGTCATTACTCCGGTTGGTTCGGTGAAGTCCAAGGACGGTGAATTCACCATCAATAACAATGAACCGGGCCCAATTACGCTGAAGATGCGGGAACACCTCACTGGCATCCAGCGTGGCAGTATCCCCGATCAGCACGGCTGGCTCGTTGACCTTTCATAGGGTGGCGGCAGGTATATGACAGCGGGCGAAATGTGGGAGTTCCTCAACCCGGAGCAATCACGTGCCACCAACGAGTACTACAGGCGGTGGCTCGGCCGCGACCTTGTCGTGATTGCCCGGCGGGTTGATTGCGACGATGCAATCTGCGTCCCGCGCGGCAATTACGAGCCGGTGTATCTCATTCACGAACACTGCGATCCCGACTGGGCTGAGCTGTACCGGTGGGACACCCGCGCCGAATGGGAAGAGCTGCTGGCCAACGGCGAAACCGCTTTGCAGAAATTCCAGGAAGGCTAAGCGCCCAGGAGGCGGCTACAAGCGGTGATGCTACTAAACTTATCTAGTAGTGTCGCCGTTTTTATTGAAGGAGGTAGCAGGTGAATAAGCTGAAACTGGCAATCGGCTGCCTAGTCGTAGGGGTTGTTTCCTTAGTGTTTTCCCTGATCGCCGCCGGTATCGACTACCGCATGATGGAACACGAACATCCCGTGTATAACACGCCTCAATGGATTCTTATGTGGAACGCCGTTTCGCTCATTGTTGTGGTTATAGCCGCAATAGCCACAGTCGCGGTGCTTGTACTTAAGGCGGCTGGGCGTCGAAAAGCGAAGGGCTGACAATGCGTCAGCTTTGACAACTGTTCAATGTTTTACAGGTGTAAACGTCGTTTTATTCGTTTGATGATCCCCGTCGAACAAGGCAGGTTTCCACGTCACAGTGCTGCGCTAAGGATAATGGCGATCACCGCGGCGCAAAGGCTGGTGCAGATTTCGGTGATAAAACCGCAGGTATCACCGTTAAGTCCGGAAAACCGCTTGCTGCAGTGCCGGGCAAGCACGACTGCCACGATAATGACGAAAATCAAACAGCACAGGTATCCTAACAATCCGAATACCACAGGGAGGCTTGCGAGCAATAGACTCCCGGCGGCGATGAAAAGGCTGGCCAATGACCACGCGGCAATGGCCGTTGTGCTAACCGTGCCGATAACCAACGCGGCGAAACCCGTGGGCTTCATCGGGCTAAAACCCCGCCAGGCACCCACCATTGTGCAAATCCGGCCGACGACGGGAATTACCGCGATCACCGGCGCAAAGCCAGCATCGGCAATCGCAGCGATTCCCGCGATTTGAAGTACAAGGGCAAGCAGCGCGCCAGCCATGCCAATCAAACCCGCGTGCGGATCGGCCAAAATCTCCCGTGCTTTGGCGGGCTCAGCATAGGAACCCAGTGCATCGCCGACGTCGGCAAGCCCGTCGATATGCATGAACCGATTAAACAGCTGCCAGCCCGCGACCACCAGCACCCCGATGAGCAAACCGGGAGTGCTGATGCTATGGAGCGCGGTAGCCAGCAACGCGCCCGCGACGCCGACGATAATTCCCACTATGGGAAGGCTGTTCATGACGCGAGCACCGGTGATCCGGTCGAATGCCGAAGCGCCGGATACCGGCAGGATCGTCATCCAACTCAGTGCGGTCAACGGTCCCTCAATGATTGCTGGGCCGTGTTCGCCGGGAACGAAGTGGGCTTTATCCGACATGGTGGTTTCCGTTTGTTAAACAGGGGAGTTAGGCGAACCGGTCGTCGGGAACCGCATCGGCACCGGAAACCTGGGCCGAATCGAAGGTCGCCATGTCGGTCATGATATTGGCCGCCATACGCACCAACGGGAAAGCGGCGGCGGCACCGGAGCCTTCACCCAGCCGAAGACCAAGGGTGAGCAGCGGTTCCAAACCCAAGTATGTCAGGGCAAATTCGTGGGCTGGTTCGGCAGATTGGTGTCCGGCCTGCATCCACTTGCGAGCGCCGGGGGCAAGCTTGTCGGCCAGCATCGCAGCGGCAGTAACCACAACCCCGTCCAGCAGGACAGGGGTGCGGCGCACAGCAGCCTGGGCGATGAACGCCGCCATCGCCGCCAATTCTGGTGACGTGACCTTGCGCATGATCGCTAGCACATCGCCCTTGTCCTCACGGGCCCGAAACATCGCGTCGCGAACCACCGCGACCTTCCGCTTCCATCCTTCGTCATCAATTCCGGAGCCCCGGCCCGTAACAACCACCGGTTCGTGGTTTGTTAATAGGCCGACGATGACCGCAGACGGCGAGGTATTGCCGATGCCAAGGTCACCGGCCATGAGGAAGTCTGCGCCAGCGTCGATTTCTTCGTCGGCGATGCGCTTACCCACCTCAATCGCGTGCCGCAATTGCTCCTCAGACATGGCGTCCTCGACATCAATCCGCCCGCAACACCGCATCACCCGCTCAGGTCCGGTGGCGTCGTGGTCGAGGGAAATGTCGGCCACCCGAATGCCGATACCAGAGTCCTGCGCAATGGCGTTCACGCCCGCCCCGCCTGCGTTGATATTCGCCGCCATCTGAATCGACACTTCTTTGGGGTAAGGCGAAACGCCATGCGCCGAAATGCCGTGGTCGCCTGCGAAAACTACCAACCTAGGTTGCGTGATTTTCTTCGGCGGCACCAGACCTTGGCAAGCGGAAAGCCACACACCGAGATCTTCCAAACGCGACAATGCGCCGGTTGGTTTGGTCAACGTTAACTGGTATTCCCGGGCCTTAGCTGCGCTTTCGGCGTCGGGCGCTTGGATCTGTGGGAAAAAATCGGAAGGCTGCATGACAGTCGCGACTTTCTTGTGAAGTGATTGGTTATTAAAAAATATACGTAATCCGGCAGCCGCATCGTTGTCGGCGTTCGCCGTTAGTGGGGGAGCGGGGTGGATAACCGCAAGTTAGCGTTTAAGCCATAACACTTGTCCGGCGATGACGAATGCCACTTGCTCGCAAGCCTCGGCGACGGCGGCATTCAAAGCTCCGATCTCATCCCGGAACAATCGACCCGCACGGTGTTCGGGGATGATCCCCATGCCCACCTCCGGGCTGACCAGGATGAGATCGCGATCGGCGGGGTAAGCCGCGACTGCGGCCACGAAGGTATCGATTTCCGCGGCGGTGGTGCCGCGTGGTTGCTCCCACGCTTGTCGACGATCAATGGTGTGCGTGAGCCAGGTCCCTAAGTCGTCGACAAGCACGGTCGCCTGCGGCGGATCGGCCAGAATCGTCACGGCGTCTGTGGTTTCTTCCGTTGACCAACTGGCCGGGCGGCGGCGGCGATGCTGATCAATGCGGTGGTCAAAATCGGTATCCCCAGGCCACGGCCGCGCTGTTGCCACATACACGCAGTCGGATGCCCCGACAAGCCCTTCCGCGAAAGCCGACTTGCCGGAACGGGCTCCACCTAAAACGAGGGTACGCACGAAAGACCTCTCAGTTATTTGACGGTGTCGCCGATTTCGACCTTCGGCTTCGGGGTACGCCAGCGCCGCGGCTGCGATGCGCGACCAAAGGCGTAGAAACCGATGGCATAACCATTCTCAGTTGTGTTGGGGAACTTCTCCCGAACCGCACGGGAAGCGGCGCGGCCCAGCATGACGGCCTCGGCGAAGAACACCAACATGATCAGCATTGCCACGATGGACACGATATTGGAGATGCTGGGATAACTGGTGGACACCATCATGACCAGCAACAAACCGATGGCAAACGGCATGACATAAGAATTGAGGTGCCGCTTGGAATCAACTAAATCCCGCACGAAAGCGCGCTCTGGTCCCTTGTCGCGGGGAAGAAGATAGCGCTCGTCGCCGGAATCCATACCGCGCTGGGCGGCGCGTTGCCGCTGCTTGCGGGCCTCTTTCTGCTCGGCTTTATACGCTTTCCACTCCGCGTTGGTCATAGAAGCCTTTAATTCTTTACGACGCTTGCGGGATTCCCCCAACGATTCAGCTGGGGTAAACCGTGACTCAAAGCTGCCCGAATGCGACTGGGCTTCTTTGCGCTTGGGGGTGGCGTGGCCTTTTTTCGGGGTATAGGCCTTCGACTGCTTAGCGGCGTTCTGCGTCGATTCGGTTGCGGCGGTCTCGCTGGAGTTTTCTTGAGGTTCCACAGACTTGGATTGAGAAGAATTCACGACACCTAGAGTACCCAGAACCGCAAATAGGAAACAACGCGGCAGACCACAAGAAAATGTGAAAGATTGGGCGCATGAACCCGGATCGGTTACCGAAACAGGTTTTGAGAGTAAATATATCGGCGGTGTGCGGGCTAAAACCAAAGCTAAAGTGAGTAATCTTCGGGTGAGTTAGCCGCAACGCCATTAAAGGTGCATAATGGTGCGCAAGCACTTTTATGTGTAGAAGCAATTTAAAGGAGCATTAATGACAACCCCAACAACTAATACAGGCGTCATCGTTACCCCGGAAGCCGTCGCCAAGGCTAAAGCATTGATCGCGCAGGAGGCAGACGGCGATAAGTACTTCCTGCGGTTGGCCGTCGCGGCGGGCGGCTGTGCTGGTCTGCAGTATCGGTTGGAGTTCCAGACCGAGCTCTTAGACGGCGATAAAATCGACGATTACGACGGTCTGCGTTTTGTTGTAGATAAAAAGAGTGTTCCATTCCTCATTGGCGCAACCGTGAAGTTTGAAGATACCCTCCAATCCTCCGGTTTTGCCATAGAAAATCCGAACGCGACTGGTTCTTGCGCCTGCGGTGATTCGTTTAATTAAAAGGCCGCACCAAAAAGCGTCGAAAAGCAAAGTTCCTGCTTTTCGACGCTTTTAGCTTTTCGACGCCTTCCGTGCGCCTTTAGCTACAGGTAGACCGGATAGTCGCGCTCTTCGATGCCGGGATCGATGCGCTTTTCCTCAAAAATACCGTGCCACACCATGAACGCCAGCACGGTCCACAACCGCCGAGAGTGGTCGCTGACCTGGTTGCGGTGCTCGTGCAGCATTTCTAACACGGCCTTCTTATCGAAGATGTCCTCAGTCTGCGATGCGTTGATCGTGTCCTGCGCCCAGCCGAATAGCTCATCGCCAGCCAACCAGTGCCGCATCGGTACCGGGAATCCCAGCTTCTTTCGGTGCAACACGTGGCCCGGAACGATCTGCTCCATCGCCTTACGCAACGCGTATTTTGTGGTGCCGTTGGCAATCTTCAAATCGTGCGGAATGGTTTCTGCTACCTCGAAAACCACCTTATCTAGGAATGGCACCCGCAGCTCCAGGGAATGAGCCATATTGATCTTGTCGGCCTTGACCAAAATATCGCCGCGCATCCAGGTAAATAGGTCCAAATGTTGCATCCGAGCAACTGGGTCCATATGGACACTTTGGGCGTAGATCGGGGCGGTTACCTCGCGGTGGTCCCATTCCCGCTTAGCCCACGGGATAACCCGTTGCATTTGCTCAAAGTTAAAGGAACGCGCATTTCCGTAATAACGATCCTCCATGGTCATGGAACCGCGCTCAAGTAGCGACTTACCCTTCATACCCTCCGGCAAGACCTGAGACAGTCGGTTCAGCCCCTTGCGCAGTGGCGAAGGAACATAGTCAAACGGCTTTAGCGACAGCGGCTCTTTATAAATGGTGTAGCCGCCAAACAATTCGTCCGCGCCCTCACCTGAAAGCACAACCTTGACGTGCTTGCGGGCTTCCTGGGCGACGAAGAACAGTGGAACCAAAGACGGATCGGCAACCGGATCATCCAGGTACCACATGATCTTTGGAATCGCGTCCGCGTATTCCTCTGGGGACACAATCTTGACGATGTGCTCGACGCCGATCGCCGCAGCGGATTCCGCGGCAACGTCGACTTCCGAGTACCCTTCGCGTTCGAAACCAGTGGTGAAGGTGAGCAAATCCGGGTTGTGGCGCTTGGCCAGCGTGGCGATCGCGGTTGAGTCGATACCGCCGGATAAGAAGGAACCGACGGTTACGTCGGCACGCATATGCTTTTCGACGCTGTCCTCCAACGCCCGCGCAATCCGATCAAACAAGTTCTGTTCCTTGTTTTTCGGTACATGCTGCGCCGGGAACTGAGGCCGGAAATACCGAGTCTGCTTGACGTCGCCGCCGAGGGAAACAGTCGCGGTGCACCCGGATTCCAGCCGACGGATCCCGGTATGCAGACTTTCTGGTTCCGGTACGTACTGTAAATCGATGTAGTGCTCAATCGCGCGTTTATCCAGTTCAAGCTCAAGGCCAATGGCGTCGGCCATTTCCAAGATGCATTTCTTTTCCGAGGAGAACACGGTGCCAGCTGGGGTGGTGGCGTAATACAGTGGCTTAATGCCGAATTGATCCCGGGCGAGAAACAGCTTTTCTTCGACGCTGTCCCAGATGGCAATGCCAAACATGCCCCGCAAATGGCGCACGACATCGGCACCCCAGTGGTGGAAACCAACGACGATAGGTTCACCGTCGCCGGAGGTATTGAAGGTATAGCCCAGCTTGCCGAGCTCATCGCGCAGCTCAATGTAGTTATAGATCTCGCCGTTGAACGTCATGGCGTAACGGTCGGGGTTTTCCGGAGGGCCCCATTTCAGGGGTTGGTGCGAATGCTCAAGGTCGATAATGGACAGTCGATTGAAGCCGAAGACCGCATGATTGTCGTGCCAGGAGCCTGCCTCGTCGGGGCCGCGATGCCGCATACACGGCAGTGCCTTTTCGATGGTCGGTACAAAGCGGGCAGCATCTGCGTTGCTGGTCAGCATGCCTAGAAGTCCACACATGGTAAGTGGAGTCCTCCTTTATAAGGATGAAGATTGTCCAATACGTTTTCCGATCAACAGTACTCCCAAAACCTCAGGTTGAACATCTTTGCCACACGGCGGGGAGGTGGAAGAAAAGTGGGGGTAACTTCCGGCGAAAATTGTGGGCATACGAAAGATGGATAATTACCTGCGAAATTGTGAGATGGGTTACACCCTGGCGGGAAGCGGGCGGAGAATATGCGTCAAATGTCACGGAAACACGGCGATTTCCCAGTAAATGCGGCGTCTTTGAAACAAAGATAGAGAAAGCTTGAAAGAAGTAAAAAATAATAAAGTTCCTGAATCGACCCGAATATACGCTATCCTGCGAAGATAGACGTGGGCGTATTGCAGGCAGCTATATGTCGGCATATGTCCAAAGAAAACTAGTGTGTAAAGGAAGGCAGACGCGCGTGGAACAGCAGCACAAGCGTGGCTTTGGTCGCAAGACACTGCTCAGCGGTGTTTTGGCTCTAGGTGCTACGGCTCTCGCAGGATGTGACGTGGCGGCACCGGAAGGTGCGCTGGGTTGGTTCTTGGGAATGGGCTGGCCAAAGGGCATTACTCCAGAAGCAACCGCAATGTATAACTTCTGGGTGTGGGTATGGGTTGTCGCATGGATCATCGGATTCATCATGTGGGGCCTGTTTATTTACGGAATGTTTGCGTGGTCCGCTAAGCGTGCACAGAAAGCAGGCAAGGACGAGTTCCCACGTCAGACCCAGTACAACATCCCGGTTGAATTGGTCTTGACCATCATGCCGATCGTTATCGTCATGGGATTGTTCTTCTTCACCGTTCAGACCCAGGACAGGGTAACCGCCCTGGACAAGGATCCAAAGGTTGTTGTTGACGTCACCGCTTACCAGTGGAACTGGAAGTTCGGTTACCAGGCAGTGTCCGGCGACCTCACCGTTGACGGCAAGGATTACGACGGCAAGGATGCAGAGCGTCAGGCACAGGCTGAGGCATCCAAGGTTGATCCAAACGGAAACAACCCAATCAATGGCCGTTCCAAGTCTGACTACTCTTACCTGCATTTCGACAAGATCGAGACAGTCGGCACCACCGAAGAGATTCCAGTCTTGGTTGTTCCTTCCAATACGCCAATTGAGTTCCAGCTCGCCTCTGCAGATGTGAGCCACTCCTTCTGGGTGCCGGAGTTCCTATTCAAGCGGGACACCTACGCACACCCAGAGGCGAACAAGCAAGAGCGCCGCTTCCAGATCGAAGCAATCGAAGAAGAAGGTGCCTTTGTTGGTCGCTGCGCCGAAATGTGCGGTACCTATCACGCCATGATGAACTTCGAGCTTCGGGTTGTTTCTCCGGAGAACTTCGGAAAGTACATCGAGTTCCGTTCCAAGAACCCACAGGCAACCAATGCGCAGGCATTGGAGCACATTGGCGAGGCTGGCTACGCCACTTCGACCGCACCGTTCAATTCCAACCGTGACACCCGCGACGGCGACAACGCAGTCGACAATCACAAGGCTTAAGTTTTAGGGAGGTAAAAGAAAAATGCGCGCAACAGCAAAAATCATGTACAGCATGGCGGCCTTCCTAGGTGTTATGTCCCTGCTCTACTTCCTGGGAACTATGTACCTGGACGATACCGGCAACCTTTACGTCGATGGTGGCGGTTCATTCAACTTCGAATGGGCTGGCGGTGTGTCCCTCATCTTGGCTGCTGCACTTGCTTTGATGCTTGGTGGCTACCTGCACTTCACCGACAATCGGATTGACGTGCTGCCGGAAGATTGGGAAGAGGCAGAAATCGCCGACGGCGCTGGAACCCTGGGTTTCTTCTCGCCATTCTCGATCTGGCCAGCCGCGATGTCCGGCGCAGTAGCGGTCTTGGGCTTTGGTATCGTCTTCATGCATTACTGGATGATCGCGCTTGGTGCTGTGCTGCTGATTTACACCACCACCATGCTGAACCTCCAGTATGGTTTGCCAAAGGAAAAGCACTAATATCTTTGGTTAACGTCTAGCTTTCTTGGCTGCCCCGCAGAGACCCTGCGGGGCAGCTTTTTGCGTCGGATGGAACCGCGTGAAAGTTCCCGAACATCGGAAAAATATTTTTCAGGGGTGGGAAATGGTGCATCTACAACTAAAAGACGAGGTAGGAGAGGGGCAAACGAAAGTTGGAGGCGCGTGGAAACGGCAGGAAATCCGTTGTGATATAACTCACTGATGTTTTTTGGCGAATGTGTGGAAAAATCATCTCCGCTATGGGGCAAAGCTGCTGTATGAAAACATGGTTGTAGCTAGATGCGGCGGTGACCTGGGATTTCGATGCCGTCGGATAAAACCCGAAAAAGTTCCCGAATGGCATTCTGAAAATTTTCGCCGGGGAATAGGCGGGGTGGGGGATCGGGCGTGTATCAGACACGCAAAAAATAAGGGGGCATGACGTGACTTAAGAAGCGTGAACAGACATACTAGATAGCGTGACGAGCGCAATTGGAAACCCAGATATGGCAGCAACACCTCGTGTTGCGGCACTGAACCGACCAAACATGGTCAGTGTCGGCACGATTGTGTTCCTGTCCCAGGAATTAATGTTCTTCGCCGGCCTGTTTGCGATGTATTTCACGTCGCGAGCCAACGGTCTTGGAAATGGCTCATGGCAAGAAGGGGCGGATCATCTCAATGTGCCTTACGCATTTGTGATCACCGCTATCCTGATTTCCTCCTCAATCACGGCACAGTTCGGTGTCTTTGCGGCAGAGCGTGGCGATTTGTTCGGTTTGCGTCGTTGGTACGCGCTGACAATTCTTCTCGGCTCTGTGTTCTTGATTGGTCAGGCATACGAGTACTACCACTTGGTGGAACACGGCCTCACCATTCCAAGCAGCGTCTACGGCTCCACTTTCTACATCACTACCGGATTCCACGCGGCACACGTTTTGGCGGGTGTCCTCGGGTTCGTTGTGATTCTGCTGCGGATCGCAAAGTCGAAATTCACGCCGGCTCAAGCTACGGCAGCAATGGTTGTGTCTTACTACTGGCACTTCGTTGACGTCGTGTGGATCGGCTTGTTCATAACCATTTACTTCATTCAGTAGGCCGTATCGGCCAAATGAAGGGAACGTCCTTTCATATATGGCCTACAGCCCTTCACTTTCCATGATCGAGATAAAAGGAAAATGATGGATACCAACCCCCAGACTCCCGAAGTGGTCGATTCGACCGCATCGGCACGCAAGGCTAAGAAGGCGAAGTCGCGCCGCAAGGTGCGCCGCACCCTAGCTGGCGCACTGGCACTCGCCCTTGGTCTTACTGGCGCAGGCATTCTTGTTAATGCAATCACCCCAGACGCACAGGTTGCTACCGCACAATCCGATGAACAGGCGATGATCCAAGAGGGTAAAACCTTATACGACACTGCTTGTATCACCTGCCACGGTGCCAACCTGCAGGGTGTGCCAGATCGTGGCCCATCGCTGATCGGTGTCGGCTCCGGTGCCGTATATTTCCAGGTTCATTCCGGACGTATGCCGATGCTGCGTAACGAGGCGCAGGCCGCCCGTAAGACCAAGCGTTATAACGAGGCCGAGACCCTGGCGATCGCAGCGTATGTTGCTGCCAACGGTGGCGGTCCGGAAATCGTTTACAACGAGGACGGCACAATCGCACAGGAAAGCCTGCGCGGTTCCCACTACGACGGCAAGATTGATCCAGCTGACGTAGCTCGTGGCGCTGACTTGTTCCGGTTGAACTGCGCATCGTGCCACAACTTCACCGGTCGTGGTGGCGCACTTTCTTCCGGTAAGTACGCACCAGTTCTGGACCCAGCGAACGAGCAGGAAATCTATCAGGCCATGCTCACGGGTCCACAGAACATGCCGAAGTTCTCCGATCGCCAGCTCTCTGCTGACGAGAAGAAAGACATCATCGCCTTCATCAAATCCGCTAAAGAAACCCCATCTCCTGGCGGCTGGAGCCTAGGAGGCCTTGGCCCGGTTGCTGAGGGTATGTTTATGTGGCTTGTCGGAATCGTGGTCCTCGTGGCCGCCGCTCTGTGGATTGGATCGCGCTCATGAGCAATAACAACGAAAAGAAATACACTGCCAAAGAGCTGAACTCCATGACCAATGAAGAGCTCGCTCGGCTTGGCACTCAACTAGACGACGTCACAGTCGCCTACCGCAAAGAACGGTTCCCGATCGCTAACGATCCAGCCGAAAAGCGCGCAGCGCGTGCTGTCGGTGTATGGTTCGCAATCGGCATCGTTGCTGCCATCGCATTCCTCGCTGTTTACTTAGCGTGGCCGTGGCAGTACAAGGGTCTGGGCGACGAAGGCATGTGGCTCTACACCTTCTACACCCCACTGCTGGGTATCACCTCCGGTCTGGCTATTCTGTCGCTGGGTTTCGGTGTCGTCCTTTATGTTAAGACCATCATTCCGGAAGAGATCGCGGTTCAGCGCCGTCACGACGGCCCATCTGAGGAAGTAGATCGTCGGACCATCGTTGCTTTGCTCAACGATTCTTGGGAAACCTCGACCTTGGGTCGTCGTAAAGTTCTCAAGGGTTTGATGGGGCTGGGCGGCGTCCTTGCTGGCTTGGTCGTTGTCGCTCCACTCGGCGGCATGGTCAAGAACCCATGGAAGCGTGGCCAGCTTGGCATTCAGGGCGACGGTACCTTGTGGACCTCCGGCTGGACCCTGCATGAAGAAGGCGTCAAACTTTACCTCGGTCGCGACACCGGTGCATTAGCTGTAAAGCATGACTCCGACTCCGGCGAACACTACGTCACCCAAGGTGTGACACGTCTGGTTCGTATGCGTCCTGAGGATCTCGCGGCAGCCGCTATGGAAACCGTTTTCCCATTGCCTGCCGACGCGGTCAACGATGGCGATCTTTACGACCCACACGCGGATGTATACGAAAACCACATGCATTCGATCCACGGCCCACGTAACGCAGTTATGCTTATTCGCCTTCGTTCTTCCGATGCGGCGAAGGTTATTGAGCGGGTCGGCCAGGAAGATTTCCACTACGGTGATTACTACGCGTACTCCAAGATTTGTACGCACATTGGTTGCCCAACCTCCCTCTACGAGGCTCAGACCAACCGCATTCTGTGTCCGTGCCACCAGTCGCAGTTCGACGCTTTGCACTACGGTAAGCCAGTCTTCGGCCCCGCCGCCCGTGCACTGCCACAGCTGCCGATCACCGTTGACGAAGAGGGTTACCTCATCGCCGCAGGCAACTTCATTGAGCCTGTCGGCCCGGCATTCTGGGAGCGTAAGTCCTAATGAGCACTAAACTCGCTGAAATCAGCAATAACATTGACTCGCGATACACCGCTGCTGCGGGTATTCGGCGACAGATTAATAAGGTATTCCCGACTCACTGGTCATTCATGCTCGGTGAGATCGCCCTCTACAGCTTCATCATCCTGTTGCTGACCGGTGTGTACCTGACCCTATTCTTCGATCCTTCCATCACGAAGGTCATTTACGACGGCGCATACTTGCCACTCAACGGCGTAGAGATGTCACGCGCTTACGAAACCGCGTTGAACATTTCCTTCGAGGTTCGTGGCGGCCTGTTCATCCGTCAGATGCACCACTGGGCAGCTTTGATGTTCATGGTTTCCATGACCGTCCACATGCTCCGTATCTTCTTCACCGGTGCGTTCCGTCGCCCACGTGAAGCGAACTGGATCATCGGCTGCGTCCTGCTGCTCCTCGGCATGGCCGAAGGCTTCATGGGTTACTCCCTGCCGGACGACCTGCTCTCCGGCGTCGGTCTGCGCATTATGTCCGCGATCATCGTCGGCCTGCCAATCATCGGCACCTGGCTGCACTGGTTGATCTTCGGTGGCGATTTCCCATCCGACCTGATGTTGGATCGCTTCTACGTTGCACACGTCTTGATCATCCCGGGCATCATCCTTGGCCTGATCGCAGCTCACCTGGCACTCGTGTGGTACCAGAAGCACACCCAGTTCCCTGGCCCGGGTCGTGCTGAGAACAACGTGGTTGGTGTTCGCATCCTTCCTCTGTTCGGCATCAAGGCAGCTGCCTTCGGCCTAATCACCGCAGGTGTTCTGGCTCTGATGGCTGGCTTGACCACCATCAACGCCATCTGGAACCTGGGTCCATACAACCCAGCACAGGTGTCCGCCGGTTCCCAGCCAGATATCTACATGCTGTGGACGGACGGCGTGGCTCGTGTCATGCCTGCGTGGGAGCTCTACCTCGGTAACTACACCATCCCTGGTGCTTTCTGGGTGGCTCTACTCTGTGGTCTGATGGTTGTGGTTTTGGTCGCCTACCCGTTCATCGAGCAGAAGATCACTGGCGATACTGCGCATCATAACCTGCTGCAGCGTCCTCGCGACGTTCCAGTTCGCACCTCTTTGGGTGTGATGGGTATTGTGTTCTACTTCCTGGTGACCCTGTCCGGTGGTAACGACTTGTTTGCCTACCACTTCCAGGTCTCCTTGAACGCCATGACCTGGGTTGGCCGTATCGGTTTGATCGTCCTGCCACCGCTGGCGTACTTCATCACCTACCGAATCTGCATCGGTTTGCAGCGTTCCGACCGTGAGGTTCTGGAGCACGGCATCGAAACTGGTGTCATCCAGTTCCTGCCAAACGGTGCATTCATCGAAGTTCACCAGCCGCTCGGCGCGGTGGACGAGCATGGTCACCCAATCCCACTGCCATACGCTGGTGCGCCAGTTCCGAAGCAGATGAACCAGCTCGGCTTCGCTGGTAGCCCAGGACGCGGTTCCTTCTTCTCCCCAGATTCCGAGGAGATTGCCGCAAAGGCAGCCCATATCGAGCATGAGAATCATCGCGAAGAAGCTGAAATGCTCGAAAACCTCAACAAGGCCAACCGTGCCGCTGATGAGGACAACGGCTTGATTTAATAGCCAAGCCAATTGCGTTCACAATTCGGCCGCTGTGTGGTCCCTGATATACCAGGGATTAGACGGCGGCCGTTTTTCGCTTTTCTCGGGGTACTTCGCGCTCCGGTAGGACTTCTCAGTGGATTGTTGAAAGCGATACAACTACAACGCTTTTTCTGTGACATGCCTTTTTTGATTCGAAGGTGTGGAGATAGCTCGTGGTTTTAGCTTTCCTGCGCGTCAAGGGCGCGGGGGAGGGCGTTACTGGTGCCATACGGAGCGTTCTTTCGTTATATATGTCGCTGTTGTTGTAAGGCGTGCCGGTTGATTCGCCTATATGGCAAACAATCGTGCGCGCATTGGTAACTAATTGTCGTTGCGCACTCGCGGTTAAAGGGAGGAAAGGCGATTGTTCCCAGTTGGTCAATCGTCGATAAGTAAGGCGCTGTGTGCGGCTAGGAGCTTTCAGTGCAGGTTCGGCATGACGGCCCGAGCAGGCTACCGCAGGATGCCTGGTTCTTTTTCTTTTCTCATACGTGGTGTTTGTCTGCTGGTGCGCTGTAGCTATCCAATGGGGGAGAGACAGAGAAACTGTGCGTTGTGATGTGTTGCGACGTTGTAACGCTTCCATCTTTTGATGGAATAGGCTTTCGCCTATGGATTGAACTGCATAAATGAGTATTTTTGGGGATTTTATACGGGTGTGTTGCGTGCAAGAGATTTTGCGGCGCATGGCTTATGGGGGTCAAAAAGTGGGTAAAATCGCCCCAATTTTGGCCAAAAATCCAACTATGTGACGGAAGTCACATAAATTAAGATTGCCGGTTTTATGCTTTAAGGTTGAACCTGGTTCTGTAATCCATATCGACATTGATACTCTTGTGTTATCGCAGGTGGTAGCTATAGTTTTTCTTGGCATGTCCGATGTCTGAGGTCTGAATTACAACAGTGGAATGTTCTAATATATTTCTCAGAATGCATTGATAACAGGTTGGTAACGGAAGAAAATTTGCCATTGAATGGACAGGGGTTGAAATCATTTCGTAACCTGATTGAGACATAACAGCCAGAGAGAAAAGCCGAACTGGTTAGAAAGGTCCCGAATAAAGAGGTTTGGGAAACCGGCTCCGGGCTGAAACGTAACGGGAAACCGTTTGCGTGGATGTAGGCGCAACAAGAGTATTGGAGATTCATTCGTGGCTAAGCACCGTCGTCAAAACAACAACGTGGTACGCAACACTGCTGCCGCAACCGCAGCCGCTGCGGTTGCGACAATGGTTAACCCAGCACAGGCTGCAGAGGTCGTCGTCCCAGGCACCGATGTTCGCTTTGAGGTTGCCGGTGTGGAGAACGTTCAGGGTATAGCAGACGTTCCAGGTGCCAACCAGTGGATCCCATCCCTCAAGGGTCAGGGTAATGCTAACTACTCCGCAGTCGTGGAGAACCCATTCGAAGCTGTTCAGCCAGTCCAGACTCAGTCTGTTGGTGACAAGATCCTCGCAGCTGCTCGTTCCAAGATTGGCGCACCATATGTTTGGGGCGCAACCGGTCCAAACGCTTTCGACTGCTCCGGTTTGACCTCTTGGGCATACAACCAGGTTGGTAAGCAGATTCCACGTACCTCCTACGCCCAGGCAGCACAGGGGCAAAAGGTTTCTCGTGAGAACCTGCAGCCAGGCGACATCGTCGTCTTCTACTCCGGCGCTTCCCACGTGGGAATCTACGCTGGCGATGGCAAGGTTGTTCACGCTGTAACTCAGGGCACCCCACTGCAAGAGGCACCAATGGGTAATATGCCGTTCCACTCCGCAGTTCGGTTCTAATCTGAGCCTTGTTTCTGGCTGTCTCCCCGCCAAAGGGGAGGCGGCTTTTTGTTATTTAACCGGGAATTATTTACTTTTTTCACATCGGTAACAGTCGACATGGGAAAGTCTCGCTGACAACGGTGAATGCCTTATAGTGATTTTCGGTTTAGTGTTTCTTAGTTTCAAATCCGATAGAGGTTTATTGTGCGCGCCGTTTACCGTAGCTGTATGGTCATCGTGGCCAGTCTTGCGCTAATTACCACGCCGGTGGTCTCATCTGCCGAGGACGTTGATCAGCTCATTCAGTCGATGGACGAACTGTCGCAGCAAACCAGCGCTAAAAACGAGGAAGTTAAGCACCTGGAGGATGAAATTCGGGTCGCTGAGGGCGAGATGGTTAGCCTGCAGGAAACTGCCGACCAAGCCACAAGCCACGCCGATGAGGTCAAGGCCCAGGAGTCCGGTTTCCAGGGGGAAGTTAATCGGATTGCTTCTGCGAAGTATCGAGGCGTTGTTTTGGATCCGGTTACTCAGGTGATTGGGTCGAATAATCCACAGAACGCGATCGACCGTTCTGCATACATCGCCACGTTGACCTCGAAGACGGAGAACGTCGTCGAAAAGCTGCTGGATGCGACCGCTGAAGCCAACGAATCTCGTAATAAGGCGTTACAGGCAGTGGAAGCCGCCCAATTCAAACGCAATAGTTTGGTTGCCAAGAAAGACCAGTTAGCCCGCGAGCAGGAAGACTTGAAGGTCAAGATCGAGGAGATTGTCTCCAAGGTTGATTCGCTTTCCGACGCCGACCGGGCACGCTGGGTGGCGAAGAATGGCCCAGTGGAATTCGCAATCGCGGGTATCACCGGATCTAACCCCATCGGGCTCGCGGCGCTGCAGGCTGGCATGACCAAGATCGGTGCGCCCTATGGGTGGGGTGCTACCGGGCCGGACCAGTTTGATTGTTCCGGCTTGATTGTCTGGTCGTACCAGCAGCAAGGCAAGACCGTTCCGCGGACGTCGCAGGCGCAAATGGCAGGCGGGACTCCAGTTAGCCGAAGTGAATTGCAGCCAGGTGACATCGTCGGCTTCTATCCAGGTGCGACTCACGTTGGTATTTACGCGGGTGACAACAAGATTTTGCACGCCTCAGACTACGGTATTCCGGTTCAGGTCGTGAGTATGGATTCGATGCCGTTCTACGGTGCTCGCCGCTACTGAGTGACTGCGGCATAATAGTTCCCGTATGCGAGTTTTATTAGTAACGAATGATTTCCCACCAACCATCGGTGGGATTCAGTCGTATCTTAGGGATTTTCTGGCCACTCTCAACCCGGAAAACGTGGTTGTTTTTGCCTCGACGCAAGATGCGGCCGCGGCCCGGCAGTGGGATGCTGCGGCGCCGTACCGCGTGTATCGCTGGCACCGCCGGGTAATGCTGCCGACCCCGGCAACGGTGCGTCGCATGCAGGAAATCATTCGGGAGGAAAACATCGACGTCGTGTGGTTCGGAGCGGCGGCACCGCTTGGCCTCATGGCGCGGTTTGCTCGTTCGGCTGGTGCTGCGCGGGTGGTTGCCTCAACCCACGGGCACGAAGTGGGGTGGTCGATGCTGCCCGGCGCGCGTCAGTTATTGAGGGTTATTGGGCGGCGATGCGACATTGTGACCTACATTTCGGACTACACGCTGGGCCGGTTTCGTTCCGCATTCGGTGATACGATCTTCGCGCATCTGCCCTCCGGGGTGCACACGGATCGGTTCAGCCCACTATCGGAGCAGGAGCGGGATTTAACCCGGCGGCGGTTGGGTCTTGACCCGACTGGGCCGGTTGTTGTGTGCGTTTCTCGGCTGGTTCCGCGCAAGGGGCAGGATCACTTGCTTGCGGTGTGGCCTGAGGTTGTCGCGGAGTTTACGGAGGCAACGTTGGTTTTGGTCGGTAGCGGCCCGTATAGGAATCGATTAACGCGGATGGCACAGTCTTGTCCGCATGGATCGGTTCGGTTCACAGGGCGCGTGTCGGAAGCGGATTTGGCCGATTTTGTGCGGTGCGCGGAAGTGTTTGCCATGCCGTGTCGCACCCGAGGCGGCGGCTTAGACGTTGAGGGGCTGGGCATCGTTTTCTTGGAGGCTCAGGCGGCGGGTATACCGGTGATTGCGGGTGATTCGGGTGGTGCGCCGGAAACGGTAACTTCGGATTCTGGGATCGTGGTCGCTGGGCGCAGCAAAAAGCAGCTTTTCGACGCTCTACGGTTGTTGCTTTCCACACCGCAATTGCGTCAGCACATGTCGGCGGCGGGGCAACACCACGTCGCGGATAACTGGACCTGGGAGATCATGGGTGCCAGGTTGCGGCGGATTCTTTTCGGCTAGTGGTTGCGATTACATTCTTCTGGCTGTGCGAACTAGGTGAGAGACAAGGCCAGTGGGTATAATCGACGATTATTATTTTTTGATTTCTCACCTTAAAAGGCGGCTTCATGTCCTCAACTGTCACTGTTGGTTTTGATATTGGCGGAACCAACATGCGGGCTGGCGTGGTTACGGCAGAAGGTGAGATTATTGCCTCTGTTTCTTCCCCGGTGCCACAAACTGATGCTGATCTGACCAATGGAATCGTTTCTGTTGTTCGAGATTTAAGCCGTGATTATCCCATCGGGGCCGTTGGATTGGCGGTGGCCGGGTTCTTGGATCCCGCCTGTGAGGTGGTTCGGTTCGCGCCGCATTTGCCGTGGCGGGATCGTGCGGTTCGCGCGGAGTTAACGCAAGCGCTGGGGTTGCCGGTTCGATTGGAACATGATGCAAATTCCGCCGCTTGGGGGGAATACCGGTTCGGTGCCGCCCAGGGGAGTGATAACTGGGTGTTATTTGCCATCGGTACTGGAATTGGTGCGACGCTTATGCCTAACGGTGAGATTTATCGCGGCGCGTTCGGCACCGCCCCTGAGTTCGGTCATCTGCAGGTGGTTCCGCAGGGGCGGGCGTGTCCGTGCGGAAAACGCGGCTGTTTGGAACGGTATTGCTCCGGGACTGCATTGGCGGAAACCGCGCGGGAAATATTGGAACAGGAACCGCACCTGGAAAGTTCGTTGCGCAGTCAGGCGTCGATAAGCGGAAAACTGGTGATGGAAAACGCGCGTCGTGGCGACCCGGTGGCGTTGCGCGCGGTGGCGGATTTTTCCTACTGGTTGGGGCTGGGGCTGTCGATCGTGGCCGATGTTTTAGACCCGAGCCTGATCGTTATCGGCGGTGGGGTATCCCAGGATCACGAACTGTATTTGGATGCCGCGGTCAGCGAGATGTCCCGAAACATCGTGGGGGCAGGATTTAGGCCACTTCCGCACGTAACTTGCGCTCAGTTGGGCGGCGATGCAGGTATGATTGGCGTGGCGGATTTAGCGCGGAAGTTGCTCTAAAATCCCGGTCGGTAAACGTAAGAAGCTGCGGTTGTGGGAGGAAAAACCATGAGCAACAAATGGTATTGGGCGTTTAAGCATGTTTTTCTAGGCCCATTGCTGCATGTGTATAACCGGCCCACCATCGTCGGCGCTGAGAACATCCCGGCCACGGGTTCGGCGATTCTGGCGTCTAATCATCAGGCGGTTTTTGATTCGTTTTATTTGCCGCTTTTGTGCCCCCGGCAGATTACCTTCCCGGCGAAAAACGAGTATTTCACCTCTCCGGGTGTGGTGGGAAAGCTGCAAAAGTGGTTTTTCACCGCAGCGGGTCAAATCCCGCTGGATCGCACGGCAAGTGATGCAGGTGAAGCGTTGCTGCGAGCCGCGCAGTCGGTATTTGATAAGGGCGAATTATTCGGCATCTATCCGGAAGGGACACGTTCGCCCGATGGGCGTGTGTACCGGGGCAAGACCGGAATGGCGCGTGTTGCCTTGGAGTCTGGCACACCCGTGATCCCCGTCGCAATGATCGGAACCCGGGAGGCTAATCCGATCGGGTCGTGGGTGTTGCGTCCGAAAAAGGTGCATGTGCGTATCGGGGAAGCTATCGACCCGATCGCGTTTGTGACGGAACGGGGATTTGACCCGGCATCGCACGAAGCTGCCCGGTCATTGACCGATCATGTCATGCTGATATTGGCGCAGTTGGCCGATCAGCCGTATGTTGACGTCTATGCTGCCGACGTGAAGAAATCCTTAGAAGCCGGAAACGGTTATCCACCGGAAGCACAACCCTAATTCACGCCATCATCGCGGTTGCAGCGGTCAGTTTTTCCGCCAGAATCTGGCGATGAAAACCTCACTAGTGGTGTAGGCGGTTGAAGGCACGGTTTTTCGTCTGAACTGGTGTGCTCTGGCTCTGCTTAGTTTCGCTTCCTGTGGTTTTTAGATAAACTAGACAAGTTTTTGATTCAACCAAACCGAAGGGTCGTCGTGTCTGACACCGCAACTACCGCACGTATGGCGTGGCCAGATGTGGCCCGTGGTGTCTCGATTTTAGGGGTCATGACACTGCACGCCACGTTTGAAGTTCCAGGCGGCTCCGACACCGTGATCGCGAAGGCTAATGAGCTGATCGCGATGCTGCGTATGCCGCTGTTCTTCTTGGTGGCCGGGTTTTTTGCCCGTAAGGTCTATCGGTTTAGCGTGGTGGAGCTGTTTAGCAAACGGATTTGGTTTTTGCTCGTTCCGTATTTGTGTTGGGCACCGGTCGAAATTTTCTTCGCGCGGCTGAAGCTATTGAGGAACCTAGATGTTGCCATGCCAGGTGCGGATTTCTACCGCGAGACGGTGGTGTGGGGCTTGAATATGTATTGGTTTTTGTGGGTGCTCATCGTTTTCACGGTGGTGTTGTGGCTGACCAAAGCATGGCCGATATGGGCGCAACTATCCCTGCCGGTTGTAGTAATTGCGGCGACCCCGTGGTTGCTTGCCCACGGTAATCTTTCAACACCGCGTCTTGTGGCATATTTGCCGCTGTTTTTGATCGGTGCCTATCTGCGCCCACAAATCACGTGGTTCGCAGACAATGCGTTGCGGTTGCCGGTGGCTTTTGCCGCCGTAGTTTCGGGTGGGATTGCGGCTTCGGTGCACCGTTTCGTCATTCGGGGTGGGCTCGTCTCGGATACCTGGAAACCAGTCGCGGATGTTGTGGTGAGCATAGGTCTTATACCGCTTGGGGTCTTAGCGGCGGTGGTATTGGCCAAAGTGCCCGTCGTGGGGGCGGCGTTAATGAAGGTTGGACGGCATACCTTGGTCGCTTACTTGGGGCACCCGATCGCACTGTCGGTGATTTTTAGCCTTGGTATCTATGGGCGGGTGACCATTGAGCCCGGGGCTGAGGTGGTTTTTGAAACGCCGACTTTTTGGGTCGTGATGTGCCTGGGTATGTGCGGTCTGGGTGCCTTGGTGATGTACGGCATTGCGCACACCCCGATTGTGGGGTGGACGGTACATCCACCGAAAATTGCTGGGTTTTTTGAAAAGAAACGTACGCGACTTGAGAACTCAATGCCCTAATGTGAGCTAGGACGATCGCGTGTAGCGGCTGCACAGGAATGCTGCTTGTATGCTCATGCCACAGTGAAAAATAAGGAATAGAACCAGTGAGATACTTTTTTGATACCGAATTTATTGAAGACGGAACGACGATCAACTTAGTGTCCATCGGAATCGTCGCCGAAGACGGCCGGGAATATTACGCCATTTCCACCGACGCTGATTTACATCGGGCCAATCCGTGGGTGCAGGAAAACGTGTTGCCGAAATTGCCGCCGCGCACCGATTCCCGGTGGCGTAGCAATGCCGAAATTAGGAAAGAGATCTACGAATTTTTGACCGCCGCGCCTACCCGGCCGGAATTATGGGCGTGGGTTGCCGCTTACGATCACGTCGTTTTAGCGCAGTTATGGGGCGATATGACGGGACTGCCGCGAGAGATTCCCCGGTTTACCCGCGAATTGCGGCAATACTGGGAGTTTGCGGGGTGTCCGAAGCTGCCTGAGTTACCGGACGGCAATCACGACGCGCTTGTCGACGCCAGGCACAACCTCGCAAAATTCAAGGTGTGCATGGCTACGCTACCACTGGGTAAAAGAAATAAAGTTGTGGCTAGTTCCTTAAAATAAGTGGATTATTCTAGCATTTGATAAAAATGCGCAATTTTTTCTAAATGGCGCGTTATCGAATGTGGGGTTTTAGGGGTGTCCATGCTAAACATAGTGATGTGAGTTGGACAGTTGATATCCCTAAAGAAGCCCTTCCTGATTTGCCACCGTTGCCTGACGGTTTGCAGCAACAGTTCGAAGATGTGATTTCCCGTGACGCTAAACAACAGCCGAATTGGGATCCAGAGATCGCGGCAAACGTTCGTAAGATTTTAGAATCTGTGCCGCCGATCGTCGTTGCGCCGGAAATCCGGGAATTGGAAAGCCATCTGGCGGACGTGGCGAATGGCAAGGCATTTTTGCTGCAGGGCGGCGACTGTGCGGAAACCTTCGAGTCCAACACCGAACCCCACATCCGGGCCAATATTAAGACCTTGCTGCAGATGGCAGTCGTTCTTACCTACGGTGCATCGACACCCGTGGTGAAAATGGCTCGCATTGCGGGACAATACGCCAAACCTCGTTCCTCCGACCTGGATGAACACGGTTTGCTTAATTACCGGGGCGATATTGTCAACGGCGTGGAAGCCGAAGAAGCTGCCCGCCAGCACGACCCGGCGCGGATGATTCGTGCGTATGCTAATTCCTCTGCTGCGATGAACTTGGTCCGGGCGCTGACCACTTCCGGCACTGCGGATTTACACCGGTTGACGGAGTGGAATCGGGAGTTCGTGGCACAGTCGCCAGCCGGTGCTCGGTATGAGGCCTTGGCTCAGGAAATTGAGCGTGGTTTGCAGTTCATGAATGCCTGCGGGGTGGCGGACGATTCGCTGCGATCGGCTCATATTTACGCTTCCCATGAGGCGCTTTTGGTTGATTATGAGCGCGCCATGTTGCGGCTGTCTACTGATGAGGATGGAAACACCAAACTTTATGATCTTTCCGCCCATCAGTTGTGGATCGGTGAGCGGACTCGGGGTATTGATGATTTCCATGTGAATTTCGCCGCTATGATCGCCAATCCGATCGGCATTAAGATCGGCCCGACGGTCACCCCGGAGGAAGCCGTTGCGTATGCCGATAAGCTTGATCCTGATTTCATTCCAGGTCGGCTGACGATGGTGGCGCGCATGGGGCACGACAAGGTGCGTACCGTGTTGCCGCCGATTGTTCAGGCGGTTGAGGCCTCTGGCCATAAGGTTATTTGGCAGTCCGACCCGATGCACGGCAACACCGTTACCTCGTCGAATGGGTATAAGACTCGCCACTTCGACAAGGTGATCGACGAGGTTCAGGGATTCTTCGAGGTGCACCGGGCGTTGGGCACCCACCCAGGTGGTATTCACATCGAGCTGACCGGTGAAGACGTCACCGAGTGCTTGGGTGGCGCAGAGGATATCACTGATGTGGATCTGCCGGGCCGCTACGAGTCGGCGTGTGATCCGCGGCTAAATACTCAGCAGTCGTTGGAATTGGCGTTCCTTGTCGCTGAGATGCTGCGTAATTAGTGCGTAACCGATAGGCGCACCATACTAGTACCGCTCCCGCTACGATCACGTAGTGGGAGCCTAGTATTTGTTGGACTACGCTCCATTCCAATTCCACATGATTCCGGGACGGCAAGAATGCGTGGAAACAGCCGATGGTGGCGGCAAACAATACCCAACCGGCCATGATTCGCGCTCCCGCCCGCCACAGGGCGTAACTGGTTAGTGGCAACCACACCCAGTGGTGGGACCAGCTGATGGGGGAGGCTAATAGTCCGATAAGAGCCACCACGCTAAGTGCGAGCAATGGCTGGTTGGAACGGATGGCGCGGTATGCAGAATAGCCGCCACCGGCGATAGCCACGATGCTCAGTGGCAACCACCACCCAGCAGGTATTTCAGCCCGGCTGATAACACCGGCGATGCTTTGGTTGGCGGCGAAATGGCTCGCGCCGATTCGGTCGGTGGAAAAAATGGTGTGGCTAAAGTATTGCCACACCAATTGCGGATACATAAGCGCGGGCAATGCGGACGCGATGAGGGCGGAAAGCACGAAGTTTCGTGCGGCTTTCCACTCGGCGTTGAGAAGAAAATACACGATAAAGATCGCCGGGGTGAGTTTGATGGCGGCGGCGATCCCGCACAGCACCCCGGGCGGCCACCACGGCAGTTTTTTCCGGAGTACGCCGCTGGCGTCGACAAGCACCAGCAAGAGTAGCACCGTGTTAATCTGACCGAACATCAACGTAGCGATAACCGGTTCGCACAGCATCACGAGTGGGGCGGCCCGAAGCGCCCACACAAGTGGGTGCGGCACAGCACACCACGCGAGCGCCACCGCGCAAGATACCACCAGACATATAAGCGTTACCGCTGTAAAAATAATGCTGCCGACAGGCAACGGAAGATACGCCAACGGGCTGAACACCAACGCGGCGAACGGGGGATAGGTAAACGGAAGCGGCGCTTCCTGCGTCAGGTAACGCTGATTGTAAATATCACCAGAGCGTAGGAATTCGGTGGCGCCGAGCCGGTACACATCAAGATCCACCAGGTAGCGAAACGCGCCGGTGGGGGCGTCAACAAGCATGACAGCAACGATCAGCACCCCGCATACCGCACCGATCGCCGCCGTCCACCGATCGGCTGCGATGCGGCTAATTAAGGACACGTAATTCCACTTCTTCGCCGGGCGCTAGGGTGCTAAAAATCGTCGGCGATTGGTACAGAACGCGGCTGCTATTGCTTGCCGACGTCGCCACCTTCGCCTCCAAGCCTGCGTCATGCAAGATGCGGCGCGCTTCGCTTAGCCGCTTGCCCACCACATTGGGCACCTCGACTTCGCCGACCAAAACAATCGTCACTGCGGTTTGGGAACTATCGATCAGGGTGCCGGACGGTGGGGACGTCTCATACACATCGGACGCGGTCTCGCCGACGGCGCTGGAATCGTCCGAACGGGTAACTTCAGCGACCCGTATTCCCGACTCGGCCAAAAGACTGCGGGCTTCGCGCTCGTTTAAGCCAAAAAGATCGGGGATTTCGGTTGCGGTGGAGACCTGGAGGGTAATCTTGCTACCTTTAGGAATCTGCGAACCCGCCTCCGGCTGCGTGCCAATAGCGTGCTCACCGGCTACGGAATCGTCAAACCGAGTTTCGACCGTCACATCGAAACCAGCGTTACGCAACTGTTCGAGGGCTTCCTCCCGGGATTGGTCCCGTACGTTCGGCACATTGACCGGGGCAGGGCCTTTGGAAAGATGCACGGTGACGGCGCTATTAACCAGCACCTCGCTGCCCACGCCGGGTGATACCTCCGCCACTTTGCCTTGCTCGACGGAATCGGAATACACCGATTTCCCCTCGCTGAATTGCAGTGTTCGCGACGATAGCGCCATGCGATAGGCGTTGGGGTCCGGGTTGTCCGCGAAGTCGGGAACCGTTGGTTTGCCCAATGACACCAAAAGGGTGACATCGTCACCCTTTACCGCTTGGCTGCCGCTGGCCGGTTCGCTTCCGGCCACTAAATCCACCGGAACATCATTGTTGTACACCGTGGCTATCGCCGTCCCAAAGCCGTGGGCGCTGAGCGTCTGGCTGGCCGTGGTCTGATCCATGCCCAATACCTGTGGAACTTCACCGTATCTCCCGGAGCCGAACCACCAGGCACCGATCGCAATGGCCGTGGTGATAACAGCTACGACGATCCACCACGCGACAATTCCGCCTCGTCCGCGATTGGTCACCACCGGGGTGGGGGATAAGGACTCCACCACGGCGGGGGCGTCGACATCCGGATTCTGCTGTGGGGCAACTGGCTGTGGGGCAGGTGTGGGTGGTAGCGCCACTTCCGGCACGGCGGTGGGGAACACGGAGGTTTCCTCCGTGCCGCTCGGCGGCAGCTGCATGGTCATATTCGGGTTTTTAACCACCGTGGTGGGGGCGTCGGCGTTGTCTTCGGCGCTGCCGATCACAGTGGTGGCATCCCCATCGGACAACGCCGCTACGTGGGCGGCGGCCCGCTGAGTTGCCGTATTCTTCGGGACCGGAACCACATACGGCGGGAAGTCGAGTTCCCGAGCGACATCCTCTAATGCCGAAAGGAATTCCGCAGCATCGGCAAACCGTTCCTCCGGGTTGCGGGCGGTAGCGGTGGCCACTAGTTCGTCGATAAGCTTCGGCACCCCAGGAACCCGGCTACTAGGCGCTGGCACGTCCGAGTCTAAGCGCGCGAACGCCCGCGAAATCTGGGAATCGCCGGTAAACGGGGTGGTTGCGGTCAACAGCTCGAATAATAAAATACCCGCGGAATACACATCCGACGCCATGGTGATGTCATCGCCGCTAACCTGCTCCGGCGACAGGTACGAAACCGTGCCGATGATCTGGTTGGAAGTAGCATTAGAGGCCGCTGCCGCGCGGACCAAGCCAAAATCGGACAGCTTGACCTGGTTGTGGGAATTAATCAGCACATTGTCGGGCTTTAAATCGCGGTGAATCAAACCAGCCGCGTGTACAGCCGCCAACCCTTGCAAAATGGAACGTAACACCGCTGCCGCCGCATGAGCGGGCAACGGCCCTTGTTCTGCCAGTAATTCCCGGAGCGTTCCGCCATTAATCAGCTCCATGATGAGGAAAATATTGTCCCCCTCGGAGCAGAAATCGTACACCCCGACCAGGTTCGGGTGAGACAGTTGCGCCATGGAACGGGCTTCGCGCTGGAACCGATCAGAGAAGATGGGATCGCCGACGTACTGGTCGTCCATGACCTTCGCCGCGACGGTTCGCCCAAGGCGAGTATCCACGCAGCGATACACCGTTGACATGCCGCCGCGGGCAATCGGTGCCTCAATGCGGTAGCGGTGTTCGAGAAAATCTCCCAACTTCAATTGCATCGTTCTAGTATGGCTGAAACCTAAGCCGCAATTCAATCACAGTGAAAGTCGCGGCAGTCACAGTACGCACCACTAGCAGCACAGCTTCGTTACCTGACTTTTGGGCCGAAGTGTTGGTACATTATCCACTGTGAGTTCACAACCTGTATCTGCATCCATTCTGCCCGCCGGAACCAAACTACTCAGCGTTCCCGACTACGCCGAACAGCTCGGGGTTCCTGTAACCCGCGTCTTCGACATGATCGGGGAGCACAAACTCATTTGCGTGAGCGACAACGGAAGCAAACGCATCCCTGCGGATTTTCTCTCCCACAAAAACACCACCAATAAGTTCGTCCCGGGAGTCATCGCATTGCTTGCCGACGGCGGCTACAACGACGCGGAAATCCTCACCTTCCTCTTCACCGAAGACCCCTCCCTGCCGGGCCGCCCCATTGATGCATTGCATGGGCATTTAGCTCGGGAAGTCATGCGGCGGGCTCAGGCGATGGCGTTTTAAAAACACAGCCGCCTCCAGATAGAGGAAATCGCCATTAGGTTAGGTTTTGGGATCATGAAAATCGCGGGTTCCCGGCACGCACATGACTGCAGCGCCGGTAGCCACACAGGCAATGGCGGTAAATAGCAAAACCGGAATCATTCCTGCGTATTGTGCCGCTGGTGCGATCAACGCTAAGCCGACCGGGGCTAGCCCGTAGGAGACGATAAAGTCGATGGAGGAGACTCGTGCCACTGCAGTCGGTGGTACTTCCCGCTGGATGCAGGTAAACCACGGCACATTGAAAAACTCGATGCCAAGGCCAGCAATAACATAGGCAATCACGACAACTGCCCAATGTATTCCCGTGAGCGTAGCTGCAAGCGCGGCGGCGACCAGGCCATACCCGGCCAATCCGGCGAGCGCCCACCAGCCTTGGGCTGGTGGCGTCCAATGCCCAATGATTAACGCGCCAAAAATAGCCCCACCGGCATATCCGATAAGGGCTACGGTAAACAACCAATCGGAGCCGAACACTTCCGCCGAGACGACCGGGAGTAACACCCCGGTGACGGAATAACCCAGCATGATAACCACAACCAACAACGCCAAACCGGCCATAAACCACCGATGGCGGTGCGCTTCCTTCCAACCTGCAATCAGGCCAGGACCCGTGGTGCTCACAGCGGTGCGCAGCGTTGCATCGCCGGTTTCCTGCCGAATGGTGTTAGGGCTCCACATCACGATCAACCACAAACCAGCCAGACCGCCAACGAGCAACGTTGTATCCACCGAACGGCTCATAACAGCGATTGCTGCCGGGGCGACGACAATCACGATTCGCTGAGCCAATGTAATTGCCGCATGAGCCTGCTTCCGCACTTCTGGGGCGATGTTGGTGGCGATCAATGATTGATACGCCGGGCGACATGCGCCTTGCCCCACCCCAATAAATAGGGCGGTAAGCAGCAACGTGAACGACGGCGCCCCAACCACCAGGGTGTAGGCGAAACCTACCGTGGCGACTGCGGCTATAAGCCCGGCGTAGCGAATAACCTTTACCGGTGACCACAGATCCGCCAAGACACCGGAAAACGGAAGTACCGCAAGAAACCCAATGGTGCGGGCCGCCAAGCTAACACCAAGGGCACCCGGAGAAAGTTTATCTTCGATGAGGAGGAGCCCGAGTAGAAACGGCAATGCCCAGGTGGCTATGCCGCTGACAAATGTGCCGCACCACAATCGGAGAAACACCCGATCGCGAAAGATGTCTCGCATAGCCTACCGCTTTCCATTTTTCTACCGGGCGTCACAACATGAGCTGCTCGCCGTATGTTGCCGTACGTAAAAGGAGATGTAGTTCTGACAGTAGCTGGTGGCGGGTCAAAGTGAAAATGAAAACCAAGCGGGCATTTTCAGTTAGGATTACAATTTCTTGTGGCATGTTTTGTGTCACAAACTGCGAAAATATTAAATAGTTATGGCTATCATTTTCAATATTGTTGAAAATTAGCCCTTCGATTCATTGGTAGGGCGAGTGTTATCGACATTGACGAGGGGCAGAAACATCAACCGAAAGGGATGCCATGAGAACCAAGAAAATCATCACAATTGCCGTGTGCGCTGGATTGTTAAGTGCGTGTGGCCAAACTGAATCTGGATCATCCACTGCCAATTCCACATCCAGTGCCGCTGGTTCCGGCCAGGAGGTGACCATTGATAACTGCGGTTTCGAGGTTAAATTTGCAACGACCCCATCCCGAACCGTCACCCTCGAACAGGCCTCGACAGACACCTTGCTAGCACTCGGCGTTGAAGATCGTATGGTCGGAACGTCGAATCTAAAAACCTCCGTCTTGCCGGAATACCAGGCGGCGTTCGATGCGATTCCAGTTCTGGCTGCCAAAGTCATTTCCGCAGAAGAGCTACGTAACGCGGACCCGGATTTCGTCTACTCACCATTTCAATCGTTTTTCACTGCAGATAAAGTAGGCACCCGCGAAGAGCTGCGCGATCTCGGGGTTAATACCTATCATTCCAATGTGGAATGCCGAGACTACGGCGACAACAAAGGCAAATCCGCATTCGACCTCATCGAAAAAGACATCAGTGACCTAGGCAAAATCTACGGTGTTGAAGATCGGGCGAAGGAACTCATTGCCGAGCAAAACAAAGCCATAGAAGCTGCCAAAAATAAAGGTGACGGAACAACGGTTCTATACCTCTATTCCCTTTATAAAGGCGCTCCATACGTGGCAGGTTCACTCGGCGTGGGGCAGAGCATCTCCGACATTACCGGGGCAAAAAACGTCATGGAAGATGTGTCGGAGCTGTGGCCCGAAGTTGGGTGGGAAGCCATCGCCGATAAGAACCCGGATGTGATTGTCGTGGGCGATTTGAAAGAACGCGGCGCGCCGGGGGATAGCTACGAAGATAAAATCGCCGCGATGAAAGAAGACCCGATTATGAGCCAACTTGATGCGGTTAAGCATGACCGGTTCATTCGGGTGCCGGGAGTGGAATTGGACGCTAATGTTCGTTCCGTTAACTCCTTGACCATCATCGCCGATGAGTTGGCTAATGGAATTGCAACGAAAGGCGCGCAAAGTTAATGCGCCGTTCGGTTATGGTGGCAATCTGCGGAGTAGTGCTGTTGATTGCCACCATGATTATCAGTTTGTTTCTTGGCGCATCTTCCATGTCCATGGCCGAAGTGTGGGCGGTATTAA
This sequence comes from Corynebacterium sp., assembly GCF_030532965.1. GTDB lineage: Bacteria > Actinomycetota > Actinomycetes > Mycobacteriales > Mycobacteriaceae > Corynebacterium. Next base: position 66,478 of record NZ_JAUNKC010000005.1, read on the forward strand.
CGCATAAGACCGGGTTGTGGCAAACACCAGACGTGCCGCCGCCTTCCCAATTGCGGCAGTCGATTTTGTTTGAGCTTCGAATCCCACGAATCCTCATGGCGGCAGCAGTAGGCGCAGCGTTGGCAGTCGCAGGCGTTTCGTTGCAGGCGGTGACCCGCAACGATCTGGCTGAGCCTTACCTTCTGGGTGTTTCGTCGGGAGCTTCGACTGGTGCGGTGACCGTTCTTGTGTTCGTGTCGGGCTCATCTATCGGGCTGACCGGTGGTGCCGCTATCGGGGCGATACTGTCGTTTGCAGTGCTCATGGGGTTGCTCAGAGGAACGGGTTTCACCTCGACAAGAGTGGTTCTCACCGGTGTTCTCGTCGGGCAGCTGTTTTCCGCAATCACGTCCTTATTACTCATGGCCAAAGGCGATGCAGAGTCCGTCCGAGGCGTGATGTTCTGGTTATTAGGAGCCCTAGGCTCTGCGCGCTGGGATTCCTTAACCATCGTTGCCATCTGTTGCGGGGTTGCCAGTGGGATCTTATGGGCTATGTCGAGGTACTTTGACGGCTTAAGCTTCGGCGATGACACTGCAGAATCGATGGGGATACCGGTAACCGCCGTCCGGGGGATCGCATTGGTCACGGTGGCGCTCCTGACAGCCAGCACCGTGTCGGCCGTGGGTGCCATCGGATTCGTCGGTTTGATCGTGCCGCATGCCGCCCGGCTATTGGTGGGGCCGGTGCATTCCCGGCTGACCCCAGTTGCCGCGATTATCGGTGCCATTTTGCTTGTGCTTACCGACGCCCTAGCGCGCAGCGTTTTCGCACCGCAGGAAATTCCGGTCGGCGTATTCACCGCCCTCGTGGGGGTGCCAATCTTCTTTGTCTTACTAAAGCGGGGTAACCGGCTATGAGCATTGAACTTAAAGCGATCGCGGTTTCCCGCGGCAAAAACCAAGTATTGACCGATGTCTCCACCACCTTTGAGCCGGGGAAATTCACCGCGTTGATCGGCGCAAACGGGTGCGGAAAATCAACGTTGCTGCGCGCCGTGGCTGGGGTGGCTGATTATCAAGGATCACTGATGGTGCACGGCAGGGAACTACGCGAAATCCCACGAAAGAACCGGGTGCAAAACCTAGCGTTCGTGGCACAACACACGGATGTCGACACCGAATTATCGGTGGAACAAATAGTGATGCTGGGGCGTATGGCCGGGCGAGGCTTGTGGGCTTCAGCGACGACAAACGACGCCGAAGTAGTTGCCACTGTGATGGAGCAAACCGACATCGCGCATTTGGCACACCGACGCTGGACTCAGCTCTCCGGTGGTGAACGGCAACGAACCCAAGTCGCGCGGGCGTTAGCTCAAGACTCTGACTGCCTGATTCTTGACGAACCCACCAATCATCTCGACCTGCATCACCAGTTCGCGCTCATGGATGTGTTGCAGGAACTGGCGCATGACCGGCACATATGCGTGGTGGCCGCGCTCCACGATCTCAGCCTAGCGGCCAGGTACTGCGACGCGGTGACTGTACTAGCGGATGGAAACAAGGTGGCATCTGGTGATCCTCGGGAGGTATTAACCACGAAGCTTCTCGCCGAAACCTTCCGGGTGACTGGGCAGCTGATCGATACCGACACCGGGCCAGTATTACAGTGCAGCGGTGCATGCTCCGCCGGTGCGGCGTCGAAAAGCACTGTTTAACCCGGCAACACCGGCCCAAGCCTGATTAATCCTCGGCCCGGGCGGGCGCGAAAAGCCACGCCGCAGCCGCCCACCCAGCCACCAACGACGCCGCCACCCACACCGGGTTATATAACTGGTGGTTTCCGGAACCAGTAAACGCGAGGGCAACCACCACGGAACCAATGACAAATAACTGCTTGACCAGCCGGGACGACGAAATGACCCCCGCCAACGGCAAAACGGACGCGTAGTACCACGGCAGGGTCACCGCGTTGAAGGTAAACGCCACCAGGTAGGCGATCATCGCGCCGGTAATCGGGCGATGCCGCAACCACCACCAACAACCGACGAACCCCACCGCCATCACGATCATTGAAACCGAGCGCGCGGTGGAAACCACGGAATTGTAATCGAAAAGATCGTTGGAAATCCGGCCAGCCTCACCGATAATCCCGGATACGAGCGACGGGAAGGACAACGGATTAATCACCTTGGAATTGCCGGTCAACGCCGCAATCCAGCCCCACGAAGCGCCCGACAGATACGTGATGATAGCAACGATGCCGATCGTTTCGATCGCACCACCAATCGCAGCGATGAAAAACGCCCCAACCTTATGTTTCAACCCACTTGGGGCGGCCAGAACCACGATCCACACCACAAACGGCAAACAAAACGCGGCGGTTGCCTTCAACGCCATGCCAGCCGCAATAAACGCAACGCCTGCGAAGAACCCGCGATAAACCGCCGGGTACGAACGATCCCGCACAATCATGTACAACCCCACGCTGACAAGCCCCACCATGATGGACTCGTTGTGCATCCCGCCAACCAAATGGAACACCATCACCGGATTAGCCACACCCAACCACAGCGCAATGGCCGGATCCGCACCAAGCGAAACCGCGATCTTTGGAATCGACCACATGATCGCCGCAAAACCCAGCACCGAAACCACCTTGAAGGCGTACACGCCAGCGGTGACATTATCGCCGGTCACCGAGGTGATCCCCTCACTAATCCACAAATGCAACGGGCCATAAGGGGTAGTGGTATTACGCCAGTCGTGGGAAACCTCAAAGAGAATCTGATTCGGGTTCGCCGCCGGTCCCTGGGTATAGGCATCAAAACCGTCGCGCAACAACGTGCCCTGCATCAGGTAGGAATACACATCGCGCGACATAATCGGGGCGGCAAAAACCAACGGAACCAGCCAAAAAGCCAGCGTGCACTGCACAAACCGCGCCGGGACCACGCGCGTGAGCACCAATTTGCCCAACAGCACCCACGAGACCACATAAGCGATGGTGCCGAGCCACAACGTCACGTTTGACAACGCCGCACCGTGCCCGAAGCTTAAAAACTCAAGATTCAACGCGGCCAGAATGCTATTGCGTTTCTGAACGGAACCGCCGCCAAACGACCCCAAGAAAATAACGAACGTGGCGCACAACCCCAGCCACCACACCCCAGAAGGTTGCAGCAACCGCGCGCCCGCCCCACGCTTATCCCGGTGTTCGGTTGTCGCGGACACCACCCGTTCAGTCATAATTCACCTTTACCCGGTTAGTTACGTTGGATAGAACTCACAAACGCTACATTCTAGCTAGGTGCGCCGCGCCGTCGCCCGCCCAGCCAGATCCCGCAACAACTTATGCGCAGAATCCGGCAACCCAATCGAATCCAGATGGGATAACCCCATCTTAGTAAGCGCAGAAATTTGCTTTTCGACGTCCTCCGCCGCGCCAGTTGCCCTAATCGCCTCCGTCAGCTCGGCGATCGCCTCCGGCGAAGACACCCGCCCCAAACCAGAACGAATGAGGCTTGCCGTCGCATGATCGCCCTGCTGCTTAGCCAACGCCAACGCCGTGGACACCAAAACAGTACGCTTACCTTCCCGAAGATCATCACCGGCGGGTTTACCCGTTATCGACGGGTCGCCGAAAACCCCCAACTGATCATCGCGCAGCTGAAACGCCACCCCAATATCAGTGCCATAGGCCCTAAGCGCAGCAATAACCGCATCATCAGCCCCCGCAATCGACGCACCAATATGCAAAGGCCGTTCAATGGTATAGGCGGCAGTTTTAAACCGATTGACAGTATGCGCCATGGCAATGTCCTCGCTGCCGGAAGCCTCAACCGTAATATCCAACAACTGCCCGCCAATCACCTCAGTGCGCATCCCACGCCACGCGGGCAACGCCCGGGAAATAGCGGCAGGGCTCAAACCGGAACCGTGGAACAAATCATCAGCCCACACCATCGCCAAATCACCGACAAGAATGCCAACGGAATGCCCGAAATGAACTGGATCCCCCAACCAACCGCTGTCACCATGGCGTCGCTCCGCCACCCGGTGCACCGTCGGATTACCGCGCCGGGTATCGGAAGAATCAATGATGTCGTCGTGGATCAGCGCGCACGCCTGGATCAGCTCCAATGAACTAATCGCATTGATGACAGCGTCGATGTTCTCGGTGTGGGGAAGCTGATCGAGGGGGAGAGAACTACCGGGGGAGTGGCTTGCTGTGGGCGTCGAAAAGCGATCCGTCTCCAACGAACCTAAGCCTGCTAAAAACCCAGCCCAGGCATACAGCGGCCGGATACGTTTACCGCCATCCAAAACGTACCGTTCCAGCATTCCCACCGCGCGTGCCACGGGTTCTCCGATCGTGGAAATAATCGGATCTTGGCTGCGGAAAAACCGCTCTAAACTCTCTGCCACCCGGTGGGGAATCTCTTGTGCGGCTGGAACCGCGCCGATCTCGATTCGGTCAGCACAGTTCATACGATCCGACTTAATTGCCATGACAGAAGCCACACCTTACATACCTGGAGAAACAGCCTCGAAAGAAGCCTACGATAACCCCTCAAGTGTAACCCACCACCCCCAAAGAACCGGCAAAGAAAACTTGTGGACCACGTTGATGCAACTGATAGTGGTACGGCGAAATGGCAGGAAAACAAGGTTATATGCATTTTGGGTTACTAAACGGCCAATAAATCCACTCTTGGCGATAATATACAAAACCATGGCCGCAGCAATTCCCGCCCGTTATCAGCGCTCTATCGTCGACGTTATCTCCGCAACCGCGCCGGGACGCATCCCGTTCTCGGTGGAATTTATGCCGCCCCGCAACGACGAAGCAGAACAACGACTGTGGAAAGCTGCGGAGGTATTCCATGACCTTGGGGCCGCCTTCGTGTCGGTGACATATGGGGCGGGTGGTTCCTCACGGGATCGCACCATGCGAATTGCCCACGAATTGGCGCGGCATCCGCTCACAACCCTCGTTCACCTAACCCTGGTGGGGCACACGGAGGCGGAGCTCATTGAGATTCTGTGCGACTACGCCAGCGCCGGGTTATCTAATTTATTGGCGCTACGTGGAGACCCACCGGGCGCAGATCCACTCGGGGAGTGGCAGCCGGTATCCGGCGGCTACGAATACGCCGAACAGCTCATTAAACTGACCAAGCGCTTGGATGAAACCTCCCACTTCCACATCGGTATCGCCTCATTCCCGGAAGGGCACCACCGGGCACCGACATTGGAAGCGGACACGGAATTCACCTTGGCGAAGCTGCGGGCTGGTGCCGAGTTTTCGATCACCCAGATGTTTTTCGACGTCGAACACTACCTTCGGCTTCGGGACCGCTTGGCGCGCGACCCGGAACAAGGTGCCAAGCCTATCATTCCCGGCATTATGCCGATTACCTCGTTGCGTTCCGTGCGTCGGCAATTGGAGCTTTCCGGCGCGAAGCTTCCAGGAAAACTTGAAGAACGCCTCTTAAAAGCTGCCGCTGGAGATGAGGTGAAAAACCAGGAAGAAATCCGAAAGGTCGGGATTGAGGAATCAACCCTCATGGCTGAACGACTCATTGCCGAAGGTGCGCCGGACCTGCATTTCATGACTCTTAATTTCGCGCGGGCGACGCAGGAAGTGTTGCATAACCTGGGGATGGCGCCAGCGTGGGGGCCGGAACTGGGGCACGACGCGGTGCGTTGACCGGAAGTCACATTCTCTTGGCGAGGATCGCGAAGGCGCGGTCGTCGCCCCGGAAATAGAAATCGCGAAGGACGTCGAAAAAACCGAGGGAACGGTACAGGCCAAATGCGTTATTGGCCTCGTCCGGGACTTCCGGGGTGGAAAGGAGCGTAAAGGGAGCGTTCGCTTTGGCAAATAACGCTTCAAGTAGTGCCCGCCCGATCCCTTTGCCTTGCATGACGGGGGAGACGTGTATCTCCACGAGGGAAAAATAATTATTCAACATTGCGAGTTCCTGGCTGGTAGCGCCACCACGTTCCCGTAAGCCCCGCCTTATTTCTTGATCCCACCATTGGGTCCGGCTGCCGTGGTATCCATACGCAACCCCGTAAACGTGGGTGTTGTCGTGGGCGCATACTGCCTGAAAATTTCGTTCGGTCACGGCAAAGCGCCATGCTTTTATCCGGGAAGTTCGGATCTTTTTCTCATACCCCATCGCATCGATGTATATGTCGACCAGCGTCGGGGCTAGCGTGGAGAACTCCAGCGTGCTGAGCGGTTGAATAATCAGGGACACAATTTCTCATCGAACCACTTTTTCGTTGCCTTTGGGTGAAGGCGTGTACGAAATTGTCGAAGTTTTTATATTCGACCCCTTTCCAAACTCGAACGGGCGTTCTATAATGGGGGTAGGTCATGTTCGGGTCATTTTCTACAGTGTGTGGAACCAACGGCGAATGATGACAGAAGTTTAAAGCATTCATTCAAAGTTATTTTCGTAAGAAAGGAGTTGGAGATTATGAGCACCGTCGTCTCTGCAACAACACGTTTTAACGACCGCCCAGTCAAAAGCGCAGAATTTATCCATAAGGCACATCTTTTGTTGTCCGAGGCGATCGGTTACCGCAGCCAGGGGCGGCTGGATCTTGCGTTGGAATACGCCTACCAAGCTGCACTCCGTACCGCTGCGGCGCGGATTGCGCAAAGTGCGGTAGCAAAACGTAGCCGTAAGCCAACCAACGCCTGGGATCAATTGCGATTGGTGGATGCGGTGTCGGCGCAGTGGGCGGACACGCTAGGACAGTATTCGCGGCTGCGTTCTCGGGTTTCGAGTGGGATTGATACCGAGGTAGATGCGGCTGTTGTGGATCGATTGATTCGGCTAGCTGGCGAGTTCCTCGATGCAGTTGAGTTTAATGATGGTGGAACTCCAGCGGCCGCGTAGCTGAAACTCCGGTTGGCGGATGGTGCCCGCTGTTTTCACCATCAACCTTTCGTTCCCGTTCTTTCGGTGGTGGTCTTATCTGTGATTTACGGCGCGGGGAACTTTACTATTACTGTTGTCGTTGTAACAGGTAGATGGACATTATTTATTAATGTAACTTAGTTGTATATTCATAACCAACAGATGGATTGGCAAATAGCTGGTACATTTGCGGTACCTGACAAAATAAATGCTAAGACCATCGTTGTCGGATCACTCGCCAATGGGAGGAATAGTGGCACTTTCCGAGCATGAGCAACAATTGCTCAAGGAAATCGAGCAATCATTGCTCGCCGAAGATCCCAAGTTCGGTGCTGCCGTTGCGGGCGGTGAATTCGGTGGGCAGCAGGGCCTGGTCACGCTACGTGGAATAGCAGTAATTGTTATCGGTCTTGTTCTATTGGTTACTGGAGTTGCCTTAAGCCAAGTGACGCTGTGGCTGGTAGCGCTAAGCGTCTTAGGGTTCCTGGTCATGGTGGCTGGTGGCGTCTGGATGTTGCGCGGTGGCGGTGCGGTTCGGCATGCGTCGTTAGGTAACTCGACCGCTGGTAATTCCGGTGGGCGGCGCGGCGGATTAGGCGACCGCATGGAAGACAATTTCCGGCGTCGGTTCGAGAATTAACGTTTGTAATTTAAATATTTCTTTCATACCGGTTTGTGCGCGTAGTGCGGCAAACCGGTTTTTGTGTTGTATGCGGTGTGAACTGCGAAAAGCCCCGGGAATAATTGTCGTCATTTCGTCGTTGTAATGGGAGGATTTTAAACTGCTGGCCCAACACTTCCAGCGAACTGACAACCGGAGGAAATGAAAAAGTGGTTAGGCTGGTTACCGAAAGCTGGATTTGAGCATGCCGCGATATATGAGAGGTGGATGTCCGATAGCGCGCTGATCGTTGGGCAAACAATGGCCTTGTAGATTCCGCGCTTATTCGATGAGGCGTTGATTAGATGGCACATGCTAATGACCGCATGTCGTTGGTCTAGGTGAGTCTCCACTTCGCCACAATTTCTTACATTAGGTAATTATGATTCTTTTTGATTCCGTAACAAAGACGTATTCCGCAAACAACAAAAAACCAGCCACCTTATCTGCGGTGCAGGATTTCAGCTACCGCTTTAAGGAGGGGAAAACTACCTGTTTGGTGGGGTCGTCTGGTTGCGGCAAATCAACGTTACTTCGGCTTATTAACCGGATGGAGGAACCAACATCCGGCCGGATTATCGTTCGGGGTGAGGACATCGCCCAGGGTGATCCGGTGCAGCTGCGCCGATCGATAGGTTATGTGATGCAGCAAGGCGGTTTGATGCCCCACAGAACGGTCGCCCACAATATTTCGATGGTGGCGCAGCTGCAAAACAAGACGACCGATGTTGCGCGTTACATGCAGTTATTGGACCTCGACCCGGCGTTGGCCGATCGGTATCCGGCCGAACTTTCCGGCGGGCAGGCCCAACGCGTCGGCGTGGCACGGGCGTTGGCCGCCGAGCCAGATATTTTGCTCATGGATGAGCCGTTTGGTGCGGTTGACCCCGTGGTTCGTCGGGAATTGCAAACCATGATGTTGCGCTTGCAACAGAACCTGGCCAAAACGATCATCCTGGTCACCCACGATATTGATGAGGCGTTTCGGCTGGGGGATGAAGTTGTATTGCTCAGCGTTGGGGCGAAGATCGAACAAGCCGGTACGCCCGAGGAACTCATTACCGTTCCGGCCAATGAATTCGTCGCGCAATTCGTCGGTCTTGATGATCGAAAATTACACGTAGCGTCGCACAACAACAAAGAAGTGATCGTCGATGCACATGGGCGTGTGCGGGGTGTCCTGGGTTCATGAATTGGATAGCCGCAAACCAAGACCTATTGATTAGGTTGACGCTCGCGCATATCAATTTGGTATGGCCGCCAGTGGTTTTGTCGTTTATTTTGGCCTTGCCGCTAGGTGCATGGGCCCAGCGCTCCCAACGGATGAATCAGTCGCTGATTATCGGTTCGGGGTTGTTGTACGCAATTCCGTCGTTGGCGCTATTCGTGGTTTTGCCGACGATAATTGGCACCTCGATTTTGTCGCCGCTCAACGTCATCATCGCGATGACACTGTATGGTTTGGCGCTTCAAGTGCGAAACACATCGGATGCGTTGCAATCCGTCGACGGATCAGTGTTGGCCGCAGCCCAAGCCATGGGATATTCAAATCGGCATCGGTGGTGGGCGGTGCAATTGCCGTTGGCGCTACCCGAAATGCTTACTGGGCTGCGGGTTGTGTCAGCCAGCACCATCAGCTTGGTGTCCGTCGGCGCGTTGATCGGCGTCGAATCTCTGGGCACGCTTTTCACCAACGGTTTTAACCGAGCATTTCCTACCGAAGTTGCCGCAGGCGTCATCGGCACTGTTGTCTTGGCGGTGCTTTTCGACGTCGTACTGTTGGCGCTTACCCGGGTTGTTGCTCCGTGGCGGAGGAAGCATGGATAATTTACTCACTCGCATTCTGGAACACCTCCAAATCTCAGGGGTAGCAATCATCGTCGCCACAATAATCGGCGTCAGTTTAGGCCTTGTTTTAGGCCGCAGCGGCAAGGCACAACTCGTCTTGGCTGCCAGCGGTGGACTGCGCGCCCTACCAACACTGGGTCTGCTCACACTCACAACGCTCTATGTAGGGATCCGGCATTCCCTGTTCGCGGCGGTAGTGGTGTTGATCATCCTGGCGATCCCACCCGTGCTTGCTGGAACGATCAACGGCGTGCGCACCGTCGACCCGGCTGTCTACGACGCCTCGTTCGCAATGGGAATGACCTCAAGCCAAGTGATCCGCCAGGTGGCCTGGCCGCTTGCTTTACCGAGCATTCTCGGTGGTTTTCGTTCCTGCGTTTTGCAGGTTCTGTCAACGGCGACGGTGGCAGCTTTCATCGGCATGGGCGGTTTGGGCCGCTACATCATCGATGGAATTGCGTTGCGCGATTACACGATGGTGCTGATCGGCGCGATTACTGTTTCGGTGCTCGCATTGCTTGCCGACGTCCTACTTGCCTGGGCGCAACACAAAGCCGACACCCGGTTTCCAGTTCGGAAATAGCTTGATAAACATCACCCTGAGATAGAAAAGGATAATCAACCATGAAAAAACTACTTCGCACCGTGGCCGCGGTGGTCACCGCTGGTTTATTAGCTTCTTGCGCCGCTGACCCATTTGAGCAATCAACTGGCGCAAGCAGCACAAACGATAGCTCAACTATTACTATTGGAACCGCTAACTTCCCGGAATCGGAAATTATCGGCACTATTTGGGCGTCAGCGCTGGAAGCTAAAGGATACGATGTTGCCATTAAATCTGGCATTGGTTCCCGTGAAGTTTATCTAAAAGCACTCGCGGAGGGCAGCGTCGATATTGTGCCAGAGTATTCTGGCAACGTCACGCAGTTCTACCTCTCCAAAACCTCTGAAGAATTACCGACTGGTGCAACATCTGCGGACATCATCGAGAAATTAAAAACCGTACTGCCGGAAGAAATCGCCGCGGGGGAGCCCGCACCAGCTGAATCCAAAGACGCGTACCGGGTTACTCGGGAATTTGCTGAAAAGCATAAACTCACAACACTTGCTGATCTTGCTGCGCTGGAATCCGTCACCGTCGCCGGTAACCCCGAGTTGAAAGATCGCCCCTACGGTGCGGCCGGTCTCAAGGATATTTATAACGTCCCCGTCAAAGACTTCCTAGCAATTTCCGACAGCGGCGGGCCGCTTACTATTGAGGCCCTGCAATCCGGTGCTGCCGACATCGCCGATATTTACACAACAAGCCCGCTGTTCGGTGCCGATCTTGTTACTCTTGAAGACCCTAAGAACATGATTCTGCCGCAACAAGTTCTACCACTTCTACGCGATTCCGCCGTCGCTCCTGAGGTACGGGACGTCATCAATGCGATCAACCAAAAACTCACCACGGAACGCCTCATCGAAATGAACGAACGCTCCGCTGGCGCTGAAAAGGCAAGCCCGAAGAAGATCGCTGAAGACTTCTTGGCAAGCGTTTAAACACCCCACAAGAGCACTATGAACCCCGACGATAATCGGGGTTTATTGCTTTTCGACGCCCAAACGACGCGCCCCCAGCCAATAGATCGCCTATTTTCGCACCGACTGGGCCCATTAGCTATTCGCGTACCCAGCTTCCGATAACGCCTGGGATTACTTTGGGTTGTTCCCCCAACAACGCTTTGAGGTTGGCGTCTCGTTCAACACTTGCAGTAATACCCCGTATCGGCTTCTTACGCTTACGCTGATTCTCATTATTGTTGTTGTTCTGCCCACCAATCGGTGCCCCGACCATCGGGGTACCAGCACGCCCGCCACTATTTGCACCACCAGCACCAGCGGCTGACTTCACACCGCCTGCGCCAGCACTGTTTCCCACACTGCTGCCGTTGCCGGTTCCATGTGGGGTTTTCGGTCCTGCACCAACCCCACTACCAGTACCCATACCACTACCGAATCCACGACCACCAGCACCACCACCAGCACCGAATGCACGACCGCTTCCTGCACCACCGGTTCCGCTTCGCATGCCAGCCGAACCTGCCCCACCGGCCATACCGTAACCACCGATCCCACTCATACCGGCACCCATGCCAGTACCAGTGTTACTACGAGCACCACCACTGGTAGCGGAGTGCCCGTGCCGGAGCCCACCAGACGCAGGAATACTCCCACCACTGATACCGCCCCGACCACCAGACACACCGGGTGTCAGTCCACTAAATACCGGCGCATGTGCTGACACACCGGAACCACCCGGTCCTGCTCCTGTAGGAAGCCCGGTGATCGGTGGCATACCCGGTGCCGGTGCTGCCGGTGCACCCACCCCACCAGTAGTTGGAAGAGTCGCAGTCGATGCGGCCTGTGTCCCCATCCCCACAGGATGAAGCGTACTCGTCGCAGGTGAGGGCGGTGCGCCAGTAGAATCCGACCCGATTGCGGCACTACCACCACCAACACCAGCACTGTTATCAATCATCAAATTCCGAATCACTGGTACTGCTTGGGATAACGCACCGCTATACACCCCATGAAATGCTGTCAGATACAACTTCTCTGCTGCTTCTTTTTCCGCAGGGTTCGCAATAGTCTGCAACGCAGACAACGCTTGAGATGCCTGAGTATGAAAATGCGGAGCAATCGTCGACAACACCCCCACCGACCGAGCCATCTCCGTAGCATTCGCCGCGAAATACGACGCTTTCGCCGCAGTAGCCTTCATCCCCGCGGTTGCCCGCAACGCCGCAATCCCCTGATTCTGCGACGACAACTCGGATGCAATACCCTCCAGTTGTGTAGCGATACTCGTAGCCTGGGTGGCCATTGACTGCCAGTCCGCGGCAGCTTGGGCAGCTTGACCGGACTGTGTCGCACCCAACTGTGCGACTAACGTTTCCAACGACACCGATGGAACCGGGGTAGGTGGGAGGAATGGGAAATCCGCAAACGACGACGCCGGTTTCGACGCGAACTCCGCAACATCATGCTCAAACGTCCCACCCGAATCCGCGGTATCCAACCCACGTGAAAGCGCGAGATCATGACCAGTAAACGCCATGTGGTTTAACCGGAGATTCATCCCCAACCACTCAACCAAATCCTGAAAGCTCACCAACACATCGTTGGCACTTCCTAACCCACCCTGGATCACCTGAGCATGATTGACTCCTAATTCGTGTAACCCAGACAATGGTGAAAATGATCCGCTTAACGTATTTCGAAGCGTCACATGATAGATAGACAATGCATCGGTTTGGGCAGATTTAATGCCATCAAATGCACTTTTAAATGACGGCGAGTTAATCAACATGGACATTGATTATCCTTTCAGAGCAAAGATTTTCTGCAACATATCTACTGCTTCCTGACAGGATTTTTCAGGCGTCAACCCAAAGATCAAACTCGAACCAAGCGAGGTAACGTTTATACGTCCTCTGTTAGTTTGCACAGCTATAGTGCAATCCAACTCATCGTCATTGTCCGATAGCTTATGTTGGTACCAGTGCTCCGGTAAATGCACTAGCGGTTGATCCACAATGAGACCTAATGACTGTACATGTTCATAAGTAAGAACATCAGTTGAGATATTAAATCCAATATCGTTACTGGAACTTTCAGTAGGCAAAGTGGTACAAGCTGCAAAATCATCGCGCAATACATGAGACTCGTGCCAGATTTCTTGTCCGAATTGCGCGTATTGTTCCTTGGTCACTTCCGTACAGGGGTCGAAAATCTCAAAACTTGGATCGATCGGATCAAACGTTCCGGTACCCGCTTCCAACACCTCACCGAGCGTTTTCAGTTGATCCGCCTGCGATGACGCTGCCTGTTGGTGGGATTGCGACTGGTTTTTGGCAGCCAAGTACTGAGCAAAAGGTGCAGATAACCCGCAGCCAGAAAGCAGAAAGACACAACACACCACAGTCGCTATCAAGACGCGGTGCGCTGAACGAGCTGTCATCTGATTAGGCATAGTCCTGGCATGCATTGACATTTTCTTGACCATTTCCTCAAAACCGCCTTTCAACGCCACTGACAACCAGTGTAAAACCATATAGACAACGTGCTCTATAGAGTTAGACTCACTCATCACCCCAATCGGTTCCATAAAAAATGCACACACCCCCAAACGGGTAACCCACCGTCACCGCATCAAGTCGGAGAATCCACCCACCACACTTCAAAACCGCAGGAGAGAACCGACTGCCACCCATAATCCCCGACTTCCAGAAAACCGGCACAACAACCCCAACCCACAGGCCGCGCTGGCGGCGTCGACAAGCACCCACACACTTCTACAGGTCGGAGATTTGCGCAAAACCTGGGGTCACAGCCAACTAGAACTGTTCGAATTTCGGAAATCTCCGACTTTCACACCCCGTCACCGCATCAAGTCGGAGATTCCCCCTACCCAGCACCAAAACCGCAGGAAAGAACCAGGCGTTAAACACAATCTCCGACTTCCAGGAAACCGGCATAAAACACCGCCGTGTATTTGTTGATGGCGATAGTGATGAGCGCACTGGGGAAGAAGGTGAGTCCAAAAGAAAACTGCCTTGGGGTTAAAACATCCGAATGGTCGGCAAGGCCGGCTTCGGTCGGGTTAGCAAAACCCACGAAACCGGATGCGGAGCTGCAGGGTAGGTGACTGGAAGATTGTTCCTGATTCTGATGCTTAGTTGGGTGCGGGGATTGGCGTGATGGGATCGGTGACGGCGGCCTGGATTTGATTGTGATGAAAATTACATGCCAGATAAGTATCGGATGTACTGTTTTGGCGGGGGATTGCGCGCCCCACTTCGCCCCACATTCCCCACTTTGCCCCACGGGGAGGAGAGTGTGGCCGGTAGCTTATTTGCTGTTTCTTGCTGGTGTTTTGCCAGTTGAGCGGGGTTTGAAATCGGAAATCCCCAGGATGTGCGTTGCAGTTGTTGTCGTTTGCAGTTGTAAGTTACGAGAATGGCTATAGGGGTTGGTTGGGCAGTTGTGACTATTGTTATGAATTTTTACCTACTATTTCCGAGGTTTTGGGGGTGGCGTGTCATTTTTCCCCACCAGGAAAATAGCAGGTTAACGTGCATATTTTTGAAAAAGTAGCGAAGAAAATTGAGGCGGAGTGTAAAAAGTGGGGGATTGTGGGGTATTGTGGGGGACAGTGACGGGAAAGTTGGGACTGATGTGACTCAGTTTTCTTCGATCTGCAGGAAGTTGCTCGTTTTATCGCGGAGGTTTTCGGAGAGGTAGGTGTTCCGAGATGTTTCTTGGTACCTACACGCCGAAGCTTGACGATAAAGGCCGATTGACCCTTCCGGCGAAATTCCGAGAGGAACTAGCAGGTGGGTTAATGGTGACGAAAGGGCAGGATCATTCTTTGGCGGTTTATCCCAAAGAAGAATTCATCCAACGGGCGCGTAAAGCCGCTGAGGTTTCACGCACAAACCCCGAAGCCCGGGCGTTCATCCGAAACTTGGCGGCCAGTGCTGACGAGCAACGCCCGGACGGTCAAGGGCGAATCACCTTGTCGGCGGCGCATCGTGCGTATGCGGGGTTGACAAAGGAATGTGTCGTCATTGGTTCGATGGATTTCCTGGAAATCTGGGACGCCGAATCCTGGAACCGCTACCAGGCGGAGACAGAGGCAGCGTTTGCCGAGGCAAATGCTGATGTGCTGGGTGGCCTGTTGTAGTAGGCGATTGCTGCAACGCATTGGGAGTGTGCGTAAGAACTCCACTCGAAGTGAATAGGTCTGGTGTACTTCCCCGATATCAGAACTTTTACTTGAGTGGGGCTCTATGCACACCGCCATATGTAGGAACAGACAATAAACGGACACGGTGCAAGAGAGGGGGCTGTGATGGTTGATCCCCAACAACAAACGACAAAGTTGCAGGACGAACTAGCAGCCAACCATGGGCATGTGCCAGTGCTGCGTAATCGTGTGACGGAATTATTGGCACCTGCGGTGGCCCACGCGGGGCCGGGTGCGGTAATCGTTGATGGGACTTTGGGCGCTGGTGGGCATTCGGAGTTTTTCCTCGAAAGTTTCCCAGACGCATACGTGATTGGTTTGGACCGGGACATTCATGCGCTGGAGGCGGCGCGGCACCGATTGGAGCGGTTCGGACATCGGTTCGTTGGACTTCATACTCGCTTCGATCAATTTGTAGAGTCCATGGAAGAAGCCGCAGAATCCGGAAATTCTGCATGTCAGGCGGCGTTGGATCGTGGTATTGCTGGTGCATTGTTTGATTTGGGTGTGTCCTCGATGCAGCTCGATCAAGTAGCACGGGGTTTTGCGTATCGGGTTGATGCGCCGTTAGACATGCGCATGAACGATACCGAGGGCATCACCGCGGCTGACATACTTAACACCTATTCGCATGGGGATTTGGCTCGGATTCTGAAAAACTACGGTGACGAACGGTTTGCGGGAAAAATCGCCAAGGCGATCGTGAAAGAGCGAGAGAAACGTAGCTTTTCGACGTCGGCGCGGTTGGTGGAGCTGTTGTACGAAACGATTCCGGCTGCGACCCGGCGCACGGGTGGGTATCCGGCCAAACGAACCTTCCAGGCATTGCGGGTGGAAGTGAATAAAGAGCTAGAGGCCATCGAGAATGTTCTTCCGCTCATTACCGAGCGGTTGATTCCAGGTGGTCGGGCGGTATTCATGTCCTATCAGTCCCTGGAAGACAAGCTGGTGAAAAAATATTTCGCCGAGCTTACCCAGTCGAAAACCCCGCCAGGGTTACCCATGGACCTTCCGGAATATGCGGCGAAATTCCGGTTGGTCACCCGTGGCGCAGAAAAAGCTACCGAAGCAGAGATCGCGGAAAATCCGCGGGCGGCACCTGTTCGAGTTCGAGCAATCGAAGCATTGAACCCGGATGGAAGCTGCGTATATGACAGAAAGGAGACGAAAGAATGAGCACTCAGTATCAAATTAGAGAACCTCGCCGTAGGGATAGCAGGAACACTCGTCGTGCCCACAATCGTGATGCGTCTTCTTATGCGCGCGGCAGGTCGTCGAAAAGCTATCGTCCGTCGGCATACACGTCGCGCGATTTAAGCACGTCCGGTGCCACCACGATGGTTCTTACCGAATCCGCACCAGTGGTGGAGCAGCGTAACTTTGGAGGTGCGCCTACCCGGGTGCCGCATCGGCCCCGGCCAACGGCGGCGCCGAAGCGAAAGTTTCAGCGTTCCGCAGGTTCGCAGCAGGTGTTTACCGAGCGCGGTAAGCGGTTGGTGCGACCGAAGGCGGACCCGAAGAAAGTTCGGTTTGCGGCGTCAACATCCTTGATTTTGGTCTTTGGTGTCGTCATGGCGATGGTGCTGTCGGGCCTTTCCACGGAGCAAACCTTCCAGATTCAGCAATTGCGGCATCAGGAAGCGACGCTGCACAATCAGCTGGAAACGTTGAATCGTGACCTGCAAAATGTGTCTGCTACTGCGGAAATTGCGCGGCAGGCCCAGGAGATGGGACTGGTTGTTCCCGACCAGCCGGGAATACTAATTCGAAATGAAAACGGCGACATGGTGGAGCAACGCCCGCCGAGTGATGTAACTCGCCCTATAGTTGATGTCAATGGTCAGCAAGTTCGACCACGGGTTGCTTCTAGCGACCCGGTGGCGACGCAAGAGGTTTCCGGCAATCTCAATGAGGTGCAACCGGTGCAGCCATCCTTGCCGAACGTTGCGCCATATCTTGCAAGTGTTCCGTCCGGGAATTAGATAGAGTGAACCAACTAAGGTGTAAGTAGTGAACGAGCCGAGATCTGGCCAAACGGGGCGAGCAGTCAACTCGCCCCGTACTCGTCAAAAGGGTCAACCCCAGGGGCACCCCACTCAGAAGCCGTCCCGACCTGTGACGCAGCGGGCAACGATGTTGAGCAGGCTTCGGTGGGTTCAAATCATCGCTATCGGTGTGTGCCTAATATTGGCCGGGCGCATGGCCTGGGTGCAGTTGGTGTGGGGGCCTGAGCTGAGCCAGAGGGCAGCCGACCAGCGGTATCGGGTGTATACCGACCCGGCCCGCCGTGGGGAAATCCAAGACCGCTCCGGCCAGCAACTTGCTTACACCATGCAGGCGCGTTCGCTGACAGTATCGCCGAAGAATCTGCGCAAAGAACTGCGCTATGTGGCGAATGCCGATCTTGCCAAAACGGTTGATAATTACTACGACCTGAGCAAAGACGAACGCGAAAAGCGCATTGATCAAAAAGTCCTTGATTATTTGGACTCATATTCAGAAGACATCCCGCGGATTATTGCCGAGACTGGGGCGTCGACAAGCGAAATCAAGTCGGAGGAAATCCGGAAAAAACTGGATGCGGATACCACCTACGAAGTATTGGTGCGCAACGTCGACCCGGATGTCGCGGTGTCGATTTCGGAACAACACTATGGCATCGCGGCAGATATTCAAGACATCCGGCAGTACCCAAACGGTTCAGTTGCATCCAACGTGATTGGAAAGATCAGCCAAGACGGTCAAGGCCAGTTCGGGTTCGAGGCCTCTAACGATTCGCTTCTTTCCGGCATTAATGGGCAAACCGTGGTGGACGTCTCCACCGATGGGCAGATTATTCCTGGTACCACCCGCGACCAAGTCGCCGCCATGAATGGTTCGGATGTAACCCTCACTCTCGATCTTGATCTGCAAACCTACGTCCAGCAGCAGCTTGAGCAGGCAAAGACCAATTCTGGGGCGAAGGGTGCTTCGGCGGTGGTCCTTGATGTAGAAACCGCTGAGGTGCTGGCGATGGCCAATACTGATTCGATCAACCCGATGGGGGATGTTCAAAAACAACTTGATCGGGGTAAGAAATTCGGCAATTCGACGGTTTCGGAACCGTTCGAACCTGGCTCCGTTGCCAAAATTATCACCGCAGCAGGCGTGATTGAAGATGGCCTTTCCACCCCGGACGAAGTGCTGACGGTTCCCGGTTCCATTGACATGGCTGGCGTGAACGTGAAGGACGCGTGGGATCACGGCCCCACTCCGTACACCACCACGGGAATCTTTGGTAAATCATCCAACGTGGGAACCTTGATGCTGGCGCAGCGGCTGGGGGAGGAGCGCTTCGATTCCCTCCTGACTGGTTTCGGCATAGGACAGGCAACCGGTATCGAACTGCCGAGTGAATCGGCTGGTCTGCGGCCACAACTGGAACAGTGGTCCGGCGGCACCTTTGCCAACCTGCCTATCGGACAGGGCATGAGCTTGACGTTGCTGCAAATGGCAGGGGTGTACCAAACGCTTGCCAATGGTGGCGAACGAATCGAGCCGCGTATCGTGGCGGAAATCCGGGACAATACTGGCGAAGTGATCGAACAGCCCGCGCCGAAGAAGACCAGGGTGGTGTCGGAATCAACGGCGCGCACCGTGGTGGATATGTTCCGTTCAGTTGTGCAATCAGATCCATCCGGAATCCAGCAGGGTACCGGTGCGGGTGCTGCCGTCGAGGGGTATCAGATTGCAGGTAAGACTGGTACCGCCCAGCAGGTCGATCCCAATACCAGGGCGTATTCCAATTCGAAATACTGGATTACTTTCGCGGGTATTGCGCCCGCAGACAATCCGCGTTTCGTGGTGGCCTTGATGCTTGATAATCCAACGCGCGGCGTGCACGGCGAAGGCGGTCAATCTGCGGCGCCGCTATTCCACGACATCGCATCCTGGCTTCTTGATCGCGATAACGTTCCGCTTTCGCCGCCGATGGAAGGGCAATTGGTTTTGCAGGCTCAGTAATTGCGCCCTGGAAACGCCGATGGCGGATCTACCCCATAGACGGGGTAAAGTTGTGGGCTTGGTTACCGTTTGGGGGCATTTGCGCATAATAACCGCAGTGTGCGCCCCGGAACGGAAAATCTGATTGCCGATCGGCCCCTGCCATGTCGGTGCGATGTACTAATTTCATACAAGGACGCTGTGTCGGCGGGTACCACCTTAATCCCCAGCACAACAGCCACATTTAACCAACAAGTGAAACGAACTATTAAGTGAAAGGAGCGCGAGCTAGACAATGACACCAACGATTTCTGATCTCGCTACGCTTATCGACGCCACCGTGCACGTGCCGGAAAGCGTAGCCGATGCCCCCACTGATCTGCTGGCGCAGGCGATAACTTCTGTCAGCTTAGATTCGTCGGATACAGAACAAGGTGGATTGTTTGCCGCGCTTCCAGGAACGAAAGTTCACGGGGCGCAATTCGCGGCGCGCACCAATTCCGCAGCGGTGATTACCGACCACGCCGGGTGGCTGATCTTATTAGAAGAGGGCGAAACGCGACCGGTTTTGGAAGTGCCCGATGTGCGGAAAGTGCTCGGTACTGTTTCCGCCGAGGTATACCGAAATCCATCGGCGGATATGACCGTGATCGGCATTACCGGGACTTCCGGCAAAACCACCACCAGCTACCTGCTGGAAGCTGGGTTAATGCAGGCCGGGCTGAAAGTGGGGCTCATAGGCACCACCGGTACCCGGATCGCTGGTCAGCCAGTTCCTACCTCATTGACCACCCCGGAGGCCCCGACCCTGCAGTCGTTATTCCGGCGCATGCGCGATGAAGGTGTAAGCCATGTCGTGATGGAGGTTTCCTCCCATGCTTTGATGCTGGGCCGGGTTCAAGGCGTGGATTTCGATGTGGCTGGCTTTACCAATTTGTCGCAGGATCACCTTGATTTCCACTCCTCGATGGCGGAGTATTTCGAGGCCAAGGCGATGTTTTTCGCCGCGGGTTCGCCGATTCGGGCGGATCGAGCAGTCATTTGTGTCGATGATGAGTGGGGCAAAAAAATGTTTGATGTCGCCTGCGCGGAGCGTGACGATAGCGCGGTGTGGACGATTGCAACTAGCCCAGATTCCTCGTGTTACGACAACGCTGATTACCGCACCGACAACATTGAGGTGGCAGCGAATGGGATTCAGACATGTTCGTTGACAAGCATCAATGGCGCGGCTGAGCTTACTGTGCCACTGCCCGGAAAGTTCAATGTTGCCAATGCCACGCTGGCAGTCGCGTTAGCGGATGCCGCTGGTGTCGCGGATCGGGCAGCGGTGATCGCGGGTATCGCACAGGTTGGCGTGCCGGGTCGGATGCAGCGCATCGATCGCGGCCAAGATTTTTTGGCGATTGTCGATTACGCCCACAAACCGGCGGCGATCGCGGCGGTTTTGGACACGGTTCGCACGCAGGCCAGCGGGCGGATTGCGATCGTGGTAGGAGCAGGCGGTGACCGGGATTCCGGAAAGCGGCCGATCATGGGGAAGGAAGCAGCCCAGCGGGCTGATCTCGTGATCATCACGGACGATAACCCTCGTTCGGAAGACCCCGCAGCCATCCGGGCGGCGGTGTTAGCGGGAACCACCGATAGCGCGGTGCAGGAGGCTAATCCGGGGGTTGAGGTTCGGGAGATCGGCGACCGTCGACAAGCAATCGAAGCGGCGGTTGCCTGGGCGCAGCCGGGTGACGTGATTGTGGTCGCGGGCAAGGGCCACGAAGTTGGCCAGCTCATTGCGGGAGTGCAGCACCACTTTGACGATCGTGAAGAACTGCAGGCAGCGATCACCGCTCGGATGGGCAAGGAAGTAGCGCACAATGATTAATCTCACGTTAGCCGCTATCGCGGACATTGTTGGCGGCACGCTTGCCGACGCCACCGGAGCGGAGGAAATAACCGGTGGCGTGGAATTCGACTCCCGTGCTGTGAACCCCGGCGACCTTTTCCTCGCTATCCCTGGCGCTAGGGTTGACGGCCACGATTTCGCCGAAACAGCCATGAATAACGGGGCGGTCGGCGTTTTGGCAGCTCGTCCAGTAGGCGTGCCTGCGGTTATCGTGCCGCCGGTGGAAAAGTCGGCGAGCGATACGGTTTCCTACGCCACCGAGCACGATGCGGACGGTTCAGTAGCCGCAGTGCTAGCAGCACAGGCGAAGCTGGCGCGGTTTGTCGTCGACGAATTGGCCGGACGCGAAGGCGGGCTGACGGTCGTTGGTGTCACGGGGTCGGCGGGCAAGACCTCGACCAAAGACACTATCGCTTCCGTACTGCGTGTAAAAGGCCCTACCGTCGCCCCTCCCGGATCTTTTAATAATGAGATCGGCCATCCGTACACCGCGCTGCGCTGCACAGCAGAAACCAAATTCCTCGTGGCGGAAATGTCGGCCCGGGGTATTGGGCATGTGGCGCAGCTGGCAGAGATCGCGCCACCGGCAATCGGTGTGGTTCTAAATGTCGGTTCCGCCCATCTCGGTGAGTTCGGCTCCCGGGAGAATATCGCCCAGGCCAAAGGCGAACTGGTCGAAGCAGTGCCCGCAGCCGGAATCGCGATTTTAAACGGCGACGACCCGTTCGTCGCCGCGATGGCAAGCCGTACTCAGGCTGACGTGTGGCTGTATTCGACGACGTATCGTTTAGTACCAACCGAATCGGCGACGGCATCGGACACAGCGGCATCGAGTGGTTCCTTTTACGGTCAGCAACCGCCCCGAGTATGGGCTGAAGACATTGAACTAGATGCTCTCACCCGCCCGGCGTTTCGGTTATATGCGAAAACTCATGACGGGGACGTTGTCTCGGCGCAGGTTACACTTCAGCTGTCCGGGATGCATCAGGTTTCCAACGTGCTTGCAGCCGTTGCGGTAGGACTGGCTGCGGGGATTGACTTCGCCGATATTGTTACGGCTGTAGCACAGCACGTTCCGGTTTCTGCCCACCGAATGGATGTCCGCCAACGGGGGGATGGGGTAGTGGTGATTGACGATGCATACAACGCCAACCCCGAATCCATGCGGGCCGGGTTAGCAGCTTTGGCTAAAACCAAGCAACACCAAGGTGACGGTGCCCGCGCCATCGCGGTTTTAGGCCCGATGGCGGAATTAGGCGAGGAGGCAATCGACGAGCATCACCAACTGATTGGTGTCGTGGCAACAAGTGGAATTGACCAACTGATAATTGTTGGCAACGATGGTTACAGCGAAGCAATGGTTTCTGCGGCCGATCAATTAGGGTTGAAGGTTGCTGCAGCGGCCAATTGCGACGAAGCCACTCGGATCGTGTTGGACGAAGTGCAGCCTTCTGACGTGGTGTTGGCAAAGGCATCAAATGTTTACCAACTGTGGAAGGTCGCTGAAGCAGTTTTGGCGAATGACGGAAAGCAGGAGAACTAAGCAATGACCCAGATGATTCTCGCCGGGGCCATTGGTCTACTGGTGTCCATTTTTATCACGCCGTGGCTGATACGAAAGTTCAGCGCGGTGGGATTAGGCCAGGAGATTCGGGAGGAAGGTCCGAAGTCGCACCTTCGTAAACGCGGAACCCCCACCATGGGCGGCATTGCGATCCTGGCTGGCATCACCGTCGCCTACGTATCCACCGCAACCTACGGTGAGATCACCGATGTTGGTGGCTTCACCGCTTCCGGACTTTTGGTTTTAGGCCTTACCCTGGCATTGGGCGGCCTGGGTTTCGCCGACGACTTCATCAAACTGTATCTCGGCCGGAATCTGGGGCTGAATAAGCGGGCGAAATTAGCTGGCCAGTTGGCGGTGTCCCTGGCTTTCGGCATTATGATCCTGCTGTTTCCGAACGAAGACGGCTTAACGCCCGGATCGACGCACCTTAGTTTTCTGCGGGATCTAGATACGGTAGACATTGCTTTTGGCGGCGGTATTTTCGGCATCATCGTATTTTTGGCGTTTATGTATATCCTGATCTCCGCCTGGAGTAACGCCGTCAATTTGACTGATGGTCTCGACGGTTTGGCATCCGGGGCAACCGCGATTGTTATGGGGGCCTACGCTGCGGTGACGTTCTGGCAATTCCGCAATTCCTGCGCCGATTCCGCGGCCCCTGGTTGCTACGACGTCCGGGATCCGTTGGATCTCGCGGTTTTGGCGGCTGCTGGCCTGGGCGCGTGTCTTGGCTTCCTATGGTGGAACGCCGCACCTGCCAAGATTTTCATGGGCGATACCGGATCGCTTGCGCTTGGCGGTTTGGTGGCAGGCATCTCGGTTGCATCACGCACCGAATTGCTGATGATTATCGTCGGGGCGTTGTTTGTTATCGAGGCTGCCTCCGTTGTGATCCAGGTGGTCGGCTACCGTACCCGCAAGATTCGCATTTTCCGGATGGCGCCGTTCCATCACCATTTCGAAAACGGTGGTTGGGCCGAAACCACAGTGGTGATTCGGTTCTGGCTGATCGCTTCCGTTGCAGCACTATTTGGCGCGGCTATTTTCTACGGTGAATGGCTGTCGCTAGGAGGAATTTAAACACAATGGCTACCGAAACTACTGAGACTGCCCAAGCGGAGTTACCGACTTTTCTTGCTGGCCCGGTATTGGTAACCGGTGCGGGAATCTCGGGGCGGGGGATCGCTCACCTTCTCACTGATCTGGGCGTCAGCGTGGAGATCGCGGACGACAACGACACCGCCGTGACCGAGGCCGCCGAGGCGACTGGTGCCGTCGGGATTTCCGTTGCGCAGGCGCGAGAACGGTTGGATGCCTATAGCTGCGTCGTTACCTCACCCGGGTGGTCGCCGACGGCGGAGCTGTTGGTGGCGGCAGCTGAAGCCGGGCTAGAGGTTCTCGGCGATGTTGAGGTCTGCTACCGCTTGGATCAAGCCAAGGTGTTCGGCCCCAGCCGGAGTTGGTTGGTGGTTACCGGTACTAACGGCAAGACCACTGCGACCGCTATGTTGGCTGCGATGTTGGTGGAAGCAGGCGCAGCGGCCGTCGCGGTGGGAAATATCGGTGTTTCCGTGGCCGATGCTTTAACCAGCGCCGATCGGGCGGACGTGCTCGTGGTGGAAATGTCGAGTTTCCAATTACACTGGTCTAAGGATTTGATCCCTGAGGTGGGGATATTGCTGAATCTGGCCGAGGATCACATCGACTGGCACGGGTCGATGGCCGAATACGCCGCAGCTAAGGCCAAGGTGCTTAAGGCTCCCATCGCGGTTGTTGGCGCGGACGATCCGTTGGTCATGGAGCAGGTAGCCGCGTTGGAAACAACGGAGAACATCGTTGGTTTTACCTTGGCTGAGCCGGTGCCGGGTCAATTGGGGATCCGGGACGGCAAGCTTGTCGACGCCACCGGCATGGTCGTTGACGGTGATGTCGTTACCGATGAATCGGAGGTCGTGCTAGCCGAAGCGGACGGCATTCAGCCGCCTGGAACCGCCGGAATGTACGATGCATTGGCAGCCGCAGGCGCGGCGCGCGCGGTGGGCGTTAGTGCCGCGCAGGTGGCAGCCGCCTTGGCGGCATTTGAGGTAGCTGGGCACCGGGGCCAAGTTGTTGCGGACAACGACGGCATCGTGGCGGTCGATAATTCCAAAGCTACCAATCCCCATGCCGCTGATTCCGCGCTGTCCGGGTACGAATCCATCGTGTGGATCGCAGGCGGCCAGCTCAAAGATGCAGACGTCACCGAGCTGATTACCAAGCACGCCAAGCGGTTGAAAGCCGTTGCGGTGCTGGGGGCAGATCGCGCGGTGATCGCTGCGGCCGTCGAAAAGCTGGCACCCGAAGCGGAAGTATTTGTCACCGATGCGACCGACCCTGAGGAAGCAATGACGGCGGTTTGTGCATGGGCGGTGACGCAGGCGGAGCCGGGCGATGCGATCGTTCTGGCCCCTGCCGCGGCATCTTTAGACATGTATTCCGGTATGGCGCACCGCGGAAATCTGTTTACCCAGTATATTAGTGAGCATCTTGGTGCTTATGTTACTGATGAGCACGAAGGAGAATCCCAGTAATTGCCACGATGTTCATAGAGTAGAGGTAATCATGACCGCACCGGCACAAACCGCAGGCCAGCGCGGCTCCGGAAAAGCGCAACCCACGTTGTGGGAACTGCTCCGGCGTCGCCGTGAAGATATATTCCGGCGGCCATACTTCGATTACTTCAACATCATGTTGGTGGTTTTACTGCTGGCATTCTTCGGCGTCGCCATGGTGATGAGCGCCTCAATGTCGACCTCAGTTGCTGACGGACAACGCGTATGGTCGACCACCCTCAGGCAAAGCATCATGGTGATCTTGGGGTTCGTCACCATGTGGCTGGCAATGCGTATGCCCATTAAATGGGTGCGCCGATTCTCCGGGATTCTATTAGGGGTTGCGTTTCTCCTCCTGATCGCGGTGCTGATTCCAGGCATTGGTACTGGCTTGGAATCAAAAGGCTCGCAGTCCTGGCTCAACCTGGGCTTCTTCAGCCTTCAGCCGTCTGAGATTGCCAAAGTCGCCATCGCGGTATGGGGTGCGCACTATTTAGCTGGACATAGATATACCGCGGTTTCCTTCGATAGTCGGTACTTTAAGTTCTTGTGCGTGGCCACTGCCATGTGTCTGCTAATCGTTCTTGAACAAGACATCGGTATGGCAATGACATTCTTGTCGGTGGTTTTCGCCATCTTGTTCTTCGCTGGTTTCGACGGAAAGATCCTTGCGGTGATCAGCGGCGTTGTGGCACTCTTCGTGGGCCTTCTGGGACTCGCAGGCGGGTTTCGTGGTAAACGCTTTGAGGTGTATTTCGACGCCTTGTTTGGGCACTTCGAGGAGTCGAAGGATGCCGCGTTCCAGTCCTACCAGGGGTTCCTTTCGCTTGCCGACGGCGGACTGACCGGGGTCGGTGTCGGACAGTCACGTGCGAAGTGGTTTTACCTTCCCGAAGCCAAAAACGACTTCATCTTCGCCATCATCGGTGAGGAGCTTGGGCTTGTTGGCGGCATTCTGTTTATTGCGCTATTCGGGTGGCTGGGCTTCATCGGCTTTAGAATTGCGATGAAAACCTCCAACCAGTTCCTGTCCCTGTTGGCGGCTACGTTGACCGCAGGTGTGGTGGCGCAGGCTTTCGTCAATATTGGGTACGTTATTGGTTTGCTGCCGGTTACGGGTATTCAGCTGCCGCTGATTTCTGCTGGCGGTACCTCAGCTGTGATTACATTGGCGGCGATGGGGCTGTTGGCTAATTGCGCGCGACATGAACCGGAAACGATTTCCGCGATGGCAAATTACGGAAAGCCAACCTTCGAAAACTTACTCCGCCTGCCGGAACCAACCCTCAAGGGACTTGACAACCCGTCCAGGCGTGGCGAAAACAGGTACCCCCGCAACGGCGGTGGTGTGGCCCGGGTGGAACCTGAGTCCCGCCAACTACGTCGCCCGGGAGTACGCGACCAACGGCTTCGGGACACACCCACCCGCACCGGCGTTCAGCGCGGTGGGGCGCAACGCGCCGGATCGCGGCGCGGCGGTCAGACGCTGCGGCAACCGATTTCGGAACGGGGCGCAGGGTATCGTGGCAGGTCTCGCCCGGAACCCGGGCAGCAACCCTATCGGGATGGGATACGAGACGGGAGTTATCGAAACTCCCGCCCTTATCGGGAACGGTAGCCGCGTAGCGGGTTAGGATGATGCAATCCGCTAATAGCTTTGGCGGGTGCTGGTGGAGTATCGTTTCGTTTTGGTGCTCGTACCTGAAATCTACGGTGAGCAAAAATGAAGAAGTTTTCAACTTCCTGAATATATTCATTTGAACGGGAACAATGGAAGACATGACAAAGACATACCTAAACGTTGTCGTTGCCGGTGGTGGCACTGCAGGCCACATTGAACCAGCTCTTGCGGTTGCGAGCGTACTCAAGCAGCGCGGCAGCAATGTGATTGCATTGGGCACTAATCGCGGCTTGGAAACCCGTCTCGTGCCCGCCCGAGGTTTTGAACTGAAACTCATCAATCCGGTTCCCGTTCCCCGTAGTATCAATGGCGATCTTTTCAAATTGCCGTTTCGCCTCATCAAAAGCATTGCCCAAACCCGCAAGATTTTAAAAGAACACGACGCGGATATCCTCATCGGTTTTGGCGGCTATGTCGCAGCGCCCGGATATTTGGCGGCGAAGATGGTGGGTATTCCGTTTATCGTCCACGAGGCTAATGCCCGCGCCGGAATGGCAAATAAGCTTGGCGTGAAACTGGGCGGTTTAGGGCTTAATGCCGTGAAGAATTCCGGCATGCAGGGGCGGGTCGTGGGAATCCCGATCCGGGCGTCGATAAGCGAAGCGGCCCAAAGCGCGGAAGCTCGGGAGCGGGCAGTAACCACCTGGGGTCTAGATCCCAACCGTAAAACCGTATTCGTGACCGGCGGTTCGCAGGGAGCGGCGTCGCTGAACGCCGCGGTGGAAAACGCAGCGGCTGATTTGGTGGCTGCTGGTTTCCAGATTCTGCACGCTTTCGGCGCTAAGAATGAGCCACCGACACCCCGCGAACACCACTGCGCGGTGCCCTATATCGAAGACATGGCTGCAGCTTATGCCGTGGCGGATTTGATTGTGTGCCGTTCTGGCGCGATGTCGGTTGCCGAAGTCACCGCAGCGGGACTGCCCGCCGTGTATGTGCCATTGCCGCACGGTAATGGTGAGCAGGGGCTAAACGCGGAAGAAGTAGTGGAACAAGGAGCCGCGTTGTTGATTAACGACGCTGAGATTGAAGCTCGGTTCCCGCATGTTGTATCAAATCTTTTGGGCGACGACGCCGCTTTGGCGAAAATGAAACAGGCTGCTATTTCCTCCAAGGCAGGCAATGCTGCGGAAGTTATAGCGGACATAGTGGACGAAATTACCGCCACCTAAGGCTCGTGTCGGCTCCCACTGCACGGCGTTTTATCGCTCAAACAGCATACAAACACGCCACCCCATCATTGACATGTACATATGAAAGGAACGCGACCGTTTCTCATGACCAACACTTATGATCTTTCCCGGGTTCATCTCATCGGTATCGGCGGAGCAGGTATGTCGGGGGTGGCTCGAATCCTGCTGAGTCGCGGTGCGGTCGTTACAGGCTCCGACGTAAAAGAATCCCGCCCGATTCTGGCTTTGCGTTCCATGGGTGCAACAATCGCAGTGGGTCACGATGCCGAAAACCTAAGGCTCGCGGGTGAACTGCCAACCGTTGTGGTGACGTCGTTTGCGGCGATTCCACACAACAACCCGGAATTGGTGGCAGCCGCGGAAAACGGGATTCCGGTCATCCGCCGTTCTGATCTGTTGGGCGAATTGATGATGGGCTCGACCCAGGTGTTGATCGCCGGTACCCACGGTAAGACCTCCACCACGTCGATGGCGGTGGTGGCGATGCAAGCGGCTGGGATGGATCCAAGTTTCGCTATTGGTGGCCAACTGAATAAGGCCGGTACCAACGCCCACCAGGGCAATGGTGAATGCTTCGTTGCGGAGGCCGATGAATCGGACGCCTCCCTTTTGCGGTACAGCCCGGACATTGCTGTCGTGACCAATATCGAGCCAGATCACTTGGACTTTTTTAAAACCCCGGAAGCGTATTTCCAGGTGTTTTCCGATTTCGCCGACCGGGTTTCCGATTCCGGTTGTTTAATTGTTTGCTTGGACGACGACCACGCGGCCGAATTGGGTCATCGCAAGAAAGACAGCGTCACGGTCGTGGGTTATGGTACGGCTGCGGCTGCCAAAAAGCACCCGGAATTGGCGCACACAATCGTGGAAGATGTCGAGGTTGGCGATAATGTCACCACCGCGCGGTTGACGGTCTTGGGCAAGGAAGTCGTGATTACCCTACAGATACCAGGGATTCACATGGTGTTAAACGCAGCCGCCGCGATCACCGCAGGCGTCAAAGCTGGTGGGGATTTGCAGAAACTCGCCGCCGGGGTTTCTGGTTTTACTGGCGTGCGTCGCCGCTTCGAGTTTCATGGGGCAGTGGAAGCAGGGCAGTTTAGTGGGGTAGAAGTCTACGACGACTACGCGCATCACCCCACCGAGGTGGAAGCCGTTTTGACTGCGGCACGGGAAAAGATCGACGCGCGCGGCACTGGGCGGGTAGTGGTCGCCTTCCAGCCTCATTTGTATTCCCGCACGATGGAATTCGCCGCCGAGTTCGCCGAGGCGTTGTCGCTTGCCGATCACGTGGTGGTTCTCGATATTTTCGGCGCACGGGAAGAACCAGTCGAAGGCGTTGATTCGCGCATTATCACGCAGCGGATGACTAAACCTGCCGTATTTGAACCGGATTTTTCCCGGGTACCGGACGTTATCGCTGGGATCGCCCAGCCTGGGGACATGGTGATTACTATGGGGGCAGGTTCCGTTACGATGCTTGCCGACGAAATCTTGCTGCAATTACGGGGCGAAGAGCAGTCGGCTGACTAAAGGCAGTTATGAAAAAGTTTCTCATCACCGTCCTCGGGCTCGTCATCATCGGTGGCGTGGCGTTGACCTTATGGCTCTACCCGGTAATCACCGTTAAGAAGGTAGATGTGGCTGGTCAGGTACAAACCACATCTGAAGAATTGGATGCCATAACCCAGCCACTGGTGGGGCAAAACGTCCTACGGGTAGATACAAACGACGTCGCAGAACAGCTTGTTGGGCTGCCGTGGATTGCCTCGGCGACGGCGGTGAAGAAACTTCCCTCCACCATCGAAGTGAAACTGCAGGAACACGAGGCCATCCTGTATGCGCCACGAGACGATGGCGACCACCTGATTAATTCCAACGGCGTGGCATTCGTTATTGAGAATCACCCAGAAGGAGCGATTGCAGTCACCGGTGCCTCTGAGGATGACGCGAATTTTCTGCGGTCAGTGATCGGGGTGCTTGAGGCCATCGGCCCGGACATGAAAGCCCATATCGCCGAGATCCGTATCAAAGACAGCATCGCGGTGGAATTGGTGCTTCACGACGGCCGGGTGATTTTCTGGGGCGCGCCGGAAAACAATGGCGATAAGGCCGTAGCCTTCGCTGCCGCATTGTCTCGACCTGAAGGACAGCTTGATATTTCGGGTGCCCCAGTCATCGCGGTTCGATAGAGAACTTCGTCACCCGGAAAAATTTTTCCCTAGATTTATCATTTGAATTGCGCGGAAGCCAATGGTGGGGTTCATGGGAAGGGCGGAGACTACTGTGACTAGAAACGTCAATTGTGCACCTTGTTAATCGCGCTGCTCATGGGGTGAAAAGCGAGAATAGTGCCTAAAGTAATTTCCGAAATGCGGGGCGGGCTGGGTGTCGAAAACCGCTGGTAGCATATTCGATTTCCACTTAGGTAATTCTCATAATCCCACGTAAAAAGTCTAAACCTCGGGTTGAGGGTACCGACACGCCGCCCAAAATGTCCCCACCCGGTGCCACATTTTCGGACAAGATGTAACTGCGAAAGCAGAATCATATTGTTGGCTTTCTCACGGGGCTGGGTGCAGATAATTAACCCCAAATTACCTCAATGGGATTTAGTTCACGATAGGATTCGATAGGCAAAACTTTGGATATACCCATACGGAAAGGCGAGTCTCATTTATGACTTCCCCAGATAACTACCTCGCCGTTATCAAGGTTGTTGGTGTCGGCGGCGGCGGCGTCAACGCCGTCAACCGCATGATTGAGGAGGGCTTAAAGGGCGTCGAATTTATTGCGGTCAATACTGATTCGCAGGCGCTCATGTTCTCCGATGCAGACGTAAAGCTCGACATTGGTCGGGAAGCAACCCGCGGTCTCGGAGCCGGTGCTAATCCCGAGGTTGGGCGGCAATCCGCCGAGGACCACAAGAGTGAAATCGAAGAAACCCTCAAAGGGGCGGACATGGTGTTCGTCACCGCAGGTGAGGGCGGCGGAACCGGAACCGGTGCCGCGCCCGTCGTGGCCGCTATAGCGAAAAAGATGGGCGCTCTTACTGTTGGTGTCGTTACCCGACCATTCAAATTCGAAGGCCAGAAGCGTACCCGGCAGGCAATGGCTGGCATTGACGCTCTGCGTGAGGTCTGTGACACCTTGATCGTGATTCCGAACGATCGACTCCTCCAGTTGGATTCCTCCAACCTGACCATGATGGAGGCGTTCCGCGCCGCCGACCAGGTGCTGCACAACGGTGTGCAGGGCATCACCGACCTGATCACCATCCCGGGTCTGATCAACGTTGACTTCGCCGACGTTCGCTCCGTCATGGCCGATGCAGGCTCGGCGCTCATGGGTGTCGGCTCGGCGCGCGGTGAGAACCGCGTCATGAGTGCAGCGCAGCAGGCAATTAATTCCCCACTTTTAGAATCCACCATGGAAGGCGCAAAGGGCGTGCTGCTCTCTGTTGCAGGCGGATCCGACCTGGGCCTGCAAGAAGTCAATGACGCAGCCACCATGGTCCAAGAAAAGGCTGACGGCGATGTCAACCTGATCTTCGGTACCATCTTCGACGACAATCTTGGCGACGAAGTGCGTGTCACCGTCATCGCGACCGGTTTCGAGGGCCGTAAATCCGACACCCCGATTCAACGGCAGCCAGAACCAGAGGTTCAGAAACCACAACTGGTGGAGCCAGTCACCCCGGCCCCTGCGACCGAAGGTTCATCGCTGTTTGGCCAGGATTCCCGCGAGGACGACTACGATGCCCGGCATCGCCGCTCCACAGAATTCCAGCCTTCGTACCGCGACGACCGCAGCGGGGGACTGTTTACCAATCGGGAGCACCGGGAACAGCCTGCTTCCAACGGCGACGAATTAGACGTACCGGATTTCCTCCGGTAGTACTACCGTCGCGTGCTCGCGTTGAATGAGACGCGAGTAAACCGCAAGGTGATCCTAGTACCGAAAACCAACCGCTAGTTTAGGAAGTCAATGGCAGGAACCGTCGAAAATCGTCCAGTCCGCAAAGTGTTTACCAATCGGTTCGGGGGCGTGTCCGCGCCACCATATGAATCGTTCAACCTAGGTGACCACGTCGGCGACGATCCACAGGCGGTTCGTGCCAATCGAGAACGGTTGGCTTCGGTACTCGGCCTAGAATTCGATCAACTACTGTGGATGGAACAAATCCACTCCAATACCGTAACCATCGTTGATAAGACGATGCGAGGATCGGTGGTGCCAGCCACCGACGCGATGGTTACCACCGATAACCAGCTGGCGCTGTGCGTCCTTGTGGCCGATTGCGTACCAGTGTTGCTGTCCGACACCGAAGCCGGGGTCGTGGCGGCGGTTCATGCCGGGCGTCTGGGCGCCAGAAACGGGATAGTGTCCCGCACCGTCGAAACGATGATGAGTCTCGGGGCGCGGCCGGAAACTATCCATGTGCTATTGGGTGCGGCCGCCAGCGGCAAACATTACGAACTGCCGGAACCGATGGCGCGCGACGTCGAAAAGCATCTGCCCGGCTCACTTACTCGGACATCCAAGAAAACATGGGGAATCGATGTCCGCGCCGGGTTGGTACGGCAATTAATGGCATTGGGCGTGACCGCTATCGACGCTGATCCGCGCTGCACTATCGAGGATGAATCCTTCTTTTCCTACCGTCGGGAAGGTACTACTGGGCGGCAAGCTGGCGTCGTTTTTCTTACTTAAAATTTGATAAGAGAAATTTGGCAAATTTTTCACGCCACACCGCGTGTCCGAACCAGTAACACACGGTAGAGCACAGTACTTTAAAAAATATCCAACCGTTACGAAGTTGATACCAGTCAGATATACGAGGGGAAGGGAAACTAAACCACCATGTCAATCGTCAATAAAACAAAGCAATTCTTCGGTCTCGGCCCATACGAGATGGAGCACGAGGACCCATATTACGCAGATGCACCTCGCTACGATGGTGCGGTTGCATACGCACCTGAGCGTGTTGCTTACGAACCTGCATACGACGATTATCGGGACGAGCGCGAGGTTGTGTATAACACCTCGATCGTTGCGGTCAAGATTTTTAACTACAACGACGCCGTGAAAATCGGTGAACCATTCCGGGACGGCGATGCCGTTATTTTCGATATGAGCGGAATGCAGGCAGACGAGGCAAAGCGGATCATCGATTTCGCTGCTGGCCTGTGCTACGCACTGCGGGGACAGATGCGGAAACTGGAAGGCAAGATCTTTGCCATCACTCCAGAGCACTCAACCGTTGATCTTCACGACCTGCGTCGAGCTGCGAACATCCAATAACGTACCTGCGAGTGTGGTTACCATAATTCCTCTCGCATACGTTTGTTGCACTTCGACGCTTCCGCTTAAACCATAATCAGGTTGTATTCTTCGTAACTGGAAACAAATGTGCACTCCACGTCGTTTCACCTCTAGCAACTTTTTCTCAATGTGCTTGCAAGGTGTGCGGGCGTGGAGTTTTTACTGCCGTGGTTGCAGCGGCGCCTTGGTTTCTCCCCGGTCGCAACCTGAATTAAAGTATGCATAACGGTAAAAGCCCAGTTTTCTCACTACGGAAGGTTAATGAAAACAACGTGGAAGTAGTAAAGTTTGCCTTGCTTTGGGCGATCCAGATTTACATGTATATCCTCATCGGCAGGATTTTGGTGGAAATGATCGTCTCCTTCTCCCGAAATTTCACGGCACCAAGTTGGTTTACCCGATTTGCCGAGACTCTTTTCGTCCTCACCGACCCACCGGTTAAGGCGCTTCGTTCGATCATTCCACCATTACGAATGAATAACGTTGCCTTGGACCTGTCGGTTCTGGTTCTGTATTTTGGGCTGGTTCTCCTGCAATATGTAATCAACGTCGTGTTGTAATGTTCTTCTCATTTTTAGGCGGCATGATCCGGTTGCAGTAATGGTTAGTAATCGGGGATTTTTAGGCTCTTTCCTGCGGTTTTATCGGGGAAGGGCCGATTATTTTTGGCCAGATCGTCGGCTGTGACGCCAGTGACGTACGAGAAAAAATATAAGAACGATAATCCCTTTATGCTTCCGTGGTGTTTCCGACGGGCGTGTCGAGTAAAGGTTTATGGATTCTATATTTTTGGTACCCACTACTGGGGGAGGTGGGAGTGTGGGGTGGGCTACTTGGGGCGGGGAATGACGAAAAATCCAAAAAATTATAAGAATTTTTTGGACTATCTAAAACACCTGTTTACCGCTGCAATCGCGGGAATCTGCGCAGGTGCTTCCTGGGGTTTCGGCGTTCAGATTGATAACTGGACTTAACATTTAGACTTGAATGTGCGTTATGGTTAACAAGAACGTTATAAAAGTTATATCTTCGGTTCGACGGATCCGGATTGAAGATAACCTATGAATCTCGAAGGGAATAGTTCCATGCCGCTGACTCCAGCCGATGTGCATAACGTCGCTTTCAGCAAGCCGCCGATTGGCAAGCGCGGCTACAACGAGGATGAGGTCGATCAGTTCTTGGACCTGGTTGAGGATACTCTCGCCGAGATTCAAGACGAGAACGATGATCTTCGTCAGCAAGTAGAAGAACTCAAAGCCGAGCTTGAGCAGGCACGTTCCGGTGGCGCACCTTCCCGTGGTGCTTCCAGCGTCGACGAGTCCGCAATCCGCGCCCAGATCGAATCGCAGCTGCGCAACGAATACAACGCGAAGCTGGCTGACGCTAAGGCTGAAGCAGAGCGCGCACACGCTGAAGCTCGTGCGGCCAAGGCTGAAGCAGAGGCTGCGAAGTCCGCTTCTTCCTCCGCTGCAGTTTCCGCCGCCGCGGTGCTGCCAACTGGCGACCCAGTAAGCCCCGACACCCACATGCAGGCTGCAAAGGTGCTTGGTCTTGCGCAGGAGATGGCTGACCGCATGACCAGCGAGGCACAGGCCGAATCCCGCTCCATGCTTGACGACGCTCGCGCCGCCGCCGAGAAGCAGATTTCCTCCGCCGAAGCGACTGCACGTGCCACCCTGGAAGACGCTCGGTTGCGTTCGGACAAGCAGATTGCGGAAGCAAATGCGTTGGCAGACCGTTTGGTTTCCGATGCGCAGGCGAAATCTGAGCAAACCATCGCAGAGGCTAACTCCCGTGCTGAGGCTCAGGTTAAGGCAGCAGAAGATAAGGCTAATGCTCTCCAGGCTGACGCTGAGCGTAAGCACACCGAAATCATGGCTACCGTTAAGCAACAGCAGACCGCACTGGAGACCCGCATTGCGGAACTGCGCACCTTCGAG
Source organism: Corynebacterium sp. (assembly GCF_030532965.1). Taxonomy (GTDB): domain Bacteria; phylum Actinomycetota; class Actinomycetes; order Mycobacteriales; family Mycobacteriaceae; genus Corynebacterium. The sequence goes on from NZ_JAUNKC010000005.1 coordinate 101,872, forward strand.
CGCGAATACCGCACCCGGCTCAAGACCCTGCTGCAAAGCCAGCTGGAGGAACTCGAGTCCCGCGGTTCGGCTTTGCCAGGCAGCGACAAGTAATGTCGGTGTCGAGCTGATTTAAGTTAGACGCAACAAAGGGCCTCCCGGGTGGCGCATTCCGCCCGGGAGGCTTTTTGCGGATGTAGCACAAAATTTGTTAGAAATACATAGTAAAACCTAATGGCTTGTTGGGTGATGGAACGCGAATTGAGAACGGAGTGAAACATGCTGGTCGCTGCGCTTGTCCTGGGATTCTTGGGCATCGGCTTTTTGGTTCTCTCCGTCGCGGTGACCGGCGGTTATTGGCAATTTGCGGCGATAGTCTCGGCGGTTGCCGGGCTGATGTGCCTAACGATTGATTACCTGCGCAAACGCAAGAATCAATCCTGATTTGAGTTTCATCACTCTTGGTCGGTTATACTTAACCACGCATGATAAACCCGCTAACACCACAGTGATTCCACGGTTTGTGTCAACCGCAGGCGGTCGCCATTATCAAGAATCATCACGGTGTAGGGAGTATCGCAAAATTTTAACCCTCACAACTTTTGGCAGTGATCCGGCAATCACCGGGGAGCCTTCCGGAAGAACGGGCATTCCTATGCCTCAGTAGAACCGGACGGGTAAGACCGTCATCTCCTTAACCTAATGAAGTGGGGTGTGGCCTGGCCGCACCCAAGCGGGGTGGTACCGCGTGCAAGCGTCCCCGCAACCGATAAAACTAACAGGTAAAACTCGTAGGTTTAGGAGAAGAATTTCATGACTGACGTGGGCAAAGTATATCCCCGAGTAGACATGACGGGCGGCTCGTCCAAGTTCCCGGAAATGGAACAAGAAGTTTTAGCGTACTGGGCTAAAGACGAAACCTTTAACGCGTCCTTGGACAATCGTGCCGATAGCGAAGAATACGTTTTCTACGACGGCCCGCCCTTTGCTAATGGCTTGCCGCACTACGGGCACCTTTTAACTGGTTATGTCAAAGACATCATCCCGCGTTACCGCACCATGAAGGGTAATTTGGTGGGTCGGGTCTTCGGCTGGGACTGCCACGGGTTGCCTGCGGAATTAGAGGCGGAGAAGCAATTAGGCATTAAGGACAAGGGCGAGATCGAGTCCATGGGCCTTGAGAAATTCAACGAGTACTGTGCCACATCGGTTTTGGAATACACCGAGGAGTGGAAAGAGTACGTCACCCGGCAGGCCCGGTGGGTGGATTTCGATAACGGCTATAAAACCATGGACCTGGATTTCATGGAATCCGTCATGTGGGCCTTTAAAACTCTTTACGATAAGGGCTTGATCTACCAGGGCTTTAGGGTGTTGCCGTATTCCTGGGCGGAGCACACTCCGTTGTCTAATCAGGAAACTCGGTTGGATGATTCCTATAAGATGCGCCAGGACCCAACCCTTACCGTGACGTTGCCGATCACCGGTCGGGTTGCGGGCAGTTCCGCGAATCTGGATCTGGTGGGCGCGGCGGCACTCGCCTGGACCACCACGCCGTGGACGTTGCCGTCGAACTTGGCGTTGGCGGTGAACCCCACCGTGACGTATGCGTTGGTGGAAGTCGGCGCTGATGGCGTGGCAGATTTTGTGGGGCAGCGGTTCTTACTAGCGGAAAACTTGGTGTCTGCGTACGCCAAGGAGCTAGGGGAGTACACCGTGGTGTCTACTCACCCTGGTTCGGAGCTGGTGGGTCTGACCTATGAGCCGGTCTTTGGCTATTTCCGGGATCACCCTAATGCCTTCCAGATCATCGGCGCGGATTATGTGACCACCGAGGACGGTACCGGTATCGTGCACCAAGCCCCCGCTTTCGGTGAGGACGATATGTTTGCCTGTGAGGCGGCGGGCATTGATGTTGTTATCCCGGTCGATATGGACGGTAAGTTCACCTCCTTGGTTCCTGACTATGAAGGCCAATTGGTGTTCGACGCTAATAAGAACATCATCCGTGACCTTAAGGCAGCTCAGCGGGTGGTTCGGCACCAAACCATCGAGCACTCCTATCCGCACTCGTGGCGTTCCGGCGAGCCGCTGATCTACATGGCGCTTCCGTCGTGGTTTGTTGCGGTCACGAAGTTCCGCGATCGCATGGTGGAGCTGAACCACAATGAGATCGAGTGGATGCCCGCGCATATCCGGGATGGCCAGTTCGGCAAGTGGTTGGAAGGCGCGCGCGATTGGAATATCTCCCGTAATCGCTATTGGGGTTCGCCGATCCCGGTGTGGGTTTCCGACGACGAGAATTATCCACGCGTGGATGTCTACGGTTCCCTCGACGAGCTTGAGCGTGACTTCGGGGTGCGTCCGACGTCGTTGCACCGGCCGTATATCGACGAATTGGTGCGCCCAAACCCAGACGACCCTACCGGCAAGTCCATGATGCGCCGGGTGCCGGAGGTTCTGGACTGCTGGTTCGAGTCGGGTTCGATGCCGTTTGCGCAGAAGCACTACCCGTTTGAGAACAAAGAGTGGTTTGATACCCATTCGCCTGCGGATTTCATCGTGGAGTATTCCGGCCAGAGCCGCGGCTGGTTCTACACCATGCACGTGCTAGCGACGGCGCTGTTCGACCGGCCTTCCTACAAGAAGGTGGTGGCACACGGCATTGTGTTGGGTGACGACGGCCTGAAGATGAGTAAGTCTAAGGGCAATTACCCGAACGTGAACGAGGTGTTCCAGCGGGATGGTTCGGACGCGATGCGGTGGTTCCTCATGTCCTCGCCGATCCTGCGCGGCGGCAACCTGATTGTCACTGAGCAGGGCATCCGGGAGGGTGTGCGCCAGGCGTTGCTGCCGATGTGGAATGCGTATTCCTTCTTGCAGCTGTATTCGTCGAAGCCTGCAACGTGGTCGGTGGATTCAACTGATGTGTTGGACCGGTATATCTTGGCCAAGCTGCATGATTTGGTGAAAAACACCAATGAGGCGTTGGATAACACCGATATCGCCCGGGCCTGTGACGAGGTCCGTTGGTTCTGCGAGGCGCTGACCAACTGGTATGTGCGTCGCTCCCGGGATCGGTTCTGGGCGGGCGACGATGAGCACCCAGAAGCGTTTAATACCCTCTACACGGTATTGGAGACGCTCACCCGGGTCACGGCGCCGTTGTTGCCGATGATCTCTGAGGTGATCTGGCGCGGTTTGACCGGTGAGCGTTCCGTGCACCTGGCAGATTTCCCAAATCCGGAGGACTTCCCGGCCGATGCTGCGCTGGTGAGCGCTATGGACGAGACCTGTGGCGTGTGTTCTGCGGCGTCGTCGATCCGTAAGGCCCATAAGTTGCGTAACCGCTTGCCGTTGCCGAAACTGACCGTGGCCGTGGCCGAGTCCGCGCGGTTGGCGGATTTCGTGTCGATCATCCGCGACGAGGTGAACGTTAAGGAGGTCGTGCTCACCGATGATGTGGATTCCGTCGGCCGGTTCGAGGTTGTGGTCAACGCCAAGGTCGCCGGTCCGCGGCTTGGTGGCGACGTGCAGCGGGTTATCAAGGCGGTCAAGGCTGGTAATTATGAGCACACTGATTCCGGCACGGTCATCGCCGATGGTATTGAGCTCAATTCCGACGAGTTCACGGAACGCCTGGTTGCGGTAGATCCGAAGTCGACCGCTCAGATTCCGTGCGTGGGTGGTCTGGTGCTGCTGGACATGACTGTCACCGAGGAATTAGAGGCCGAAGGTTGGGCTGCGGACGTGATCCGTGGCTTGCAGGACGCCCGTAAGGCCAGTGGCTTTGAGGTTTCCGATCGGATCGCGGTTACGCTGGCTGTTCCTGCCGATAAGGAGGAGTGGGCTAACCGCCACAAGGAGCTCATCGCGGGTGAGGTTCTCGCGGTGAATTTCACCATCGTGACGGACCAGAGCTTGCCGCACGAGGTGGTTGCTAACGTTACCGCAGCAGTGTCTAAGGCGTAGGCCGCTTTTCGAGGCTCAAACCGCCGCCGGTTTCCCAGGAATGGGGGAGCCGGCGGCGGTTTTTGGGGTTTGGTACTACCGGCGATTGATGCGTCTTTAGTATCGAAAAGCCTGTCAGCGCCACGGCGAGCGAGTACAGTGATCATGGCGATACATTGACAATGGTTATAAATAATTGACGGAAGTGAGGGCTTTTGATGGACAACCCCAGGCGTCGTGAGGTGCGCAAACTGATGTGGGCGGCGATCGCGCTTACTGTGGCGTGGGCGATCTATGCCACCATGCAGCTGGGCCAACTGCCAACACCCATGGCGGTGGGCTTTAACCTAACCGGTACTAAGCCGTATAACTTCGGCAGCCCCGCAGTGTTTGTGTGGGGCAACGCCTTGATAGCCGTTGTGGTTTCTGTATTCCTGTGCCAGGTTCTGCGGCTTGGTGCTCCGCCGGTGCACAGTTTCCGGCTGCATGGCGGAATGATGCTGGCGACATCCAGTTTCCTTGGAACTTATACCCTGGGAATTGTACTAGGTCAGGTTGGTCTGGCGGAGGCTGCCCACGCCCAGTTTTCGCCATTATGGGGCGTCGTGGCGCTGGTTATCGCGCTGATTTTCTTCCTGCTTGGTCGGGTAATCGTGAACCCGGCTGCTGTGACAACGACTGCGTCGGGATCTTCGGTTGGCACTGCGACGGCACCCTCCCCGGAACAAATCTGGGTGGGTAATGTCCGCATCGGCCGGAAGCTGAGTGCGGTTTTGATTGCGATTGGTTGTGTATTCGTGCCTCTTGGATGCCTGTTCCACTCCGTCTCGGCCATGGTCGTAGGCGTGGTGCTGCCGCTGATCATCTTCCACCTTCTCCAGATTTCGGTCACCATTGATGCTGACGGCATACGGGTGGGGTTGTTGTTACATACGATCTCTATTACGGTGCCGTGGGATAAGGTGACAGGCGCAGAACCGTTGTCGGTGACGGTGGACGAGTACGGCGGTTGGGGTGTTCGATTGAGTGAGGAACAAACCGCGTTGGTTCTCAGTGATGGAGCTGGCTTGAAGATTTCCGCCGCGATGGGAGAACCCGGCGACGTTATTGTCGGGATTGATGATGCTGAAACGGCAAGCCAGACGATCAATTATTACCTCGGTCGACAGACGCGCCTGCCTGGTTAAGGTGGGTTTTGTTGAGTCTGAAAAATAGCTTTTCAACGCTCAAACCGTCGCCAGTTTCCCAGGAATGTGGGAACCGGCGCCGGTTTTTTGTTTCAAAATACTATTAAAGCTACTTGTGCTAGTAGTGCTAGTTCATGTAGCCTAAAGGTATGTTGCTCGTCATTGACCCAGCCAACACAAAGCCGATCTACCAGCAGATCATCGATCAAGTCATGGCTCGTATCGCGGAAGGCTCACTGAAAGCTGGCGACCACCTGCCCGTTGCCAAAGACCTGGCGGCGGCATTAGGGGTGAATCGCAATACCGTCTTGCAGGCATACCGGCACTTACGCGACGGCGCAGTGATAGAGCTACGCCGCAGCCGGGGCGCGATCGTTCTGGCACCGCAAACGCCTAACGCTGCGGTGCCGGCGAGCGTCGAAAAGCTAATCGACGCCCTGGCCACCGAGTGTAATGACCACGCAATTTCGGCGGAAACGGTAATCAACGAACTACGAAAGCGAGGGCTACAATGAACCACGTTCCACACCGGGAAATAATAAAGATAGTGGCCGCGAACGTCGGATGTGCCGCAATCTGGACGGCGGTCGCCGTCGCACAATTACCGCGACTGCCGGAAACAATAGCGGTTCACTTTAGTGGCACCACACCGGATAATTTCGGCGACCCAAGATTCTATATCGCCGGGCTGGCAGGGATAACCGTAATTCTGACTGCGTTCATGGCTTTAATCCTGTATACAGTTTCACCCGCGCTGCGAAATTATCAAACCCACAGCGGGCTGGCGCTGGCAACTAACAGTTTCATGGGCGGCATTGCGCTTTATAGCCTGTGGATTCAGCGCGACTTGGCCGACCCGACGCAAACTAGATTTTCACCGGCGTGGTTGCTTGTTGTGGCGGTATTCGCAGTCGGATTCTTCCTGCTGGGGTGGGTGCTAGTCAATCCGTCCGCTTTTAGCGCGATAACATCGAAAACCCCCGCCGCAACCAGCGTCCCCAGTCTCGATGCTCCGCCCACCGCGCGGGTTATTTGGATCGGCTCCGGACGAACGCACTGGGGTGTTGCGGTGCTTATGATGACAACCTCCGTCGGCGCGATGATCCTCGGATATTGTATTGATTCCATACTCACAATGGTGCTCGGGGTGATCACACTGGTGATCGCACTGCTGATTTTCCGAGTAACCGTCACCATCACCGACACCGGGATTCGATGGGCGCTAGGCGGGATAATCGCCAAAACCATTCCGTGGGCGGAGATCACCGGGGTGGAACTGGTAACCGTTTCGCCCGGTGACTACGGCGGCTGGGGTTATCGCTTCAACGGCGAATCCAACGCTATCCTGCTACGCGGTGGCCCGGGCATAAAGATCTCCCGCCGCACCACCCGGCCATTGGTCATCACCGTCGACGATGCCGAAGCCGCCGTCCAGGCCGCCAATTTTTACCTCACCAACGAACCACAGGTGTCATGACGGCCTTCCGATATCTCCTCACAAACGACACTCGCGACCACTATGGGCACACCCTTTATCGCCTGCGCTATGGTGCCGATAGCTGGCCGGAGATTCCCGGCAGTCGCGCCGGGTGGGTGGAATCTGCTGCAAACATAGGTGGCAATGCGGATATCGGCGTCGATGCGATCGTATGGGAAAATGCGGTGGTCACTGGCGGCGCGTGTGTATCCGATTATGCAGAAATCTGCGGAAACGCACAGGTGAGCGGGCTTGCCACCGTAAGCGACCGGGTGCATATCTGTGGAATGGCTCGCGTCTATGGCGATGTCCATCTACGCGGCCGCGCCATCATCGCCGGTGACGCCGACGTATGCAGTGACTCCCACTGGATTTCCATCGACCCACTCGATGCCAGCGGCACCCACCTGACGATGTTTCGCACAAGGTCCGGGCATGGAATCGTGATCGCGCCGGGTGCGGCGATCACGCTGCCCCGGCCGCTGCATTACCCACCGAAACCAGCGACCTATCAACCACCAACGGTTATCACAATCGATCAACTAGACGAACGCTTTTCGACGCTCACGCCGTGGTTAACCACCGTGGCTCAGAGATGGGAGCAGTCACAATGACGACATTAATCAGACATTGGGAATTTAGCGGCGACGAGCTGGAATTCGATGCGCGCATTCTCAAACGGATTAGGGCCACCCGGGACCTGTCGCCATTAGTTCAGGCAGGCGACCTCGGCGGCTGGATTGAGCATCCAGGTAACCTCGCCGATTGCGCCTGGGTGGACAAGGATGCGAAAGTCTACGGCGAAGCTCTGGTCTTTGGGGCGGCGATCATCACGGACCAGGCAATTGTTCGCGACCAGGCCATAGTATCGGAACGTGCAACGGTGTCCGAACAGGCATGCATCAGCGGGACAGCATATGTTGGTGGCGAAGCGCTCATTTTCGGTACAGCTTCCGTATCCGGCAACGCCCGGATAATCGACTCCGTCACCGTGGAAGGAAAAGCCGTGATCACCGGAAACGCAGAACTACAAGACGCCGCGATAATCTCCGGCTCACCCCACATCTTCGGCGAGGTCACGATAACCGGTGCCCCGGAGATTGTCGGCTCCGCAAGACTCACAGGGAATGCTTCTGTAGCCGACCAGGTTCAGATTTCCGGATCCGCCCATATCCACGGCAAGGCAGCCATCGGTGGTGCGGGAATAATCACCGGCACCGCTGACATCGCTGCCACCGACCACTACGTCACCATCACCGGACTTGGCACAGACAACGCAATTCTCACACTGAGTCGAACCGCAACTGGACACCTGATTGTCATCGATGACACACCCGGTACTACCACCACACAGCCGTGGCTTGGAACTATCGACGAGCTGACCGGCTTCGACGAGATCATTCCATATCTGCGGCAGCGGGTGCGGGGATGGGCTTTAGCTCCGTAGAAATTGAATTATTAACCCCAATTTTTGATAAAAAATATAAAAATCTGCCATTTAGGTGTTATGGTTGGGCTATGGACCTACTACGGTTTTCTGTTTCAAATTTTCGTAGCATCAGTGAAGATCAGACTATTCATTTCACTTCCACAAAGAAAGAAACGCCATTGCCGGTGGTTGCGCTGTTTGGTGCCAATGCATCGGGTAAAAGTAACGTAATCGATGCATTAGGCTTTGCGCTTTCTGCGATCAAGCTTTCCGCAACGGAATGGCAATCTTCCAAGAGTGGTCGGCCAAAGCCGCATTATCCATTCAAATTGTCTGAGGAATGGCGAAACCAACCTAGTAGTTTTGAATTTGAATTCATCCACAATGAAACCCGCTATATCTACGGTTTTTCGTATTCTTTCGATGGGATTCACAGCGAATGGTTGTCCCGCAAGATTGCGCGATGGACATCGTGCCTGGATCGGGAACGATCAGGTGGCGAAACATATTTCAACCCATCCGTTTTTCCTGCTGAGGACTCCAAGTTCCTGACAAAGTTCAATGACTCTGAACTATTTATTTCCGCAGCAATAAAACACAATATCGGGACTTTGGGTGAGATCGGTTCAGTCTTGCTGGATTCCATCGTTCTATTGCCACTCGGTGAGATGTATCGGGATCGACGGATTTCACAATTCATTCAATTGGTACGAAACAATAAATTCCGCATTCACGACCTTGCGCTCATGCTACAGGCCGCTGACACTGGGATTGTAGATGTCCGTATTGAAGAAGAGGAACTTCCTGAAGAGGCTCTCAAGCATTTGAAGTCATTAATCAAATTCATCGGAAGAACCTTGAACAGCGAAGATGCGGAAGTCGACCGTCCTAACCTGGAATCCCTTGAAGACGAAATGATTGAGCGGATCGCTTACGTTCTTCGCTTTGTACATTGGGGAGAAAACGGCGAAACGTTCACATTGGAAATGGAGGAAGAATCAACTGGAACCTTGTTGTGGCTATCGCTAGCTCCCGTCTTGCTGGACGTTTTACGCAACGGAAAAATTTTGGTGGTTGATGAACTTGATAGTAGCTTACACAGCGCGATTGTATCGATGGTGGTGGAATGCTTCAGCGATCCAACAATCAATACCGCAGGTGCACAACTCTTTTTCAGTTCGCACAACACCAATATTTTGGAGCAACGTCGCGATCTTGGCCTAACAGAGGATTCGTATTGGTTTGTATCGAAAAACTATAGCGGTGCCAGCGAATACCGTTGTTTAAGCCGGTATCCAAACCAACTGAAGGCAAACTATGAAAAGCGCTATCTCGATGGAAATTATGGTGCGGTTCCTTATCCCTCTCCGTCTACGATTCGTGGACTAGTTTCGGGGGAGAAACAGGCAATCTAACCTATGGCGAAAAAACAACGTAGAAACGCTGGTCCACGCCTTGGTCGCAGGGCAGGGCGTGGACCCAATATGCCAGAGCATAAGCATGTTCTGGTTGTTACTGAAGGTACCTGCACTGAACCGCAATACTTTGAAAACTTAGGGCGAGTACTTAATGACAAAAAGATAGCAATTCGCTGTATCCCTAAAGGAGCAAAGGGCAATTGGAATCCAGATCCACTAAGTGTCGTTAAAAAGGCAATCGAAGAAAGAGACGCGCGTGTTGGCGAAGGAAAGAGTAAATTTGTTGAGTGTTTCGCCATAGTTGATGTTGATGAGTGGGGAGATAATCTCACAGAAGCCATACAACTAGCCCGCGAAAAAGAAATTACGGTCATCGTGTCTAATCCATGCTTTGAGGTTTGGCTTGCTATGCACTTGTCTAAGGCATGCCCGTCAACTAAAAGAGAAATTAGGAAGTTGGTCGAGAAAGAAGGGCTACTTTTGAAGGAAGGGAAAAGTTTACCTCCTAATTTTCCGAAACAAGATTATGAAGTAGCCTGCGAAAACGCAAGGACTCAATGTAAAACGGCGGCAGCTAACAAGATCGGGCCAATTCCGTCTACCGCAATGCCGGTTTTCTTCGATTTAGTGAAACGTCACTTTAATGAGGATTAGCGATCTTCCTATGTTTGCCACGGCCTTCCGCTTAGGATGGCGAAACTGGCGAATCCGGCCACCAGCCATAGGGTTGGAAGTAAACCGACGATATAGAGGGGCTTAGTGCTGGTACGAATAGCGTTAAAGCGATTCCGGTGCCACCAAGAAAAACCGAAAACGAAAACCAATCTGTGCGGCGTACCGGGCAGCCAGGACACCACCCACGGCGTTAGCGGCGCCGATAGTGGAAAAATAGAAGACCAACTGCGGCCGGATCGAGTACCAGGTGTTGAACCATATAGACCGTCGCGACCGTCGTTGATGCAGCAGATAATGCTCATAGCGAAAGCGTCCACGAAAAAGAAATGATGAATGATGGCTGTCTGTAGCGCGGTTTTGGGAAGGTGAAATGCTGATTACCTCATGCAAACCGTGGGTGATTGTGGATAAACCGCTAATGGGAACTGTGAATCTGGCAGGGGGAATACATGAGCATGATCGCTTGATGGATGTTTCCAGTGGGTGTTTGAATTGGTGTGGTGCTGTCGTGCACCCAGAAACAGTGGGTGAAATTTTGGTCGAAGATGTACGCCCATTCCATTACGCCGGAAATCGGGGCGGTGTGGGGATTATCGAGGTCGCTGAGGGCGTCGAAAAGCACAGAACTGGACGCTTGCAGCACCGTATTTTCAACGCCCTCGACCGGGTGGTGCGGAAGAACGTAAAGCTCTTCCTTCGGAAACACGGCGGTGAGCTGCGCGGGCGTCACCCGTGTCGCATCGGTTACGGCAAACGGACGCTTGAAGGAAAACTGCTTGGTTGGGTAGAGGTGCGGATCAATCCACACTTTTGAGCTGCGGATATTTCCAGGAAAGAACCGATAAATAAGTTCCCGGCATAGCCGGATCGAGGTCTGCGGATCGGTGACCGCGACCCCGGGGCAATACTCAGATGTAGCCATGGTAGGAACCTATCGTGTTTCGGATCTGGCGCTTGTCGACGATTAAAGCCGGGGCAGATCGCCCAATTTCAGGTATTCGCCGACAATCCGGGCTTGTTCCTTTGTGCCGACCTCGTTGAGGTGAAGGATAAGATGCGGATCACGCTCCGGGGCATCGAGCAGATTTTTCACCCAGCGTTGTTCATCCGGCACACAGGAACCGTGCCCTTGGGAAGGGGTGAACACGTCCACATATTCCGCGCCAAGGTCCGGGGCGGACATCCGCATCGCGGTATTCAATGCATTGATATAGGTGCGCTGGGTTGGGTCATGCACAACGATCTTGAGTGGGAAGCCGTAGCGAGTGGTATCGATATAGCACAAGCGGTTGTCGGAACCGACAAATTCGGGATAACCGACGAGCAGAATTCGGGCATTGGGGGCTTGGGCGCGAATCCGGGCGACGGACGGCCCGATCCTTCGGCTGTACTCCGCAGGCGTAATAATCTTCGACGAGCCAAGATGACCATAGTCGCGGATGGCGTACCATGCTTCATTCCCACCGATGGTAATGGTCACCACCTGGGTCTGCGGGCCCAAGGCGTGCACGCTTTCCGCCCGATCCACCAATTGGCTAAGGCGCGCGGTAACCGGCGCGGCCTTGAAATAGTCTTGTTCGATCACGGCACCGGAACAGGTGGCGTTGAAAAACGACGTGAAGTTTTTAGACAAATGCATGGGGTAAGAATTAGGACCCCAGCGGCACGGGTCGCCGTCCTGGCGCGCCTCGTACTGCTCCTCAGTGCTGGGGTTGGCGGCATATGAATCGCCGAAAGCCACGTACTGCGCCCCGCCTTGTGGCACCGCGTGATACTTGCCGGGGTTACTTTTCGGCTCCGCGAGATTAAGATCCGGCAGCGGTTCTTCCTTGATTTCGGGCGGGAATGGTTGCGCTACAACGGTGTGCGGGGTGACTAAAAGACCACAGGTGGTTGCTAATGCCACGGCGATAGCAACAGACCGGGTGCGGGTTAAGGCTTTTTTCATCATGTGCTTAACTATGTAGTTGAGGTGGTTTTAACGACAAGAGCCAAGGATAACACGCCTTTTTCGATTTAGGCATTGGGAAATTTACCTACTAATCTTAAACGTCGTGACCGAAAATTCCACTTACCAAAAACTAGCCCCAATCGGATTGACTCTAGGCAGCGGCATCAGCGTCTACGTGGGTGCTGCCATCGCCGTCGGGCTGTTCGCGGTATTGCCACCAACACACGTGGCGTGGCTGCGGGTATTTTGCGCGGGCCTTATCATGACGATCATTTACCGCCCCCGATTCGGCGACTTTGTTGGTGACAAAGCGAAGCTGGCAATGGCCTATGGCGCATCGATGGTGTTGATGAACGTGTGCTTCTACAACGCCATTGAAACCATCCCACTTGGGACAGCGGTGGCAGTGGAATTCCTCGGCCCCATCACGGTTGGGGCGTTTGCCAGCCGAAAAATCCAACAATGGGTAGCTTTGCTGCTGGCAGCGGCGGGCGTGGTGGTGTTATCCGGCGCGCAATGGACGAACAACGCCCAAGGCATCCTGTTCGCATTAGGGGCCGCAGCCGGGTGGGGGATCTACATTGCAGTCGGATTGAAGATGTCCCGGGTGCTGTTAAACCGGAAAGAAACCCAGCAAATGCTGGGAGTAGGGCTGCTATATGGGGCGCTATTTGCTGCACCACTTGTGGTATTCCAACTACCTATCACCGTGAACATGGACCCAACCATGATGATCGGACTCGTGGTGGGGCTGGCGGTTTTATCAACTGTGATTCCAAGTTCGCTGGACATCGTTGCCATGCGGTTGTCCTCAGCGTCATTGTATGCGGTGCTTACCGCACTGATGCCCCTGGTCGCGACCATCTGTGGCGCGGTTATGCTCGGGCAGCTGCCCACCACGATCGAATTGATCGGCATTGCGTTAGTCGTCGTTGCGGTGATCGTCCGCAGATAACACCAAGTACGTAACCGGTTTCCATAGGTATCCGCCGCTTGTCTCTTGCTACCCTTAAACCTATGCAACGGTGGGTGTTACATATCGACATGGACGCGTTTTTCGCATCCGTCGAACAACTCACCAGACCCACTCTCCGGGGTCGACCCGTGCTGGTAGGCGGCACCTCCGGGCGCGGCGTGGTCGCCGGTGCAAGCTATGAAGCCCGCGCTCTCGGGGCACGGTCGGCGATGCCGATGCACCAAGCCCGTGCCCTGGTCGGGTTTCGCGGAATTAGTGTCCGCCCCAGGCACAAGCTGTACTCGACGGTGTCGCGCCGGGTTTTTCAGTTGGTGGCGGCGCGCGCCGGGGTGATTGAGCAGATCAGCATCGACGAGGCGTTTATGGAACCGCCTGCCTTGGTGGGGGCTTCGCCGGATGAGGTGCGTCAGTGGGCAAATGAGCTGCGTGAGGCGATTAGGGAGGAGACGGGGTTGCCGTCGTCAATAGGTGCTGGGGCGGGCAAACAAGCGGCGAAGATCGGCTCGGGCATGGCGAAACCCGACGGTACGTTCGTGATTTCGCGCGCGGAAGAATCGGAGATTTTGGGGCCGCTGCCGGTGCGGAAGTTGTGGGGGATCGGGCCGGTTGCGGAGGTGAAATTGCAGCGAATGGGGGTGAGCACCATCGCGGATTTTGCCGCGCTGCCGCCGAAGGAAGTGGAAATCAGTCTGGGTAAGGCGGTTGGTTTGTCGCTGTGGAATATTGCGCGCGGCAATGACACCGCCCCGGTGACACCCCGTGCGGAGGCGAAGTCGATCGGCGCGGAGTATACCTATCCGAAGGATCTCATAACCCGCACCGAGTTAGATGCCGCTGTTGATCGGGCGTTTACGGCCGCTTTTCGACGCCTTATGTCCGATGGGCGTGGGGCCCGCACTGTAAATGTCAAGCTGAAATTGGCGGATTTTCATATCGAATCCAGGTCACAATCCGTGCTGTATGCCACCGACGACGAATCGCAATTGCGCAGCATGGTCGATCTTCTAGTGCGGTACCCGGACGAAGTAGGGCCGATCCGCCTGGTGGGGGTGTCGTTTTCCAATCTGGAAAAGCCCAGCCAAGAAATGCTGTTTCCGGAACTGCAATTCGTCAAACCCACCACAACCGTGGAATCGGATTGGGAATCCGGCGTGCGGGGCGACAACAACCACGAAACCGCCATCGATCTACCCGAGGAAACTGAACGTTCAGGGGAACCCGCGGTGGCGTGGTTTCCCACCCAGGATGTGTTCCACCCCGAATATGGGCACGGCTGGATTCAAGGGGTGGGACATGGGATCGTGACTGTTCGGTTTGAAACCCGCACCACAACACATAGCTTTACCAAAACATTTCCCGTGCTTGATGAGCAATTGCAGGCGGGTGATCCGCTTGACAGCTTGGATTGGGGCGAGTGGATTACGCGGCAAGAAGCCGAGTAACCACAAAAGGGGGAGAAACACCCCTGCCATGTTAGGGGCGAAAACTACAATCATTCGCTATGGAAAATCTCAATATCCAGATGCTGGTGCCGGAAGATGAATTCGCAGAACAAATCGAGTTTTTACGGCGGTGGGATGATGGGCCGAAACCTCCCGGGTGGCAGCTCACCCCACAAGCTGTTGTGGCGTTTATCTGCGGTGCCGCTGGATTGCGGTTAGCCGATAACACCCGCATGGATATTCCGCCGAAATTCATCGGTGACAAGGCATTGGTGGAGCGGTGCGTGGTTACCCTGGCAGGTGCCAGAGGGCTGCTACTAGTTGGCGAACCGGGTACTGCTAAATCCATGCTGTCGGAATTGTTGGCGGCGGCGATTAGTGGAACCTCCGCGCTGACGGTGCAGGGCAGCGCAGGTACCACTGAAGATCAACTTCGATATGGCTGGAATTACGGCCTGTTGCTTGCTGAGGGACCAAGCGTTAACGCATTGGTGCCGTCACCGGTTCTCACCGCGATGACCAGCGGAAAAGTGGCTCGGATCGAAGAAATTACTCGGTGCCAGCCGGAGATTCAAGACAGCCTGGTGCCGGTATTGTCCGAGCGTCGAATAGCAATTCCCGAATTAGGCGACTACAGCGTCGCCGCCCGGGAAGGCTTTTGCGTTATCGCAACCGCGAACCTGCGAGATCGCGGCGTGTCAGAGATGTCGGCGGCACTGAAACGCCGTTTCAATTTCGAACACATCGACCCGATTGCGGACAAAGCTGCCGAGATCGCATTGGTAAAAAGCCGCACGCAACGGGCCATAGCGGATGCCCATGCCATCGTCGACGTGGACGACTTAGTGGTGGAAACGTTGGTCACAATTTTTAAAGACTTACGAACGGGCATCACGTCAGAGGGGTGGAGCGTCGCCCAACCATCGACCGTCATGTCGACGGCGGAGGCGGTTGCCATCTCAACCTCCATTAGCCTGGCATCGGCGTATTTCCCGGATTCCGGTACCCAATTGGGGTTGATTCCGGGGCATATCCTCGGCGCGGTGCGTAAAGACGACGAAAAGGACAGCGAACGGATCGTTGCCTACTTCGATAAAGCCGTGCAGCGTCGGGCGAAGGCTAACCCCAATTCGCCGTGGGCTACTATCTGGGAACACCGCGATGACATCAGTTAAACCTTATGATCTCGAAGCGGCATTGGAGCAGCTTGGGCACCACGAGAATATTTTCGGCATCCGGCATCATTCGCCAGCATGCGCCCGCATGGTGGTGGAGGCCGCCGAAGAACTGAACCCCGAAGCAATCGCGGTGGAATTGCCTGCTGACCTCCACGGTTGCCTCACGTGGCTAGCGCATGACGAAACCACGGCGCCGATCGCCATTGCTGCGGCAGTGACGGGGGACCCGCACTCGGGGTGCTTGTACCCGTTTGCGGATTTTTCGCCCGAGCTTGCGATCATACGGTGGGCACATAAACGAAACATTCCAGTACACGCCATTGATTTGCCAGTTGGTGCGCCGAAACATCCATGTGTCGGTGAGGACGAAACTGAAGTCCAGCAACACCAAGAACACATAGCTGAGGTTATCAGCCAGGAAAGCTGGGATACACAGGTAGAAACCGCCGTGGTGGGGCAGGCGTGGCATAATATCCAAACCGCAGCATTGGCGGTGGGCGCTGCAACTAGGTTTCTGCAACCGCCAGATCCTCACACATTAAGGCGGGAAAAATTTATGCGCCAGGCGCTTAAAAAGCTGCCTGGCGTCACACTGGTAGTGGTTGGATCATATCACTGTTTAGGGTTGCTCGATAACAGCGCTGACGATACCACCCCCGATCTAGAAACCGACTGGTCACCGGTTACTGCCTCGGTTGTTCCGTATTCTTTCGCCCAACTTGATTCCCGCTCCGGCTACGCGGCTGGGATTCGGGATCCGTGGTGGCAACAAGCGGTTTTAGGAAAAACCCGCGCCGAAGTGGTGGATGTTGTTCAGGGGGTGATGGTATCCGTCACCCGCGCACTTCGGAAACACGGACACCCGGCTGGAACCGGGGAAACCATGGAAGCAGCCCGCGTTGCATTAGACTTGGCCAGCTTGCGGAAGCTGCCGAGCGTGGGGCGTCGTGAAGCAATCGAAGCTGTGACCACCGTATTTGCCCACGGCGAAATCTTGGGTCGGGGCCGTGCGGTTGCCCAAGCGCTCCAAGAGGTGTTGGTAGGCGATAAAAGGGGCGCGGTTGCGCCAGCGGCACCACACCCGGCACTGGTTGTCGAGGTCAAACGCCAATTGGCTTCCGTGAAACTGCCGTCGGAAATCAAAGAACCGTCAAAAACGCTTAGGGTCGATCCGTTCAGCGGCCACACCGCGCTGAAACGACACGTGTTGTTCAAACAGCTTGAGGTTTTGGGTATTCCGTACACAACCGACAAAACCGAAGGCACCCAACGCGGATTGAAAGCGCAAGGGTACACGATTACTTGTACGTGGAGTCCCGGTGCGGAGACTGCGACCAATCTTGCCGCAGCGCACGGTGTTACCGTGGAGCAAGCCGTGGCCCATATTCTATTGGTGACATTGAATGAGCCTGATGTGCCACTGGACACGTTGCTGACAACATTGGGGGTTGCCATTGGCTGCGGAATTGACCAGGTGGTCAACCATGTTGTGCAAGAACTAACCCGAAATTGGCTCAATTCCCTCAGCCTGCATCAGGCCATTACGGTTGCCGAGACTCTCTCAGGGGTAGTGTCTGCCACGGACGCTGGTGCCCTGTTACTGGCAGACGACACTAAAAACCGGTGTGTTAGCCTTGCCGACGAATTAGCGCCGATCATTATTTCCAGCGTTAATGGCATCGCCGGTTCCACTGATCCCCACGATGCCAGGGCATTAGGGCACTTGATGTCGTTTGGCACCGAATACGCGGGCCTGCTTAAACACACCTTGCGCCGGTTGAAAACGCATGGCAGTACGCTTATGCAAGGTGCCGCCTACGCGCTTGCCCCGAACGACGATACGAAAGCGTTAGTGGGATCGTGGACCGACCAGGCGTCGAAACCATACTTGGTGGGATTCCTATCCGCATTGGGGCCAGCCTGGCCGGATTCGTATTTGCTTGACGAGTTTATCGACAACATTGAAACCATCGCGGACAGCGCATTCATAAATATGCTGCCAAGTTTCAGATCCACGTTTGATCTCACATCAGCGGGGGAACGCGAAGCGTTTCTGGATCGGCTCTACGAACGCATTGGGCACATCGATACGACACTTGATCCGCAGCGTGCCGTAGAGTTTGCCACGGAAGATGCCCGCGCCCGGGAAGTTCTTGACGCCTTAGGGTTGATGGATCTTTCCTTCGATCCAGCTACCCGGTGGCGATTAATCCTCGGTGCCCAGCCGGATCAACTAACCGGTACAGCGCAGAAAATGGCGACGGCCTTGGATGAACTCTATGGTTTTAGCCCACACGGGGACGCATCACCCGGTGATGGCCGAATAACTGCTGGGCATAAGCCTGGCACTATCTCCGCCCGGGTATGGAAAGACGATATCGAGTCGCTGTTTGGGTACCAAGGAGTCCAAGAAATATTCGGTGACGCATTGGAGGCTGGGCGCGGTGATGTGGCGGCCGCACTTGAACCAGATTCGGTCACACCAAGTGTGGATTCGTTGAAGACCATTTTGAATTTGAAAGGTGCATTACCAGAAGCGCGGTTAGCGAAACTGCGCCCCATAGTCGCTCGCATCGTATCGGAGTTGAGTAAACAGCTCGCCACCACGGTCCGCCCCGCACTAACGCAATTGACCAACGTGAAAACGTCGACGAAGAAATCCGCCAGGCTAGCGTTGGCTGCGACGATTCGGGCGAATCTCACAAACGTCGTGGAACACGATAATCGGCGCACAATCGTCCCGGTCAATCCGAGGTTTTACCAGACGCAGACAAAATTTTCGCCGTGGCACATTATCGTCGTTGTGGATGTTTCCGGGTCGATGGAAGCTTCCACCATCTATGCCTCCATGACCGCAGCGATTCTTACGCAAATCCGCACACTAAAGGTACATTTCGTCACTTTCGACACGCAGGTTATCGATTTAAGCGACCACGTCGAAGACCCCTTGTCGTTGTTATTGGAAATCTCCGTCGGCGGCGGAACCAATATTGCCAAGGGATTGATGTATGCCGAAACGCTTATTGAAAATCCCACCCGAACCGCAGTCATTCTCATTACAGACTTTGAAGAATACGGTTCGATCAATCGACTAGTTGATACCGTTCGGCGGCTTCACGACGACGGGGTGAAACTGTTAGGCTGCGCCGCCCTCGACGATTCCGGTGTCGCTACTTACGACGAAGCAGTGGCTCGACAGGTAGCCAGCGCCGGAATGCGGGTCGCCCAAGTGACCCCATTGGAGCTGGCTAGGTGGGTAACGGGGGTGCTGGCGTGACCTACCAATTACCAGCGCAGCTAATCCATGACATCATCAGTGACCTACCCACTCGGCTCAAGAAACGCGCCGATGCACTCACGCAGGATGCCCAAACGTGGACGATTAGCGATGCGCCCCTAACGATCACGATTGGTACAAATACCGTCACCTTTAGTGAAAACGAATTAGCCTGCGACTGTTTGCTGTCACCTAAATGTGCCCACTGCGGGGCCGTGGCGCTTGCCGCCGAAGTCGCTGACGACACCCCAATCGCGGCAACCACACCCGACAGCAAGCCACAGGAAGAAACCGTCCCGGCTTTATCGACATCCGAACAGCAAGCGGCGTTGCGTACAGCAAGTGATCTTATCCAACCAGTGTTAACGGAATTGATAACCTACGGATTGCCCGCGCTTAGTCCGCTCAGTTACGCGCAGCTGGTTGCCGCTGTTCACCATGCGCGCACCCATAAGCTTTATCGCTTGGAACGCGCCCTGACAGCCGTGGTTACGGTTCGCAACAGGATCCGTGGCGGTAACCAGCGCACCGGGCCACGTCGACAAGCGATCACCCAGGCATTCGGAAACCTCCTGCAAATCGCCCACCTTATTTCCCACCAACCCGACAACCCGGCCACCATCGGTGTGGCACGGCGCAGCTACACCGAACTAACCCCAGGGCGCGACGACGGAACCTTCACCCCAATCTTCGCCGAGCCCGTTGTCACCGACTCTGGCTTTGCCGGCGTAGTGGTGACCTTGGCCGATAAAACCGGGAAGCTATATACAGTGGGCAAAACCCCGCCAGGGACTCTCAACGATGTTGCCAAAGTATGGCACGG
The DNA here is from genome assembly GCF_030532965.1 of Corynebacterium sp. GTDB lineage: Bacteria > Actinomycetota > Actinomycetes > Mycobacteriales > Mycobacteriaceae > Corynebacterium. The sequence goes on from NZ_JAUNKC010000005.1 coordinate 121,635, forward strand.
TCCCGTCCGGCTCGGCGACATCAACACCAGTTTCACCGAGCTATCCACCCGAACAGTCATCATTTCCGGCGGGTCTGCGAGCACGGACGGCCGCATCGGATCAGGCAAAAACATTCGCGCTGCCCAAGGCCGGGCTGTTACTTGTGGCGACGTCGCAACCATACCCGGCGTCGACACCGTCACTGGCGCTCCTAGTTACGCGGATCTCGCCAAAATCTCATTCGGTCCCGGTTCCGACTACTTTTTTAGTCGCACCGCCACTCAGTGCGGGGTGGCGGGACTGGTGGCGGATGTCCTTGACGCCGAAACCATCACGCTGATCGTCCACGACCGGCTAATCAAAGCCGTGTGGATCGGCGATACCCGGCTTATTCCGGGCCTTGACCGGCGCGGTGCCGACATCGCAGTCGTTAGCCCCAACAAAGAATTGGGCTATATCGATCCCAGCCCCACAACCGTGGTCTATTCGTGGTTACAGCGCATCGCGCTTCAAGGCCAGTCCGGTGTACATCATGAGCAGTTGAAAACCGATCGGGCCCAGCTGCGTGCGATGAATGCGCCCACCGGGGCGGAGTTGCTGGAACGAATTGCCACCCACTACACGATCCCACACATCACAGCCTTGGCATTTTACTGCCTAGGCAATTAACCCCAAAAGGATCATAATGCGGCCGATTTCTATCACGGAATATACCGAAAAGTTTATTCAGGGATAGTTAGTAGAAGACGATTTTTGATGATGGTGATTGTTTGGATTGCTTTAGTTAGGGGGAGTCGGTTGGAGCGGACGTGCAATAAATCTCTCCTGCTTGATCGGTGAGTATTTGCGGGTTGAAGCCGGTTTTCTTGTGCTTCTCGCTGCAAAACTGCGGGTGAGTTTTCGGTTCTTAGCATTCCGCCAGTGTGCCGTCGAGAACATAATGTCGGTGTCAGTCGCCTTCTTGTGGTGTTAGTGATGTGAAAGTATTCCATCGAATGCGTCAAAGGAACGGCTAATAGCCCTTGATATGGTTGGTTGGGAGATCTTAAACATCATCGAAAGTATCTGTTGGCGGATGTGAAGTGTCCAAGGTTTTGTTCTGTTTGGGTAGATGGGAAAATCTGGAGTAGATGTGAGAAATTTGATCAGGATGTTCAAGGATCGTGTGGTCCGTCTTGTTGAGGATCGGATTCTGGCTGAAGATCTGCCCGTTGCAGGTAGTGTGTGAATGTGTGGCGCTAAAAGCTTGGTGTGTCGTGGTATACGGCACGCCCAATGGGTCCAGTAAGCAAGGCGTGGATGGCGCGAGAATCATTCATCGTGATGAGGCTGATGTGATCGCCGAAAATGCACGGTTGCGTCGTGAAAACCAGAAGTTACGGGATATTAATGAGCAGTTCAAAGGCTGCGTCGGCTTTTTTCGCATCTAGACTCGACCCGCAACGAAAGGAAGTGATCAGGTTTATCGACCACTACCGTGATCGTTTCTGACGTTGAGTTCATCTGCCAGACGTTGAATAGTCACCGTGTTGGTGGGTTTATTACCTCTCGTGGTTACCGTCAGTCTAAGGCTTTAGGGGATAAGTGTTCGCGTAAGTTTGTGACAGAAACATTGATAGAGCTGATCCGACGTATCCATAAGGAAAATTACTGAAGTCTACGGTGTCCGCAAAATGCGGCATGCTGTTCCGGACGAGCTTTGCGTCGTGCTGGGGTGACTAGTGGCCGTGAACAAACAGCACGTGTGATGCACCTGGCGGGTGTGTGGTAAAAGCAAAGGTAAAGCCCCGATCACCACTGTTGCGAACGAGTAATTCGTAGCGGTGTGGTAATGATCGTGTAGCGCCAGAGT